>JAXLYI010000006.1:0-534330 GCA_046351555.1 Polyangiales bacterium
ACGGAGCTGCACACCCCATGACCTCTTGCCCCCCTCGCGCCGGCCTCCGGCCCGCCCTCCTCGCCCTCCTCGCCACCGCCTGCGGCGAGACCGTCGCCACCGCCCCCGACGCGAGTTCGCCCGACGCGCCCGCCCCCGACGCGCCCCCCGCCGACGACATCCTCGACGCGCCCAAGCCCGACGCCGCCCTCGACGTGAGCGCCCCCGACGCCGCGCCCGACGCGCCCATCGCGCAAGACGTCTCCCCGCCGCCGGCCGACCTGCCCACCGAGGCGTCCGTCGCGCACCTCGCGGGCGTCACCTGCGCGAGCACGCCGCCCGAGGGCGCCACGCGCTCGCCGCCGCTCCCTGCCTACTCCGGCGGGACGTGCCCGACGCTGCGGCCCGGCACCAACACCATCCGCACGACGGGCGGCGACCGGAGCTTCATCCTCGTGGTGCCCACAGGCTTCGACCGCGCGCGCCCGGCGCCGCTGGTGTTCATCTGGCACTGGCTCGGCGGGTCGGCCAGCTCGGTGGTCAACAACGCGATGGCGCAGCCGATCGCCGACGCGCTCGGCGTCATCGTCGCCATCCCCGAGAAGAAGACCGACCTCGCGATCCGCATCCCGATCATCAACCGCGACTTCGACCCGGCGTGGCCCTACCTCAACCTCGCCAGCGCCGCGCGCGTCGAGGAGGAGGCGCGCTTCTTCGACGACGTCATCGCGTGCGTCCACGCGAGCTACGGCGTCAACGCCGACTGCATCTCCTCCGCGGGCGTCAGCGCCGGCGCCCTCTGGACCTCGCAGCTCATGCAGATCCGCAGCGAGCGCCTCGCCAGCGCGATCATCCTCTCGGGCGGCGTCGGGCCCGCCACGAGCACGGGCGTCATCGACGCGCGCGGGTGGACGGCGCCGCCGCGCGCGATCCCCACGCTGCTCGGGTGGGGCGGGCCCATCGACCAGTGCGGGCTCAACTTCAACACCGCCTCGCGCAGCCTCGGCACGCGGCTCCACATGGCGGGATCCTTCGTCGAGGAGTGCATCCACAACTGCGGCCACACCGTGCCGCCCGTCGACGACCAGGCCGCCGGCCTCCGCGTTCTCCTCCGCTTCGCGGTCGACCACCCGTACTGGCTGCGCCGCGGGGAGTCGCCCTACCTGCACGACGGACTCCCGACGGGGACGCCCTCGTGGTGCGCCATCGGGGTGGGCCGCGCGGTGGCCCGCACCGGCGCGTGCCCGAGCGCCTTCATGAGCTGCCCGGTGCCGGCGCTCTAACCCTCGGCGAGCGCGCGGTCGACCAGCGCGTCGGCGTGGCGGAGCGCGTGGCCGAGGTCGAAGCACGCGTCGAGCGCCGACGCGTCGAGCCGCGCGGCGATGTCCGGGTCGGCCCCGAGCAGCTCGCGGAAGGCCCCCTCGCGCCGCCACGCGCGCATCGCGTTTCGCTGCACCAGCACGTACGCCTCCTGGCGCCCGAGCCCGGCGCCCACCAGCGCGAGGAGGACGGCCTCGCTCGCCCAGAGCCCGCCCGTCCGGTCGAGGTTGGCGCGCAGGGCCTCGGGGTACACCACCAGCCCGTCGACGAGGCGCGCGGCGCGCTCGAGCATGAAGCCCAGGGTGGTGGTGGCGTCGGGCGCGATCATGCGCTCGGCGGACGAGTGCGAGATGTCGCGCTCGTGCCAGAGCGCGGTGTTCTCGAGGGCGGCCTGGGCGTAGGCGCGCACCATGCGGGCGAGGCCGCAGAGGTTCTCCGAGAGGATCGGGTTGCGCTTGTGGGGCATCGCGCTCGACCCCTTCTGCCCGGCGGTGAAGGGCTCCTCGGCCTCGAGCACCTCCGTCCGCTGCCAGTGCCGCACCTGCACCGCGAAGCGCTCGACCGCGCCCGCCACCACCGCCAGCGCCGCGAAGAAGGCCGCGTGCCGGTCGCGCGGAACCACCTGGGTCGGGATGGTCTCCGCCCGCAGCCCGAGCGTCGCGAGCGCCCGCGCCTCGAGCGCCGGCGAGAGGTGCGCGAAGGTCCCCACGGCGCCCGAGAGCGTCCCCACCGCGACCTCGGCGCGCGCCGCGACGAGCCGGGCGCGGCACCGCACGAGCTCCGCGTGGTGGCCCGCCAGCGCGAGGCCGAAGGTGGTGGGCTCGGCGTGGACGCCGTGCGAGCGCCCGATCATCGGCGTGCGGCGGTGCTCCTCGACGCGCCGGCGGAAGGCCGCGAGGAGCCTGTCGAGGCGCGCGAGGCAGAGGTCGGCCGCGTCGCGCAGGAGCACCGCGAGCGAGGTGTCGAGCACGTCGCTCGACGTCATCCCCCGGTGGAGCCAGCGCGCGGGCGGACCGGCGAGCTCCTCGACGTGGGTGAGGAAGGCGATGACGTCGTGCTTCGTCTCGGCCTCGATGGACTCGATGCGGTCGGGGTCGAGGCGGAGCTCCTTCGCGCGGACGGCGGCGGCGGTCCCCTCGGGGACGAGGCCCTCGTGCTCCATCGCCTCGCAGGCGGCGAGCTCGACGCGGAGCCAGGTGTCGTAGCGGCGCTCGGGCGACCAGAGCGCGGCGAACTCTTTCGGCGTGTAGCGAGGGATCATCCGCGGGCCTCCCCGGGCCGGTACCAGTCGAAGGCGTTGCTTCGGGTGAAGTTGGTGAAGGCGAGGTTGATGCTGAGCGAGAGGGCCCGGACGTGGTGCCACCAGCCCACCGGGATGAAGAGCATGTCGCCCGGCTCGAGCGTCACGTCCTTCACCACGGCCTTCGCGAAATCGGGGTACGCCGCGAGGTCGGGCGCCTCGGGGTCGACCCTGCTGTACACGCCGCGGGTGGCCGGGATCATCGCGGGCTCCCACGGCGCCACGAGGCGGAAGCGCTTGCGCCCGTACACCTGCCCGAACAGGATGTTGCAGGTGTCGTGGTGCATCGGGGTGACGGTGCCGCCGGGCCCGACCCACAGCGCGACCGAGCCCGCGAGGCGCTTCGGGTCGAAGAAGGTCGGGTCGAGCGCGACGTCGTCGTAGAGAACCTGGAGCGCCGCCCGGTCCATGTTGCGGTTGTTGGCGACGAGGTAGAGGTCGTTCGACTCGCCCGCGGCCACCACCCGGTCGATGAAGTCGCCGAAGCGCACGGGGCGGGAGTGCTTCGGGGTGTTGAGGTCGTAGTCGGGGTCGCCCTCGCGGCCGAACACCGCCGCCACCTCGACGTCGCCGACGCGGGCCTTGAGGTACTCCGGCGTCCACCGCCCGAAGGCGGGCCAGCGCGTCACCACGTCGGTGAGCACCACCGGCGTGCACGTCGCGTAGTAGCGGTCGAAGAACTCCTCCGCCCCGACGCCCGCGCGCCGCTCCACGCGGGTCGCGTGCGGCGCGGTGCGATTGAGCTCGGCGAGCAGCCGCGTGGTGAGCTCGAGCCGGCGCGACTGCGCGACGTAGCGGCGCGCGGCGGCGGTCACGGGCGACGCGAGCAGCGCAGCCACCACGGCGGCGGCCTCCTCCGCGTCGACGCCCTGCGCGACGAGCACCGAGGCCACCTCCTCGCGCGAGCGGCCAGCGAGGAGGTTCTCCGCGGCCCAGGCGCGCCAGTCGGGTGCGAGCGCGCGGTCGTTGCGTCGCGCGGGCCGGCGGACGCGGCCGCCCGCGGCGGGGGTGCGGCGGAGCATGGAGCCTCGTTCACACGCGGGCCGCGGGGCTGTCAAGCGGCGCCGGTGCGCGCGAACCCGAGCGCACCGGGCGCGCGCTCACTGCGAGTCGAGCTGGCGGAGGAGCTCCTGCATCACGCCCTGCACGTCGGGGTCGGCGCCGTTGCCGCCCCCCGACGGGAGCCGCTGCGGCCCGCTGCCCGGCGCGATGCGCGTGGGCCCGCCGCCCGACGGCGCGCTCCCCCCCTGGTTCGTGAGCCCCTGGAGCAGCGGGCCGAGCATCTCGATCGCCTGCTGCATCTCGGGCGAGGCGTTGCCGCCCATCACGCCCTGGAGCAGGGACGCCATGTTGGCCTGGCCGAGGTCGTCGTCGCCGTGCGACTCCTGGAGCCACCGGCGCGCGAGCCCGCGGTAGCGCGCGGCCCCGGCCCCGTGCTCGGCCACCAGCGCGTCGACGAAGCCCGCGGTCGGCGCCGTGCGGAAGCGCCACGTGTCGACGTAGCGCCGCACCGCGCGGAAGAAGACCTCGTCGCCCGCCGCCTCGCGCAGCGCGTTGTAGAGGTAGGGGCCCTTGCCGTAGACGATCCCGGCGTAGCGGAGCTGGTCGTTGAAGACGGCCGCGGGCCGGTCGACCGGGCCGTCGGGGCGCCCGAGCATCCGCATCATCTGGTAGTTCATGCGGATGTTCAGGTCGGCGTCGCGGCGCGATCGTTCGATACCGTACCGATCCTCGAGGTAGAGCGCGGCCGACCACTGGGCGAGCGACTCGTCGACGAAGGGGTGGAGCCGCGAGTCGCTCCCGACGAGGCCGTGCCAGTACTGGTGCGCCACCTCGTGGGCCGTCACGAACTCCAGCATCGCGGGCATCATCTGCCCCATCGCCTGCGTCGCCTCGCCCCCGCCGAGCAGGCCCATCAGGCCCCCCGCGAGGCCGTCCATCTGCGGCGGCTTGTAGAACATGCTCGCCACCGTCACGAGCCCCGGAAACTCCACGCCCCCCGCGCCGCCGACGAGGGGCGCCTCCACCACGTCGAGGTCGACGTAGGGGTACGGGCCGAAGCGCCGTTCGAAGTCCGCGAGCGCGGCGGCGGCGACGTCGAGCACCCGCTCGCCCGCCGCCTGGTCGTTGGGCAGGTAGTGCGAGCGCACCTCCACCTCGCCCACGCGCCGCGTCGACGTGCGCAGCGTCGCGCCGGCCATCACGCAGAAGTCCCGCACCGCGGCGCCGCCCACCTCCAGCCGCTGCCGATCGTTCGCCACCGTACGACCGAGCGTCACGCCCGTGGTCGCCACGGTGTACGACGCGGGCAGGTCGAGCACGGCGCGCACGTTGGCGAGGTCGTCGGAGCCGAGGTCGCCCGCGTGGCCGCCGTCGTCGCGCTCCCAGCGCGCGCCCACGCGCCGCCCGACCACCGCGTAGAAGTTGGCCATGCTCACGACGCCGTCGCCCACGGCGAGGAGCCCGTAGTCCCCCGACGACTCGCCCGCGCCGAGCATCGAGAGCGACTCCATCCCCTGCGCGAGGATGTTGGTGCGCGAGCCGTCGATCTCGTCGAGGCGCCCCTGGAGGTCGACCACGACCCGCAGCGACGCGCCCGGCGCGAGCGGCGCGCGCGGGCGGACGACGATCACCGACGGCGACTCCTGCCGCACCGTGCACGGCCCCGTCACGCAGCGCCCCGACACGAAGCGGACCGGCGCCTCCCCCTGCGCGCGGCGCGCGGCGTTGGCGTACACGCGGAGCACCACCTCGGGCATCGGCGCGCGCTCGTTGTTGGTGAACCAGAGCTCCTCCGCGACGGAGAACGCCCGCTCGCCCTGCGCGAGCGAGACCGTGAGGCTGTAGAGCGGGAGCTGGTCGAGGCGCTGGAGGTGTGCGGCCGCGGGCAGGGCGTCGCGCGCCCAGGGACGGAGCGAGGGGAGGAGCTGCGCGGGGTCGTAGCGGGCGGCCGGGGGCGCGGGCTGGGCGCAGGCCGCCGCCGACGCGAGGAGGGCGGCGAGGCACGGGGGGAAGGCGGACTTCCAGCGCATGGTTCGCCGGTCGTACCACGGCGAACGGCCGTTGCGGGGCGGCGGGGCTTCGAAGTACACGGGCGGTCGCATGGACGCCCCCCTCCACCTCCGCGCGCAGGCCGCCGCCGCCCGCGCGCTGCTCCGTCTCCCGCCCGAAGTCCTCGTCCGCCTCGCCGGCGGTGTGCCCCTGGCGAAGGACGGCTGCGTCCTCGACGCGCAGACGCAGATGCTCGCGTGGCTCGCGGCGCGGCTCGGGCGCGCGGGCCGGGGGCGCGGCGAGCTCGCGCACGAGCGGAGGGAGTTCGACCGCGAGGCCGCGGCCTTCGTGCGGCGGCACAGCCCCCTCGCCTCGGTGCGCGACGAGCGCGTCAGCGCGAACATCCGCGCGCGGGTCTACCGCCCCCACGGGGCGCGGGCGAAGGGGCCGGCGGTGGTGTTCTTCCACGGCGGGGGCTTCGTGCTCGGGGGACTCGCGTCGCACGACCCCATCTGCCGCGCGCTCGCGCACGACACGGGCTTCGCGGTGGTGGCGATCGACTACCGGCTCGCGCCCGAGCACCCCTTCCCCGCCGCCGCGGACGACGCGACCGAGGCCTTCCGTTGGGTCGCCCGATCGGCCGACGCGCTCGACGTCGACCCCGCGCGCCTCGCGGTGGCGGGCGACAGCGCGGGCGGCAACCTCTCGGCCGTCGTGTGCCTCGACACGCGCGGCGACGCGGTGAGGCCGCGCTTCCAGGCCCTCGTCTACCCGGCCACCGACAGCACCTGGTCGTTCCCGTCGATGGAGACGATGGCCACCGGGGGCCTGCTCGAGCGCGAAAGCGTGGGGTGGTTTCGCGGCTCCTACACGCCCGACCCCGCGATCTGGAAGCTCCCGCGCGTGTCGCCCTGGTTCGCCGACGACCTCGCGTCTTTGCCGCCCGCCCTCGTGCAGACGGCAGGCTTCGACCCGCTGCGCGACGAGGGCGAGGCCTACGGCGAGAGGCTTCGCGACGCGGGCGTGCCCGTCACGGTGAAGCGCTACCCCAGCCTCTCCCACGGCTACCTCAACGTCCTCGGCACCGTCACCGCCGTCGCCGAGCCCTGGGACGACCTCGTCGCCGCCCTCCAACAGCACCTCGCCTGATTTCACCAATAACGGAATGTTTCAAATTTGACGGAATCGGACCGTCGTGACAGAAACGCGCCTGTCGATTGCCGTGGGATCAAATCTTTTCACTCCCACGGTCGTCGAAGGGTTGGTTCCACCCACACGCCCCCCGATGAGGTTCCCCATGACGGCACGCCACGACGACTCGGTCCTGACCTCGATCCGTGAGATCCAGCGCCTGGAGGAGGAGCGGCTGCGGGAGAACGCCCGCCGCGCCGAGGCCGCCGAGCGCGACCGGGTCGCCCGCGCCGAGGCCGCGCGCCTGGAGGCCGAGCGTGAAGTCGCCGCCCGGGCCGCCGCGCTGGAGGCCGAGCGCGTCGCCGAGCAGCGCCGCCGTGACGAGTCCGAGCGCAAGGAGCACGAGGCCCGCGAGGCCCGCGAGCTGGCGATCCGCGCCGAGGCTGACGCCGAGCGGGCCCTGCGCGCGCAGCGCCTCGCCGACGAGCACGCGCAGGCGATGGCGGCGATCGAGGCCGAGCGCAGCCGCGGGGTGCAGGCGCCGAAGGCCGTCGCGATGGTGCTCGCGGCGGTGGCGCTCACGGGAGCGATCGGGTGGTTCGGGGTGTACGTCCCCCACCAGCGGCAGCACGCGGCGGAGGTCTCGTCGATCGCGTACCGCGCGCAGGCCGCGCAGCGCGAGCGCGACCGGGTCCAGCAGGAGGCCGACGCCCTCGCGGTGCGCCTCCGCGACGCCGCCCGCACGGCGCCGCCCCCGAGCCCCGTCGTCGCCGTCGCCACGCCGACGCCCGCGCCGCGCACCCCGACGCGCACCCCGGCCCGCGTCCGCCAGCAGACGCAGCAGGCCGCCCCCGAAGTGATCGAGATCGGCGGGGGCGACGACCCCTTCGCCATGGACGACGGCGCCCGCGGGACCACGGGGAGGCCGCGGCGCTGAAGCGCAACGTCACGCGCCACCTTCGCGCGGCGGCGAAGGTTGACACCGTAAAGGCGCACTGATAGCAAAGATTTCCGCCGCACCCTGTCGTTCTCCCCATCGGAGGAAGCGTTCGATGAGCCAGCAGAAGGAAGATTCGGTCCTGTTCTCTCTCCGCAGCCTGATGGAGATCGAGGAGGAGCGGATCAAGCAAGAGGAGGACTCCAAGCGCCGCGCCGAGGAAGAGGCGAAGATGCGCGCGGAGGAGCAGCGCCGCGCCGAGGAGGAGGAGAAGGCCGCGAAGATCCGCGCCGCCGAGGAGGCCCGCGCCGCCGAGGAGCGCCGCCGCCAGGAGGAGGAGGATCGCCGCCGCCGCGAGAACGAGGAGCGCGAGCTCCGCATCCGCCTCGACGCGGAGGCCCAGGCGCGCGACCGAGAGCTCCAGGCCAAGATGGAGCACGAGCAGAAGCTCGCGATGATCGAGGCCCAGAAGAAGAAGGGCATGTCGTCGGGGGCCGTGGCGGGCATCGTGTTCGGCGTGGTCGCGCTGATCGGCGTCGGCGGCTTCTTCGGCGTGATCCGCCCCTCGCAGGAGCGCGCCGCGGCCGAGCAGCGCGCCTCGCAGGAGCGCGCGGCCCGCGCCGAGGTCGAGCGTCAGGCGGCCGAGGCCCAGGCGGCCGCGCACCGCCGCGAGCTCGAGCGCCTCGAGGCCCAGCACCGCGAGGACGCAGCCCGCGCCGAGCGTGAGCGTCAGGCTGCTGCCACGGCGGCCGCGGCGGCTGCCAGCAACCCCGCGACCGCGGCCTCGCGCCCCCGCCCCTCGGGTGGTGGCCGTCGCCCGGCGCGCCCCGCCGGCGGTGGCGGTGGCGGAGGCGGCGGCGGCAGCGACTTCGGCGACCTCGGCCTGTGACCGTCCCCCGCCTCTCCCTTCCCTCCCCCCTCACCTGAACTCCCTCCCATGAAGCGTTACCTCTGCGGCGTCCACGCCGTGCGGGAGGCCCTCGCGAGCCACGCGAAGGACGTCGCCGTGGTGTACGTCGCGGGCGACGTCGCGCGCGGCCCCCTCGCCGAGCTCGCCGCCCTCGCGAAGGCCCAGCGCGTCACCCTCGAGAGCGCGCAGCCTCAGGCGCTCGACGCGCTCGCGGGGGGCGTTCGCCACCAGGGCGCCGTCGCCGTGGTGGGCGGCGACTACCCGTACGTCGACCTCGACGCGCTGCTCGAGCGCGCCCGCAAGCGCTCCGAGCGCCCGCTGGTGGTGTGCCTCGACGAGGTGACCGACCCGCACAATTTCGGGGCGATCGTGCGCTCGGCGGTGGCGCTCGGCGGCGACGGGGTGGTGACGCTGAAAGACCGCGCGGCGCCTGTCACCCCGGTGGTCGTCCGCACCTCCGCGGGCGCCACCGAGCACTGCGCGATCGCGCGCGTGGTGAACCTCGCGCGGGCGCTCGAAGCGCTCTCCCGCGCGGGCTACCGCACGGTGGGCCTCGACGCGGAAGGGACGGCCTCGCTCGAGGAGGTCGACCTCACGGGGCCCGTCGCCCTGGTGGTGGGCTCGGAGGGGAGCGGGCTCCGGCGGCTCGTGAAGGAGCGCTGCGACGTGCTCGCGCGCATCCCGCTCGGCGGCCCGGTCGCGTCGCTCAACGCCTCGGTGGCGGCGGGCGTGGCGATCTACGAGGTGACCCGCCAGCGCCGCGCCCTCCCGACGTGACAGCGCCCTCGGAGCCGGTGGGCTGCGAGGGCGCTGCGGGCCTTCAGGGTGCGAGCGAAAGGACTTGAACCTTCACGAGTGTTACCCCACTGGAACCTGAATCCAGCGCGTCTGCCAATTCCGCCACGCTCGCATGCGTTCGGGGGAACGGAGGGGTACCGCCCGCGGGCGGTCGTTGTCAAGCGGGTGTTGAGGCGCTCGGCTGCGCCCGCTGCGTGCGCTCGGCCCACCAGCAGCGCTCGAGGCGGTCGATGACGCGACGGACGAGCAGGCGGGGCGGGACGTCTTCCTTCACCACCTCGGAGACCCAGCGGGCCCAGTGCGGGTCGAACACCGGCCCGCGCACCTTCGCGTGGGTCGCCTGCGCGCGGAAGGCCAGCACCACGCGCGACTCGCTGGTGAGGGCCGGCACCTCCACGGGCACCGTCGCCGTCAGCCGCCGGCGGAACATCGCCGCGTCCTCCCACGCCAGCACCGTGCGCTGCTCGGCGACGTCGTCGAGCAGCTCCGACGCCTCGGCGCGCAGCGAGGCGAGCGCGTCGGGCGTGATCGCCATCACCACGCACGCGCCCGGCAGCGTGCCGCCGCAGTAGAACGACAGCGTGCGGAGGGCCGTGCGGCGGTCGGCGCGGGAGGTTCCGTTGCGGTAGAGGTTCTCGGCCTCGTCGACGAGGAGGACGGGGCCCGCGCACTTCTCCACGCGCTCGAGCAGGGCGATCCAGAGGAGGAGGCGCTGGTAGGCGTCCTGGCGGTAGTTGGCGTTGGAGGGTCGCGTGGCGAGCTCCGCGGCGCCGAGCCACGACTCCAGCGCCGCGCCTGCATTGGGCGCGCGGGCCGCGAAGGCGAGCGCCTTCTTCGCGGGCCCGGCGACGTCGCCCCCCTCGGCGGCGAGGGCCTCCAGCGCGTCGAGCAGGCGGCGGCACTGCTGCGACGAGCGCGTCCAGGCCGCGAGTCGGTCGAGCGCGGTGGGCTGGCCCGGCAGCGGGAGCGTGGCGTGCTCGAGCATCCGCCGCAGGTGGCGCTGCGGGCTGCCGAGGTCCATATCGAGCCGCTCGAGCGACAGTCGGAACACCGGGCGCCGGTCGGCGAGGGCGCGCCCCGTGAGGTGCATCAAGAGATGCGATTTGCCCGTCCCGTACGCGCCGGTGAGCAGCGCGAACACCGAGCTCTGCATCGCCGCGTGTTCGAAGAGGGCGGTGATGGTCCGGTCGATCTTCTCGTGGCCGACGCTCATCGACGGCACGGGCTCGGCGGGGGGGAGCCCCTGCGCCGCGCGGATCACCGCCCGGAGCGCGGGCAGCGCGGCGTTGGACGTCCCCTGCGGCTCGGGCGGGTCGAGCGGCGCGCGCCACCCCTCCGGCGGCGTCGCGTCGACGACGGGGCGGTGCGGCGGCGGAAGCTCGTCGGGCGCGTCGCCGAGGGGCATCGCGCGCATCGCGAGGGGCGCGAGCGTGCGGAGCCCGCGGGCGCCGTCGAAGAGCGTGGCGGAGCCCGAGACCACCGCCTGCATCGAGACGAGCCCGCGGCCCCCGTCGGCGTTGTCGATGAGCTCGCGGAGCACGGTGTAGGCGTCCTCGCGGCGGCCCGGCGGCAGGCGGGTGAGCGCCTCGGCGCCGGCGAACACTGCGACCGTCCCCTTCCACCCGAGCACCCGGGCGAGGCGGGTGATCTCGCCGAGGCCGCGCTTGGCGGTCCGCGGCGAGAGCGCGGCGAAGGCCGTGTCGTCGCTCTCGGCGCGCGCGAGCTCGGTGCCCGCGAGCCACGCGTCGATGCGCCGGGCCTCGTGCGAGGGCTTGCGGCGCGCGTCGACGTAGGCGCGGGCCAGCGCGACGAGGTCGCCGCCCGCGTGCCACGCGAGCACGCCCCGGTCGAAGGCGGCGAGGGCCTCCTGCGAGCCCGCGTGGCGCGCGATGAAGCGGTCGAGCAGCGCGACCACGCCGCGGGCCTTCGGGGCCTCGTGGCACTGGAGGTTGCGCGCCACCGCCCGCACCAGGCCGTCGAGCGAGTCGAAGGCCTGGTCGGCCAGCACCGACACGCGCGCCGTGAGGAAGCCGCGCGCCCGCGCCCGCTCCTCCAGCGGGTCGAGGAGCTCCCACTGCCCCGTCGCCTTCGGCTGCCGGAGGAAGATCACCTCCGAGGCGCCCGAGCGGGAGAGGTCTTCGAGGCCCTGCGCCTCGACCGCGAGGAGGTGCTCGCGCCAGGCGTCCTGCGTCGCGCGGGCCGCGAGCCGGGATGTCGCCGCCGTCTCCATGGTTCGCGGGCGACCATACCACCGCCCGGGCGCGCGGAAAGGGGGCGTTGCGGGCGCCGGCGCGGGCGACGAAACTCATCGCCGCCATGCTCGTCCTCGGCCACCGCGGCGCCCCCCGGGAGGCGCCCGAGAACACCCTCGCCTCCTTCGAAGCCGCCCTCCGCGCGGGCGCCGACGGCGTCGAGCTCGACGTGCGCCTCTGCGCCTCGGGCGAGGTCGTCTGCTGCCACGACCCGACGCTCCTCCGCCTCGCCGGCGAAGACGTTCGGGTCCGAACGACCTCGTGGGAGTCCTTGCGCCGCAGCGACCTCGGCGGCGGCGCGCGCCTCTGCCTCCTCGACGACGCGCTCGCGCTCTGGGCCGCGCGCGGCGTGGTGAACGTCGAGCTCAAGCCCGACGACGTCGACGCGCCCGCCCTCGCCCGCGCGACCGTCGTCGTCATCACCCGCGCCCCACGCGGCGCGGTGATCGTCTCGTCCTTCGACCCCGCCCTCCTCGACGCCGTCGCCGCGCTCGCGCCGAGACTCGCGCGGGGTCAGCTCGTTCCGCCGTTCACGCGCCCCGAGGCGGGTGCGTGCCTCGCCGCGCTCGACCGCCCGGGCATCGCCGCGGTGCACCCGTGGCATGGCGACGCGACGCCCGAGAGGGTCAGCGCGTGGCGGGCGCGAAGGCTCGACGTCAACGTGTGGACGGTCGACGACCCGGCGCGCGCGGCTGCGCTGCGCGAGGCGGGTGCGGCGATGGTGATCACCAACCTGCCCGGCGCGGTGCTCCCGTCAGTCCGCGTCGAAGGGGACGACGCGCGTCGACGCGAGGTTCGGGATCGCCTTCTCCAGCGCTGAGCGGTGCTCGCCCGCGGTCGCGACGACGGTGACGAGCAGGTCGTCGGGGCGGATGCGGCGGCGGAGGGCGTCGTTGACCTCGTCGAGGGTCACGGCCTGGACGCGGTCGACGTAGTCCTTGAAGTAGCGCTGCGGCAGGTCGAGCAGGCGCGTGTCGAGCGCGTGCCAGAGGCGCTTGGAGGCGGTGTCCGTCTCGAACGCGTAGCTCCGCGTGAGGTACGACTTCGCGAAGGCCAGCTCGCGCGCGCTCACGCCGGCCTCCACCAGCTTCTTCACCATCTTGAGCTGGAGCGCGATGCACCGCCCCGCGTCGGCCGCCGCGGGGAACGTCCACATCGACCACGCGTCGCGCACCTTCTCGCGCCCGAGGCGGCTCGACGCGCCGTACGACCAGCCGCGCTTCGAGCGGATCTCGCGCATCAGCCGCGCGGTGAAGGTGCCGCCGAAGATCGTGTTGCCGACCGTGAAGGCCATGTGGTCGCGGTCGCGCGCGCTCGTGCCGAGGGCCCCGATGTAGATCTGCGTCTGGGTGCGGGCGGGCTTGTCGACCAGCACGAGGTGGCGGCCCTTGCGGGGCGACGGCTCGGGCACCTCGTCGGGGCGCGTGGCGGCGGCGCCGAGGCCCGCGAGCGTGCGCGTCGCGAAGGCCTCGAGCTCGGCGGGGCGGATGTCGCCGGCGGCGGCGATCACCACGTTGTCGCGGCGGAAGGCGCGGCGCCAGGCGGCCTCGGCGTCGGCGCGGCTGAGGCGCTCCATCGAGCGGGGCGTGCCCTGCGAGGGGCGGCCGAAGGGGTGCGATTCGAAGAGCGAGCGGCGGAAGTGGCGGCCGGCGAGCGTGCGGTCGTCGTCGCGCGTGTCGATGATCTCCGCGCGGATCTCGCGCGCCACCTGGGCCACCTCGTAGAAGGGGAGCGCGGGCTCGGTCACGATGTCGCCGAGCATGTCGAGGAAGGGCTCGAGGTTGCGGCGGATCACCGTCGCGTGGAGCATCGACGACGTCGGGTCGGCCGAGGTGCTGAGCTCGGCGCCGAGGCGGTCGATGAGGGCGTCGATCTCGTGGGCGGTGCGCTTGCGGGTGCCGCGGCGCAGGGCGCGGAGGCAGAGGTGGAGCGCGCCCTCGCGGTGCCGCGGGTCGTGGGAGGTGCCGGTCTCGGTGATGACGTAGACGTCGACGATGGGGAGGTCGTGCGACGACTCGACGTGCCAGCGCGCGGGGGTGCGGGGCGCCGTCATGCCGCCACCGCGCCGAGGTCGGAGCGGACGAGCACCACCGTGCGGCGGTTGCGCAGGAGGTAGCGCGAGGCGACGTCGGCGACGCGCGCGGGGGTGACGGCGCGCACGGCCTCGAGGCGCGCGAAGCCGCCGCCGGGGTCGCCGAGGACGGTGTCGAAGAAGCCGATCTGCTCGGCCTTGCCGCCGACCGTCTCGAGGTTGCGGAGGAAGTTGAGCTCGTAGCGGGCGACGGCGCGGTCGCGCTCGTCGGCGCCGATCGGGCGCGTGCGGACGCCGTCGATGGCGGCGTTGAGCGCGTCGAGGAGGCGCTGCGCGGTCACGCCCTCGCGGCCGGTGACCGACACCTCCCAGAGGCCCGGGTCGTGGAAGGTGCTCGTCCAGCCGACCACGTCGGCGGCCATCTCGCGCTCGGTGACGAAGTCGCGGTAGAAGCGCGACGAGCGGCCGCCGGTGAGGGCCTCGGTGAGCACGGTGAGGGCGGGGTGGTCGGGGTGCGCCATGCCGGGGCACTTGTAGCCGACGGAGACCTTGTCGGTGGGCGTCGGGTGGCTGAGGTTGACGACGCGCTCCTCGGTCTGCTCGGGCTCGGCGGGGAGGGCGAGGTCGGGGATGGCCGCGGGCTTGAGCTCGCCGTAGTGCTTGAGCAGCAGCGGGAGGAGGTGGGCGTAGTCGACGTCGCCGACGAGCACGAGGGTCGCGTTGTTGGGCGCGTACCACGTGCGGTAGAAGGCGCGGCAGTCCTCGGGGGTGAAGTTGAGGATGTCGTCCATCCACCCGATGGTGGGGTGGTGGTAGGGGTGCACGCGGAAGGCGTGGGCCCAGAGCTGCTCGGAGATGGTTCCCTCGACGTCGTCCTCGACGCGGTAGCGGCGCTCGTTGGCGACGACCTCCTTCTCGCTCGCGACGGGCTTCTCGCGGAGCACGAGGTTGTGCATCCGCTCGGCCTCGAGGCGCACGACGAGGGGGAGCTGGTCGCTCGGGACGTTCTCGTAGTAGTAGGTCCAGTCGTTCCAGGTGGCGGCGTTGGTCTCGGCGCCGGCGCGCTCGAGGAGCTGGTCGAAGCGGCCCGCGGGGAGCTGCTTCGTCTCGTTGAACATCAGGTGTTCGAAGAGGTGGGCGATGCCCGTCTTGCCCTCCCGCTCGTGCCGCGACCCCACGCGGAACCACGTGTTGTACGACACCACGGGGGCGCTCGTATCCACCAGCACGAGCACCCGCAGCCCGTTGCCGAGCGTGAGCCGCTCGACCGCGCCGCCGCCGAACGCGAACGTGCCGTCGTGGGTCACGTGCAGGCGCCTCGGGGCGCCCTTGTTGATCTTCTCGAGGACGGCCGCGAGCGCGGCGCGGGCCTTGGTCTTCATCCGCGGCCTAGAACGTCCCCGCCACGGCCACGCCGTCGGGGCCCACGCCGAAGTTCAACCGCGCCATCGGGGCGGGCTCCTCCACGCGGCGCGGGTGGGTGAGCATCCACACCGCGCCCACGGCCGCGCCGACGCCCGCGACGAGGCCCACCACGCCGACGATCCGGTACGTCTCGCCCTGGCTGCGCAGCGAGTCCTGCAGCGGGCGCGGCGCGGCGGGGTTGGCGTAGGTGCTGGCGTTGTCGATGGCCACGCCGAGGAAGCCCGCGCCGACGGCCGTGAGCACGAGCGAGCCGCCCGCGAGGGCCCACGCGGCGGGCGACACCTGCGTCGTGACGCGCACGGGCGCGGGCGGCGGCGGGCACTCGCGCTGCGGCGGCGGCGGCGGGCACGCGGGGCACGCGACCTGGCGCGGCGGCGAGGGCTGGAGGTCTTGCTCGCCCATCTGCTGCGCGAGGGTGCGCGCGCGGCCGGCGAGCTCGGCGTCGGGGGCCGGGTCGGTCATCGCGAGCAGGTCGCGGAGCTGCGCGACGGCGCCGGCGTTGTCGCCCGCCCGCATGCGCGCCTCGGCCGCGTTGTAGAGCGTGAAGGGGTGCGGCCGCAGGCGGAACGAGCGCTCGAACGCCACCGTCGCCTCGGCGTACTGCCGCCGCTGGAAGAGCTGGAGGCCCTCGCGGTAGCGCGCGCGCGCCTCCTCGACGCGGGCCGGGTCTTCGCCCGCGGGCGTGGGCTGCTGCTGCGCGAGCGCGGGGGCCGCCGCGAGCGTGAGCGCGGCGGCCAGGGGGAGGGCGAGGGCGGTGGACTTCGGGCGCACGGGCGGGGATGTTGTCGCCGCCGCGCGCGGAGCGTCAAGGTCGGATTTCGCCCGCGCATCGAAGGACCGGACGCCCCGTCGACGGACTTTCTACCCCGCGACGTGGCGGCGGGCGAGGTCGACGTAGCTCTGCCAGCCCGAGGCGATCATCGCGCGGTCGCTCTCGCGCAAGGGCCGCACGGGCTTCGCGGGCGAGCCCACGTACACGAAGCCCCCCGGGAGCTTCGCGCGCGGCGGCACGAGCGAGCCCGCGGCGATCACCGCGTCGTCGCCGACCTCCGCGTTGTCGAGCACGATCGCGCCCATCCCGACGAGCACGCGATCGCCGAGGGTGCAGCCGTGGAGGATCGCCCGGTGCCCGACGGTGCAGTCGTCGCCGACCACGGTGGTGGAAATGTCCGTCGTCGCGTGGACGATCGCGCCGTCCTGGAGGTTGCTTCGCCGACCGAACCGGATGGGCATCACGTCGCCGCGCATCACGGCGGAGAACCACACCGAGCACCCGTCGCCGAGCGTCACGTCGCCCACCACCGACGCGGTGTCGGCGACGAAGACGTCTTCGCCGAACCTGGGCGACACGCCGTCGAAGGGCCGCACGATGCCGCGGACGACGGCCTTCACGCGCTCACCACCGGCAGCGACACGCGGCGCCACGACGGGGCGACGCGCGGCGGCGCGGGGCGGCGGACGGACTCGACGCGCCCCACCAGTGAGTGCTTGTTGGCGCGGAGCACCTCGGCGACCACCACGGAGCCCGCGGCGGCGTCGGGGCCCGCGGGGAGGTGGACGATCTCGTTGCCGCGCGTGCGGCCCACCACGGTGTCGGCGCCGGGGCGGCTGGGGCCCTCGACGAGCACCTCCACGCGCGTCCCGGTGAGCGTCGCGAGGTGCGCGCGGGTGAGGGCCTCGGAGGCTTCGAAGAGGGCCTCGATGCGGCGCTGCTTCTCGGCCTCGGGGACGTCGTCGCCGAGCTTGAGCGCGGGCGTGTGCGGCCGCGGCGAGTACTTGAAGCCGAAGAGCGAGGTGAAGCCCACCTCGCGGACGAGCGACAGGGTGGCCTCGAAGTCGTCGGCGGTCTCGCCGGGGAAGCCCACGATCACGTCGGTGGAGAGCGTCATGCCCGCGCGCGCTTTGAGCAGCGCGGTGACGCGGGCGACGTACTCCGCGCGGGTGTAGCGGCGGATCATGCGGCGGAGCACCCGGTCGCTGCCCGACTGGACGGGCATGTGGACGTGGGTGGAGAGCGCGTCGAGCTCGGCGTGGGCGCGGACGAGCGAGGGCGTGAGGTGGCGCGGGTGGGGCGAGGTGTAGCGCAGGCGGTCGAGCCCGGGGGCCTCGCGGACGAGCCGCGCGAGGAGCTCGGGGAAGCGGCTCTCGTCGGGGTCGGCGCCCTCGGGGAGCGGGGACTCGGGGTCGAGGTAGCTGTTGACCGTCTGCCCGAGGAGGACCACCTCGCGCGCGCCGCCGTCGACGAGGCCGCGTACCTCGGCGGCGATGTCGCCGGCGGGTCGGTAGCGCTCGGGGCCGCGGGTGTAGGGGACGACGCAGAAGGAGCAGCGCTCGTCGCAGCCCTTCATCACGGTGACGTAGGCGCTGGCCCCGACGGCGCCGGGCGCGACGGGGTTGGTGAGGAAGCGCGGCGCGTCGACGTCGAAGACGGTGCGGACGGCGGCGGGCGCGCCGAGCTCGGCCTCGCGCACGAGCGAGGGGAGCTCGTGGAGGTTGTCGGGGCCGATCACCACGTCGACGAAGGGGATGTCGCGGACGAGGGCCTCCCCCTCCTGCTGGGCGACGCAGCCCGCGACGACGAGCACCACGTCGCGCTTCTTCAGCCGGCCGGCCTCGGAGCGGAGCTTCTGCTCGGCCTTCTCGCGCACCGAGCAAGTGTTGAGGACGACGACGTCGGCGCCGTCGGGGTCGTGCGAGACGTCGTAGCCGGCGCCGCGCATGAGCTCCTCCATGCGCTGCGAGTCGTGGACGTTCATCTGGCACCCAAAGGTGACCATGGCGAGCTTGCGGGCCATTGCGGGGGGCGCAAAGGTGAGGGCAACGCGGGCGCCCGGTCAAGGGCGGCGCTACGGGTTGACGAAGGCCGGGCGCGATTCGAAGCGGAGCCCGACGGAGATCTGCCGGCACACGCCGCCCTCGTCAGGCGCGAGGTCGGCCATCAGCCGGAGCGTGGTGAGGAAGACCCGCTGGAGCTCGGCGCCGATGCCGTAGCGCTGGATCTCCGCGCCGAAGGTCTCGACCACGATGCCGCCGCCCATCACGCCGGCGAGCGATCCGTCGGGCGCGACGCGGGCCCGCACCCGCGCGCCGTGAAGCGGCAGGATGAAGCGCGCGTCGAGGGCGGCGACCGGGAGCGGCAGGTCGAACGCGTCGGTCTCGAGCACTCCCCCGCGGATGCGCGCCGGGACGCGGGTGGGGCTCTGGGCGCGGTCGACGTCGAAGGTCTGGTCGGGGTCGATGCGCATGTCGCCGCCGACGAAGGGCATCCCGGTGACGCGGTAGAAGGCGAGGGTGACGCACTCGTCGTCGCGCGGGTCGTCGACGCCGTCGAGCGCGACCGCGACGAGGAGCTGGCCGTTGTTGATCGACGACTGGATGAGCCCGTCGAAGGCGCCGCCCGTCATGCCGTCGACGATGGGGAGGAGCCGCGCGACCTGGTTGTCGACCCCGCGCGTCCCCTCGGGGTTGGTGAAGTCGCCCTGGCGGCAGCCGACGAGGTCGCCGCCGGCGCTGACGTGGCCGTCGAGGTCGAAGCCGTCGACCACGTCGCCGCGCATGGGGTCGGCGCGGGCGAAGGCGAAGGCCGAGAGCACCACCGCGCGGCGCGCGCCCGGCGAGTTGCACGGCGCGCGCGGGGCCTCGGGGGCCTCGCCGCACGAGGCCGCGGCGAGCAGCGCGGAGACGGCGGCGAGCGTGCGAATGGCGCGGCGCAAGGGAGAACCTCCGCGTGCGATGGGAGCGCGCGCGTGGCGTTTGTGTCAAGGCGCAAGCGAGGGGGGAGAGAGCGGAGGGAGGCTCAGGGAGGAGGTGGCGCGGGCGCCAGGAGTCGAACCTGGATGATCTGAGTGGGATCGCGTGGGCGAGGACATCCGCCTCACCCCATCGTCACTCGGTTAATGACCGCAACATTGACTGTGTCGTGCGCTACCGTTACGCGACGCCCGCGGGGCGCCTACCGTAGCCTCCGCGGGGGCGGTCGCGCAAGCCACGCGCCGGATGTTTCTCCTACGCGCCGCGGGGTGCGCTTGTGGTGTACTCCGCGCGCCATGGCCCGCACCCCCGCACGCCCCGCCGCGCCGCGCGGCCCCCTCGTCGACGTCGCCTGGCTCGCCGCGCACCTCGGCGACCCGAAGCTCCGCGTCGTCGACCTTCGCTGGTACCTCTCCGGCAAGACGGGCGCGACCGCGTACGCGCAAGGGCACGTCCCCGGCGCGGTGTTCGTCGACCTCGAGCGAGAGCTCACCGGGCCGGTGGGCGTGGGGCGCCACCCGATCCCCTCGCCCGCCCAGTTCGAACGGGCGATGCGCGCGGCGGGTGTTTCAAACGACACGCGCGTGGTGGTGTACGACGACGCCGGCGGGAGCGTCGCGGCGCGCCTCTGGTGGCTGCTCACGGGCTACGGCCACGCGCGCGTCCACGTGCTCGACGGAGGTTACCCCGCGTGGGTCGAGCAGGGCCGCCCGGTCGAGACGGAGCCCGCTGCGGTGGCGCCTGGGACGTTCACCGCGAAGACGGACGTGCAGCTCCCGGCGGTGGACCGGCACCTCGTCGACGCCGTGCGGGGGCGCAGCGGCTGGGTGGTGCTCGACGCGCGCGTGCCCGAGCGCTACCGCGGCGAGGTCGAGCCCATCGACGCGCGCCCCGGCCACATCCCCGGCGCGCGCAACGCGCCCTGGACGGGCAACCTCGACGGCGGCCGCTTCGCCGACGCGAAGGCCCTCCGCGCCCGCTACCGCAAGCTCGGCGTGGTGCCGGGCAAGACGGTGGTCTGCTACTGCGGCTCAGGCGTGACGGCCTGCCACGACGTCCTCGCGCTCGCCCTCTCGGGCATCTCGGCCATCCGCGTGAAGCTCTACGAGGGGAGCTGGAGCGACTGGGCCCGCGACCCCGACCGCCCCGCCGCCCTCGGCGACGAGCCCGCGCCCGCGCCGAAGCAGAAGCCCGTCGCGAAGAAGAAGCCCGCGAAGAAGAAGCCCGCCGCGCGGCGGTAGTCGCACCGATGCGCCGCCTCGCGCTCGCGCCCTTCGTCCTCCTCGCGTGTCGACCGCGCCCGAGCGCGCCGCCCGACGCGCGAACGCCCTCGCACACCAACGCGCCCGCGCCCGCCGCGCCGCCCGACCCGTGCACGGGCGTCGGCAACCCGACGGCCGTCCGCCTCCCGCCCGGCTTCTGCCTGCGCCCGGTGGCCACGGGGCTGCTGCGCCCGCGGCAGATGGCGCTCGCGCCCGACGGCAAGGTGCTCGTCGCGGAGTCGGGCCCGGGCTGGCGGCGCAACCGCGGGCGCGTCTCGCTGCTCACGCGTCGCGCCGACGGGGGCTTCGACGCGACGCCGCTCACAGGCGCGCTCGACCGGCCGCACGGCGTGGCCTTCCGCGACGGGCACGTGTGGGTGGCCGAGGCTGGGCGCGTCGCGCGCTTCCCGTACCCCGCGGGCGACGCCGCGGCGCCGGAGACGGTGGTGGGCGAGCTCCCGAGCGATGGCCGTCACGTCCACAAGACGCTCGGATTCGCGCCCGACGGGTCGCTCTTCTTCTCCGTCGGCTCGGCCACCGACAACTGCCAGCGCGACCGCGCGCGCGAGGTCGACGACCCCTGCCCCGAGCGCGAGCCCGTCGCCCCCGCCGTCGAGCGCGGCGTCGTGATGCGCTGGGACGCGCGCCGCCGCGCCGCCTCCGTCTTCAGCCGCGGGCTGCGCAACAACACCGGCTTCGCGTGGCACCCCGCCTCCGGCCGCCTCTGGGGCGTCGAGAACGCTCGCGACTACATCGACCGCGCCGACCCGTCGCTCTCCGACGCCGCCCTCCCGCACGACGAGCTCAACGAGCTCACGCGCGGCAGCGACCACGGCTGGCCCTACTGCTATGACGCCGACGTCCCCGCGCCCGAGTACCGCGCCCACCCCGAGCGCTGCCGACGCGCCGTCGCACCCGCGGTTCTCCTCCCGCCGCACTCGGCGCCGCTCGCGATCGCGTTCTACACGGGCGCGATGTTCCCTGCGGCGTACCAGGGGCGCGCGGTGATCACGTACCACGGGTATCGCGCCGAGGGTCACCGCGTGGTGAGCGTCCCCTTCGGCCCCGACGGCGCGCCTTCGGGCCCGCCGGAAGACCTCGTCTCCGGCTGGGAGGAGCGCCCCGGCCGACCGCACGGTCACCTCACCGGGCTCCTCGTCACGCCCGAAGGCTCGCTCCTCGTGAGCGACGACGTCGCAGGGACGATCTACGAGCTTCGCTACGGCGCGAGCGCCCTCCACGCGCCGCCCCCGGTCGTGGTGGCCCCACCGCCCGAAGACCCCGCCGCGGTCGAGCGCCGCTGCGCCTCCCTCGCGAACCGGCGCGACCTCCTCGCGGCGGTGCAACGCGACGTCGTCGACGCGAAGTGCGTGAGCTGCCACGCGGCGTCGGCGGGCGGGCTCCTCCTGCGCCGGTGCGACACGGCGACGACCTGGGAGTCGCTCGCCCGCGGCCGCTCGGCGGTGTACGGCCACTACGTGGTGCCCGGCGACGTACAGCGCGGCGTGCTGCTGGCGCGGCTCCGCGGCGATTCGATGGGGCCGCGGATGCCGATGCAGGGCGTCGAGCTCACGGCCGGAGAGCTCGACGCGGTGGTCCGCTGGGTCGAGGCCGGCGCGCCCGCGCCCTGAAGGAGCGCGAGACGAAAGCGGTTCCCCCGCGGGGGCGCGGTCCGGTAGATTCGGGACGGCGCGCCTGCGCCGGCGAGGTCCCCGCGTCGATGCTCACCTACCACCTCCACGAAGCCGACCTGCTCCTGCCCGACGGGGTCGTCGACAACACCGTCAACGCCTTCGTGCTCCCCGCGGAGGACGGCGCGCCGCTCACCGTCGTCGTCACGCGCGACCCGAAGCCCGCCCGCGCCGACGCCTTCGGCTACGCCGACCACCTCCTCGTCGAGGCCGCGAAGCGCCTCCCCGGCTACGACCTCAAGGAGCGCGTCTCCGTCGTCGTCAGCCAGCAGCAGACCATCGAGGCCCGCTTCGCCTGGCGCACCCCCGAGGGCGCCGCCGTCGAGCAGCGCCAGGCCTTCGTCTTCCACCGCGGCGCCGCGATCATCTTCACCATGACCACGCGCGCCAACGACATGGACCGCGCCACCCCCCGCTGGCGCCAGGTGCTCGACTCCGTGCGCCTCCGCGCCTGACCCACCCGCGAGGCGCGACGATGGCCGAGGAGGAAGCCGCACGGTTCACCGACCCGATCACCCACGGGCTCGGCATGCTCGGGATGGTGGCCGGCGCCATCGCGGGCGCGGTGGTCGGCGCGGCCCTCATCGCCGGCGCGGTCGCCACCGGCGGCACGCTGCTCATCGCGATGTCGGTGTGCGCGGCGGGCGCCAGCGTCGCGGGCGGCGGCCTCGCGGGGGGCCAGCTCGCGCGCGGCATCGCGGCCGTGGCCAACCTCTCCCCCACCACCGGCGCGCTCGGCTCGGGCTCGTGGGACACCTACGCCGTCGACCTCCGCAGCGCGCGCACCGTCGTCGACTTCGCCGCCGCGTGCCACGGGCTCTACGGCGTCAACCACTTCCCGCTCACCCTGGTGCCCATCGCCGAGGGCTCGGCCACCGTCTTCATCAACGACCAGCACGCCTCGCGCGTGAAGGACAAGCTGGTGTGCGGCGCCGCCATCAAGGACGGCGCCGACACCGTGATCATCGGCGGCGACACCAAGCGCGTGCTCCCGGTGTACGACGCCGAGGCCGCGCTCGAGGAGGCGCTCAACGTCCTGCTGATGGGCTCGCTCGCGGGGATGTTCGTGCTGTCGTTCCCGCTGGGGATGACGGCGGAGCTGATCGCGGGCGTCGCGGTCTTCGCGGGCCTCAACGAGGGCGTCGGGTGGCTCGGCGACCAGATCGGCCCGGGCTGGCGCGACGTCTTCCAAGGCACCCTCGGCCTCGCCGCGCTCGGCGTCACGGGGCGCACGGCCTTCCGCGAGCTCGCCAAGCCCAGGCCCTTCGAGCTCATCGAGACCTCGCAGGGCCCGCTCATCAACGGCCGCCCCGTGGAGCCCCCGAGCACCGCCGCCGCCGAGCGCAACTACCGCCCGCAGTCCGAGTGGGACACCGCGTACAAGAAGGTCAACCGCCGCGGCAACCTCGACTGGGACTGGCCGCCCGACCAGGGCTTCAAGGGCGGCGTCCCCCCCGAGCAGCCGCTGAAGCCCGGCACCCTCTTCGACCGCTACGGCGAGCCCAACGGAACCTTCGTCTCGCCCTACGGGACGCCCTTCGAAGCGCGCGCCCTCGCGCCCGACACCGTGGGCAAGCCCTACCGCGTCTACGAGGTCGTGAAGGAGATCCCCGCCCGCAGCGGCGAGATCGCGCCCGCCTTCGACCAGCCCGGCGGCGGCATCCAGCACAAGCTCGGGCAGACCGTCGAGGCCCTCGAAGCCGGGGGCTACGTCCGGCAGATCTGGCCGCCGCCCTGACCGCTCAATGCGAGGGCGGGAGCCGCGCGCCGAAGGGCGGCAGCGGGCCCTCCGCGGCGACGTGGCGGCGCCACCAGAACTTCACCAGCGCGATCCACGCGGACTCGAAGCGCCGCAGCACGCAGTAGCGCACGGCCTCCTCGCGGGTGGCGAAGCGCCCGACGAGCTCCTCCTCGCCGCGCTCGGCGCGGTGAACCGCCCACTGCGCCCCATCGGGGTCGACGAAGAGGTTGGGCACGGGCTCGCCGACGTCGCCGCGCGCCAGCACCGCCGCCACGCCGTCGCCGGGCGTCACGGAGACGAAGTCGTCGTAGTGCCGGTCGGCGAGCGAGACGCCCGGCGGGAGCTGCGCCCGCGCCCACGCCTCCGCGTCGCCTTCGAGGATCACCCGGAGCTGCTCTTCCGCGCGCTGCATCGGGCGGTAGCTTCGCGTCCCGCGCGCGCCGCTGTCAACGACGCGCGATGCCTCCGTCAGAGCGCCCCACGCGCCGCGTCGCGCACGGCTGCGTCGACGTCCTCGCGGGCCGCCCGCTCCAGCGCCGCCCGCACCGCCGGGTCGCCCGCCCGCCCCGCGAGCGAGCGCGCCGCCGCCGCCCGCACGAGCGAGAGCCTGTCGGTCGCGAGCGCGCGGGTGAGCGCCTCCACCGCGTCGTTGCCGCCGCCGTGGGCGAGGGCCTGCGCCGCACGGAGCCGCGCCTCCCAGGGGGCCTCCGCGTCGAGGTGGCGCGCGACGCTCGCGGGGGCGTCGCCGTCGCCGCGCGAGGCCAGGGCCGCGAGCGCGTCCTCCGCGACGGAGGGGTCGTCGTCGCCCGCCGCGCGCGCCAGGGCCGCGGCCGCCTCGGGCGCGTCGCTCGCCGCGAGCACCGCCAGCGCGCGCCGCCGCACGGCCACATCCGTGTGGGTCACCAGCCCCGCCAGCGACGGCGCCAGCGAACGAACCAGCGCGCGGGCCGCGGCCTCGCCCTCGGCGGACACCGCCGGCGCGTCCCCCGTGAGCGGGCCGAAGCGACCGGGGACCGCGAGCGCGTCGAGCACCCGGTCGACGCCCGCGGGCGACGCGAGCGCGGCGCGGGCGGCCTCGGCGACGCGCGGCCCGTAACGCACCAGCGCGGCCTCGCCCCCGGCCAGCGGGCCCGGCGGCGCGATCACGCGGGCGAGCATCACGCCCGCCGACGCGGCGGCCTCGGGGTCGTCGAGCGCGCCCGGGCCCGACGTCTCGTCGCCCGACGCGAAGGCCGCGAGCCCGTGCGCGGCGACGCGTCGGAGCGGGAGGTCGCCGCCCACCTGGCGCACGACCATCGGCGAGAAGAGCCCCGCCGCGAGGTCGTCGACGGCGCGATCGCGCAGGGCCGCGGGCACGCGTCCGAGCGCCGCGAGCGCCGCCGCGCGCGACCACTCGCCGTCGAGCAGCGACGCGCGGAAGCGGGTGACGAGCGCGGCGTCGGCGGTGGGGGCGAGCGCGAGCATCGCCGCGGTGGGGAGCCAGAGGTCGTTGCGCGCGTCGAGCGCGGACCGCAGCGCGGCGCGGGCGGCGGGGGCGCGGGCGCCGGTGAGCGCGAGCGCGGCCATCGCGGCGACCTCGGGCTGCGTGCGCTGGGCGACGAGGGCCGTGAGCGCGGCGGGCGAGGCGGGGGCGCGGGCGCGTCCGACGCCCCAGGCGGCGATCGTCGCGAGCGTCGGGTCGGTGCCGCGGGCGAGCGCGACGAGCCGCGGGAGCGCGCGCCCGTCGGCCACCGCGGCGGCGGCGCGGAGCGCGTCGATGCGGACCTCGTGGGGGGCGGTCCCCTCGGCGACGGTGAGGAGGGCCGCGGCCGCGTTGGGGTTGCCGAGGTACCCGAGGATCTCCAGCGACACGCGCCGCCGGGCCTCGTCGTTGTCGGCGAGGGTGTCGAGCAGGGGCTTGAGCGCGCGGGCCCCCATGCGGGTGAGCTCGGCGCGGGCGCGCGCGCGGGCCTCGGCGTCGCCGTGGCGGAGCGCGTGGACGAGCGGGCGGCACGTGGCGGCGTAGAGGTCGACGAGCAGGCGGCGGAGCACCACGCGGGCGGGCGACGCGGCGGAGGCGGCGGAGAGGTCGCGCTCGAGGTCGGGGAGGGCGCCGGCGGCGGGCGCGATCTGGATGGCGAGACGTCCCGCGCGGGCGACGAGCTCGTCGTCGGGCGCGAGGCGGATCACCCGGCGGAAGAGCTCGACGGCCTCGCGCGACTCGTCGCGCGCGAGGTCGAGGTCGGCGAGCTGGAAGTACGTCGGGAAGAGCCGGTCGTTGAGCGCCAGCGCCCGGCGGAACGACGCCGCCGCCTGCCCCGCGTCGTTGCGCGCCCGGTAGAGCTCGCCGAGGCGCAGGTGCCCGTTGGCGTCGTCGGGGTTGAGCTCCACCGCGCGGGCGGCGCTCTCCAGGGCCTCGGCGTCGCGGTGGAGCGCGAGCGCGTGGGCCGCGAGCCGCTGGTGCCACTCGCGCGCGTGCCGGGGGTCGGCCTCGACCAGCCGCCGCAGCACGTCGATCGCGCCCGCGAGGTCGCCGCGCTGCGTGCGCATCCGCTCGAGCACCGAGAGCGTGGTGACGTCGCCGGGCTCGGCCTCGACCAATCGCACGAGCACGCGCTCGGCGTCGTCGAGCCGGCGCGTGCGGGCGTAGGCCTCGGCGAGGTCGCGGCCGGCTTCGAGGTCGGGCGGCGTGGCGGAGAACGCACGCTCCAGGGCGGGGATGCGCTCGGCGAGGCGGTCGGTGAGGTTCCAGAGGTTGACGATGCGGGCGCGGGCCTCGCGGCGGAGCTCGCGGTCGTCGCGGGAGAGCTCGATGACGCGGCGCCACGCGGCGATGGCGGGGTCGAACATCCGCAGCGCCTCGGCCACCACCGCGAGCCCCTTGTGGTACTCGAGCTCGTCGGGGCGCGCGTCGATCGCCTCGCGGTAGAGCGCCATCGCCTGCGGGCCCATGTCGTGGCGCGCGTACACCTCGGCGAGGGCCGCGGCGCCGCGGGCCCGGTCGCGCGCCCGCTCGCGGATGCGGGCCCACGTGGCGAGGGCGCGGTCGCGGTCGCCGGCCTCCATCTGCCGCTCGCCGAGGGCCTCCAATGCGGCCGGGTCGGAGGGGTCGTAGCGCGCGACGAGCTCGGTCTCACGGAGCGCGGCGGCCTGCTCACCCAACCGGGCGTACGCCTGGGCGAGGCGCTCGTGCATGTCGACGTCGGCGCCGGCCCGCGCGCTGGCCTGCGCGAGCGCGGCGAGGGCCTCGGCGCGGCGGCCGGCGCGCACGAGGTCGTCGGCGAGGTCGGTGACGTAGGTCGGGTTGCGCGGCGCGGCGGCGGCGAGACGTCTCCGCGCGGCGACGAGCTCTTCGAAGCGGGCGCTCTGCGCGAGGAGCTGGACGAGCTGGACGAGCGCGTCGACGTCCCCGGGGCGCAGCGCGGCGGCGCGGCGGTAGGCGGCGACGGCCTGGTCGGCGCGGCCCTGCTCGGCGTGGAGGCGGCCGAGGAGCATCTGGCGCTCCCAGCTCCCCGCACCCTGGCGCGCGAGCTCCTGGATCCATCCGTCGAGGTCGCGGCGGCGCGTGTGGAGCTCGGTGAGGTCGTCGAGGAGCTCGCGGCGCACGCCCGTCCCCGCGCCCGCGAGGGCGAGCGCGCGGCGGAAGGTGGCGAGCGCCTCGTCGAGCTGGTTGGCCTGCATCTGCGCGCGGCCGAGGTCGCGTAGCACCGGCGGCAGCACCCGGTTGTCCCCCGCCAGCGCCCGCGTCAGCGCCTGGAACTCCCCGATCGCCTCCGCATACAACCGCCGCGCGACGAGGGCGTCGGCGAGCTCGCGGCGCACCGAGGCGCTCGCGGGCGACGCGGCGACGAGGCGCTGGTGCCACGACCGCGCGCGGGCGACGTCGCCCGAGGCGAGCGAGAGGTCGACGAGCGCGCGCAGGACGTCGCCGCGGCGGTCGGCGCGGAGCCCGAGGCCGAGGGCGCGCTCGTAGGCGGCGAGGGCGTCGGGGGCGCGGCCCATCTGGCGGAGCGTGTCGGCGAGGGCGAGCTGCGGGGCGGGCGCGTTGGGCGCGGCGGCGGCGGCGCGCTGGTAGCGGGCGACGGCCTCGTCGAGGCGCCCGTTCTGCCGCTGGACGTGCCCGAGGAGGAGGAGCGCCCCGACCGCGTCGGCGCCCGGCGCGGCGGCGCGGCGCTCGAGGTCGGCGGTGAGGGCGTCGAGGTTGCCGTCGCGCTCGCGAACGAGTCGGAGCAGCGTGGGGAGGGCGACGGCGTTCTCGTCGTCGCCGCGGAGGAGCACCGCGAGGAGGTGCTCGATCATGCGGCGGTTGCGGTCGGTGTCGCTCGCGGGCGCGGCGGTCGGCGGGGCGCTCGGGGGCGGCGGCGCGGGCTGCGCGGTGGGCGCGGGGCGCGTCGGGCGCACGGGGGATGGGCGTACGGGACCGGGGCGCACAGGGCCGGGGCGTGCGGGGCGCGACGGGCGGGCCGGGCGCGAAGGGCGGGCGGGGCCGACGTCCCAGTCCTGCGCGGCGGCCGGCGGGGCGGCGAGCGCGAGGGCGACGAGCGCGAGGGCCGTGGGGAGCGGGCGTCGGGTCATCGTTCGCCGCGGAGGATAGCCTACGGCGGAGGTGCGGGGCGAACCCGTGGGACGTGTCGTTGGTTTCACGCCGGCCTTGAAAACCCGTCGGGCGCCGTCGCCCGGGGAGAGCCTCGGCCACGATGCCGGAGCACGTCGGGCGAACCCTGGCGACGGCTTCCCGCACGAACGATCCCTCCGTCGGGATCACGTCGGCGGAATCGGACGAGTCGCCCTCAACCACCCACGGCTTCGCGCGATCCGCCGGTGTTTCGCCGCACCGTCGCCTTCGCGACCGCCGGGGACGCGGGACGTCGCCGACGTCTCGCCCTCGCGGCCGCCGGGGACGCGGGACGTCGCCGACGTCTCGCCTTCGCCCGGCGCGATGTCCGCGGTTCGGAACAGGCGCTTCGACCGCCCTGCCCCAGCCCGGCGCGCCCACGGGCTACGCGGTGTCGCGACGCCCGCGGCGCACGACCGCATCAGGGCCACAGCGGCGCGATCGCCGACGGGAGGGGCGTGTCGTGGTCGGGGTACGCGTCGCAGCCGCGGAGGTCTCGGCGCCTCTCTCCCCACGGGCAGGCCGCCGCTCCCACGAAATCGTCTCCCCAGCCGAAGGCGCTCTCTTCGAACCGACGGCACAGCGCCTCGACGCGGAGCTCGGTCGGACCCGCGCCAGGCAGCCCGTCGAGCAACGGCCCTAGATCGTCGACGGGGTTCTCCGGCGAAGGTCCCGCGTACAGCCAGCGGAGCGCCCGATGAAGGGACTCGAACAGGTACTGGCCGTGGTCGACGCCCGCGACGTCGCAGCGCGCCACCGAATCGCGGATGAATTCGTCGATCCTCCGGCGGAGCGCGCGGACGCACCCCACGACCACGGCAGGTGGAAGCGCGGGCGGCGACGGGCGCGACAGCAGGTCGGATGGGCGCAACGCACCGACCACGCGGACGTGAACACCCGTACCGGCCGAGCGCACGCCCGGGTCTTGATAGAGCTCGATGCGCGTCGGGAGCGCGTCCGCGCGGAACATCGTGCGCGCGAGGACGCGCTCGGTCGGCAGCGCGGGGCCCGACGGGAAGCAAGGGTGCGCCACCTCCAGATGAACTTGGAGATGGCGCTCGCCTGAACCGCCCGGCGCTCGCAGCATGACGTAGGCCGGCAGCGGGGCCCGGCGTTCGGCGTCATCGAAGACGAACGTGGGGCCGCCGTCGACCGTCACGATCATGCGCCGCAGGCGGAGCGGCGGCTCCAGGTGGCTCACCAGCGGCACGGCGTCGGGCGGCAGCGGCCTGCGCAGCGTCTCCTGCGGCTGCGCGACGCACGCGGCGAGCGCGATCCCGGCGGCCAAAGCGTGGCGCGCGGCCCTCATGAAGCGCGAGGCTACCACCACGCGGACGGGCTCCCCACCAGACACGGCCCCGACGGGAGGCGGTGGGTGGGATGGACAGGCGCGCCGCGGCGGCGGTAGAACCGCGTCGATGTCCGCCCGCGACCGTGACCACGAAGCCGTGCGGGACGCGCTCGTCGCGGACGGGTGGACCATCACCGGCGACCCGCTCCACCTGCGGTACGCGGGGGACGACCTCTACGTCGACCTCGCCGCCGAGCGCTTGATCGCCGCGGAGAAGGGCACGCGCCGCATCGCGGTCGAGATCAAGAGCTTCAACGGCCCGTCGGAGCTCACCGACCTGCACGCCGCCGTGGGCCAGTTCGTGGTCTACCGCGAGGTGCTCGCGGAGGTCGACCCCGAGCGGGAGCTGTACCTGGCGGTTTCGGAGGACGTCCGCTCTGAGGTCTTCGAAGCCGGCGTCGCGCGGCTCGTGCTCACGCGACAGGTGCACCGCCTCGTCTCCTACGACCCCACACGAAAGGTGATCGTCCGATGGATCCCGTAGAGGGCTACCGGGAAGCGCTGATGCGGGTGCTCCGCGCGTGGGAGCGGCGCCCGGGGCCGGAGTCCGCGCTTCGCTTCGAAGCCGTCTTCGACCGCGAGCGCGACCGCTACCTGCTGGTGGTGGTGGGCTGGGACGGTCGCCACCACGTCCACGCCACGCTCGCGCACGTCGACGTCGTCGACGGCAAGCTGTGGATCCAGCACGACCAGACCGAGTCGGGCGTCGCCCCCGACCTCGTCGACGCGGGCGTCCCCCGCGACCGGATCGTCCTCGCGTTCAAGTCCCCGGCCCGGCGCGCGCTCACGGGCTACGCGGTGTCGTGACGCCCGCGGCGCGCGAGCGCGTCAGGGTGAGGTTCGCCCGGAACTCATTGCTCGACGACATCGCGGTCAAGGCGCCGCTCACGTCGCCGCGATCTCGCCCCGCGCGACGATGGCGCGCATCACCGCCACGATCGCGAGCGACTCGTGGCGCACCGCGTACTCCCGCGACGGCGCGACCTCCATCGAGAGGCCGCCCGCGGCGTCCATCGTGAGAGCGCCGCGAAGGAAGGTCCACTTGTCGGTGACGACGAAGGCGCCGAACACCTCGCGCGCCACCGCGCCCCCTCCGAGCCGCGTCATCCCCGCCGCCAGCATCGCGCCGACCACCTGCGGCAGCGGGTCGCTGGCGTCGATCCCGCGCTTCGCCTCGACCACGAGGAAGTACGGGGCGCTCGGCTGCCCCAGGTCGTCACGCGCGAAGGCGCCGTCGATCACGCCCGCGATGGTGAGGTCTTGCGTCGGGTGCCGCGCGCTGACGGTCACCTGCGACCACGCGACCACGTCGTCGCGCTCGGCGAGCTCCATCAAGGGGTAGATCACGCGCGACCAGAGCGTCGCCTCGTTGGCGCGGGCGGTGTTGAAGCGCCGCGCGCGCGCGAGCAGTGCGTCCACGCCCTGGAGCACCTCGGGCGAGGACGCCGCGCACTCCCACGCGGCCCACGGGTCGTCGCCGACGGGCAGCACCCGCAGCGCCCCCACGTGCGTGGCGATCGTCATCATGTCGAGCGTCGAGAGCTCGAGCGCAACCATCGACCGGGGACTCTACCACCGCCCCCGCGAGCGCCCGCCTTCATCCCCCGCCCGCGCCGCGGCCGACCGCATCGACGCCGCGCTCTGGCAGGCCGTGCCGCGCGCGGGCTGACGGTCACCGCGGCGCTCACCACATCAGCGTGGTCTGACATCCGCCGCACGAGAGGATCGCGCGGATCGCCCCCGTCGGCTGCATCTCGACGAGGCACCACATGCCGTCGCGCAGCCGCACGAAGGGCCCCGCGCACGACACCGCGTCGGCGTGGAAGGGCCGCGTGCAGGTGGCGTCCTCCACCCGCGCGGCGTCGAGCGGCGGCGACTCGCACCGCGCGGCGTCGCACATCGGCGCGGGGTCGTTGCAGCGGGGACAGCGGCCGCCGTCGTCGGCGCAGGTGAGCGCGGCTTCGCAGCCCCAGGTGCAGCGTCCGGCGAGGCAGCTCCACCGCCCGCCGCCGAGGCAGTGGCGAACGGTGCCGGGCGTCGGGCGCGCGGCGCAGTCGGCGGGCGCGCGGCACTCCGCCATGACGGGCGCATCGGGCGCGGCGTCGGGCGCGGCGTCGGGCGACGCGTCGATCGGGACGTCCGCGCGGGGGCCGCCGTCGCGGGCGGCGGTGGTCGACGCGCAGCCGAGCAGGAGGGTGCAGAGGAGCGGGCGCACGTCGGGAGCGTACCGCCGAGGGTGCCGTGGTAGAAGCGCCGCGTGCTCGACCGCGTGCTCGACCGCTTGCTCCACGCGCTGCTCCTGTTGCGGGTGGTGGTGCCCGTGGGGATGCTGTCGTGGTTCGCGGGGCTGTTCGGCGCGATGATGCTCCGCGCCTCCATCACCGGCAGCCCCTTCCTCGACTCGGTGATCCTGGCGCTCGTGCCGTGGGGCCTCGGGTTCGCGGCCTACGCCGCGATCCGGCGGGCGCGGGGGCGCCGGTTCGGTCCGAGGCTGGCGCGCCCGCCGTGGTCCGCGCGGGACGGCGTGCTGGTGCTGGGCGCGGCGACGGGCGGGGCGTGGCTCATCGCCCTCACCGTCATCGCGGCCCGGAGGGGCGAGCGGGACAACGCGCTGCTGCTCGGCTTCATGGGCGCGGGCTTCGTCGCCTTCGCGGCCTCGTCGGTGGCCCGCGCCCTCCGCGAACCGGGAGCGCGGTGACGCGGGGGCGCTACGGGTAGGTGACCTGCGACGTCGCGCGCAGGAGGAAGTCGAAGTTCGCGTGCGAGCGCTCGACCGACACGGGCGCCGAGGCGACGACGCGGACGTCGCGGAGGGAGGCGGCGTCGGTGACGACGCGGAGGCGCTCGCCGCGGCCGACGGTGCCGGTGGCGAAGGGCGTGTCGGAGCCGGGGCCGTAGGCGCGCACGGTGGTGCCGGGCGCGTAGCCGAGCACGTCGACGTCCGCGCGGCGCGTCATGTAGCAGTCCGCCGTCGCGGCCGTCGTGCGGAAGCGGAACTCCGTGTCGAGCATCGACCCGCGCAGCGAGGGGACGAGGTCGGCGTCGGACACGCTCCCGTCGCACGTGCCGTTGCCCGGGTCGGCCTCGATCCACGCGAAGAGCGGCGACGCGCTCGTCGCGACGGCGAGGGTGTCGGCGGGGACGCTGACGATCCCGACGTCGAAGGCCGCGGCGAGCGTCTGCATCGTGGTGGTGGCGCCGACGCGGAAGGTGACCGTGGTGGCCGCCTCCAGCGACTGGACCATCATCCGCCGCACGCCCGGCGCGCCCGCGGGCTCGGCGTAGCGGAACGACGTCCCGCGGAGCCCGCCCGTGTCGGCGGCGACGAAGCCCGCGTGGTTGTACGTCTCCGCGAGCGACTGGCCGTACGCCGTCACCGCGGCCCCTGTCGCCGCCACGCGGTAGAGCCCCGCGCGCGGCACGCGGAACGCGCGGAACGAGCCGGCCCCCGGGTCGCCCCAGGTCGCGACCTCCGCGGGCGGCGTGGTCGAGAGGTCGAGCAGGCGCACGCTGACGGGCGCCGCGGTGCCGGTGACCACGGTCACCGCGGAGCCGGCCCAGGTGTAGAGCTCGGTCCCGACGAGCGCGCCGTCGGCCGCGGAGGCTGCCTCGAGCTGGTCGGTGTTGCCGTTGTCGTGGATCCACGCGACGAAGGGCGCGTCGCCCTCCAGCCGCAGCACCTCCGCGCCGGAGAGCGCCGCGCTGGCGACGCCGCCGGCCGTGAGCGTGAGGGCGGGCAGCGACGTCGTGCCGAGCGTCGGGCGCACGGTGTTGTTGGTCGCGGAGTACACCTCCAGGCGGCCGGCGCCCGGCACGTACACCACGGCGCCGTGCATCGGCCGGACGCACGCCCCGGCGACGCAGTCGAGGCCCGCGGCGCAGGCGTTGCCGCAGGCGCCGCAGTGCGCGGCCGTCGTGGCGAGGGCGGTCTCGCAGCCATTGGCGGCCATCGCGTCGCAGTCGCCGAGGCCCGCCGTGCACGCGAGGCGGCAGGCGCCCATCGCGCAGGCCGCGGCGCCGCCCGTCCCGCTCGGGCACGTACGCCCGCACGCGCCGCAGTTGGCGACGTCGGTGGCGGTGTCGACGCAGGCGCCGGCGCAGCGCGCCTGGCCCATGGGGCACGGCGGGTCGGTGCAGACGCCGGCGGTGCAGAGCTGCGCGGCGGGGCAGGCGCGGCCGCACATGCCGCAGTGGGCGACGCTGGTCTGCGGGTCGACGCAGGCACCGTCGCAGACGACGCGACCCGTCGGGCACGTGAGCACGTCGGGCGCAGCGTCGGGCGCGGCGTCAGGGGCAGCGTCGGGGGCGGCATCAGGGGCGGCGTCAGGGGCGGCGTCAGGGGCGGCGTCAGGGGCGGCGTCAGGGGCGGCGTCGGGTGCTGCATCAGGTGCAGCGTCTGGTGCGACGTCGGGCGCGGCGTCGGGCGCGGCGTCGAGCGGAGGCGGCGCGTCGGGGGGCGGCGGCGTCAGGTCGGCGGGCGCGTCGGGGGGCGGCGCCATGTCCTGGCTGATGACGTCCGGCGCGCCGAGGTCGGCCGGCGGGACGTCCGGGGAGTTCGTCGCGGGCGGGTCGGAGCTGCACGCGGCGAGCGCGGCGACGGCGGCGCCCAGGCAGGCGCGCAGGCGAGGGGTGGAGGGGTGAGCCATGCCCGCGAGGGTGCAGCACCCGGGCGGCGGTGGGTATCGAAACAGTTCGAAGCGCGGCGGGGAGGCGACTACGCGCCGGAGGCCCGGGCGATCAGCGACTCGGTGAGCTCCCAGAGTCGGTCTTGCGCGGCGACGTCGCGCGCGGCGGCCGCGGCGGTCACCTCGCGGGATTTTTCGAAGTACTTGCCGGTCACCTTCTCGACGGAGGGGTCGGCGGCGACGAAGAGCGAGCACGCCGCGCCCTGCGCGGGCGTCAGCAGGAAGAGCTGGAAGATCTTCACCAGGAGCTTCGGGTAGTCGCGCACGAGCTCGGTGGCGACGACGCCCGGGTGCACGGAGTTGACGACGACGCCGGTGCCCTCGAGGCGGCGCGCGAGGGCGTTGGCGAAGAGCACGTTGGCGAGCTTCGACTGGTTGTAGGCGCGCGGGCCGCTGAAGCCGCCGCGCTCGGACTGGAGGTCGTCCCACTGCATCTTGCCCCTGAAGTGGAGCGTCGACGAGAGCACCACGACGCGCGCGGGCGCGCTCGCCTTCAGCAGCGGGAGCAGCTCGTGGGTGAGCAGGAAGGTGCCGACGTGGTTGACGCCGAAGGTGGTCTCGAAGCCGTCCCTCGTGGTCGAGCGGGCGGTGGTCCAGACGCCGGCGTTGTTCACGAGGACGTCGAGGCGCGGGTAGCGCTCGCGGAAGGCCGCGGCGAACGCCCGCACGCTGGCGAGGCTCGCGAGGTCGAGGGGCATCACCGCGACGTCGTCGCGCCCGGTGCTCGCCGCCACCTCGGCGCGCGCGGCCTCGGCCTTCGCGACGTCGCGGCAGGCCATCACCACCGTCGCCCCCTTCGCGGCGAGGCCCCGCGCGGTCTCCTTGCCGATGCCCGTGTTGCTCCCCGTGACGATGCAGACCTTGCCCTTCATGCGCCGCTCCTTGTGTCGAGGCGGCGGAGGCTACGCCGGGGCGCTGTGAAGTAGTGTGAATTCGCGCGGCGCGGTCAGCGGAGCTGGCAGTGCGTGGTGGCCGTGTTGCACGACCAGCCGCTCGGGCAGTCGGTGTCCCAGCGGCACTCGTTCATGTGGCAGGTGAGGACGGTGGAGGCGACCGGGTCGGGGTCGAAGCAGAGGTTCATCGCGGTGTTGCAGTGGCCGCCGTCGGGGCAGTCCGAGTCCCAGTTGCAGCGGGTCGTGGTGATGCAGTCGTTCGCGCGGGCCATGGGGGCCGCCTGCATCGGCGCGGGGGCCGCGGCCGCGGGGGCGAAACCGGGCGCGCCGACGGGGCGGGTGCCGGGCGGGGGCATCATGCCGAAGCACCCCGAGGCGAAGGCGGCGACGAGCGACGAGATGGCGAGGAGGGTGCGGGGCGAGAGCTTCATGGCGTTCGTGGTCCTTTCGGGGCGCGGGCAGGTCACGGCCTCCGCCCGATGCTCGGGGGAGGCGCTTGCTGTCGCCCTCGGGTCTCCCTCAGTGCAGCCCACGGGCCAGCGCAAACACCTCGAAAACAGCCCGATTCGCGCATCGCGGGCGGGGCGCGTCCGCCTCGAGGCGGGGCGGCGGCGCCCCAGCGCGGAGCCCCGCGGGCGTATGCTCGCGCGATGAGCACCGAGCCGAAGCCCGACGCCGCGCAGGAAGAAGAAGGCACGCCGCTGACGCCCGGCGGTCGGCGGGCCCTCACGGGGTTCGTGGTCGCGGTGCTGGCCTTCGTCGGCTGGTACTTCGCGCAGAGCCCGATGTTCAAGCCCACCATCACCACCGTGGCGCTGACCGGCATCGGGCAGCCCGGCGAGCAGGCGGTGGCCCTCGCCGGCGGCACGCGCATCGGCTTCGGGATGCGCGCGGAGGACTTCTCGTACGCGGGGCCCGACTACGTGGTGATCCGCGTGGAACTCCTCCGCGAGGGCCGCGCCGTCGCGACGATGCGCTGCCGCACCTTCGAGCTGGAGGGCGACGTGGGCAGCGGCAGCGGCGTGACGCAGTACAACTCCGACTGCCAGATGGGCGTGCCCGCGGGCGGCGCGACGGCCATCCGCGCGGTCGCCTCGCAGGAGGGCGAAGGGACGCTCCGGCTGAGCGGCGTCACGCTGCCGGTGTACCGGCCCTGACGGAGCGTTCGCGGGTCAACGCGGCAAGGACAGGAGGCGCCGCGTCGCGCCGCCGGGGACGCCCGCCGCGGTGGAGGCGAGCCACACGAAGTTGTCGACGTAGCCGCCCCCGTCCGGCCGGGTCATCTGGTCGAGCACGACGTCGACGAACCCGTCGCGGTTGTGGTCGCCCACGGCCAGCGTGTTCAGCGCGACCACGGCGCCGTCGTTGGCCCGGTACGACGCGACGCGGTCGAGCCGGAGACCGCCCGCGCTCCCGAGGAGCGTGTCGACCCCGTAGCCCTCCGTCGCGTTGACCGAGCCGGCGAGGATCACGTCGGCGTACCCGTCGCCGTTCGCGTCGGCGGCGGTGGGGTAGAGGGACGTCGCCCCGGGCGCCGGGAAGAAGGTGACGCGCGAGGCGGAGAGGCCCTCGGGGGAGCCCGGGAAGATCGCGACGCAAGCGCCCAGCCCGCGCGTCTGGAACGCGGCCGCGGCGTCCGCGTACCCGTCGCCGTTGAAATCGCCCGTCGCGGCGACCTTGCCAGACGCGAAGACCCCGGCCGCGCACGCGCCCATGCCCGACGGGATGACGGGCAGCAGCACACCCTCCGCGAGCCCGCCGGGCGTCCCGCGGTACGTCGCGATGAAGATGCGCGCCCCCATGTACAGCGGCAGCGGGTCGCTGTTGTCCCAGACGATCGCAACGTCCTCGAGGCCGTCGCCGTCGAAGTCCGCCACCGACGGCACCGTGTTGGTGGCGCTCGGCGCCGGGGGGAACGCCCGCGCCCGCGGCGCCCCGAAGCCGCCCCCGTCGACCCCGGGGAACTCGATCACCTGCCGGGAGACGAGCGAGCACACCAGGTCGGTGCGACCGTCGCGTTCGAAGTCCCCCGACGCGCAGCCGGGGTAGTCCGACTCGCTCCCCATCGCGCCCGCCGTCGGCGCCGCGGTGAAGCGCGCCGAGGAGAGGCCCGACGCGCTCCCCGGGTACAGCAGGGCCGTGTCGGAGGTGAGGAAGCGGTAGTCCGTGAAGCCGTCGTTGTCGTAGTCCCCGACGGTGACGCCGAGGTAGTCGGCGCGCGCGGGCGCGGTGAGCCTCGCGTCGGGGGCCGCCGCCAGGCCCTCGGCGCCCCCCATCCAGAGGTCGAGGAGGTTCGAGCTCCGGTAGAACGGCGTGTAGCGCTGCATCGCGAAGTCCGCGTAGCCGTCGCCGTTGAAGTCCGTCGCGGGCGCGCCCACCGTGTCGACCGGCGCGGAGCGCGGCCCGACCGTGAAGCTCCACGTCGCGCTCGGCGCGAGCCCGGCGCCGCCCCCGCCGGCCCCGAAGGCGCGCCAGAAGTACACGCCGGGCGCGAGGTCCGCCGCGGGCCGGGCGCTCTCGCCGCGCGCGACGCCGAGCGCCGCGACGGGCGCCGCGCAGCCCCGCTCGCGGCAGAGCTCGACGCGCGCGCCCTCCGCCCCCGCGGCGAGGGCCCACCGCAGCGTAGGGCGCCGCGACGTGACGGCGTAGCCCGACCGCGGCGCCACCAGCCGCGGCGGCGGCAGCGCCCGGCACGCGCCGTCGACGAAGCCCTCCCCCGCGGGGCAGCCCGCCGGCGCGTCGGGCGCGACGTCCGGCGCGACGTCCGGCGCGACATCCACAGCCGCGTCGAGCCCGACGTCCGCGGGCGCGTCGGCCGCGGTGACGTCCACGGGCGCGTCGGGCGGCGCGACGTCACCGGGCGCGTCGGGCGCGGCGTCGCGGACGTCGTCGCGCACGGCGACGTCGCTCACGGGCATGACGTCGGACGTCGCGCCGTCGGCCTCCCGCGCGAGGGGGACGGGGACGGTACAGGCCAGCGCGGTCGCGCCGAGCAGCGGCGGCAGGAATCTCATCATCACCTCCGACGAATGAATGCACGCAGCCCCGCCGCGCCCATCGAAAATGTTCAGCGCGCCGCCGCGAGCATCGACCGCACGCGCGCCGCGTACGCGCTGCGCGGGTAGCGTTGGAGCAGCGCCTCGGCCCGCGCGCGCATCGCCTCGGCGCGGCCGAGCCGCCGGAGCGCGTCGACCTCGAGGAAGGCGCGCTCCTCGGCGAGCGCCCCGCCGGGGCAGTCGCGGTCGTACGCGGCCAGGCGGCGCAGGACTCCGCGGGGTCGACGGCGAGCGCGCGGCGGGCGTGGTCGAGCAAACGGTCCTCGCGGGCGAGCGGGTCTTCCTGCGCCGCGGGCGCGGCGGGCGGCGGCGCGGGCGAGGGCTCGGCGCGCGGCGCGGCGGCCCGTGGCGGCGGGCGCGGCGCGCGCGGCGGGGGCGACGTCTCGGGCGGCGGGCGCCTCACGCGTCGCCGGGGGCGCGGCGGCGGCGCGGGGCGACGCGGGGGCGCGCGGGGCGGGGCGCGCGGCGGACGTCGGGCGCGCGAGGGCGCGGGGGCGCGCGCGACGGCGACCGCGACGGCGCCCGCGAGGCCGACGGCGGCCGCGGCGGCGAGGCCCTTCGCCCAGAGGCTCGCGGCGGTGGCGAAGAGTGGCGCGAGCGCGAGGCGCTCGACGTGGCGGCGCGAGCGCGCGCGGGCGGCGGGGCCGAAGTCGGGCGCGGCCTTGGCGACGCGCAGCAGGGCCCGCACCTCCGGCGGCGCGCCCGTCGCGTCGTCGCGCCAGCGCCTCGGATCGCTCATGGCACACCTCCCAGCCTTCCCCGCGCCCACAGCCGTTGCGTCGCCTGCTCGACGGCCTTCCGCGCGGCGTGGAGGCGCGAGTACACGGTGCCCACCGGGACGCCGGTGAGCGCCGCGATCTCGTCGCAGGTCATCTCCTCGAGTTCGAACATGACGAAGGCCGCGCGCTTCTCCACGTCGAGCCCGTCGAGCAGGGCCTGGAGCCGGGCGCGCGCCTGCGCGGCCATCGCGGCCTCCTCGGGGCCGTCGGGGCCCTCCCCGCGCGGGTCGGGCACGATCGCGACGGGCGCCTCCCGGCGGCGCCACGCGCGGCGGCGCCACCCCGACGCCACGCGCACGCAGACGCCGTAGAGCCAGGTGGTGATGCGCGACGAGCCGTCGAAGGTGTGGAGCCGCTGGTGCACCACCACGAACACCTCCTGCGAGACGTCCTCGAGGTCGACGTCGCGCACCCCCATCCGCGCGAGCGTCACCCAGATGAACTGGGCGTGGCGCTCGTGGATCGAGACGAGGTCGAGCGCCTCGTCGCGGTCGGGGGCGCCCTCGGCGGCGGTCACGGAAGGCATCGTCAGGGGGAGTGAATGCACGCGCCCCGCCCGGCCCTTCAGCGAAACGACAGGCCCGCGCTGAGCGCGGCGAAGCCCCCGACGGGCGACTGCTCGTAGGCGGCCTCGGCGCGGCCGGCCACGTCGTAGCGGTGGCGCGTCACCGGCACCACCGCGCCCAGTTCGCCGGAGAGAACCCACGGCCCAACCAGCGTCGCCGTCGCGCGCAGCGACGCCGCCGCGCCGACCCACGCCCTGTCGCCGGGGAGGTCGGGGAGCGGGCGGTACACGACGGCGTGCATCCCGCCGACGGCCACGCCCGCGCAGCCCGCGAGGGCGCCGCGCGCGCCGCGGGCGACGTCGACGCAGCCCTGGAGCGTCACGGCCGTGAGCCCGAAGGCGAACCCGTCGTCGCCCTGCCCCGTGCGGCTCTCGGGGAGGTAGGCCACGCCGAGGCCCCACCCGAAGCGCCCCGCGAGCGGCGCCCCCACGCGCAGCAGCACCCCCGGGGCGGCCCCGGGCAACAGCCCGACGCTCACCAGCGCGCCCACCGCGACCTCGAAGGGCTGCGCGCGGGGCACGCGCGCGGGCGCGTCGGGCGGCGCGGGCGAGGGTGTCGCAGCGCGCGGCAGCGCGGGTGAAGGGACGGGGGTCACGAGCGCCGGGGCGGGCGGTGGAGCAGGCGGTGGGGCGGGGGTCGCGGGCGGGGAGGGCGCCGGGGCGGCGGGCGGGGGCGGGTCGCGCGGTCGGGTGGCGGCGTCGGGGTCGATCATCAGCGCGACGGCGAGGGTGGCGGCGCCGACGACCGGCTCGCACGCGGCGCTGGTGCTCGACAGCGAACGCGCGCCGAGCAGCGCGCCCTCCCGCGTGCGCAGGTAGAGCTGCACCGTCCACGCGTCGCCCGCGCGGGCGACGGACCCTTCGAGGGGGCGCTCGCCGGCGTCGGCGGAGGGGTCGCGCCCGAGGCGGGCCCGCACGGCGTCGGTCAGGGCCGCGGCGTCGGCGCAGGTCTCCGCGCCCTCGCCGCGCGTCCAGCCGAGGCGCACCCCCGACGGGTCGGCGGCGGCGGCCGCGGGCACCGCGAGGGCGGCGAGTGACGCGCGGAGCGTTGCGGCGAAGGGGAGTCCGCGGGGCACCGCCCGAGCCTACACCGTCGCGGGGCGGGGGCGGAGCGCGCGCGCATACCGCACGACCTCGGGCGTCGCGGCGTATGCGCGCACCGCGCCGCCGGCGAACGCGCGCCAGCCTGACGGCGCCGCCATGAGCGCTGCGGCCACCGCCGCCACCGGGAACGCCGCGAGCGCGTCGCCGCGCGCCGGGGTGAGCTCCTCCTCGCTCCCGTCGAAGAGCCCGCGCCGCCGCGCCACGTCGGCGAGCGCCCGCGCGACGTCGCGCCGCTGCCCCCTCGCCCGCGCCGCCGCCAGCAGCGCCTGCAACGCCATGTGCGTGCGCACGCCCGCGCGGCCGGTGGACACGCCGCCCGGGGCGCGGCCGAGGCTCACCGCGACGAGCAGCGCCGGGAGGTTGAGCCCGGCGGCGAGCGCGTTGCCCGTCTCGACGAGGCGGGGATTGCCGTCGATGAACCAGGGCCCCCCGGCGCCGTCGAGGATGAAGTCCAGCGAGAGGCCGCCGTGCCACCCGAGGCGCGCCCCGAGGCGCTCGACGTGCTCGCAGACCACCGCCGCGTCGAGCGACTCCTTGGCGATGTCGCCGCCGCCGACGCCCTCGCGGCGCTGGACGCACGCGTGCAGCCCCGCGAGCCGGCCTCGGTCGAACACGGCCTGCGCGCGCCCGAGCGCCCCCTCGACGAGCCGCTGCACGACCGCGCCATCGCCGAGCGCCCCGCGGAGCGCGACGACGGCCGCGTCGAGCCCGCGCGCGTCGTCGACGCGGAAGGTGCCCGCGGTCGCGGTGCCGAACGCCGCTTTCACGTACACCGGCAGCGGGCGCGCGGCGCGGCGGAGCGCGGCCTCGTCGAAGGCGACCTCGGTCGGCGGCGCGGGCGCCCCGAGCTCGGCGAGCAGGCCCGCGAAGGCGACCTTGCTCTGCACGCGTTCGAAGGCGTCGAAGTCGGGCAGGGCGAGGGCCGCATGCGCCGCGAGCTCGTCGCGCACGGCGGCGAAGAGGTAGGCTTGCTCGTGGGCGGGGTAGAGCGCGTCGAAGGCGCCGCCGCGCAGGGCGTCGCGCGCCGCCGCGAGGTAGCCCGCGGGGTCGTCGCCGAAGCGCGGCGCCGGGCGGACGCGCGCGCACCGCGAGGAGAAGCGCGCGAGGCAGAGGGGCGCGCCGTCGAGCACCTCGACCCGGCAGCCGGCGAGGCCGAGCGCGGTGAGCGACTCGCGCGCGGAGAGGCTCGACCCCTCGGACATCAGCACCCGGACGCCCGCGAGGTTCATCGCGCGGGCGTATCGCGCGGGGGCGCGGGCGGCGTCAAGCGCGCGACTCAGCGCCGCACGTGGTTCACGCCGTCCTGCGTGAAGCCCGAGAACGGCAGGCACGTCTGCGTCGCCGCGAAGCCCGGCGCGAGGCGAAACTGCACGCACGTCGCCCGGTCAGGCCACGACACCACCGACGCCTGGCCGCCGCCCCAGAGGGTCCCGCGGTCGAAGCCGTTCCAGCGGGCCTGGGCGTCGAAGACGAGGCTGTCCTGGTGCCACCCGCCGCCCGCGTCGGTGTAGAGCCCCGAGGCCCACTCGCCGGAGTTGAAGCCCCAGTTGGTGAGCAGCTCGCCGAGCGTGAAGCGGTTGGCCGTCACGGTGAAGGTGGCCCCGCTCGCCACGCTCGACGCGAGCTCGAGGTGCGACGGCGGGATCGACACCGGCGCCCCCGCGTCGCAGAAGCCCAGCACCGCGCCGACCGCGAACGCGCCGGGCATCACGTTGACGTCGACCGACGCGCCGGGCGCGAGCGGGTTGGCGCACGAGCGAACCTGCGCGCCGTTCACCACGAGCGAGACGACGTCGTACTGGTTGCTGTTGACGACGCGGACGCGCGTCGGCGGCGGCGGGGGCGGGGGCAGCGGCACCACGAAGTCCGCCGGGCTCTCGGCGAAGCTCCCGAGCGCGTCGGAGAAGCGCACGCGGCCCGTCGCGGCGCCCGCGGGCACCGTCACCGCGAGCTCGGTCGACGACACGAGCTGCGGGCCCGCCGCGGCGACGCGCGCGCCGCCGGCGCCCGCGAAGGTCACCGCGTACCCGACGCCGACAGAAAGGCGCCCGGTGCGGCTGCGGTCGAGCCAGGCGCCGCGGATCGTGATGCGCGCGCCCGCGGCGGCGCTCGACGGCGTGAAGCCCGTGATGGTGGGGCGCGCGACCTGGAGCTGGAGGTCGTTGAGGTTGCCGACGGTGGTGATGGGGGCGACGGCGTAGGTGAGCGCCTGCGCGGCGGAGGCGACAGGCGCGTCGCCTTCGGGCGCGTCGGGCGCACCGGCACAGCCGAGGGAGAGGGAGAGGGCGGCGAGGAGGAGGCGCTTGTGGTTCATGCCTCCGCTCATCGCAGCGGGCGTGCCGCGCGGGATTCCGGGGACTCCGCGCGCGGAGCGTCGGGCGCGGCGGACAGGGGCCCGCGCGGGGGTGTCGGGCGGAGCGGACAGGGGTCAGCGCCCGCGCGCGCAGGCCCCGCAGGCAAAGCGCCCCTGGGCGTGGGGCACGCAGCGCTCGCACGCGAGGTGGAGCCGGTCGTCGCAGAGGGCCGGCCGCGCCGTCGCGCCCCCGCAGAGCTCGCAGGCCAGCAGGTCGAGCGCCTGCGCCCCCGCCGGGAGCGTCACCCGCAGCTCGCGCTCGGCCTTGCGCCGCCGCAGCCGCAAGCGCACGCGCACCGCCGGCAGGAGCGCCCCCACCATCGCCACCGGGGCGGCCTCCACCTTCGGCGTGTACCGCAGCACCACGTCGCGCAGCCGCGCGTCGCGCTCGGCGACGACCGCGGCCGCGCGCGCCGCGAGGGCCGCGGCGTCCACCTTGCGCCGCCCCGCGCCCAGCTCCGCCACCAGGCCGGCGAAGTACTCCGTCATGCGCGCGTGGTCGCGCGCGTGGCGCCGCTCGATCGCCGCCAGCGGCTCCGCGGTCGCCGCCTCCAGCGCGGCGCGCACGCGCGCCGGCAGCGCGGCCGTGAGCGGCGCGAAGTCACCCGCCGCGGGGCGGAGCCCGCCGACGCCGCGCGCCGGGTCGAGCAGGGCCGTGACGCGCGCCTCGGGCTCGCCCCCGTCGGGGCCCACCGCCACGTCGAAGGCGCCCTCGTAGCGGTCGTCGGCCTCCACCGACCAGCCCACCGTCGCGCGGAGGTACGGCGCCTCCAGCGACGCCGCGTCGACGACGTCGGCGAGCCCGTTGCGCACCACCAGCCGCGCGGCCAGCGAGGTCGCCTGCGACGCCTTCGGCGCGTCGACCTCGGGCGCCGCCACCGCCCACGGCACCCCCGCCCGCGCCGACACGGTGAGCGCCTCGAGCAGCGGCGACCCGATGCCGCACGCGACGGCTGCGCCGTCGGCCGGCGACGCCGCGAGCGCCACCTCCTCGGGCAGCGCGAGGGCCCTCGCAAGCTCGGCCGGCAGGAGCGCCTCGACGCGGCCCTCGCGCGCGTCCACCAGGGCCCCGCGCGCGGCGAGGGCGCGGGCGGCGAAGTCGAGCGGGTCGGGGAGGTCGGCGGCGCTCACGCTTCGAAGTCCCCCCCGAAGAGCGCCTCGTCGAGGCTGCGGGTCTTCTCGTAGCGGCCTCGGGCGGCGAGGAGCTCGGCGGCGAGGCGGTCGAAGGTCGCGTCGACCTCGGCGTCGGTCTTCGCGCGGGCCACCGACTGGACGAGCCAGTCCTCGAGGTCGCGCTCCTCGGCGAGGTTGCCGAGCACCATGTCCATCTCGCCCACCACGAGCTGGAAGAGCTGCACGCGGCGGTCGAGCACGTCGAGGACGCGCTCCTCGATCGTGTCCTTCGAACAGAGGTTGTAGACGTGCACCTCGCGGGTCTGCCCCATGCGGTGCAGGCGGCCGATGCGCTGCTCGATGGCCATGGGGTTCCAGGGGAGGTCGTAGTTGACGAGGACGTTGCAGTGCTGGAGGTTGTGGCCCTCGCTGCCGGCCGCGGTGGCGACCATCACCACGGCCCCGCCCGCGCGGAAGCGCTCGAGCGCCGCGGCCTTCTCCCGCGCGTCGAGCCCGCCGTGGAAGGCCACCGCCGCCACGCCCGCCCGCTCCACCGCCGCCACCACCTCGTCGAGCGTCTCGCGGTACCGCGTGAACACCAGCGCCGGCTCGCGCCGCGCCGCCACCACCTGGAGGAGCGCCGCCGCCTTGCCCGACGCGCCCGCCGCCGTGGCGAGCCGCTCGATCACCCCGAGCTTCTCGCGGACCTCCTTCTTGTCCGCCCCCTTCGCCTTCTCGCGCATCCGGGCGACGGTGGCCCGCACCGCGCGCGGCGACGAGCCCGCCTCCAGCAGCAGCGACGTGGCCGCGAGCTGGAGCCCCGCGTCCTCGTGGTGGATCCGCACGAAGGCCAGCACCATCGCGTAGAGCGCGCGCTCGTCGTCGGACATCGGCACGGCGACGGTGGTGACGAAGCGCGGCGGCAGCGCGAGGCCCGACTGGGCGCGGGTGTTGCGCACCATCACCTCGGCGAGCAGCGCGCGGAGGGCCTCGCGGTCCTTCGGGCGCGTCGGGTCCTTCGGGTCGACGAAGCGCTTGCGGAAGGCCGCCGGCGTGTCGAACTGCCCGGGCCGCAGCAGCGTGACGAGGTTGTAGATCTCCTCCAGGTCGTTCTCCACCGGCGTCGCCGTGACCAGGAGGAGGAAGCGCTGCTTGAGCCCGACGACGAGCTTGTAGCCCATGGTCGCGCGGTTCTTGATGTGGTGCGCCTCGTCGACGATCACCACGTCCCAGGGGTGCGCCTGCACCACCGGCGCGTGGCGCGCGGCGCGCGCGAGGGAGAGCGACGCCACCACCACCCCGGGCCCCGACCAGAAGCCCTCCGGGTCGTCCTTCGCGCGCGGGTCGTCGGTGGTGCGGGCGGCCACCCCCGCCTTCTGCGCGAGCTCCCCGGCCCACTGCGGCACCAGCGACGCCGGGGCGAGCACCAGCGCGCGCCGGGCCATGCCCCGCACCTGGTACTCGCGCAGCACCATCATCGCCTCCACCGTCTTCCCGAGGCCCACCTCGTCGGCCAGGATCCCTCGGCCCCGCAGCGCGCGCAGCACGCGCCGCACCGTCTCCGTCTGGTAGCGGTGCGGGACGACGTCGCGCATCGTCGCCACCGCCAGCAGCTCGTCGAACTGCGCCGCCGACGCGAGCCGTTGCGCGTCGAGCGCCAGCGCCACCGCGCCGAGCGGCGACGGCGGCGACGCCAGCACCGCGGCGAAGCGGGCGACGTCCAACGTCGGCAGCGCGCGGGCCGCGGGCGCGAAGGCCGGCGCCTCCGGGAGTGAAGGCGCGGCGGGGGCCTTCGGCGCAGCGGGCGCGGGCGCGGCGGGAGCGGGCGCAGCGGAAGCCACGGGTGCGGCGGAAGCGGCGGGCGCAGCGGAAGCCACGGGCGGGCGGCGCACAAGCAGGTCCCGCACCTCGCGGCGCTGGAGGAGCTCGCGCACGCGCCGCTCGAGGAGGGCCTTCGGCAGCCGCCCGAACTCCCCCGCCGGCAGCCGCGCGAAGGAGGCCGCGTCGCGCACCGACTGGGCGATCCGCTCGGCGAGGCGCGCGGGGTTGTTCACCGCGAGGCCCGCGTCGGCGAGGACGGCGACCGCCTTCTCCGCGGTGAGCCGGTGGGGCTTGCAGAGCGCCATCGCGGCGGCCAGCAGGTCGCTGCCGGTGAGGTGATCGGCGGCGTGGCGGGCGCCGAGCAGCGCCCGGAGCGTCGCGTCGTCGTCCGCGGGGGGCGGCTCCGTGGGCGGGGCCTTCGCGCGGCGCGACGGTGCCTTCACCCGTTCGGGCGTTGGGATGGGGAGCACCGGCATCCCCGCCGCCCCCCGCACGAGCGAGTGCCCGCGCGCGAGCGGGTCGACCGCGGCGGCCTTCACCTCCCAATAGCGCCGCTCGTACTCGCCCGCCCGCGCCGGGTCGTCGACGATCTGCGCGCGGAGCGCCATCAGCCAGAGCGCCGCGTCGGGGCCCTGTTGGAGGTCGACGGCGAGGGCGGTCTGGGGGCGACCGTGGGGCGGCCGGGCAAAGAAGTGCTCGACGCCAGCGTGCTGCTGGTTGTCCTCGGTCGACCGCGCGACGAGCGCGACGCGCCGGCAGTCGCACTCGGGGAGCGGGCAGTAGAAGTCGAAGACGTGGGCGACGCCGACGTCCGGGAGCGTGACGGAGATGGACCAGCCCCGCGGGTCGAGGCGCTGCCACGCGATCAGCGACACGCGTCAACCGCTACCACACCCCCAACCGGCGCCGCGAACCGAAACGGGAGGCGATCCCTGAGGCGCTCTGCGCCGACCCCGTGTCACGGGGCGACCGGTTCCGGGAGCGGTCCGCGCCGACCCCACCCCACCGGGCGACCGGTCCCGGGAGCGGTCTGCACCGACCCCGTCTCATGGATCGACCGGTTCCGGGAGTGGTTCGCGCCGACCCTGACCATCGCGCGACCGGTTCCGGGAGCGGTCGGCCGATGGGAGCGTCAGCGCGATACCCACCCCGCCCGTCCCACCGCAGTGCGGGTTGACCGTCTGGCACCCCGGCGCCTCCAACGAGCACTCGGCAAACCGCTGCGCGTGAGTCGGCCGTGGGAAGGTGGGGACGCCTCGATGGGCCGGTCGTCGGGGTTCTCCAGCGCGACCCCCGCGGCGACGAACCGGTAGGACGGTGAAGCGCCGCACCGTCTCCCGCGTGTTGGGCGCGTACACCTTCCCGTAGCTCCGCTCGGAAGCATCATCGGCGTGATCCCCATGCAGGGCGAGCGCACCAAAATCGCTTGAATTGCAGCCTCGCGGCGGGGTTGCCAGTTGCAGCCCATGGGGCCACCCCAGACGCAGGGTCATGGGGCCGGGGAGAGGCGAGGCGTCACCCGTTGGTAACCCGGAGACGCCGCCTCGGCGTCGAGGGCCTCGAGGAGGGGCGCGGAGCGACCCGACGACGTCTCTTGCTGGATCATGGGGCCACCTCGGTGACGTCGGCGACGACGATCCCGGTGTTGCTCCTCGCCGCCAACGTCGCCAAGTTCGATCTCGCGACGACGCGCGCGAGGGTGCGAGTGCACCTTCGGCTGCGGCGCGCTCGGCGGCGGCGACGTTACGTTCGGCTTCTGCCGCGGGCAGGTACGTCTCGCCGTCATCGAAGTCGAACGCCGTTCTTCACAGGTCCACCGCGCTCTGCGCCAGCGCACGTCGTCGAACATCGCCAGACCCGCCTCTTCCTCCTGCTCATCGACGCGCGCGAAGTCGTCGATGATCAGCAGGTCCACCGACGACAGCGACGCCATCTCCGCGTCCCGCGAGTTGTCCAGCCGGCTCTGCCGCAGGCGCCGCAGCATCGCGTCGGCGCGCCGAAGCACCTGGTAGCCGTAGCGGAGACGCCATCCGCGAGATGCTTCGGCGCGAGGGCTCGCCAGCTCGCTCAGCACGCGCGCCTCGTAGGAGACCTTCTTCGTCCCACGCCTCCGGCGCATGCCCGGGTCGAGCCCGGCCTCGCGGCGCGCAGCCGCGCCCGACTCGCGGCGCGAGACCCGTCGCTCAGATCGTCAGCAGCACGTCCTCGACGGCCATGTCCTTCTCGGCGCCGTGAGGCCGCCTGGGCGCGCGTACGATCAAGCGTCCCAGCCGCAGCCGCTTGAGCACCGAGACCGCTCGGGCAAGAGGGCGCGCGGCGTCATCGCGGGTCCCCCTTGCGCTCGCTCGACGCGCCGGTGCGGAAGTGCTCAGCCGACCTCGCGAAGCGCGGGCGGAGCGCCACCACCTGCCGTCGCGCCGGCCGGCGTGCCCGGCGCCTGGGCCTGCTTGAGCATGCGGCCGAGCCGCGTGACGTCCACCACGTTCGAAGGCGAGCGCGTTGGAGACGCTCGACGCGCCCTGTCGCCGTGGGCGTCGCACAGCGCATCGAGCGTACGCCTGGCGCATGCGCGTCCACGGCAGGGCCCTCCGACACCGCTCGGCGTACCGCCGATGTGGTCGCCGCGTCGGCGCGCCCTCGCATGCACCGCGTCGACGCTAGCACGCGAAGTCCGCCTTGCCCTCGGGTAGTCAGCGCGGTCGTCGTGCGCTTGCCGGCGCGGTGCGGACGTGCGCCTTGATCAGCTCGTGCCGAGGTACGCGGACGTCGTGCGGTCGACACCCGCACCGACTGGCCGATCTAGCGAGACCACCTCGCTCTGGAGGCTCCCTGCTGGAGATGCCGGACCGCGCGGATCGCCGCGCGGTCGCCGGGAAGGCGGGTGAGCTGCTGAGCAAGCACTCGCGGCGCGCGCTCGGCGCGCCGCGTCGATCGAGGCGATCGTCGCCTGCGCGCGCGACACGATGGGCGTCGCGCAGGCCCCGGCTGGAGGGCAGGGCGCGGGTACGGCACGTCGTGTCCGAGATGCTCCGGCACCGCGAGAGGTCGGGAGGTCGACCAGCGTAAGCTCCGCGCGCTGCTGGAGTCGCGCCCCGAGCTCGGCGCGATGGCGCGGTGGGTGGGGCTGGTGACGACCGGGGTGCTCCTCGGCCGTCGGCGACCCGCTCGACTTCCACCACGCGGGCGCCTACGAGAGGAAGGCGTGCGGGCTCAACCCCTCAAGGGCACGACAACGGCACGGCCGCGCGCGGCGGGGCTTCATCACCCGCGCGGCTCCGCGTGCGCGCGCGCAAGTACCTGGCCACGTATTCCAGTGCTGCGGTGGAAGGCCGCGACCGCGCGACATGCGCCTGAGTCGAGCGCCGCCGGAGCTGGCGCGCAAGGGCAAGGTCTCCGCGCTGGTGGCGCTGATGCGCAAGGCCGTCAAGCGCGCCCTCTGGCACCTGCGCCGTGGGCAGGACTACGAGGCGGGCAAGCTCTTCGATCTGCGTCGACTCACGCTCACGCCCCGGCGCGAGGCCACGCTCATCACCGAGTCCGACGCGGGCGGCGGTACCGTGCCCGCCGACGCACGACGATGCGACGACGACGGCGCCCGCGCGCGATGGCGCGTCGGGCGCGGCGGCCGCGTCCGGAGGCGACGGCGACTAACGCGACGAAGGCCACGACGAAGGCCGCGACGAAGGCGGCGACGAAGGCCACGACGAAGATCCGCGACGGGCGACGACGCCGCGGCGGTGAGGCCGCGCGCGACGACGCATCGAAGGCGACGCGCGCGCACGCGAAGCGCGAGGCCCGGGGCGGCAAGCGACGGGGATCGCGCGAGGAGCCGACGGCGCGGCACCGGAACGCGGGCCGCGTGCGGGCGCGTTCGATGGCGCCGCCCCGGGCGCTGCTTCGGCAGGCGCTGGGGCGCATCGCCCGCAGCCGCGGGAGCAGGTCGTCGCCCGCCCTCGTCGGCCGCGTCACTCATCTGCCCGAGGTCGTGCGGGGTGACGACGGCGTCGCGCACGTGCTCGCCGAAGCGAACGGGCGTCGGCACGGGGGCCGGCGGCGCTGGCGCCGTGCTCGCACAGCAGGCCCAGCGCGCCGGGGTCGTCGGTGCCGCGGCGTCCCGGCCACCGCCTCGCGCAGCGCCTCGGCGCCTAGAGGTCGAGCGCCACGATGGAGCGCGCCACGGCGTTGCCCAGGTTGCGCCCGGCGTCGAGCCAGCGCGCCAGCTCGCGTCGATGCCGGGCGCCTCGGCGCGCAGCCGGTCGCGCCCCTTGAGCCCCTGGCCGCGCGGCGCTCGGCCACCAGCTCGGCGCGGTGCTCGCGTGCTCGGAACGACCGTCGGCGGCCCCAGGATCGCGCGTGCGGGCGACCTCCGTACGCGCCGTCCAACAGCTGCACGCGCGCGTCGTCGGCGGCCATCGTCAGTGCGGCCCGCCCACGCCGGCGGCACCGGTAGAGGTTGGTGTCGAGCCGCGCGAAGGCCGTCCGGTCGATCGCCACGGGCACGACCTGCTCGGGCGGGGCATCGGGTCGGGCAGCGCCAGCAGCTTCGTGCGCCCTCGGCGAAGGCGCCGACGGTGCGATCGGGCAGGCGCGGGTGGGGCCGCCGGCGCCACCTCGCGCAGGAACTCCCCGAGCTCGCGGTTGCCCTGCGCCACGTCGCGATCGCGCCTGCCAGGAAGCGGTCGCGACAGGTAGCGACATCGCGCGCTCCACGCGGCCTTCTCCGCGTGCGCCCGCACCGTGCAGAGCCGCGCCTGCGTGCAGAAGGCCGCGGAGAGCTCGACCACCGCGGGGTGGAAGCCGCGCCTCAGCACCGGTGCGCGGGTTGTCGAAGAGCCACTGCCGCGGCGACCCTCCGAAGAAGGCGTGGCGCGGATCGGGAGCGGCGCAGCGAGGCGCGTCGGTCCCAGACGCACTCGGCGAAGAGCATCCGCGACCAGGAGAGCACCATCACGAAGAGCCACAGCCCGCGGCGCCCGCGGCCTCGCCGCCGACGAAGGCCAGTCGACCTGCGCCTGCTCGCCGACGAGGGTCTCGGTGCGCAGGAAGGCGCCCGCGGCGAGGCTGGCGCGCCGCGCGACGCCCCGCAGCGTGCGCACCGAGCCCTTGTAGCGGGGCGAGCATGTCGGCCGCGGCGCGCAGCGGTAGCGCGCCGGTCTGCGCGATGCCGAAGGACTCGCTCCCGATCCACGCGCAGAGTCGAGGACAGCGCGCCGGCGTCGACGCGAGGGCGCCGACGCGCGAAGAGCGTGTCGGGACCTTCATGCGCCCGAACGGGCGCGAAGGCACTCAACGCGGCGCGCGGATTTTTCGAGGCTCTGCCGATTCCTACTTGCCTATGACAGCGCACGGGCTCTACCTCCCGCACGAACCATCCCCCCGTCAGGATCAGTACGGCCCGAGGAAGCGCTCGCCGTTGAAGTGTATCATGTGGGTCGGGGCGTCGGCGCACCACACCTCGGTAAGCACCGGCACCCGCGACATCTCCCGCTCCTTCGCGTAGCGGGCGCGGAGCGTCTCCACCGTGGCCAGCCACCGCGCGAGCGCGCCGCTCCAACGCGCCGTCCCATAGCGTTGGAGCACGGCGAGCACCCCCGGCTCGATCTGGTAGACCGCCTTGGGGCTGTTGGTCGGGCGCGACCGGTCGTCGGGGTTCTCCAGCGCGACCCCCGCGGCGACGAACCGGTGGACGGTGAAGCGCCGCACCGTCTCCCGCGTGTTGGGCGCGTACACCTTCCCGTAGCTCCGCTCGAAGAACTGCATCATCGGCGTGATCCCCATGAGCGGCGCCGACGCCTCCGCCCAGGGACGCTCCGCCGTCAGGTCGACGAGCGCGAGGAGCGTGAGCGCCGACCGCTCGTTCTGCTGCTCGCGCGGCAGTCCGATGGCCTCCAACACGGACAGGGCCTCGTCGATGCGACGCCTCGCCGCCACCGGGTCGATGGCCGTTGGTTTCTTGTCTCCCATACGAAACAACACCTCGTCCACGGCGCGATCGACCGCCCCTTGCGTGGCGAGCGACTTCCCCGCGGCATCGCCGAGCGCCTCGAGCTGTGCGCGGGTCGGGTACGGCATCTTGCGGAGGTCGGTCGCGTTCACCTGCGTGTGCCCGCTCCAGGCGCGGAAATGCGCGTCGACGAGCGTCGAGTTGAGCCACACCGTCAGCCCGCGCGCGAGCCGCTCGGGCACCCCAGCGCCGTCGCAATGGAACACGTTGAGGTGGTTTTCGAACCCGACGCGCCCCCGCGCGACCGCCGCCGGTTCGTAGAGGGCGGCGACGATGCGGCGCGGCTCCTCCTTCGAGGAGAAGCGCTTCGTCAAGACGTAGGTGCCCTCCGGCAGCAGGAGGGCGGCGGTCTCCGCGTTGTCGTCGATCGCGTTGGGCTTGCGCGATCCCTCGCGCGGCCACGCCACCCCTCCGCCCGCGAGGTGCAGCGGGTAGATGAGCGGGGCCGTGGTGCGCGCCGGTCGGTCGTGGAGGTGGGCGCGGGCGCGGAAGTCCACCACGCGGCCGGTCGACGCCTGGAGCCCGAGGTCGGCGAGCGTCGAGCGGAACGTCGCCATCCGCTCGCTCACGGCGCCGCCGAGTCCGTCGGACACGATGTGGACGATGCGTTCGGGGTCGTCGGGTCGCACGACCTCCGCGAAGGGAACCTCCCGCACGAGCGGCGCAGGGTCCTCGGGGCAGGTCGCCGACGAGACCGTGACGCGCCCGCGCGGCGCCCCGTCCTTCACCGCGTGGAAGATCACGGTCTCCTGGAGCACGTCGTCGTCGGCGAAGGCGCGGTCACGCCGCTCGAAGACGTGGAGCCGCAGGAGCCTCATGCGCGCGAGGAAGCGCTCGCGGAAGGGGCGGAAGTAGGGGCCGTTGCAGAAGCTCCGCGGGGTGATGGCGACCAAGCTCGCCGCCGGGCTCGAGCAGGTCGACCGCGACCGCGAGGAAGGCCGTGTGGAGGTTGCTCGTCTCGAGGCCGATCCGCTGGAGCGCGCGCCTCGGGCGAGTCCGCGCGGATCTTGTGTTACGGCGGGTTGAGGATCGCGGCGTTGAAGGCGCCTCGCTGCGTCGCGAAGAGGCCGCCGTCGAGCGCGCCCACCCCCGAGGCGATGAAGTTTTCGACGTGGACCCGGGCCTCGACCCGGAGGCCGGCGGCCGCGCCGTGCTCCTCGCACGCGGTGAGCGTCTCGCGCAGGTACCGCGCGAGCGTCGGGTCGACCTCCCACGCGTCGACCGTGATGGATGTCGGGCGCGCGGGACGTCCGGCGAACGCCTCGACGGCAGCGGCGGTGAGTGCGCCGACACCAGCGCCCGCGTCGAGCAGGCGGACCTCCGCCGCGTCGGTTCGCAGGAGCGATGCCATGAACGACGCCACCGCCGCGGGGGTCATGTACTGCCCGAGCTCGGCCCGCCGCGCCGGGGAGAGCTGGCGCATGGCGTCGACGCGCGCCACGTCGGCGACCTCGCCGGGGTGGCGGCCCGATGCGAGGAGGGAGGTGGCGAAGCCGGGTTTGCGCATGGGGAGCGGCCGAGGCGCACGCTGCCCGAGGCGGGGCCGCGGGTCAACGGATCGGCGCGCCCCTCACCAGGTGTCGGGGAAGTTGCCGCGCGACATCGGCTGCGGCGGCGGCTTCGGCACGGCGACCGCGTCGGCGGCCTTCTTGCGGATCACCTGCGTCCCCTCCTGCTTGAGCGTCTTGATGGGGCCCTTCACCCACGAGCCCGGGCCCGACACCGCGCCGATCGCGCCCTGCACGCCGTCGCCGATCTTCTGCCCCATCTCGGGCGACGCGCCGAGGTACTCCGCGCCCGCGCCGATCGCCTGCGACGTGTACGTGCGCTGCGGCACGCCCGTCCAGATCTGCTTCACCGCGGCCCAGCCCCGGTCGCCCGCGTTGGCGATGAGCGCGCCGCCCGCCACCTGCCCGACGCCCGTCGGCGTCGACGCGAGCCCGACGCCCACCGTCCCCTGCCCCACCGCGCCCGCGAGGTCGATGCCGCCCGCGACGCGCGGGTACGCCGCGCGGAAGTCCTGGTAGCGCCCCCACGTCTGCCGCATCCCGTACTGCGCCAGCGACTCGTTGGGACGGCGCGCGAACGACGACGGCTCCTGCGCCGGCTGCTGCGGCTGCGCGGGCTGCTCAGGGGGCTGCGCCGCGGCCTGCTCCTGCGGCGTCTCGGGCTTCGGCTCGGGGTTCGGGTCGCTCTTCGGCTTGCCGTCCTCGCCGACCTCGTTGGTGGGCTCCGTCCCCTCGTCGAACACCGCCTTGCCCTTGGTGTTCTTGTCGTTCATCTCGTGCTCGTCCTTGTGACGAATCACGTTCTGGCCCTCGGCGCGCACCGTGGGGGAGTGCTCGACGGGCTCGGTCTTGCCGCCGCCCGCGTGGGTGCCCGACACCACGCCCTCGCCCGTGCCGCCCTCGTCGCCCTCGACGCCCTGGATGTAGCTCTGCTTCGTGAAGACGCACTGGTTGGTGGCCCGCACCGTCGGCGTCACCATGCAGGCGTTCTGGTACACCGACACGATCTGGTAGGGCACCGGCGCCGTCGGCGACTTGCAGACGTCGGGGTAGCTGCTCACGACGAGCGCGCGGGGCGTCTTGCGGGTGAGTTCGAGCTCGCTCACAGCGGGGCCTCCTGCTGGTCGGGGTCGTTGAAGTGCATGCGCAGCTCGGCCACGCGCACCGCGGGCTCCTCACGCACGGTCAACCGCGAGGTGACGTAGACGAGGCGCCGCGCGAGGTCGATCACCACGGTGTCGAGCTCCATCGGGCGCATCTCGATCTCGCCCGACTCGTAGCGGAGCAGCGTGAACATCCCGTGGCCCGGCAGCCGGCAGCGCAGCGGCCCCTCGGGGAGCAGGCCCTCGAGCGCGATGTCGGCGTCGCTGCGGAGCATCCCGCGCACGGTGAGGTCGGGGTGCGCGCCGTTCCAGTACTCCGAGCGGAAGTCCTTCGGGAGCACGGGCCAGGTGTGCTTCACCCACGCCTCGTCGTAGGTGCCTGCGAGCGCGAGGCGCGGCGCCCACGCGCGCCCGATGGGGCCGTAGCCCACCGGGGCGGGCTCGGCGAAGGGGTCGGTGAGGGGCGCGTCGGCCGACTCGATGCGCGGGGCTTCGAAGCGGTCGACGTCCTCCACCGACCAGGGGCGCGCGAAGCCCACGCCCACGGGGTTGCTCGCGCACGCCTCCTCGCGGTCGCCGCGGCGCGCGACGCCGCCGTGCGCGAGCTCGTAGCAGAGCGGGACGCGGTCGACGGGCTCCGGGTCGGTGAGCCGCCACGCCTCGCCCTCGCGCACCCACCAGCGTGGGCCCGTGACGCGCAGACGCTTCTCCACCGGACCCACGCGCACGAGCGTCTCCCACGACGGGAGCGCCTCGCCGTTGGGCGCGCAGGCGTCGCCCACCACCGTCACGTCGGTGAAGGGCTTGTAGGGCGCGAGGTCGCTCTCGAACACCGGGCTCGACGCGCCGGGCTCGCCGCGGAACACCTCCGCGGTCTGGAGGGGCGTCTGCTCGCGCGCGAGGCGCAGCACCTTGCCGTGCTCCAGGCGCAGCGTCATGCGGCTGACCACGACGTGGAAGGGTTCGTCGTCGACGGTGTGCGACTCGAACACCAGCATCGGGAAGGGCGTGTGGTTGCGGGGCCTCACGACGTCGAGGCTACCGCAGGGCAGACGCGACGGGGATCAGAACTGGGCCTTCTCGGTGCTCTCGGTGAGCGCGAGGGTGCTGGCCTTGCCGCCGGAGATCACCTCGGCGACGGCGTCGAAGTAGCCGGTGCCCACCTCGTGCTGGTGGCGCGTCGCGGTGTAGCCCTGCTTCTCCGCGTTGAACTCCGCCGTCTGCACGTCGGAGTAGGCCGCCATCCCGCGGTTCTTGTAGTCCGCGGCGAGGTTGTACATGGCGAGGTTGAGCGTGTGGAAGCCCGCCAGCGTGACGAACTGGAACTTGTACCCCATCGCCCCGAGCTCGCGCTGGAACTTCGCGATCGTCGCCTCGTCGAGGTGCTTGCGCCAGTTGAAGCTCGGCGAGCAGTTGTACGCGAGGAGCTTGCCCGGAAACTTCTTGTGCACGCCCTCGGCGAACTGCCTGGCCTCGTGGAGGTCGGGCGTGGAGGTCTCGCACCAGCAGAGGTCGGCGTAGGGGGCGTAGGCGACGGCCCGCGCGATCGCGCAGTCGATGCCGCCCTTGAGGGTGTAGAAGCCCTCGGCGGTGCGGCCCTTCGCGCGGTCGATGAAGGCGTGGTCGCGCTCGTCGTGGTCGCTGGTGAGGAGCTTCGCGCTGTCGGCGTCGGTGCGGGCGACGACCAGCGTCGGCACGTCCATCACGTCGGCGGCGAGGCGCGCGGCGACGAGCGTGCGGATGAACTGCGACGTCGGCACGAGCACCTTGCCGCCCATGTGCCCGCACTTCTTCTCGGCCGCGAGCTGGTCTTCGAAGTGGACGCCCGACGCGCCCGACTCGATCATGTGCTTCATGAGCTCGTAGGCGTTGAGCGGGCCGCCGAAGCCGGCCTCGGCGTCGGCCATGATGGGGGCGAACCAGTGGGTGTCGCGCTTGCCCTCGGAGTGGTCGATCTGGTCGGCGCGGGTGAGGGCCTGGTTGACCTTCTTCACCACGTTGGGCACCGAGTCGACGGGGTAGAGCGACTGGTCGGGGTACATCTCGCCGGCGGTGTTGGCGTCGGCGGCCACCTGCCAGCCCGAGAGGTAGATGGCCTTGAGCCCCGCGCGCACGGCCTGGACGGCCTGGTTGCCGGTGAGGCAGCCGAGGGAGGCGACGAAGGGCTCGGTCTGGAGGAGGCTCCAGAGGCGGCGCGCGCCCATCTGGGCCCACGTGTGGTCGATGCGCACCGAGCCGCGGAGGCGGGCGACGTCGGCGGGCGAGTACGGGCGGGTGATGCCCGCGAAGCGCCCCTCGGGGGCGTCGGTGACGTACGTCGCGGCGGCGTTGGAGGTCTTGTCCGAGGGCGTCATCATGGTCGTTCTCCTGGTCAGTCGGCGAGCATCGTGTAGGCGGGGAGGGTGAGGAACTCTTCGAAGGTCGGCGCCAGCGACAGGCGCTCGAACAGGCGCCGCGCCTCGTCGTAGCGGCCCGCGGCGTAGCGGGCGTCGCCGACCTCGCGGCGCACGCGCTCCATCTCGTCGCCGACGGCGGCGAGGAAGCGCTCGGCGGTGACGGGGCGGCCGTCGTCGGTGGCGGCGCCGAGGCGGACCCACTGCCACACCTGGGCGCGCGAGATCTCCGCGGTGGCGGCGTCCTCCATGAGGTTGTAGAGGGGCACGCAGCCGTTGCCGCGCAGCCACGCCTCGATGTACTGCACGCCGACGCGGATGTTGTGGCGGAGGCCCGCGTCGGTGCGCGTCCCCTCGTGCACGCGGAGGAGATCGTCGCGGGTGACCTTCACGTCGTCACGGAGGCGGTCGAGCTGGTTGGGGCCCTTCATGTGCGCGTCGAAGATCTCGCGCGCCACCGCGACGAGGCCCGGATGCGCGACCCACGTCCCGTCGTGGCCGTCGGTCACCTCGCGGAGCTTGTCAGCGCGCACGCGGGCGAGCGCCTGCTCGTTGGCCGCCGGGTCGTCCTTGATCGGGATCTGCGCGGCCATGCCCCCCATCGCGTGCGCGCCGCGGCGGTGGCACGTCTGGATGAGCAGAAGCGAGTAGGCGCGGAGGAAGGCGCGGTCCATCGTGACCTGCGCGCGGTCGGGGAGCAGGGCTTCCGGGTCGCTCGCCCGCTTCTTGATGAACGAGAAGATGTAGTCCCAGCGCCCGCAGTTGAGGCCCGCCGAGTGCTCGCGCAGCTCGTGGAGGATCTCGTCCATCTGGAAGGCCGCCGGCAGCGTCTCGATCAGCACCGTCGCCTTCACCGTGCCGCGCGCAACCCCCAGCGCCTCCTGCGCGAAGAGGAACACGTCGTTCCAGAGGCGGGCCTCCAGGTGGTGCTCCATCTTGGGGAGGTAGAAGTACGGGCCCGTCCCGCGCGCGAGGGACTCCTTCGCGTTGTGGAAGAAGTAGAGCCCGAAGTCGAAGAGCGCTCCGGGTACGTCGCGCCCGTCCACCTCCAGGTGCCGTTCGCGCAGGTGCCAGCCCCGCGGCCGCACGAGGAGCACCGCGGTGTGCTCGTTGAGCTTGTACTGCTTGCCGGTCTCGGGCGCCGCGTAGGCGATGGTGCGGCGGACGGCGTCGCGGAGGTTCACCTGGCCCGCCACCACGTTGTCCCAGGTGGGGGCGTTGGAGTCCTCGAAGTCCGCCATGAAGTGCGTCGCGCCCGAGTTGAGCGCGTTGATGATCATCTTGCGCTCGACGGGCCCTGTGATCTCCACGCGGCGGTCGAGCAGGTCGGGCGGGAGCGGCGCGACCCGCCACGAGCCCGCGCGGACGTGCGCCGTCTCGGGGAGGAAGTCCCAGTCGGCGGCGGTCTTCAGCGCCGCGGCGCGCGCCCGGCGGCCCTCCAGCAGCGCGTCGACCCGCGCGCCGAACTCGCGCACGAGCCGCGCGACGAAGGCCAGCGCCTCCTCGGTGAGCACCTCTTCGTAGCGGGCGCGCATCGCCCCGCGCAGCTCGACTCCAGGCAGCGTCGTCATCGCCGTCACCGTCTCCGTGGCGCGAACTTCACACCCGATTCACGGCGCGTCAATTGATGCGCCGCGGTGCGGAAAGAAAGCCTGTCAAGCGCTGTCACGACGCGGGTGTGTTGTTGTAAAGTCGTTGACAGGAGAGGCCATGGCGAAGGCGAAGACGGAGTCCCCGAAGCTCGGCGCGAAGGTGCGGTCGCTTCGGCGGCGCGCGGGGCTGTCGCAGGCGCAGCTCGCGGAGCGCGTCGGGGTGTCGGCGAGCTACCTCAACCTCATCGAGAACGACCACCGCGCGCTGCCCGCGGCGCTTCTCTTCAAGCTGGCGCAGGTCTTCGGGGTCGACGCGCAGGCCTTCGCGGGCGACGACGACGCGACGCTCGGGAGCGACCTGCTCGAGGCCTTCTCCGACCCGCTCTTCGAGACGTCGCACCTGAAGGACGCCGACGTGCGCGAGCTGGTGTCGTCGTCGCCTGCCGTCGCGCGCGAGGTGCTACGGCTCTACCGCGCCTACCAGGGCGCGCGGGAGAGCGCGGAGGTGCTCGCGCAGCAGCTCGCGGAGGCGGGCGACGGGCACTCGAGCCTGCCCGCGGTGCGCGCCCCGTCGGAGGACGTGAGCGACCTCATCCAGCGGCACATGAACCACTTCCCCGCGCTGGAGGAGGCGGCCGAGCGGCTGTGGCGCGACGCGAAGCTGGAGACCGACGACATCCAGCGCGGGCTCGCGCGGCACCTCGAGCGCGCCCACGGCGTCGCCGTCTCGATCGTGCGCTCGAGCGAAGACCGCGGGACGCTCCGGCGCTACGACCCCGCGCGGCGGACGCTCCACCTCTCGGAGCTGCTGCCGACGCGGAGCCGCACGTTCCAGCTCGCGCACCAGCTCGGGCTGCTGGAGGCGCGCGCGGCGCTCGACGCGCTCACCGACGCGCCCGAGCTCGGCACGCCCGAGGCGAAGGCCCTCGCCCGCGCGGCCCTCGCCAACTACTTCGCGGGCGCCGTGGCGATGCCGTACGAGCCCTTCCTCCAGGCCGCGCAGGGCGAGCGCTACGACATCGACGTGGTGGGGCGGCGCTTCCGCGTGGGCTTCGAACAGGTGTGCCACCGGTACACCACGCTGCGGCGACGCGGGCGCGAGGGCGTCGGCTTCCACATGATCCGCATCGACGTCGCGGGCAACATCTCGAAGCGCTTCTCCGCGTCGGGCATCCGCATCGCCCGCTTCGCCGGCGCCTGCCCGCGGTGGAACGTCTTCGCCGCCTTCCTCACCCCCGGGCTGATCCGCCTCCAGGTCTCGCGGATGCCCGACGGCGGGGTGTTCTTCTGCCTCGCGCGCACCGTGCAGAAGGACAGCCTCGGGTACCACGCGCAGCAGCCCGTCCAGGCCATCGGCCTCGGGTGCCGCATCGAAGACGCCCCCTCCCTCGTGTACGCCGACGGCATCGACCTCACGACCCCCGCCAGCGCCGTCCCCGTCGGCGTCACGTGCCGCACCTGCGAGCGCGCCGACTGCGCCGAGCGCGCCTTCCCCTCGCTCCGACAGCCCCTCCACATCGACGAGAACGTCCGCCGCCGCTCGCTCTACGCGGGCGCCTGAAACCGGCCGACCGCGGCTTTCCCGGTTCACCTTGCGGCCGCGGTCGGCCGTTCAACGCCGGGAGCCCCCCGATGACCGCACTCCCCTCGCAGCGCCCGCGCCGGACGGCCCCCGCGAGCGACCTGCCCCCGTCGCTCCAGAGCGTGCCCGCCCCGCGCATCTCGCTCCGCCCCAAGGCATCGCTGCTCCCCGACCTGTCGAAGTACTCCCTCCTCGCGCCGTCCGCGGGCCCGCGGCGCAACCGGGGGCACGGCGTGGTGGCCGGCTTCGTCGCGACGTGCATCGCCGCGGCCGTCGACGTCCTCACGAGCGCCTCCGACCTCCCCCGCGCTGACCTCGCCGCCGCCGCGGCCCACGGCGTGGCGGCGTGCGCACCCTTCGGGCTGGCCGCCGGCCTGCTGCTCGAAGCCCTCCTCGCCTCGGGCGCGCGCGTGGTCCCGGCCCTCCAGGCGTGGCGCTGGATCGCCCGCGGGCCGCGCGCCTGGTTCGCGCCCGACCCCGGCCTGTCGAGCCGGATCGCCCTCACCCTCCTCAGCGCCTTCGTGCTCGTCGGCAGCGTCTTCGCCACCAGCGAGGTCGCCGCCGCCACCATGCACAACCCGATTCTCATCGGCGCGGTCTGCGCGGGCGCCTGCGTCCTCACCCTCGCCCTGCTCCCGCTCCTCACCATCCTCGCCGCCCCGCCGGTGCGCCTGGTGTGCGGGCGCTACCCCGCGCTGGCCTCCCCCGGCGCGCTCGCGATGCTCACGCTCGTGGCGCCGATCCCCGCGCTCGAGCGGGCCTCGGAGGCCGCGCAGACCCCGCCCTCCGAGGCGCAGGTCGCCGCCGTGAGCCTCGCCGCCACGCTCCTCGCGGCGGCGGTCGGCTCGTTGTTCGCGCTGCGCCGGAGCCGCCTCGGCCGCGCCCACCTCGCCGCGCTCGCCGGCGCCGCGGGCCTGTGCCTCGGCCTGTCCGGGGCGAGCCTCGACGCGCGCGGCGAGGTCGTCCGGGCCGTCGCGGCGCGCTCGAACCTCCCGCGCCTCGCGACGTACGCGCTGCGGCGAGCGACCGATTTCGACCGCGACGGCGCCAGCGCCTTCTTCGGCGGCGGTGACTGCGACGACGACGACCCGAACCGACACCCGTCGGCCTTCGACACGCCCGGCAACCGGGTCGACGAGAACTGCTCCGGCGAAGACGCGCGCCCCCTCGCCGAGCTCCCCCCGCCCGCGCCCCCCACGGACACGGGCCTCCCGGCCGCGGCGAAGCCTTCGTTCATTCTCATCACCGTGGACACGATGCGCGCCGACCACCTCGGCGCCTACGGGTACCGCCGCCGCACCAGCCCCAACATCGACGCCTTCGCGCGCGGCGCGGCCCTCTTCGAACGCGCCTACACCGCCGTCCCGCGCACCATCCCCTCCCTCGGCGCCATCTGGACGGGGCTGCCGGCCGCGCGCACGGCCTGGGCGGGCGAGTACCGCCGCCCGGTGCTGCTCTCGCGCAACACGACGCTGGCGGAGTCCCTCCGCGGGGCCGGCTACGAGACCGCCGCCTTCGTCGGCTCCGACTGCTTCAACCTCGTGGAGGGCTTCTTCCAGGGCTTCGCGACGGTGCGGCGCGGCGTCGGGCTCAAGGGCGACTCGGCCGCCACGACCCGCGACGCCGCCGCGTGGATCCGCGCGCAGGCGGGGCGCCCGTTCTTCGCCTGGGTCCACCTGCTCGACCCGCACGCCCCCTACCGCCCGGCCACCTCCGGGCCGCGCTTTGGCCCCTCCGACGTCGACCGCTACGACGAGGAGATCGCCCGCGTCGACGGCCACCTCGCCGCGGTCTTCGCCGCCGCCGCCGAGCTGGAGCGCCGCCCCGATCGCCCGCTGGTCACCGTCCTCGCCGCCGACCACGGCGAGGCCTTCAACGAGCACGGGGTCCTCGCCCACGCCGCCGACCTCCACGCGGAGGCGCTGCAGATCCCGCTCATCATCCGCGCGCCGGGGGTGAGACCGGGGCCGCGCCGCGGCCTCACGTCGTCGATCGACCTGCGCGAGACGCTGCTCGACTACGCCGGCCTTCGCGCGCGCCGCATCACGGAGTCGCGGAGCCTCGTGCCCGCGCTCCGCGCCCCCGACGCGCCCGACCCGACCCGCCGGGACGTCGTCTTCAGCGAGGCCATCGTGAACGCCGCCGTGCCCTTCGTGCGGCGCGCGGCCGTGACGGACGAGTGGTCGTTCCTCTGGGACCCGCGCGTCAACGTCGTCGAGCTCTACGACAACGCGCGCGACCCCACGCAGCGGCGCAACCTCGCCGAGGCCCTCCCCGACGTCGCCGGGCGCCTCCAGGACGACCTCGCCCAGTGGAGCGCGGACGCCCCGAGCCGCCTGCGCGAGACCGCCCTCCGCGCGGCGCGGCTCCACACGGCACCCTCCCCCGCCAACGCCCTCGACGCGCGATTCGAACGCGCCTTCGACCTCGTCGGCTTCGACCTCCCCAGCCGAACGACGACACCCGGCGGGGCGATCGAGCTGGCCCTCTACCTCCACGCCGTCGAGCGGACCTGGGCCCCGCTGACCCTCGCCGTCGAGCTCGCGTCCGCGGACGGATCCCTGCTCGTCGACGCGTCGCACCAGCCCGTGCTCGACCTCCACCCGAGCACCGAGTGGGCGCGCGGCGAGTGGATCCGGGACGCCGTGACCATCCCCGTCCCCCCTCGCGCCGTCGGGCGCGTGAGGGTCAGGCTCTCCGTTCGAAGCGGCGACGGCGCCGTCGTCCCCCCCGTCGGCGCCGCGAGCCCCGCCCCCCTCGACCTCGGCGAAATCACCATCGCCCCCGCCCGCTGAACCCCCTCGGGCGGGGTGTTGCCCGCGGCCCGGACTTCGCGTAGAGCAGCGCGCGCCAACCTCGGACACACCCGAAACACCTCAGGGGAACCTCCATGCGACAGCTCGCCTCGCCCTCGTCCGCGCTCGTCCTTTGCGCCCTGCTCGGCGCCGGCTCCGCCGGCTGCGGCGCCCGCCTCGTGCCGCTGCGCGACCAGGGCGCCGTGCTCCTCGCGACGCCGGCGCAGGAGGCCGACGTCCGCGCCGCCATCGCACGCGCCCTCGCCGCGCGCGGCTTCACCGCCGAGGCCGAGCAGCCCAACAAGATCGTCGCGCGCCTCGACAGCCGCGGGATGGTGCTGCGCGTCTCGATCGACTACTCGGCGACGCAGTACGTGGTCGCGTACATCGACAGCCAGGGGTACAACTTCCAGGTCGGCCCGCAGGGCCCGATGATCTCCGCCCGCTACAACCAGTACACGGAGAACCTCCGGCGCTCGATCCAGGAAGAGCTCGGGCGCCCGGCGCGCGAGGCGCAGGCGGCCGTGCAGGCCCAGCGCGACCACGAGCTGGCCCTCGCCGAGGCGCAGCGCCAACAGCAGAACGACGCGCTCGCCGCGCAGGCCGCCGAGCGCGACCGCGACCGCCAGGCCGCGCTCGAGCGCGAGCGGCTCCGCACCGAGCGGGCGCACGCCGAGGCCGAGGCGCGCCGGCCGATCATCGTCGGGCACGACGCGACCGCGGTGGTGGGGCTCCGCTTCAACGCGGGGCAGGTGCAGGGGGCGCGCGGCACGATCCGGCTGAACCCCGGCTTCACGCCCGACCCGCGCACCATCAACGGCCGCGCGGGCGGCGACGTGAGCGCGGCGCAGATGGGGATGCCCAACGGCTGCACCGGCTTCTACGCCGGCACCGCCGCGCACACCGTCTTCCTCGCGCGCGACTTCAACTACCTGCGGATGGAGACGAGCGCGCCCACGGACACCACGCTCGCGGTGGTGGCGCCCGACGGGAGCGTGTGGTGCGACGACGACGGCGCGGGCAACACCAACGCGCGCATCGCGGGGCAGTTCCCCGCCGGGCCGTACCGCATCTTCGTGGGCAACTACCAGCAGGGCGTCGTCTCGCCCTTCCAGCTCGTGATCACCGAGTACGAGGCGCAGAACCAGGTGCCCGTCGCGGTGCCCGTGCAGCCCGAACCCCCGCCCGCGCCGGCGCCCGACTGCCGCGGCGCGCTCCTCGCCGCCGGCCACCACGCGAGCAACCTCATCTTCTGCAACGACGTGCCCGACCGCTGCGCCGTCGCGCTCCTCCAGGCGGGCCACCACCCGTCCAACCTCATCCACTGCCGCGGCGTCGAGCCCAACTGCGCCGAGCAGCTCCTGCGCTCGGGCCAGCACCCGTCCAACCTCATCCACTGCCCGCACTGACGCTCCCCCTCCCCGCGCGGGCGCCGTGCGCCCGTGTGCCCGCGGCGGTTCCGTGGTAACGGTGTCCGCCGTGGAACCGACTCAGCTCATCCTGGTGCTCGTCGTCATCGCCGCCTTCGGCCTCGCCGCGGCGATGGTGATGCGCTCGATCGACAAGCGCGACCGCCTCGCCCTCGACGCGCAGGTGCTCGCGCTCTGGGAGGCCCTCGCGCTGGCCCGCCACGACCTCCGCCTCGAGGTCAACGAGCGGGGCGAGCGCTTCCTCCACGGCACCGCGCGCGGCGTCCGCTACACGCTCTCCGTCCAGTCGCCGGGCCGCGGGTGGTCGGGCACGCTCGGCGCGACCGCGCGCGTCGCCCGCGAGCCCCCCGCGCGCCTGGTGGTGTGGCCCTCCAACGACCTGCCCGCCTGGGCCCCGCGCCTGCCGCGCGCGGTGAAGACGGGGCACGACGAGTTCGACCAGGTCTTCACGCTGCACACCGACGACGAGGCGCTCGCGCTCGCGGCCGTCGACGCCTCGGTGCGCGAGGCGCTGCTCGGCATCCCGGGCGCGGCGCTGGTGTGCGACGAGGGCAAGCTCACGCTGGTCACCGGCCTCGACGAGCGCCAGGTGGACGCCGAGCTCGTCGATCAGGTGCGCGCGGTGGTGGCGGGCGTGTGCGCGCCCCCTGAGGTCGCCGCGTCGGGCGCGTAGCGCGCGGGCCCTGTACCGCCCGCGCGCCGACCGCGATGTCCCTCAGATGCGGAAGGTGAACTGGAGCGAGCCCGCGGTGAACGACGCGCGGTAGACGCCCTGGTTGATGGTGCACGCCTCGGCGCCCTGGCTGGTGCTGGGCTCGGGGCAGCTCGAGAGCGAGATCTGGTTGCCCATCGCGTCGGCCGGCGTGGTGACGGCGCGGCGGCCGGTGCTCGCGTTGTTGTCCTGGAAGAAGAAGTGCCCGAAGCCCGCGCTGACGGTGAGCCAGCGCCAGCGGTAGGAGAGCCCGGCGTGGACGCTCGCGCCGGCGTAGGCGGGCAGGTGGATCTGGGCGAGGTTGGGCGAGGCGCCCGCGGTCTCGTACGACATGCCGGCGCGGACGGCGAGGGTGCCGGGGAGGACGTTCCAGTCGCCGCCGAGGCGGAAGCCGACGACGTCGGAGAGGGCCGACTCGATGGTGATGGTGGGCGGCGCGTTGACCATGGTGCCCGCGGAGTCGATGCGGATGCCGCCGGTGTTGGCCAGCGAGGTGCGCGAGAGCATGCTCGTCGCCTCGTAGGTGAACATCGCCTCGACGTCGAAGACGTCGTCGGTCATCGGGTCGTAGGTGCCGGTGCCGTCGTCCTGGGTGGGGCGCCCCGCCCGCGGGAGGTTGTAGCGGACGCCGGCGCGGAGCGTCCACGGCAGGCTCACCTGCATCGAGTTGATGGTGAAGCTGCTGTTGATGACGTTGGCCGGGTTGGCGGCGTAGAGGTTGGCGCGGTTGCTGGCCGTGCCCGACGCGTCGATCGGCCCGTTGTAGTGGAACTGCGCGCCGAACGACAGGAAGCGCGTCGGCAGCACCTGCACCGCGGCGCTCCCCGCGATGAAGAAGGCCGAGGCGTCGAGGCCGATGAAGACGTCCGACGAGGGCGACTGCGCCTGCGAGCGCACCGCGTTGGCGTTGAGGCCGAACTGGAAGTTGGCGAACGAGGGCTCGATGCCGATGCCCACGCGCAGCCAGCGCGTCGGCTGGACGCTGACCGCCACCACCGGGTGCAGCACCAGGAGCTGCTTGCGGTAGAGCAGGTTGCGCGCGGGCGACGGGACCATGAAGCTCCCCATCGCGTCGCTCACGGTGAGCCGGTCGGGGAAGTTCTGCGCGCTGCCCTGGGTCGACGGCGCGAACACCCCGAAGCCGATGCCCACGTAGCGGTTGATGCGGTACGTGCCGAGGAGCATCGGCGCGAGGGCGACGCTCGGCTCCTTGCACACCTCGGGGTAGGGCGTGCGGCCGTTGATGTAGCGCGCGTCGCCGCTGTTCGGCGCGGTCTCGAACACCGTGCCCGTCGGGTCGATCGCGGCGCCCGCCATGCTCCCGGTGCCCTCGAAGTTGCCGCCGTTGCTCGTGCGCTGGAAGCAGTGGTCGAAGGCGCCCACGTTGGACGAGAGCGTGAGCTGGAGCCCCGGCAGCCCCACGATGGCCGCGACGTTGTGCATCACCGCCGAGGGGTCGCTCGAGCGCACCATGAACGCCCCGCCGCGCCCGAAGGCCGTCGCGCCGTTCTCCGGGAGCTCGACCCCGTAGGCCCACGCCCCCGAGGGGGCCGCCGCCACCGCCGCCAGCACCAGCGCCGTTACCGTCTTGGAATTCCGCATGGGACTCGCTTCGCCTCCGTTGAAACCGCGGGCCGACCGGTGCACGGTACCGCACCGCACGCCGATGCCGCCGGCCCGTCTCCGCCGTCTCGCCCGTCTGGGCCTCGTCCTCGCGATGCTCGCAACACTGCGGGCGCTCAGGCAAGAGCCAACTGCACGGCGCCACCTCGACGCCTTCTGGGCGGCCGCCCAGGGCCACGTGGTCGCCCTGGCCGACCGCCTCCGCGACGGCGGCGCGGAGGGCGTCGCGCTCTACGCGCTGGTGTACGTGGCGGGCTCGCTCCTCGCCCTGCCCCTGTGGCTCACCTCGGGCATCGCGGGCTACGCCTGGGGCTTCGGCCGCGGGCTCGCGACGGCGGTGCCCGCCCTCACCCTCGGCGCGACGTGCGCCTTCTGGGCGGGCCGCGCGGTCGCGACGACGCGCCTCGGCGACGCGCTGCGGGCGCGGCCCCTCTTCCGCCAGGTCGACCTCGTGGTGCGGCGCGACGGGCTCCGCATCACCACGCTCCTCCGCGCGTCGCCCGTGATGCCACAGAACTTCTTCCCCTTCCTCCTCGGCGCGACGCCGCTGCGCACGCGCGACTTCTCGCTCGCCACCGCGGTGGGGCTCCTGCCGATGACGTGCGTCCACGTGTACGCCGGCTCGCTCCTGCACCGCGCGTCCGACCTCTTCGCCGAGGGCCGCGGCCTGCGCGACCCGGCCACGCTGGCGAAGCTCGCCGCGGGCGTCGCGGTGACGGCGGTCACGATGACGATCGCGGTCCGCCGCTCGCGCGCGCTCATCGCGCAGGCCTACGCCGAGGCCGACGCGGCGGCGAACGCCCCCCCGCGCGCGCCCTGACGCGTCACGCCTCCAGCGCGTACACGTGGACGAGCCCGCGCCGCGTGCCGACCGCGAGGCGCCCGTCCGGCGCGAACGCGAGCGCCGTCACCTCGTCGCTCTCGCCGGCGAGCGTGAAGCGCGCGAGCAGGGCGCCGTCCGCGCAGCCGTGGACGAGCACCTGGTCCCGCGACGAGACCGCGCACCGCGCCCGACCGTCGTCGAGGGCCGACGCGCCGGTCGCGTCGAGGCGCCGGCTCCACCGGACGCTCTCGTGCGCGAGGTCCCAGCAGGCGAGTTCGTTGACGTAGTCGTAGCCGTTCTCGACCTCGTGCGTGCCGCGGACGATCGCCGCGCCGGCGTCGGGCCACGGCATCCGCGCGGTGAGGTAGGCCCAGTTCATCAGCCGGTGCTGGCCCGTCGGTGCGCCGTCGGCCAGCGTCAGGAGGCGCAGCTCGTTCTCCACCGCGAAGATCACGTCGCCGCCGCGCACCCAGAGCCCCTCCAGCCACACGAACGAGCCGCTCACGTGGGTGCGGCGGGTCGCCTCCTGGTGGCGCCACGCGACGGCGCGCCCGAGCGGCCAGCGTGCGACCCACGACGGCGTCGCGTCGCCGCCGCCGCCGACCACGAGCGAGTCCCCGTCGGGCGCCCAGGCGAGGTGCGTGAGCCGCGCGAAGTCGTGCTCGAAGGCGACCGCCCCGGAGGCGACCTCCACCACCTGCACGCCGCCGTCACGCAGCACCGCGAGGCGCGCGCCGTCGGGGGAGAGCTCGGTGTGCCGGTGCGCGGCGCCGAGGTCGACGGCGGTGTGCTCGCCCGCCGCGACGTCCCACACCCGAACGACGGGGTCGCCCTCGGCCTGCACCGCGACGCGCTCCCCCAGCGGCCACCGCACCGCCGCGATCGGCCCCTCGGCGAGCGAGCCGCCGCACAGCGCCTCACCGCTGCGTCCGTCGAACACCTGGGCCGCGCACGCGCCCACCCGCGCCGCCACCCACCGCGCGCCCTCGACCAGCGCGACCCCGGCGAGGAAGCGCCCCCGCGCGAGCTCTCGCACGCCTCCCGCGCGGTCGATCACCCACAGCGCGTCGTCGGTGACGGCCGCGATGGTGCGCCCGTCACGCGTCGAAGCGAGGGCGATCACGGGCCGCTTGAATCGCCACCGCCGGGCCTCGCGCGCCGCGGCGAGGTCCCACAGCACGAGCGCCCCGTCGCCCGTCGCGAGGAGCACCGCGCCGTCGTCGAGCGCGTGGGCGACCGACACCTTCGCGACGCCCGGCGCCGGCAGCTCGACGCGCGTCGCGAGGTCGACCAGCGCCGCGGTCTTCTTGCGCGTGACCCCCGCGGCGACGACGCCCCCGGGCGACACCGTCCAGCGCTTCGCGGGCGACGGCTCGAACAGCTTGCGCACGCGCCCCTTCTCCCACCACCGCAGGTACGCCTGCCCGTACAGCACGCGCGCGGGGGACCCGAGGGCCGCGTGGGGGCTCCACTGGTTGAGCCCGCTTTCGATCGCGGGCCCGCGGGCGCCGGTCCGCGCGTCGAGGGTGCCGACGTTCTTCTGGCCCACGAGCAGCAGGGTGTCGCCCTCGGCGGCGATGGCGCGGCAGTCGAGGGTGGGGTTGGCGCCGCGCGGTGCGCCCGTCGGAACCGCGAAGCCGAAGACGCCCCGCTCGGTGCCGATCCAGAGCGTGTCGGTGCCGTCGTGGGCGAAGAGGACGCAGCGCGTCCGGGCCAGGGCGAGCGTCGCCTCGCCGAGCGTCGTCGCGCGGCGGGCGCGCAGGGGGAGCCGGTCCATCGCGCGATGCTACCCCGCATGCACCGACCCCTCGGCGCGCGCTTCGACGACGCGGTCGATGACGCGGTGGTAGAAGCGCGCCACGTGGGCGAGGTAGCCCGCGAAGCCGAGCGCCTGGAGGGCGCCGAGCGCGACGTGCCAGCCCCCGACGAGGAAGACCCCGGGCGCGGCGAAGACCAGCGCCGTCGCGGCGACCCACGCGGCGACGGTGGCGGGCATGAACGCGCGGATGTTGAGCTCGTGCTCGCGCTCGAGGGCGTCGAGGAGCGCGGCCCCGGCGGGGCCCGCAACATCGCGGCGGCGCGCCCGGTACATCCGCCGCTCGCGCACGAACATCCCCCAGAAGAGGAGCACCATCGCGGCGCCGACGGGGTACCAGCGCTCGGGCCGGCCGGCCTGGGAGAAGAGCGCGGCCTCCAGCATGGCGGCGAGGAAGTAGAGGAAGTTGTGCTCGAGGTCGAGCGGCCACCGGATGACGGTGAAGGCGTGGAGCACCGCGCGCGTCCAGAGGCCGCACGCGATGAAGATCCCCGCCAGAAGGTAGGGCACCGGCGCGAGCCGCCCCTCCACGAACACCGACCGCGCGCCCTCGACGAGGAACGACAGCGCCATCCCCTGGACGATGCTGATGACGGTGAGTTCGAAGCTCGCGACGGCGCCGTCGAGCTCGTGGATCGTGCGGGCGCGGCGGGCGCCGAGGTCGGGCGGCGGGTCGTTCACGGCGCCGTCGGTAGCACCGCCGCCGGGGGCGGGTCTACGGCGGGGCGCGGCGCCCGTCAGCCCGGCAGCTTCGCGAGCAGCCCGTCGGCCCAGTCGCGCAGGGCCTCCAGCTCGCCGCGCACCGCCGCCCGCTCGTCGTCGCTGCCGCCCTTCACCACGGTCACCGCCCGCCGCTGCCAGGCGCCCTTCGCCACCCGCTCACGGAAGCCGCGCACCTGCGCCGCCACCCGCGCCGGGGTGAGGCGAACCTCGCGCCCGCGCCCCTGCGCCTCGAGCACGCCCGCGACGTAGGCCCGCGTCGCCCGCTGCGTGAGCTTCATCGCGGTCACGTGCTGCGCGGCCTTGCGCATCGCGGCCTCGTCGCCGAGCGGGAGGAGCAGCTCCTTGCGCCCGGGCTCCAGGTTGCGCCACGCCTCGTCGGTGATCCGCTTGTCGTGCGCCGCGATGTGGAGCGCCACGTAGAGCAGCCGCTCGCTCAGCCGCAGCGTGGGCCCGCCCGCGCGGGACAGGAGCTCGCGCCACAGGGGGCTGTCGCGCCGCCCCTCCAGCGCCGCCGACGCGTCGTCGTCGAACACGTGGACCAGCAGCCAGCGCCCGTAGGAAACGAGCGCGTCCTCCATCACGTCGCGGGTCTCCTCCGCGCGGCGGAGCACCTCGGCGAGCACGCGCCGCTGGGCGGCGTCGAGGCTGTCGGGGGCGCGGCGGGCGAGCTCGGCGGAGGCGGCGGGGGCCTGCGGCTTCGTCATGAAACGCAACGCTACGCCCGCGGCGCGCGGAGGAGCAGAGGGAGCGCGCGGGGGCGGTGTCGCGGCGCCGGACAGGGCGTCCCGGTGGGGCGGAAGGCTATGGCGCCATAGTCTTCGGGGGGAGCCCCCTCACGGGTCGATGGGGAGCTCATCGACCAGCGCCAGGAGTTCGCTCCAGGCGTCGTCGAAGGCGACGAAGAGCGTCCGCGTGGTGCTCGCGAGCCCGTCGTAGTCCTGGGCCGCGCGGCGCTTCACCTCGGGGTCGCGAAACGCCGTGCGGGAGACGACGATGCCCCGTGCGGCGGACTTGCGGCGGAGGAAGTCCGCGACCTTGTCCGCGTCGAGCGGGCGCTGCCGGCGGGTGACCGCGATGTCGAGGAGGTCCTGGCGGCGGTAGCGGTTGCGCACGGGCTGCTGGAGCAACGAGCGCAGCTTCTCCGCGACGATGTCCTCGCGCGAGCTCACGCGCAGCTTGTGGACGCCCGCGGTGTCGACCGGCTCGTCCTCGCACACCACCTCGTTGAGGCTCACGTCCAGAGGGATCACCAGCGGGCTGGTCTGCCCGCCTTCGAGCCGCTTCCGCAGCGGGGCCTCGTCGGTGAGCGCGTAGCCGACGGAGACCGCGTAGGTGACGAAGGTGGCGTCGGGCGCGGGCGGCTGTCGCTTCACGCTGTGGACGCGGTAGAGCGTGCCGAGCTTCCGGCCCGTCGCGGCGAGGCTCTCCTGCAGGAGAGTCTTCAGTTCGTCGCCCTCCAGCGGGTCGGTCGAGGTGAAGTCGAGGTCCTTCGTGCTCCGGTTGGGCGACCACACGAAGTCGAGCGCGTTGCCGCCCTTGAGCACCAGCGTCGCGCTCAACTGGCGCGAGTCCGACACCGCCCGCAGGATGCCGTACTGCGCGAAGCGCGCCCGCGCCTCCTGCACCGTGACCTTGTTCGCCTTCGCCCACCCGCCGATGTCGAGGAAGGCGCGCGGGTACTTCTCGTTCATGGCTCACCCCTGCGGAGGAAGTCGACGGGGGCGTTGAGGGACAGGCTCCACCGCTCGTCGTAGGTCGGCGCGTAGGGGGCGCTCGCGCACAGTCGGCTGGACCCGCCGCGCTTCGCGCCCGCGCGCCACCGCTCGAGCGCCTCGTGCGTGAGCCCGAGGGCCTCCAGCACGAAGCCCGCGCGCTGCCGCAGGACGCCGACGTCGAGCTGGTCGACGACCCGCACGATCGCGGGGAGGTCGAGCAGGTCGCGCGATTTCGCCCAGCCGCGCAGCACCGCGCCGATGCCGCCGCAGGCGTCGGGGTCGATGAGGCCGTCCACGAGCGTGCGCTCGGGGGTCGTGACTCGCAGCGACCACCCCTCGGGCGCGTACTCCCCGACGCCCCCGAAGCGCTCGGGTTGCACGCGATGCCATCGCACCGGCCGCCCGAGGATCTCCGCAGGGAAGCGGGCCGGCGCCCGCGGGAGGTCGGCCCAGTCGTCGGGCGACGTCCCGGGCGGTACCCCGAAGTCGCCGCGCCCCGTCGGCACCGTCGCGTGGACCACCTTGGGTTGGTCGTCCGTGAGGTCGTGGAAGACCATCGCGGTGTGGTGGCTCGCCGCCACGCACGGCTGCGTCTCCATCAGCACCTCGAGTTCGCCGACGCCGCCGACGTCGGCGTAGGGGACGATCACCTCGTACACGCCGCCGACCCCCTCCAAGGGCCGCAGATCACCGGCGTTCACCATCCGGTCGAGCATCCGCTTCGCGTCGGCCACCGTCCTGGGGGGCTGCGGGCGTGAGGTCGGCCCCGCCTCGCGCACCGCCCGTTGGAGCAGGATCATGGCGCGCCAGTCGGAGACCACATGGCGCCGCTCCATCGCCAGTCGGTGCAGCAGGTCTCGGACGACGTTGACTCCCAAAGATCTTGCCCCCCGCCCCGCGGCTTAGACTGTCGGCCTCAGGACGACAGTCTACGCCGCGTCGAGGAAATGTCAACTTTTGGCTACAACTTCGTCCGAGCGTTCCAGCGGGGCTGAAGGCTATGGCGCCATAGTCTTCGCGCGGCCCCGCCTACCCCGCGCGGGCGGTGAAGACCCACGCGGCGCTGTCGAGCGTGACGCCGCCGTCGCGCAGGTGAGCCCGCAGCGCCTCGCGCACTGCCTCGCGGACGCGCGGGACGAGGTGCGGGTTCTCGCGCGCGACCTGCCCGCACGGCCCGACCTGGAGCGACACCTCCAGCGCGTCGTCGGGGTCGCCGCCGCCCACGCGCATCGGAACATCGATCGCCTCGGCCGCGACGTCGCGGAAGCCCGCGCCCGACAGGATCGCGCGCACGCGGACGTCGTCGGCGAAGCCGAAGGGCCCCGGCGCGCCGGGCGGCGACGTCGACGGCGGCGCGTCGAGCAGCGGCGCGACGGCGGCGAGGGGGACGGTCATCCACGGGTTGAGCTCGGCGGCGCGCCACGCGACGAAGGCCACCGGCGCGCCGGGCGCGAGGGCCGCGTGGAGCCGCGCGAACGCCGCCGCCGGGTCGTCGAAGAACATCACCCCGAAGCGCGAGTAGAGCGCGTCGAAGCGGCCGTCGAACGCGTGCGTCTGCGCGTCGGCCTCGACGAAGGCGACGTCCGCGCGGCCGGCCGAACGCTCGCGGGCGCGGGCGAGCATCGGGGCGGAGACGTCGACCCCGAGCGCGAGCCCCGCGGGGCCCACGGCGTCGGCGAGACGGAGGGTGGTGTCGCCGCAGCCGCACCCGACGTCGAGAACGCGCATCCCCGCGGCGAGCGGCAGGCGCGCGAGGGCGGCGTCGCCGAAGGGGGCGAGCTGGGCGTCGAGGAGGCGCTGCATGGCGACCCAGCGGGGGCCTGAGCGCTCGTTCCAGTTGGCGATCTGGTCGGTGTTGTTCATCGCGAGGGGCCGCGAGGATACACCCCGCGCGTCACCCGAGGAGGGCGACCCAACGCGCGTCCCCCACGATCAACCACGTGACGGGCGTCACCGCAGCGCGGGCGTGCCGTCGGCCTCGCCGCACTCCAGCGCGTCGGCGGGCGCCTCGCGCATGGCGCCACGCAGCGAGACGGGGTCGCGGTTGACGCCCTCGTACGACCCGCGCAGGCGCGCGAGCAGCCCCGCGTCGTCGGCGCACACGCGCGCCGCGTCGCCCTCCTCGTCGACCGAGAAACGCGCCCCGCCGCGCGTGGCGTAGACGCTGCCGATCCACCCGGGGCCGGGGCTCTGCACCTCCGTGAAGGGCCCCAGGCGGCGCGCCAGCACGAGCACGATCGCGCCCCACGTCACGCCCCCGCCCTGGCATCGCCGCGACGCGAACAGCGCCCGCGTCGACGCGCTGTTCGCCGTGGCCGTGATGTCGAAGCAGGCGGGCGCGGCCTTGGGGCACCCCGCCTGTGCGACGGCGAGCAGGGCGACCGAGAGCAGGTGCAGGCGGGGCGTCGTCACGCGCGCTCCGTACCATCGCGGTGAGCGGCGGGGCAACGGCGCGCCCCGCGCCGATCTATTCGATTGACGCAGGCGCGGGCGCCGCTTCCAATCGCGCGTGCACTGACATGCGCGACGTGACACGACGCGAGCTCCTCACCGTCGCCGCGGGCACGCTCCTCGGCGCCTGCGCGGACGTGACGGCCGCGGGCCCCGACGCTGGCGACGTGGGCGACGACGTGGGCCCCGACGCTGGCGACGCGGGTGACGACGCCGGCCCCGACGCCGCGCCCGACGCAGCGCCCCTCGACACGGCGCCCCCCGACGTCGCGCCCGATCGCCCACGCGATGGAGCCTCTACGCCCGACGCGCCCCTCGACGCGCGCGCGGACCTCGCGCCGGACGCGCCCCCCGACGCCCGCCCCGACGCGGCGCCCGACGCACGCCCCGACGCGGCACCCGACGCATCGCTCGACGCGGCCCCGGACGCGCCGCCGCCGTGCGGCCTCACCGACCGCTACCTCGCGTCGCTCCCGGTCGCTTCCGTGCCCGCGCGCGGCGGCGTGGTCGACCCCGACCTGCGCGTGGTGGTCGCGCGCGACGCCCGCGGCGTCTACGCCTTCTCGGCGGTGTGCCCGCACTTCGGCTGCGTCGTCGAGGTGGGAACCGGCGCCTCCACCGTGTGCCCGTGCCACGGCTCCACCTTCGACGACGACGGCACGCGGCTCCGCGGCCCGGCGACGCGCTCGCTGATCAACCACCCGATCGCCCTCTGCCTGGGCCGTGTGTACGTCGACCGCTCGCGCTCCGTCCCCGCCGGCACCCGCACGCCGGGCTGAAAGGTCTCTCATGCGCCCCTCCACCCGTCTCCGCACGAGCCTCCTGACCGCCCTCGCGACGATGGGCCTCCTGCCCGCGTGTGCCAGCACGACCGGCGCCAGTGACGCGGCCGTCACGCCCGACGTCGCGGCCCTGCCGGACGCGGCCCCGCCGGACGCCGCTGTCCCGGACGCGCCCGCGGACGTGATCACCGCGCCCGACGTCCCGCAGACGTGCCCGGTGATGCCCTCGACGCGCTGCCTGAGCCCCGCGGACTCGGTGCGCAATGTGATGTTCCCGCCGGGCAAGGTGACGGTGCCCGACGGGGGGCTGCCGGTGCCCGACGGGGCCGTGCGCCCGAGCGGGTGCGCGCGGCCCGAGGTCGTGTCGAACGACTGCTGCAACACCGCGTCGGCGCTGCGCGAGGAGGGCGGGGCGTGCTGTTACACCTTCTGCACCCAGGCGTGCTGCGGGCGCCCGCTGCGCGTCGGCGGGGCGGCGCGGGTCGCGGGGGTGGAGGCGCGACGCGACTGGGGCGCGGCGTCGCCGGGGACGTCGTCGGTCGACCCGGCCACGCGCGCGGCGCTCGCGGCGGCGTGGCGCGAAGACGCGCGGCTCGAGCACGCGTCGATCGCGTCGTTCGCGCGCTTCACGCTGGAGCTCGTCGCGCAGGGGGCGCCGCCCGAGCTCGTCGCCGACGCGCAGCGCGCGGGGCTCGACGAGGTCGACCACGCGCGCCGGTGCTTCGCCCTCGCCGCCCGCCACGGCGCCGGCGACCTCGGCCCCGCCCCGCTGGACCTCTCCGGCTTCGCGCTCGCGGGCTCGCTGGAGGATCTCCTCGACGCGGTGATCGCCGAGGGGTGCGTGGGCGAGACGCTCTCGGCGTTCCTGGCGGACGCGCAGCGCGAGCGGGCGACCGACCCGGCGGCGCGCGAAGCCCTCGCGGTGATCGCCGCGGACGAGTCCCGCCACGCCGCCCTCGCGTGGCGCTTCGCGGCCTGGGCGCTCGGGTCGCGGCCCGACCTCCGCCCGGCCGCCGCGCGGGCCTTCGCATCTGCTCTCGGCGGCCCCCTCCCCCGTCCGCGCCGCGAGCCCGCCGACGTCGACCCCGCCGCGTGGAACGCCCACGGCCGCCTCACCGCGCCGCAGGTCGACCGCGCGCTCGACGAGGGCGTCCGCGCGGTGATCCGACCCTGCCTCGCGGCGCTGCTCGCTCAGCCCGCGAGCACGACGCGCAGCGCGGCGTCGGCGTAGCGCCCCTTCACCCCGCGGAAGCATCGGGCGGCACCGGCACGAACGCCTCCGCGTGCCGCCGCACCCACGCCATCAGCAGCGCCGGCAGCTCCATCGTCGCGAACGTCTCCAGCGCCTTCGCGGCCTTCGGGCTGCCCAGCTTCACGCGCCCCGGCGTCCGCGTGGTCCCCTTCGCGACGGCCTCGAACTGCGCCGCGAGCGCCTCCAGCCCGAGCGCGCGGGCGGCCTCCGGGGTGTGGGCGACGAGGGCCGGGTCGCAGTCCATGAAGTACATCGCGAGGCCGTTGCGTGAGCACTGCCCGGCGAGCCCGTCGAGCGTGAGCCACGCGCGGACGGCCGGCGGCGCCGCCTCCACCCTCCGCCACTCCAGCAGGGTCGCCATGAGCCAGCCGTCGAGCACCTCGGCCCACAGCTCGGCGTCGGGGGCGTCCCGCACCCACTCCGGCGTCGGCTCCCACGGCGGCACGCGCACGAAGCCGCCCGCGAGCTGCGCGGCGATGAGCGCGTCCTGCTCGGCCCGCGGGATCGTCCGCGTGACGGGCTCCGGGTCGTCGTCGAACGCGATCTCGACGCGGCTCTGCGCCCCCTGCGGGGACACCGCCCACGTCACCCCCTCGGCCTCGTTGCGCAGCGTCGTGCGGAGTCTCCGGCTCATCGGCGGCGATTCTCCACCGCCCGCGCGCGCCCGCCAAAGAAACGCCGCGCCGCGCCCCGTGGACACGCGCGCGAGGGTCGCGGTATCTGTCGTCCGCGTGCGCGTCGGTTCGATCGTCACGGTGCTCGTCGGCGCGGCCTGCGGGGCGCTCCATGCGGGCCCGTCGTGCGCCCAGTCGACGCGCGTGCGGCTGCGCTACGAGGCCGCCGCGGACGCCGCGTGCCCCGACGACGTCGCCCTCCGCCGGGCCGTGACGCGCCGCCTCGGGTACGACCCCTTCGACGAAGGCGCGGCGGCGGCGGTCACGGCCACCATCCGGCGCGCCCGCCGCGGGCTGCGCGCGTCGCTCGCGGTCGAGGGGCTGCGCGGCGGACGCCCGCGACAGATCCGCACGACCCACGGCGACTGCGCCGTGCTCGTCGACGCGCTCGCCGTCTCGCTCTGCGTGCTCATCGACCCGCGGAGCCTCACGCGCGCGGCCCCGCCCGAAGAAACACCCGCACCGCCTCCGCAAGCGCCGCCACCGCCTCCGCAAGCGCCACCACCAACGGCGGCAACACCGCCGCCTCCGCCCCCTGCCCTGCCGCCGCCACCACCGCCCGCCGCGCCGCCGCGCACGCGCCGCGGGGCGTTGGACGTTCGGTTCGAAGTCGGCGCGCTGCTCGGCGCCGTCCCCGGCGAGGACGCGGCCGCGCAGGTGCAGGCGCGCCTCGCGCTGGGGCTCGGCTGGCGCCGCGGGCGCCTCGTGCTCGCGGGGTACCTCTGGGGCTCGTTGAGCGGGAGCCAGGCGCTGGTGGTCCGTTCGGCGGGCGGCCAGGCGCAGGTGACCGTGCACGGCGTCCCCGTGGGCGTCGCGCTCATGCCGTGCGTCGACCTCCGCCCCGTCGAGCTCTGCGGGTCCGTGCAGGTCGGGGCTTTCGTCGGGTGGGGCGAGGGGTACCCCGACCCGCAGACCAACGTCGGGGCGCTGCTCGCGCTCGGCGCGCGGGCGGTGTGGACGCTGCCGTTCTCGCTCGGGCCGGTCGCGCCCTACGTCGCGCTCGACGCGTCGTGGATGGCCGTCCGCCCCGAGCTCCACCTCACGGTCGCGCGCGAAGACCAGAGCGTCTGGACGCCCGCGGGGTACCTCCTCCACGGCGGCGCCGGGGTCCGCGTCGCGCTCCCGTGATGCCCTCCGTCGATTGCGTGAGAATCGGGGCCGCGACCCGGCAATGGGGTGGGCCGTGTTGACGTCGCTCCTGCGCGCCGAGGACGAAGCCCCCGACCCGACGGTCGACGCGGAGGCGTTCCGCGCGCTCTACCAGCGCGAGTTCGACTTCGTCTGGAACGTCGTCCGCCGCCTCGGCGTCGCCGAGCGCGACCTGCCCGACGTGGTTCACGACGTGTTCGTGGTGGTGTACCGGCGCTTCTCCACCTACGACCCCTCGCGGCCGCTGCGCCCGTGGCTCTTCGGCATCGCCTTCCGGGCGCAGGCCTCGCACCGCCGTCGGCTGCGCGAGGCGGGCCGCGCCGACCGTGAGCCCGACACCCTCCAGGGCGACGCCCCCGCGCCCGACGAGCGGATGATCGAGCGCGAGCGGCGCGCGCTGGTCCACACGATCCTGCAGGGCCTCTCGCCCGAGCACCGCGCGGTGCTGGTCGGGCACGAGCTGGAGGGGCTCCCGATGGCCGCGCTCTCCGAGGCGCTCGACGTCCCGGTGAAGACGCTCTACTCCCGGCTGCGCGCCGCGCGCGAGGAGTTCGTCGCCGCGATGCGCCGCCACGCGCTGCGAGGTGCGCGATGAGCGACGACCTCCCGCCGCTGCCGCCCGAGGCCCGCGCGCTCTTCGACGCCGCGCGCGAGGCTCCGCCCCCGCCCGACGCGGCGCGGGCGGCCGTGTACGAACGGGTGCTTCGAACGGTCGCCGCGCCCGGCCCTGGCAACCCGCCCGCAGCCGCGGCGCCCGCGTCGTCGCTCGCGGTCAAGTCCGTCGCCGCGGTCGGCGCCGCGCTCGCGGTCGCCGCCGGCGTCACGGTCGCGCTCTGGTCGGGCACGCGCGTCCCCGCGCCGCGCACCGTCCCCGCAGCGGCACCGCGCGTGGCGCCCGCATCGCCCGCGCCACCCGTCGCTCCCGCGGCGCCGCGCGAGGCGTTGCACGACACCGATGCCTCCGCCGCGCCCGCCGACGCGGCGTCCCCACGCCCCCACGCCCGCGCGCCGGAGGACGACCTCGCCGCGGAGGTCGCGCTCGTCGACGAAGCCCGCGCGACCCTCGCACGCGGCGACGCGGCCGGCGCGCAGCGCGTGGTGCGGCGGTACCGACACCTGTCGCACCGACGGCTCGACGCGGAGATGGACGTGCTGGAGGTCCGCGCGGCGGTGCTCGGCCACGACCCCGCGGGCGCCGGGCGACTGGCCGAGCGGTTCCACCGTCGCCACCCCGGGAGCGTGCTCGCCGCGCAGGTCGACGACGCGGTGCGCGGCGCCCGATGACCCAACGCGTGCGCCACGGACTCCTGACGGCGGTTCTCTTCGGCGCGGCCTGCGTGCGGATCGACCTGGGCGCGATCGAGTTCGCGCGCGGCGACGCGTCCGACGGGGGCGACGCGCCCACGCTCGACGCGGCCGACGTTGCCGACGCGTCGCCCGACGAGGGCGTCGACGCGCCCGACGTCGCCGTGGACGCGTTCTCGGAGGACGTCGCGACGCCGCGCGACCTCGCACCCGACGCCACGGACGTGGGCGACGCGCCCGACGTCGTCGACGCCGCGCTCGATGCCATGGACGCGGTGACTGACGGGGCAAGCGACGTCGCGGACGCCGCGCTCGACGCCGTAGATGCCGTGGCCGACGCATCCGATGCAGCGATGCCCGGGTGTCCGGCCGGATGGACGCGCTGCGGGGCCGTGTGCGTCGACCTCAACGCCGACGACGCCCACTGCGGCGCGTGCGGGCTCGCCTGCCCCGCCGGCTCCCCCTGCACGTCGGGCGCGTGCGGCGTGCGCTGCAGCACCCCGATGGTCATGTGCGGCGTGACCTGCGTCGACCTCGCCACCGACCCTTCGCACTGCGGGTTCTGCGGCGCCGCCTGCCCCGCCGGCCGCCGCTGCGTGGGCGGCGTGTGCGTGCCGTAGCGGGCGACGTCGATTCGGTGAGAAGTCGCCGCGCGGTCGCGCAATCGGGGTCACCGAGGACGCGCCGAGTCGTCCCTGGCCTGCCGCCGGGGACGTGGGGGCGACGTCTGCGCTCGGGTCACAAGGAGCGAACCATGAGGAGTCCCCAGAGCGTCTGTCGTGCCGCGACGATCATCATGCTGACCGCGGCGGCCTGCGCCGACGACCCGCCGGTCGCGCCCGCGCCGACGGACGGCGTCGCCACGATCGGCCGCGCCGGAGGCCGCGTGTCCCTCTCGAACGGCGCGTCGGTGGAGGTGCCCGCGGGGGCCCTCGCCGCCGACGTCCGCATCAGCCTCCGCGCGGGCGACGCCGCGGCCGCGCTGCCCGACGGAGCCACGAGCGCGGGGGCGGTGGTGGACTTTGCGCCGAGCGGGCAGCGCTTCGCGGCGGCCGTGACGATCACGCTGCCGACGACCGCCCTCGCGTCGGCGGTGTACACCCGGCCAACGACGGCGGACGCCTGGGCGCGGGTCGAGGGCGCGAGCTTCGACGCCGCGCGGCGCGTGATCACCGTGCGGACGACGCACTTCTCGGAGTACGTCCCCGCGGCCGAGCCCGCGCCGCCCGACGCGGCTGTGCCCGACGCGGCTGTGCCCGACGCGGCGGCCCCTGACGCGGCTGCGCCCGACGCGGCTGCCCCTGACGTGACTGCGCCTGACGTGACTGCGCCCGACACGAACCCGCTCGACGCACGCACCCCCGACGCGACCGCACCGGATGCCTCCGCGCCCGACGCGAGCCCGCCTGATGCGACTGCGCCCGACGCGACCGCGCCCGACGCGAGCGCGCCCGACGCGCCCGACGTCTGCGCGCCGCCGCGGACCCGCTGCGGCGCTGCCTGCGTCGACCTCAACACCGACGGCCTCAACTGCGGCTCGTGCGGGACCGCCTGCGTCGCGGACGTCCCCTGCATGGCGGGGGCGTGCATCCGGCCCTGCGCGCGCCCGTTCGTCCTGTGCTCGGGCCGGTGCGTCGACGCCAACACCGACGCCACGAACTGCGGCGCCTGCGGGGTCTCGTGCGCGCCCGGGATGGCTTGCACGGCTGGCGTGTGCGGCTCGCCGTGCGCTGCGCCCCGGATCCTCTGCGGGTCGGTCTGCGCCGACCTCAACACCGACACGTCGCACTGCGGGTTCTGCGGCGCCGCGTGCCCCGCCGGCCGCCGCTGCGTCGGCGGGGTTTGCATGCCCTGAGGGGGCGCGGCGCGCGTCAGAGCTGCACGCGCACGGGTGCGAAGCGGGCGACGTTGGTGCCGTCGCCGAGCTGGCCGTACTCGTTGCGCCCCCAACACCACACCGTCCCATCGGCCTTGAGGGCGCAGGTGTGATAGGCCCCCGCGGCGACCTGGACGACGTCCGAGAGGGGCACCGTCGCGGGGGTGGCCACCGTGGCGCCGTACACGTCGGCGCCGACCTGGCCGCCGTGGTTCATCCCCCAGCAGGAGACGGTGCGGTCGCGGCGCAAGGCGCAGAAGTGAAACGCGCCCGCGGTGATCGCGGTGACCTGCGTGATCGCGGCGCGGGTCGGCGCGTTGAGCGGCGTCACGCCGCTGCTCCCGTTGCCGGCCTCGCCCATGAGGGCCGACCCGGCGCAGTACACGTTGCCCCCCGCGACGACGGCGCAGTAGCTCTCTTGAGCCGCCGCCACCGCGGTGCACTGCCCGAGCGGCACCGACCAGAGGCCGTCGCCCAGGGTCGCGTAGACCTTGAGGTACGCGTTCGGGTCCAGCACGAGCGCGTCGTTGGCGGCGCGGTCGCTGGGGAAGGACGTGGACGTCAGCACGACGCCCTGCGCTTCGAAGGTCACGCTGGTGTTGATGTTGGCGACGGTCGTCCAGCAGTGCCAATCCGAGCCGAAGTTGCCGCACATCGTCTGCCTCCCCGTCGCGATGGCGATCGGCTCGACGTCGAAGTTGGTGCGCGGCACGAGGGAGGTGCCCGAGCCGTCGTCCGCGAGGAGCCCGCCGAAGTTGCCCCAGCAGGCCAGTCCGTTGGCGGTCGTGGCGCAGGCGTAGCGCTGCCCCGCGGCCACCTGCGTGGCGTTGACGAGGCCAGCGATCGTGCGGGGGGCGCGCGCGTTGGCGGTGGTCCCGTCGCCGAGCTGCCCTTGATCGTTGAGGCCCCACGCGCGGACGGAGCCGTCCTGCATGAGCGCGTACGTGGCGTAGCTCTCTGGCCCTGAGAAGATGGCGCGCACCGGCTGGACGAAATCCACCGTGCCGGGCGTGGTGACGTTGGGGCGCAGCGTGAGCGCCAGGCGCGTGAGCACCCCCGGGGTGATGGTCGCGCTCACGGCCTCGCCCACCCACGTCGCGACGGTGCCCGCGGCGACGCTCCCGCAGGCGACGTTGAAGGCGCTCGAGCGGAAGGCGTACGCGCCCGCGGCGAGGTAGCCGAGGTCGAAGCTCGCCGCCGCGCCGGGGGCCACGGCGAAGTTGCGCGTGGTGTCGGCGGTCGCGTTGGGCGCGCGGTAGACGACGCGGAGGCAGCCGACGCCCGCGGGGACGGACTGCACCTCGGCGAGGGCGCTGCCGACGTCGTCGGCGGGCGGCTCGCCGAAGCAGCCGGCGGCGGTGAGCGCGGTGACGAAGGGGAGGGCAGCGGAGGGGCGGGTACGCACGGCGGGTCGATCCTGGGAGCGCGTCGGCGCGACGTGCGCCGAGGACGCGCGAGCCGTGAGCAGGGCCCGTGCCGCCACGAAACAGCCTTCTTTTTGTGGCTTTTGCGTGTCTTCGGGGCGAGACACCGCTGCAACGCCCCGTGGCGCGGTCGTCACGCGTCGGGCGCGGGCTTCACCCCGCGAGGGCGGCGCGCAGTGCGGCGTCGAGCGGCGGGGCGGCGACGACGATGCCCCGGTCGAGCGGCAGGTGCGCGGTGTCGTAGCGGATCGCGGCGCCGGACTCGTCGGTCACCGCCGCCCCCGCGGCGCGCGCGATCGCCTCGGGCGCGCAGCCGTCCCAGAGCTTCGGGCCCGCGCCGAGGTGGACGTACGCGTCGGCCTCGCCCGCGGCGACGGAGGCCACCTTGAGCCCGACGCTCCCGCAGACCCGCGGGCGCAGCGCGAGGCGCTCGGCGACGGCCGTGACGCGCGGGTGCGGGTGCGAGCGCGAGGTCATCAGTGTCGCGCCCGCGGCCTCGTGGCGGACGGGCGCGCAGAGGGGGCGGCGCGTGCCGTCGGCGGTGAGCTCCCAGGCCCCGTCACCCACCACGCCGACGAAGGTGCGGCCCCACGCGGGGGCGACGAGCACGCCGAGCGCGGCGCGGCCCTCCACCGCGAGCCCCACCATCACGCAGAACTCCCCGTTGCGGCTCACGAACTCCCTGGTGCCGTCGAGCGGGTCGACGAACCAGCAGCGCCCGCCCCGCGCCGCGGCGCGCGCGGAGTCTTCGAGCGACGACTCCTCGGCGCACACGGGGTCGTCGGGGAAGGCGGCCGCGAGGCGCTCGAGGATGCGGTCGTTGGCGCGACGGTCGGCCTCGGTGACGGGGTCGCCGACGCCCTTCCAGTCGACGGCGAAGTCCGTGGCGTACACCGCGGCGATGAGGGACGCGGCCTCGCGGGCGGCGGCGAGGGCGACGCCGAGCTCGCGCTCGTAGGGGGGGCTCATGGCGTGGGCGTAGGCCGTCGCGCCGCGGATTTCAAGCGCGGTCTGCGCGGGCGGGGTTTGCCACCGGGGGGCGACTTGACCTACAACCTGACCATGATCCGCGTGAACGTCGCCGAGGCGAAGGCCCACCTGTCGGAGTACCTCGACAAGCTCGAGGGCGGGCAGACGGACGTCGTGGTGCTGTGCCGCCGCAACGAGCCGATCGCGGAGATCCGCCCCCTCCCTCGCGCGGAGGAGAAGCCCCGCCCGGTGGGGCGCGCGAAGGGGACGTTCAGCGTGCCGAAGACGTTCTTCGAGCCGCTGCCGGACGAGTTCGTCGCGGCGTTCGCGGGCGAGACGTGAAGGTCCTCCTCGACACCTGCGCGTTCCTCTGGATCATCGCGGACGCGCCCGAGCTCTCGGAGGCGGCGAGGCGGTGCTTCCGCGACCCGGCCAACGAGGTCTTCCTGAGCGCGGCGTCCGCGTGGGAGATCTCCGTCAAGCACGCGCTCGGCCGCCTGCCGCTGCCCGAAGCCCCGGCGCGCTTCGTCCCCGCGCAGCGCCGCGCCCACCGCATCGAGGCCCTCCCGCTCGACGAGGAGGCCGCGCTGCGCGTCAGCGGTCTGCCCGACTGGCACAAGGACCCGTTCGACCGGATCCTCATCTGCCAGGCGCTCGCGCAAGGCATGACGCTGCTCACGCCCGACCCCCTCATCCAGCGGTACCCCGTCACCACGCTCTGGTGACGGCGGCACCTCACGCGCCCTTCGCGGCCTCCGCCACCTGCGCGCGGAACCACCGCTGCGCCGGGTCGCGGTGCTGCCGCTCGTGCCACGCGAGGCTCATGCGGAAGCCCGGCAGCGCGACAGGCGCCTCCACCACGCGCAGCGGGAGCACCTTCGCGAAGGCCTCAGCCACCCGCGCCCCCACCGTGAGCACCAGGTCGGAGCTCGCCACCACGTGCGGCGCCAGGAGGAAGTGCGGCACCGCGCAGGCCACCCGGCGCTGCTTCCCGTGCTGCGCGAGCACATCGTCGACGACGCCGCCGGGCTTGCCCCCGGGCGCGACGAAGGCGTGCGGGAGCGACGCCCAGGTGTCGAGGTCGAGGCGCTTCTTCACTTTGGGGTGCCCCTCGCGCACCACGCAGACGAAGCGCTCCTCGTAGAGCACGCGCGAATGGATCACGGTGCCGCCGCCGCGCAGCGTGGGGACGGCGAGGGTGGCGTCGGCCTCGCCCGCGGCGAGCTGCGCGACGGCGTCGTCGGCGATGGTGCGGGTCCAGAGGTCGACGCCGGGCGCGAGGCGGCCGAGGCGCTCGAGCAGGCGCGGCAGGAGCACGAAGGCGCCGTAGTCGGCCGTCGCGAGCGAGAACGTGCGCCGCGCGGTGGCCGGGTCGAAGGTGTCGCCCGCGAGCGCCCGCTCGATGGAGGCCAGCGCGTCGCGGAGCGGTGGGCCCAGGCGGGCGGCGCGGTCGGTGGGCTCGAGGCCCTGGCGCGTGCGGACGAAGAGGGGGTCGCCGAGGTGCTTCCGCAGGCGCGCGAGGCCGTGGCTCATGGCGGGCTGCGAGAGGCCCACGCGCTTCGCGGCGCGCGTGAGGTGGCGCTCGGCCAGCAGCGCGTCGAGCAGGCGGAGGAGGTTGAGGTCGAGCCCCTGGAGATTCACTCCGTGCATGATGCACATGACAACCATGCATTGTACAGATGACCGGCGGGCCCTTAGCTTCTCCCTCGACGGCGCGATGGACACGCGCCGCAAGACCAGGAGAACGACGATGGACTACGTGATCGCAGGCGTCTCGGGGAACACGGGCTCGGTGGCCGCCAACGCGCTGCTCGACGCGGGGGCGAAGGTGCGGGTGGTGGTCCGTGACGCGGCGAAGGGGGCGCCGTGGAGGGCGCGCGGCGCGGAGGTGGCGGTGGCCGACCTCGGCGACGCGAACGCGCTCACCGAGGCGCTGCGCGGCGCGAAGGGCGCCTACCTGCTCGTCCCGCCGAACATGGCCGCGCCCGACTTCCGCGCGTACCAGAGGGCCACGGGCGAGGCGATCGTCGAGGCGGTGCGGCGCTCGGCCGTCCCGCACGTGGTCCTCCTGTCGTCGGTGGGCGCGCAGCACCCGTCGGGGACGGGGCCGATCGCGGGGCTGCACCCGGTGGAGAAGGGCCTCGCGGCGCTCCCGAACACCGCGAGCACCTTCCTCCGCGCGGCGTACTTCATGGAGAACCTCGGGGGCTCGCTCGGGATGCTCGCGCAGGGGGTCCTCCCGACCTTCGCGCCGGCGGACGTCGCCTTCCCGATGATCGCCACGCAGGACATCGGCCGCACCGCCGCGCAGCTCCTCCGCGAGGGCGCGTCGAAGACCACCGTCGTCGAGCTCTCGGCCGCGAAGAACTACTCGATGGACGACGCCGCGGCGACGCTCTCGACGCTGACCGGGCGGCCCGTGAAGGCGCAGACCTTCCCGCTCGACGCGATGGTGCCGACGCTCACCGGGATGGGGATGCCCGCGCAGTTCGCCGAGCTCTACCGCGAGATGACGGGCGCGATGATGACGGGCCACGTCGCCTTCGAGGGGACGCACCGCACGGTGCACGGGCCCACGACGCTCGAAGCCGTGCTCCGCGCGCTCGTCGCGCCGAAGTGAGCTACCGCCGGAAGCGCGCGCTGCCGACGCCGACGTTGCCGGCCTCGTCGTAGGCCCGCACCGTCACCGCGTGCTCGCCCGGGGCAATGCCCGCCGGCAGCGGCGCGGTGAAGCCCTCCTCGCGCTCGTCGAAGAGGCCGTCGGCGCCGCGCGCCGGGCGCCACTCGCCGCCGTCGAAGGCCACCTCCACCCGCACCACCGCGCTCGCGTTGTCGCGCGCGTCGCCGAGGGCCCGGCCGTTCTCGACGCGCACGGTGACCGCGGGCGCGGTGTTGTCGACCAGCACGGGCTCGCTCGCGCGGCGGTCGGTGGTGGCGCCGTCGGCGGGGTTGGCGGCCTCGTCGGTGGCCTCGACCTCGACGCGGTACCAGCCCTCCGGCAGCCCGTCGACCGACCACGTGTACGAGCTCTCGGTGAGCCACTCCTGGTTGCGCAGGATCGGGCGCCAGGTGGCCTCCGTGTCGCCGCGGAAGCGCAGGCGGTAGCGGAGCGCGTCGCCGTCGGGGTTGTCGACCTTCCAGCCGACCTTCACCGTCGCGGCGCGCGCGTCGCCCACCTTGGTCTCCGGCGCGGAGGCGGTCACGTCGGTGACGACGGCGCGCTGGTTTTCGGGGAGGTAGTAGACGGTGACGGCGCGGAGGGCGGTGTCGGCGGCGCGGCCGAAGCGCGCGCGCACCTGGACGTAGCGCGACGCGGGCGACTGGATCACGCCGTCGGCGTCGAGCGCGCGCCACGCGCTCCAGGTGTTGTCGGGCGTGTCGGTGTTGCCGCTGCGCGACTCCCAGTCGAGCGCGCCGGCGCCGCGCCAGCGCACGGCGCCCCAGCGGGCGGGGGACGTCGCGTCGAGGACCTTGCTGTTCCACGTGGCGCCGGCGGGGGCGGAGGCGGTGACGCGGTAGAGCGCGCCGGCGTCGCCGGTGCCGAAGAGGGCGCTGCGGCCGGTGAGCGCGAGGGCGAGCACCTGGGCCTCGTCGACGTCGAGGGCGACGCGGGCGGTGCGGTCTTCCGCGATGGCGACGACGCGCCCGCCGGCGCCGAGGGCGGCCCAGACCTCGCGGCGGGGGTCGTTCCACTCGAGGGCGGTGACGTGGGCGTCGGGGTTGTTGTAGAGGCGCTCGGCGAGGCCGGTGGGGCGGATGCGGTAGACGCTGCCCTTGCCGGGCCGCGGGCGCGACGCGCTCACGCCGCCGGGCGACGGGAGGCGGCCCTGGATCGCGCTGCGCCCCGGCGGGGAAGGCGGCTCGGAGAACTCGTTGGCCGCGGCGATGACGTCGTCGCCGACCACCGCGAGGGCCTTCACCTCGTCGCCCTGGAGCCGCGCCACCACGCGCGCCTGCGCGCCGCCGCGGACGGCGAACACCACCGCGTGCCCGCCGCCGGAGCCCACGTACGCCTCGCCGCGCCCGAGCGCGAGCGAGTAGAGGTGCGGCTCGTCGCTGTCGAACACCACCGTCGCGTTGGAGCCCGCGGGCAGGCGCGGGTCGACGGCGAAGAGCTTGCCCTCGGGGCCCGTCGCGCAGAGCAGGGCGTTGCGCGCGGCGTCCCACGCGACGGCCCAGATGTACTGGGTGTCGGGCAGCTCGGCGACGAGGCGCGGGGGCTGCGGGCGGCCGTTGGCGGGGGCGACGAGCTTGTAGAGCTTCCCGTCGGGGAGCGTGGCGGCGTACACCGACCCGTCGCCGCCGCGGGCGAGCGAGGTGACCACGAGCGCGTCGGTCTGCGCGTAGAGCGTGGCGGCGCCGTTCTGCACGCGGTAGACGCGGCCGTCGACGCCGGTGCCGACGAGCGCGGCGCCGTCGCCGAGGTCGAGGATCGACCACACGGAGCCCACCGCGTCGGGCAGGCCCACCCGCGCGATGTCGGAGCCGGGCACCACCTGGCCGTCGGCGGTGACCGCGACGCGGTCGAGCGCGCCGGCGGAGAGCTCGGACTGCGAGTCGAGGGTGAAGGTGCGGGTCACCACGGCCTCGCCGGGGCGCGCCACCAGCGCGACGCCCGCCAGCACGCTCACCCCCGCCAACGCGAACAGCTTCCGACGAACGCTCACAGACGAACCTCACGCACACGGAGGCGGACGCGGTCGCGCCCCAGGATGATCCGCCCCACGGGAACGACCGTGCGCTGCACGTTCCACAGGGGGTCTGCGCCGTCGGTGCTCACGCCGGGGCGGAGCGCGTCGAAGGCCGAGTTCGGGAGGTCGTGGAGCACGCGGCCGCGCAGGGTCGCGCCCGTCCCCGGCAGCCGCACCGTCACCACGAGGGCGTCGTCGGGGTACCGCGCGGTGAGGTTGCGCACGAGGTCGTCGAGGCTCTCGGGCTCGGCGACGTCGGGGGAGGTCTCGGCGCCGCTCGCGACGTCGATCTCCATGTCGCGCCCGGCGAGCGCGCGCGGCACGGGCAGCCGGACGGTGCGCGTCTCGGGGGCCTCGCCGTAGCGCGCGAGCTGGACGCGCAGCTCGACGGTGTCGCCCGGGTCGGCCTCGGCCTGCGAGAGCGTGACGTGCCGGATGTACGAGAAATCCCGGGCCCAGCGCAGGTCGACGGCGTAGTCGACCGCGTCGATGGGGATGGGCCCGAAGGCGTTGTCCGACACGCGCGACATGAAGTCGTTGGAGGCGACCAGCCCGAGCTGCACGCCCGCCCCGTTGGCCCCGTGCTCGACGAACTCGAAGGGCGCGCGGCCCCGCAGCGTGACGCGCGTCCGCACCGTCCACGCGACGTCGCCCACGTCGCCCGCGGTCTCCTCCAGCGCGGTCTCGAGCACCGAGCCCGCGAGGCGCGCGGCGAACATCCGGTGGCCCGCGACCCGCACGTTCCACTCGGTGTGGGGGGCGCCGTCGACGCCGCGGACGGCGACGTGGACGGGCACGGTGGGCGCGGCCGTTCGGTTGTCGACCACGATGGTGGAGGGCCGGTCCTGCACGAGCGCGCCGAGGTCGCGGACGGGCTCGCTGATCTTCATCGAGCGCCGCTCGCTCGCGAGGATCCACATCACCCGCGCGATGCCCGCGGGCATGGCCGTCTCGCCCATCCCCATCATCGGGTGGCCGAAGGCGACGAGCTCGTCGCCCTGCACGTGCGTGACGGTGCCCGTGGCGTTGCCCGACACGTCGCCCTGGAGCAATCGGATGGCCACCGCGCCGCCGTCCTCGTAGCGCGTCGGCGCGTCGGCCGGGGGCGTGCGCGACCCGCCGCCTCCCGCCTGGACGGGCACGACGCCGAAGGGCTCGAGCGCCTCGGCGAGGTGGCGCAGCGCGCGGTCGCCCATGCCGCCGACGGTGAGCGGCGTCGCCACGGGAACCAGCGCGCCGTACTGCGTGGGGAGCGGCGCGCGCTGCGCGGCGGCGCGGCGGGCGAGTCCGTCCCACGGGGCGGGCGCGGCCTCGGCGCGGGCGCCGCCCTGGAGGATCTCGATGGGGATCTGCGAGCCTGGGAGCAGCCCCGCGGGCGTGCGGCGCGGGCGCCGGAGCTCGGCGAGCATCGCGTCGATGGGCGTCACCCCCGCCACCGGGTCGCGGCCGAACTCCCAGCCGTAGGCGTAGGCCCCCGCGAGGCGGCCGTCGAGGTAGATGGGGCTGCCGCTCATGCCCGCGACGGTGCCCGCGTGCTCGAGCGTCGGGTGCGTCGGGCGGATGAGGATCGCGTTCATCCGCGGGCGGAAGTTGTGGACGACGTCGATGACCTCGACTTCGAAGCGCTCGGGGCGCGTCCCGCGGAACACCGTGAGCCCGTAGCCCCGCATGCCGGGTCGCACCTCGTCGAAGGGGATCAGCGCCGCGGCGGGCCGCGACTGCGCGAGGAGCGCGCCGGAGCCCGCGAGCACGGCGGCGACGGAGACGAGCGAGAGGGTGGAGGGGCGCACCGGGGGCGCGGAGTGTCAGACGCCGGGTCGCCGGGTGTCAACGCCGGTGAGCGGGGCGCGGCGGAGGGCGGCGGGGGCGCGGACGGCGGCTTCAGCGCGCCCGGGCGGGCGTCAGCGGCGCGACGTGCACGTCGCCGGCGGCCGCCCACGCGACGTGGCGCAGCCCCGGGCTGACGGCGAGCGCGGTCGCGGGGGCGCGGGCGGGCGCGACGTCCCACGTGCGTGCGGGCGTCGCGGCGGCGCCCGGGCGGACGCGCGTGAGCCGCACCTCGCCGCGCGCCGGCGCGAGCTCGTCCTCGCCCCAGAACGCCGCGTCGCGCGCCTCCATCCGGGCGAACACGCACGTGCCGCGCGGCGTGACGGCGACGGGGTAGAGCCCGTCGCCCGCGAGCTCGGTGACGTGCGCGACGGCCGCCGCGTGCGCGTCGACCACGGCGAGCCGCGCGGGGGCGCGGGCGAAGTCCCGGCCGCTTCGCAGCAGCGACGGCGCCGGCGAGGGCGTCGCGACGAACAGACGGCCGCCGTCGGGCGAGAAGCGCATGCGCGTCCGCCGGGAGCGCGTCGAGAGCGCCACGCGTCGTCGCGCGCCCGTCGCCGGCTCGAAGAGCGTGAGGGCGTCGCCGCCGGCGAGCGCCACGCGCGTACCGTCGGGCGAGAGGGCGACCGCGCACGCGCCCTCGGGGGGGAACCACTCGAGCTCCTGCCCCGTGCGGCCGTCGAGCATCACGAGCCGCGTCTCCGCCCCGGGGTCGCCGCCGCCGAACCCGACGAACTCGATCGCCGCGGCGCGCGGCGCACCGGGCGCGACCGCGAGCGCCTGCAGGTCGGGGAGCCGTTCGGGGTCGGGCGTGCATCGCAGCGCGGTCGCGTGGTCGCGTGAGCGCGCGAGCCACACCGCGAACTCGGTCCGCATCGTCCCGGGCGGCGGGTCGCCGATCGCGTGGACGGCGAGGGCGCCGGCGCGCGGGACCTCCAGCACGTCGCGGACGCGGACCGTGCCCGGCGCGACGTCCTCGTCGTACTGCCCGAGCCAGCGCCGGGTGCGGCGCCAGCGCCCGGTCGCGAGGCCGGCCTCGAGCAGCGCCCCGCCGACGGCGACGTAGAGCCGGCGCCCGTCGCGCGAGAACGCGAGCGCGTCGACCGCCGCGTCGCCTCCCTCGGGGGCTTCGCCGAGCCGCTCGCGCACGTCGAAGCGCGTCGCGCCCGTGGGGTCGAACACCGGGTCGATCGGGTCTTCGTCGGAAGGCATCGGGTCACCCTGCCACCGACGGCGTGACCGCGGCGGCGCGAAGGCATGTACTACGCGCCCGCCGGGGTGCGCCACCGCCCGCCTTGCGTGCGCTGCCGGCGCCCGGTCCGCGCAACGTGCGAACCCCGCCGCGCTTACGGCCCGCGCCGTGTGCGGACGAACTTCCAAGCGCGCGGGGCGCGGGCGGTCTCACCGCGCACCGGAAGCGAGGTGACGCGATGACGATGGAGCGGAAGGCGTGGGCGATGGCGGCGGGGGCGTGGCTGGCGGCGTGCGCCTCGACGGGGCCGAACACCGCGGCGACGGCCGCGACCGTGGCGGCGGCCGAGCGCACGACGGCGGAGCGTTCGGTGACGTCGGCGGAGTGGGAGGCGATGCGCGAGCGCGGGGACTTCGCGCCCGCCGAGCTGGAGCAGGTGGGCGAGCGCGAGGAGGTGTCGGTGACGGAGGCGCGCCCGCCGCCCCTGGCGGGGACAACGCGGCTGACGGAGTGCCTGCCAGGCGGCAGCTCCGAGGCGGTGGTCCGCGAGCGCGCGACGGGCGCGCTGTGGCGGCTCGTCGCGGTGGGCAGGGTCCACGCCCCCGCGGGCGTGTCGATCTCCGCGACGCGGTGCTTCGCGCGCGTCGTCCGCCTGCCGCCGGGCGCGTCGCTCGCGGGCCGGCTCCGGGTGTCGTACCCGTAGCCCGGCAGCGTAGGCCGCGCGCCCGCAACATCGCGGCGCTACCACGCCCGCGGCAGCACGCCGATCGCGAGGGCGTAGCGCACCGCGCGGCCCGCGGGCTCCCGCACGCAGAGCACGTAGTCGCCCGCCGCAAGGCCGCGCAGCACGCCGACCGCGCCCGGGTCGAGCCGCGCGCTCCCGGCCAGCGGGCCGTCCCAGGTCGAGGTGCGCAGCGTCCAGCGCCCGACCTCGACGCCCGACGCGCGGAAGAGGCTCGCCTCGAGCAGCGCGGTGGCCTCCACGTAGAGCGCCCCGCCCTCCGCCACGCGGACCGCGTGGCAGTCCTCCGGGTCGTCGGCCGAGAGCGACGCGTCGTAGAGCGCCGAGCGCGTCAGCACCGCGCGCGGCGCCGCGGCGCGGTCGTTGGGCTCGGCCTCGGGGGCGGGCGTGGCGCAGGCCGCGACCGCCCGGCCCTCGGCGGTGACCGTCGTCGGCACGCAGCGCGTCGGCGCGGGGCAGAGCGTGCGGACGGCGCCGAGGTCGCACGGGTCGCCGGCGCGGGCGGGCTCGAAGCAGGTGCGCCGGTAGCGCGAGAAGGAGGAGCACTGGAGCGCGCCGTCGCAGGGCGCGCCAGAACCGCGGCAGTCGGCGCCGGGCGCAGTGCCCGGGGCGACGCAGCGGGCGCCGTCCGCGGGGTGCGCGGCGTCGCAGGTGTCGCCGTCGGCGCACACGGAGGTGGCGCGCGTCGGGTCGCAGGCGGCGCCCCGCGCGACGCGCCGCACGCAGCGCCAGCCGTCGCACGCGGCGCCCTCGTCGCACTCCTGCGCCTCCCCGCGGCACCGGCCCCCGGGGGCCCCGTCGGGCGCGGCCGCGCAGGTCGGCGCGCCCCGGCTCGTCAGGCAGCGCGTCCCGGCGGGGCAGACGTCGCCCGCGGGGTCGCAGGGCTCGCCGGGCTGGAGCCCCGACACGCAGTGGAAGTACGCGCGGTTGCAGCCGACCGCGGCCCCGCTGTTGACGCCCGAGCAGCGGAGCCCCGCGCCGCACGATCGGTCGTCGTGGCAGTAGCCGCCCGCCGCGCCGTCCGTGACGCAGCGGCGGGTGCCGTTGACGTCCTGGCACGAGGCGCCTTCGTTGCAGAACTCGTCGACGCCGCCGCAGAGCTCGCCCACCGCGAGCCCGGCCGTGCAGTGGGTGGTCGTATCGCAGCCGAGGCCCGGGTCGCACCGCCCCGAGCAGTCGGTGTTGCGGCACATGCCGAAGCGCGTGCCGTACGCCGCGCAGCGCCGCCCGTCCGCGGCGGGTTCGCACGACGCGCCGGGGGCGCAGTAGACGGGGTTGAGCCCGTCGCGGCACGGCTCGCCCACGGCGGCGGTTCGAACGCAGCGCACGGTCGACGGGCCCACGCAGCGGTAGCCCGCGGGGCAGTCGTACGCGGGGGGGCCGCAGGCGGGGGCGTCGTCGGAGACGTCGACCGCAACGTCGTCGGGCGCGTCCGCGGCGGGGGCGTCGGTGACGTCGAGCGGCGCGTCCGGGGAGGTGGCGTCGGCGCTCGTGTCGGCGCTCGCGTCGCCAGGTGTGACGCGGGCGTCGGCGACGTTGACGTCGTCGGGGGCCGCGGGGCGGTCGGGCGTCGGCGGGGCCTCCGCGACGGGGCCGCAGGCCGAGAGCGCGAGGAGACCGAACAGGGCCACGAGGAGCGAACGCTTCGACATCGCGGCGGAGTGGCCGGCGTTCGCTGGAGCCGTCACGAAATCTGGCGGCGCGTGCGGGCCGTATCTGCGCACGTCCACCTCAACCCAACCACGAAGGAGAACACACCATGAAGATCCGCACCCGCGTCAAGGCCGGCGAGTGGTACCCCATCCAGAAGCCCGGCCACTGATCGAGCGCCCGCCGCGCGCCCCTCCCTCCCGCGACGCATCGGCCGGCGTCGCGCCGTAGACGCCGACGCGCGCCCCGTGGTGCAATCGGCGCCCCCCTCAATGAACCGCGCCGCGCTCGCGCTCCTCCTGACCTCGCTGCTCGCCGCCTGCTCGGGTGAGTTCACCGAGGAGGTCGACCTCTCGCACCCGACCGTCCCCGAGGACACCGACGCCGACGCCGAGCCGCTCCTCCCCGAGAACGACGGGGCCGACGGCGCGCTCCCCGACGACGCCGAGGACGCCGACGCGCCCGCCCAGGACGCTGCGGACGCTGCCGACGCTGCCCCCAACGTCACCGCGCTCGCCGACGCCGTGGTTCGTGACGTCGCCGCGACCGACGCGCCCGCGCGAACGGACGCCGCCCGCCCCGCAGCCGACGCGCCCGCACCTCCGCCGCCGCCCCCACCGCCGCCTCCCCCTCCACCTCCGCCGCGCTGCACGGGCTCGGCCTCCGGGCAGTCGTCGATCTGGACGTGCACCGCCGACCGCCGCGCGCGGCAGCGCTGCGTGTCGGGCGCCGTGCAGACCGAGGCGTGCGCGAACGGCTGCGTCCCCCAGCCCTCCGGCACCAACGACTACTGCGCGACGTCGGGGCTCCCCGCCTGCGCGCACCAGTCGCTGCTCGCGTGGGGCCTGCACCCGACGGCGTCCGACCACCTGCGCTGCGTGGGCGTCACGGCCTCGCGCATCACCCAGACCATCGGCAACGCCGCGGCCTCCGCGGGGACGCACGCACGCGACGGCTACGCCAACGGCCAGCCCTACTCCGCGGCCACCGACATCAGCGTGCGGGGGCTCACGCAGGCGCAGATCCGCTCGCTGATCTCGCGGCTCGCCGACCACGGCTTCGCCGCGTGGTACCGCTGGCCGGGTCACGACGGCTGGCCGTCGAGCGAGGCGCCCCACATCCACGCGATCTTCGTCGGGTGCGCGATGAAGGCGTCGCTCCGCGCGCAGGTGGGCGACTGGCTTGTCGGCCGCAACGGGCTCACCAGCCACACGACGTACACCTTCTTCACGTGGAGCGCGGCGCAGCGGGCGACGGTGCGCGCGCTCTTCAACCGCTACAACTGAGGGGCCCGCGGCGGCGGGGGCGACGAGGGGCGCACCACCTGGCCCGCGGGCGCGCCGTCGATCACCAGCGCCGCGAGCGCGCTCTCGGCCTCGACCACGTGCCGCACGTCGTCGAGGGGCGCGCCGAAGAAGCGCGGGCCGTGCGCGCGGAAGGCCGCGACGTCGCCCGTGCAGTGCGCGGTGACGCGGCCCGCCCCGCCGTCGTCGAAGCCCGGGTGCCGCGCGAGCCAGTCGGCGAGGCGCGCGGCCACTTCGGGCCCCGGGTCGAGCAGCCGCGCGTCGGTGGCGGCCTCGAGCGCCTCGCGCAGGAGCGGGTAGTGCGTGCAGCCGAGGATGATCGCGTCGCAATCGCGGAGGTCGGCGAGGTAGCGGGCGCAGGCCGCGCGGGCGATGTCGGTCGCCTCCCAGCCCTCCTCGACGATGGGGGCGAGCAGCGGCGCGGCGCGCTGGACGACGTCGCGGCGCCCGAGCTTGGCGAGCTCGGCGACGAGGGTTCCGCTGGCGACGGTTCGCTGCGTGGCGAGCACGCCGACGCGGCCGCGGGTGGCGCGCGCGGCGGCCTCGGCGGCGGGGATGGTGACCCCGAGCACGCGGCGGTCGGAGCCGGGGCCGCAGTAGCGCTGCTGGAGGTGCCGCAGGGCGACGCACGACACCGTGTGGCAGGCAACGACCACGAGCCGGCAGCCCGCGCCGAAGAGGTGCTCGACGCACTGCTCGGCGAAATCGAGAAGCGTGTGGGCGTCGCGCCCGCCGTAGGGCGCGCGGCCGCTGTCGCCGAGGTAGAGATAGTCGCGCGCGGGGAGCGCGTCGACGAGGTGGCGGAGCACCGTCAGCCCGCCGAAGCCCGAGTCGTAGACGCCGATCATGGCGGCGCGGACGCTACCGCCGCCGAGGGAGAGGCGCGAGGGATTCGCGTGTCAGAGCTCGATCTGGGTGCCGAGCTCGACCACGCGGTTGGGGGGGATCTGGAAGAACATGTTGGCCGGCCGCGCGTTGCGCGAGAGGAAGGCGAAGAGGCCCTTGCGCCAGCGGGCCATGCCGGCGCGGCCGGTGGTGAGCAGGGTCTCGCGGCCGAGGTAGAAGCTCGCGCCCTCGACGTCGACGTCGAGCCCGCGGGCGCGGGCCTCGCGCAGGGCCTCGGGCACGTCGGGGGTCTGCATGAAGCCGTAGCTGGCCGTCACCTGCCAGAAGCCCTCGCCGAGCTCGCGCAGCGTCACCCGCTCGTCGCGCGACACCTCGGGCACGTGGAGCGTCTGGACGGAGAGCATCACGACGCGCGCGTGGAGCACCTTGTTGTGCTTGAAGTGGTGCAGGAGCACGGGCGGGGCGCCGTCGGGGTTGGAGGTCATGAAGACGGCGGCGCCCGGGACGCGGTGGGGCCTCGTCGCGCGCACGTCGTCGAGGAAGAGCTCCATCGGGAGCGTGCTGGCGATGATGTGGCGGCCGAGGGAGGCGCGGCCGCGCTTCCAGGTGGTCATCACCGCGAACACGCCCGCGGCCACCGCGACGGGGAACCAGCCCCCCTCGCGGAGCTTCACCAGGTTGGCCGCGAGGAAGCCGAGGTCGAACACCAGGAAGAGCCCGACGAGCGCGGCCCCCTTCCACGCCGGCCACCCCCACTGGCGCGTGAGCTGGAAGAAGAGGATCGACGTGATGCTCATCGTGCCGGTGACCGCGATGCCGTAGGCCGCGGCGAGGGCGGTCGACTCGCGGAAGGCGATCACCAGCGCGACGCAGGCCACCATGAGCAGGCTGTTGACCTCGGGGACGTAGATCTGCCCCTCGGCCTCGCCGGAGGTGTGGACGATGGTGACGCGCGGGCAGTACCCGAGCTGGACGGCCTGCTGGGTGAGCGAGTAGGCGCCCGAGATGAGCGCCTGCGAGGCGACCACCGTCGCGAAGGTGGCGAGCGCGACCATCGGGAAGACCAGCCAGCCGGAGAGGAGCCCGAAGAAGGGGTTGGCCCGCACGGCCTCGTCGCCGCCGCGGTCGAGCAGCAGCGCGCCCTGGCCGAGGTAGTTGCAGAGCAGCGACGGCAGCACCACCGCGTACCAGGCGCGGCGGATGGGGCGCGCGCCGAAGTGGCCCATGTCGGCGTAGAGCGCCTCGCCGCCCGTGATGCAGAGCACCACCGAGCCGAGGAGGAGGAAGCCGTGCTTGCCGTGCTGCGAGAAGAAGGAGACGGCGTGGGCGGGGTTGACGGCGCCGAGCACCTCGGGGTGGCGCGCGATCCAGGGCAGGCCGGCGGCGGCGATGGCGGCGAACCACGCGAGCATCGCCGGGCCGAACACGGCGCCGACGCCCGCGGTGCCGCGCTTCTGCACGAGGAAGAGCCCGACGAGGATCGCGACGGTGATCGGCACGACGTAGGGGTGGACGCGCGTGGTGGCGACCTCGAGCCCCTCCACCGCGGACAGGACGGAGATCGCGGGCGTGATGACGCCGTCGCCGTAAAGCAGCGCCGCGCCGAAGAGCCCGAGCGCCACCATCGCGCCGCGCGCGACGCCGCGGGACCCGGGCGCGCCGGGGTCGGCCTTGGGCGTCACCAGCGCGAGGAGCGCGAGGATGCCGCCCTCGCCGCGGTTGTCCGCGCGCATGATGAAGGTGATGTACTTCACGACGATCACCAGCACGAGCGACCAGACGATGAGGGAGAGGACGCCGAGGACGTTGGCGGGCGTGGGGTCGACGCCGTGGCCGCGCGCGAAGCACTCCTTGACGGCGTAGAGCGGCGAGGTCCCGATGTCGCCGTACACGACGCCGAGGGCGCCGAGCGCGAGCCGCGCCACGCCCTCGCCGGCTTGCCCCTGGGGGGCGGCGCCCGTGGCGGGCGCGGTGTGGGTGGACATGACGGGCGGTGGTGTACCCGCGGCCGCATCAAGGGGCCGTCAAGGTTGCGCCCGGGCGCATCAAGAATGCGTCAAGACTCGCCCGGCACGCGGAGCCTGTAGCCGACGCCCTGCTCGGTGTGGAGCAGCGCGGGGCGCGCCGGGTCGCGCTCGACCTTGCGGCGCAGGGCGGCCATGTACACGCGGAGGTAGTGGGGCTGGTGGGTGTGCCCGGCGCCCCACACCTCGCGGAGCAGGTGCTGGTGGGTGAGGACGCGGCCGGCGTTCTGCGCGAGGAGGGCGAGGAGGCGGTACTCGATGGGCGTGAGGTGGAGCTCGGCGCCGTCGAGGGTGACGACGCGGCGCGCGAGGTCGACGCGGAGGGGCCCGGCGGCGAGCACGGGCTCGGCGGCGGCGCCCGCGGCGCGCGCGTGGCGCAGGGCGACGCGGAGGCGGGCGAGGAGCTCGTTCACACCGAAGGGCTTGGTGAGGTAGTCGTCGGCGCCGGCGTCGAGGGCCTCGACCTTGTCGGCCTCGCGGCCTCGCGCGGAGATCACGATGACGGGCACGCGGCTCCACTCGCGCACGCGGCGGGTGAGGTCGATGCCGTCGCCGTCGGGCAGGCCGAGGTCGAGGAGCACCACCTCGGGCGACTGCGCGGTGAGCGCGGCGAGGCCCTCGGCCGCGGTCGACGCCTCCGCCAGCCGGAAGCCGTGGGCGCCGAGCGTCGCGCGGAGGAAGCGCCGCATCGCGGGGTCGTCTTCGATCAGCAGCACGAGGGCGGCGTCGCTCACGGCGCGTCTCCTTCGGGGGGCAGCGAGGGCCCGGGGCCGCTCGGCGGGAGGGTGAGCGCGAAGGTGGCGCCGCCGCCCTCGCGACGTCGCGCGGCGAGCGCGCCGCCGTGGGCCTGGGCGATGCCGCGCGCGATGGCGAGGCCGAGCCCGACGCCGCCGCCGCCCGTGTGGAAGAAGCGTTCGAAGACGCGGGCCTCGGCGCCCTCGGGGAGCCCGGGGCCGCGGTCGGAGACCTCCACCTCGACGCCGCCGTCGGGCAGCGCGCGGGCGGCGAGGTCGAGCGGGCTGGTGTGTGGTGTGTGGCGCGTGGCGTTGTCGAGGAGGTTGAAGAAGAGCTGCTCGAGGAGCACCGGGTCGACCGAGACGAGCGGGAGGTCGTCGGGGATCGCGACGCGCACGAACCGCCCGGCGAGCTTCGCGTCGAGGCGGGTGAGGGCCGAGCCCACGACCTCTTCGAGCGGGACCCACTCGCGGCGCACGGTGACGGCGCCCGACTCGAGGCGGGTCATGTCGAGGAGGTTGGCGATGAGGCGCTCCATGCGCTCGGCCTCCTCGCAGATGGTAACGACCATCTCGTCGCGCTGGGCGGGGGCGAGGCCCGCGGCGTCGTCGCGGAGGGTGGTGGCGGCGCCGGTGATGGCGGCGAGGGGCGTGCGGAGGTCGTGCGAGACGGCGCTGAGGAGCGTGCTGCGGAGCTTCTCGGCCTGGGCCTCGACGGCGGCGGCGCGGGCCTCTTCGGCGAGGCGGGCGCGCTCGGCGGAGAGGGCGGCGGTGCGGGCCTCGCGGGCGTGGGCTTCGGCCTCGCTTCGGCGGAGGCGCAGGGTGAGCGCGGCGATGACCTGGCCGATGACGAACATCGCGGCGAAGGTGACGAGGTGGCGCGGGTCGTCGACGGCGAAGGTGAAGCGGGGCGTGATGAAGAAGAAGTCGTAGGTGGCGACGGAGAGGGCCGCGGCGAGCACCGAGGCGCCGCGGCCGAAGCGCGCGGCGGCGGCGACGATCACGAGGAGGTAGACCATCGCGGTGTCGGGCAGCGCGAGCCACGGGTGGGCGAGCCACGAGACGGCCGTGGCGAGCGCGACGAGGGCGGCGGCCTGCGGGTAGACGCTCCAGTGCGCGCGGGCGGGGGCGTCGCTCATCGCGGGGGATCATCGCGGCGGCGGAGCCCGCGCTCAACCGTGAAGAGCCGCCGGATGGAGAAGAAGGCGAGCAGCCCGAGGGTGCAGGTCTCCGCGTCCCACGGCCCGCGCGCGAGGGCCACCGCGCCCACCCGCAGCGCCCCCACCAGCGCGAGGAACCACAGCAGCGCCCGCTCGTCGAGCGCGTCGTCCGGCGGCGGCGGTGGCGGAGGCGCGGGCGGCGGCGGGGCGTCGCGGTAGGGGGCGGTGGGTCGGTCGGGCGGCGCGTCCATGGCGCGGTGAGGGGTACGGCGCGGGGCATCAAGAGGGGCTCAATTCGGCCCGCCGCCACGTCAAAAAGGCGTATAGGCGGCCGAGCGCGCAGTGGGGGTAGGATGCGCTCGCCATGAGCCATCCGCTGCGTGTTCAGTTCATCCACGGCCTGGAGAGCAACCCCCAGGGGGCGAAGGCCCGCTTCCTCGCGGCCCGCTTCGAAGCGCTCACGCCGGCGATGGACACCCGCGACCTCGAGGGCTCGATCGCGACGCAGGCCGCCGCGCTCGCCGCCTTCCGCCCCGACGTGCTGGTGGGCTCGTCGTACGGGGGCGCGGTGGCCGTCGCGCTGCTCGCGCGCGGCGCGTGGCGCGGGCCCACGGTGCTCCTCGCGCCCGCGGCGGCGCGGCTCGGCATCCACGACCCGCTCCCGGGCGACGTCACCGTCACGGTGGCGCACGGCGTCGACGACGACATCGTGCCCCCTGCGCACAGCCGCGCGCTGGTCGAGGGGACGTCGCCCGCGCGCGTGAAGCTCGTCGAGGTGGCCGACGGGCACCGGCTCCAGTCGCTGGTCGACACCGGCGCGCTGGCCGCGCTCGTCGAGGAGACGTATGCGCGCTCCCACGCACCGCTCCCGCACGGGGCGCGGCTGCGCATCGACGACGCGCCGCTGGCCGAGCCCTTCTGCTACCTGTCGCGCCGGCAGGCGGCGTGGTGCGAGGGCGCGTCGCTCGGCGAGCTCGCGCCGAACCTGCCGTGCTGGGCGCCGCAGGGCCTGGTGTCGGCGGCGGCGTTCGGCGCCGAGGCCGCGCGCACGGTCGACGCGGTGACGGCGCGGCACGGGCCGTGGGCGTGGGCGACGGAGTTCTCCAACGTGCACGCGACCTTCGCGTTCGACGAGCCGGGATTCGAAGTGGACGGCGCGCGCTACGCCAGCGTGGAGCACTACTTCCAGGGCGCCAAATCGCTCGGGACGCCAGACCACGCCGCCGCCCTTCGCGCGCTCGCGGCCGACCCGTCGCCCGCGTCGGCCTTCCGCGTGGGCCGGACGCACGCGGTCCGCGCCGACTGGGAGGCGGCGAAGCGCGGGGTGATGCGGGCGGCGGTGGGGGCGAAGTTCGCGCAGGACCCGGGGCTCCGCGCGCTGCTGTTGTCGACGGGGGAGGTGCCACTGGTGCAGCTCAAGCCGGGCGACGCGTACTGGGGGACGGGGCCCGACGGCCGCGGCGCCAACGCGCTCGGCGAGGTGGTGATGGAGGTGCGGTCGGCGTTGCGGCGGTGAGCGCGGGCGCCTACTCGAAGAAGCTCGCGAGCCCGCGGGCGCCGTCGGAGGCGCGTTGGGCCTGCCGCAACCCCGCGCGGATCGACGGGTCGACCGTCTGGCCCTGCACGGTCGCGTGGTAGCGGATGAGCAGCATCGCGAGCGAGACGGGCTCGAGGAAGGCCGAGCGCACGAACCACGTCGCGAGCCATGCGATGGGCCCGCCGACGAGCACCGCGGCGAAGGCGCCGGCGATGAGCCCCGCGGCCTGCGCGCCCTCGGCCGGAACGCCCGAGGAGGACGCCGCCGAGGTGGCCGCGGCGGCGACGGCCGCGAAGGCGACCGCGCCGAAGAGCGCGAGCGTCACGCCGCCCACGAGCGACCCGAGCGCGCGCTCGAAGAGCCAGCCCTTGACGGCCGCGCCAAGCAGGGGGCGGGGGTTCTGCGCGACGAGGGTGACGGCGTCGTCGGAGGCCGCGGTGGGGTCGGGGGCGTTGACCGCGAGCGCGTGGGAGAGCGCGACGTCGGCGACGTGGGGCGCGACGCGGTCGACGAGCCAGCCGAGCGCCGAGCGCGCGGGGCCGACGTCGAGGGGGAGCACGTCGCCGAGGCGGTCGAAGGTGCGGAAGAACGAGCTCACCGTGCGGCGCACCTCCATGTGGGCGTCGTAGGCGGGGCCGGCGAGGTCGCCGAAGCGCCCCGCGAGGAAGCGCTGCGCGGCCTCGGCGGTGCCGGTCTGCGGGATCGCGCTCCGCCGCAGGAGCGCCTCGGTCACGAGGAAGGTGAACGCGCAGCGCATCGCGAAGAAGCGCCGCTCGACGTACGGAACGAGCCCGAGCGCGACGCCGAGGCACAGCGCGAGGAAGGCCACGCCGCCGACGGCCTTGTGCACGAGCGCCGAGAGCGCCGCGCTGACGACGACGCCGCCGAGCAGCGCGCCGCCGAGCAGCGCGCTCAGGCCCGCCACGGCCACCGCGCGGTCGCGGGGGTAGCTCCCGGTCTGCCGGACGAGCCGCGCGGCCGCGGAGAACGACGCCTCCGTCTCCGCGAGCGGCATGCGCGGCACGGTCGTCGTCGGCTGCGGGGCGTAGGCGGGCTGCTGCTGGAGATACGCGGGCTGCTGGGGATACGCGGGCGGCTGCGGGGGGTAGGCGTACATCGTTGTTGACCTCCGGCGGGTACGCTCCGCACGCGCCATGCCGCACGGCGAAACGCGCGACGCGGCGAGGTGCGTTCGCGCGGCGATGTCCCGTTCGCGCGAAGGCTCGCGCGGGTTGCGCGGCGCGCTTCACAACGCAGCTTCGGGCGCGCTACAGCGTGCCGAAGGCGCCGAAGCCGACGGTGGTGGCGGCGCCGTTGCGTTCGAAGGTGGGCGCGAAGGAGACGCCGCCGCCACCGTCCTCGGCGGGCGCGGTGTCGCGCGACGAGCGGCTGAGCGCGTAGCCGAAGGCCGCACCGCCGAGCACGCCCGCGAGGCCCACCGCGGAGACGCGGACCCACGCATCCTGGGTGGTGACGCCGTCGCGGAGCTGATACGCGAGGAGGAGGCCCGCCGCGGGGAGCACGCCCGCGATGCCGCCGGCCGCCATCGCGCGCATCTCGCGCTGCGGGGGGTTGGCCCACCACGCGGTGGCGAGCGTGGCGACGGTGCCGACCCCGAGGCCGGTGAGCGCCCACGCGCCCACGTCGGTGCTGCAGCGCGCGAGGCCGCAGGAGAAGAGCCCGACGAGCGCGCCGCCGACGCCGCCGATGCCGACGTACACGGCCTGGCCGGGCTTCACGTCGAGGAGGTGCCCGAGCGCGACGCCCGCGGCGAGCCCCACGGTGGCCCCGACCCACGAGATCGGCGCGGTGAACGTCTCGGGCGACGGGAACGACTCGCCGCGTCGGTAGAGTTCGAACGCGAATGTGCCCACCTGGCCGAGGAGCATCGCGGTGCCAGCGGAGAGCCCGCGCCCGCGGCGCATGGGGAAGCGGCGCTCGATGAGGACGGCGCCCACCAGGCTCGCGGCGCCGAGGAGGCTCGGGGCGACCCAGTAGGCCCACGAGTCGTCGGCGCGCAGGTCGAGCGCGTAGTTGAGCATCGTGCCCGAGCGGAAGCCGTAGGTGCCCGCCGTGAGCATCAGCGCGCCGAGCTCGTCGTTGCCGCGGCGGTCGGGGACGCGGCGGCCCGAGGCGTCGTAGCGCGCCTGCGCCCCGGCCCACGACGGCGCCGCGGCGGCGAGCGCGCAAGCGAGCGCGACGGCCCCCTTCACGGCGCGATCACCCGCGCGGCGAGGAGCGCCATCACGACGCCGGCGAGGGCGACGCGGTACCAGCCGAACACGGCCATCCCGCGGCGCTGGAGGTGCGACACCATCCAGCGGACCGACGCCGCCGCGGCGATCGCTGCGAGGGCGAGGCCGAGGGCGAGGTCGCGCGGGCCGATGGCGGCCATCATCGCGGGGCCGCTCTTGAGGGTTTTGTAGCCCGCGGCCGCGGCGAGCGTGAGGAGCCCGAGCAGGAAGCTGAACTCCACCGCGGCGGTGAGTTCGAGGCCCACGAGGAGCCCGCCGACGATGGCGGCGAGGCTGCGCGAGGTGCCGGGCCAGAGGGCCGCGCACTGGGCGAGCCCGACGAGCGCGGCCTGCCCCGGGGTGAGCGCGTCGAGGCCCTTCGCGCCGGCCGCGCGGTCGCGGAGGAGGCGCGGGAGCGCGAGGAGCGCGACGCCCCCGACGAGCCACGCGGCTGCCACGGGCCACAGGCCGAAGAGCACGCGCTCGATCGGGTCGTTGAAGAGCTTGCCGAGGACGGCCGCGGGGACGAAGGCGACGGCGAGGTTGATGAGCAGACGGCGGCCGGCTTCGTCGCGCCCGGCGAGGCCGCGGAGCATCCGCGCGATGTGCCCGCGGTAGAGCCCGAGCACCGCGGCGATGGCGCCGACCTGGATGACGATCGCGTAGGCGCGCGTGGCCTCGGTGGAGGGCATCCCGAGCAGGCGCTGCGTCAAGAGCAGGTGCCCCGTCGAGCTCACGGGGAGGAACTCCGTCAGCCCCTCGACGACGCCCAGGATGATTGCCTGCCACCACTCCATGTTCGCCGCCGGGAGGTTCTACCCGAAGGCGCCGGGGAAGTGTCTCGCAATCCGAGGGGCGTTCGAACTACGCTCGCGGGCGCCATGCTGTCCGCGCGAGTCGAGGTCCCGCCGCCCGTCAACGAGCCCGTCCTCTCCTACGCGCCGGGGTCGCCCGAGCGGGCGAAGCTCCAGGCCGCCCTGCGCGACCTCGCCGCGCGCGAGGTCGACGTGCCGATGTTCATCGACGGGCGCGAGGTTCGAACGGGGAAGACGCACGCCATCCGCGCGCCCCACCGGCACGCGCAGACGCTCGGCGCGTGGCACGCGGGCGACGCGTCGCACGTGGGCGCGGCGATCGACGCTTCCCTCGCGGCGCGGCCGGCGTGGGCGTCGATGCCGTGGGAGGCGCGGGCGGCGGTGTTCCTGAAGGCGGCGGAGCTGCTGGCGGGCAAGCACCGGCAGGCGCTCAACGCCGCGACGATGCACGGGCAGTCGAAGACGGCGCACCAGGCCGAGATCGACGCCGCGTGCGAGCTCATCGACTTCTGGCGCTACAACGCCCACTTCGCCCAGCGGCTCTACAGCGACCAGCCCGTCAGCTCGCCGGGCGTGTGGAACCTCTCCGACCTCCGCCCCCTGGAGGGCTTCGTCCTCGCCGTCACGCCCTTCAACTTCACCTCCATCGCCGGCAACCTCCCGACCGCGCCCGCCCTCATGGGCAACACCGTCGTGTGGAAGCCCAGCGCCACCGCGATGTACTCCGCGTGGTTCGTGATGGAGATCCTCCGCGAGGCGGGCCTGCCCGACGGCGTGATCAACCTCGTCGCGGGCGACCCCGGCGAGACCGTCGGCGCGGCCCTCGCCCACCCTGCCCTCGCGGGGCTCCACTTCACGGGCTCGACCGAGGTGTTCCGTTCGCTGTGGGGGACGATCGGGGCCAACGTCGCGGCGGGGAAGTACCGCTCGTACCCGCGCGTGGTGGGCGAGACGGGCGGCAAGGACTTCATCTTCGCGCACCCGAGCGCCGACCTCGACGCGCTCGCCGTCGCCGTCGTGCGCGGCGGCTACGAGTACCAGGGCCAGAAGTGCTCCGCGGCCTCCCGCCTGTACGTGCCGAGGAGCCTCTGGCCCACGCTGCGCGACCGCGTGCTCGGGATGCTCTCCGAGGTTCGAGTCGGCGACCCGACGGACTTCCAGCACTTCCTCGGCGCCGTCATCGACCGCCGCGCGTGGGCGCGCCTCTCCGGGCGCATCGCCGCCGCGCGCGCCGACGCCGGCTGCGAGGTGCTCGCCGGCGCCGCCGACGACCGCGAGGGCTTCTTCGTCGAGCCCGCGCTCGTCCGCGTCGACGACCCGAAGCACGCCCTGATGCGCGACGAGCTCTTCGGCCCGCTGGTGAGCGCCTTCGTCTACGACGACGCCCGCTACGACGAGGCCCTGCGCCTCTGCGACGAGGGCTCGCCCTACGCGCTGACGGGCGCCTTCTTCGCGCGCGACCGCGGCGCCATCGTGCGCGCCGCCGACGCGCTGCGCGACGCCGCGGGCAACTTCTACGTCAACGACAAGCCCACGGGCGCGGTGGTGGGCCAGCAGCCCTTCGGCGGCGGGCGCGCGTCGGGCACCAACGACAAGGCCGGCGCCGCGGGCAACCTCCTGCGCTGGGTCTCGGCGCGCTCGATCAAGGAGACCTTCGCGCCCCCCACCGACTGGCGCTACCCCTTCCTCGGGAAGTAACGAAACGCCGCGCGCATTGCGCCCGGCGGTTGCTTGACGCGGGGGCCGCGGGGCGGTTCTCCTCGCGCGCGATGTCGAACCCGAAGTGGCCGCAGCAGCCCCCCTTCCCGCAGGACCCCAACGCACCCCCGTCGCCCTTCGGCGCGACGCAGCCGCAGCCGCCGGGCGGTGGCTTCGCCGCGACGCAGGCGATGGAGATCCCGCAGGGGGGCTTCCCGGGGATGCCGGGCGTCCCCGCGCCGGGCACGCCGCCGCCGGGCGGGTTCGGCGCGCCGCAGCAACAGCAGGGCGCGTTCGGTCCGCCGGGTGGCTTCGGGCAACCGCCGCAAGGTGGGTTCGGCGCGCCGTCGCAGCAGGGCGGGTTCGGGCAACCGCAGCAGGGTGGGTTCGGGCAACCGCCGCAAGGCGGGTTCGGGCAGCCGTCGCAGCAGGGCGGCGCGTTCGGTCCGCCGCAAGGCGGGTTCGGGCAGCCGTCGCAGCAGGGTGGTTTCGGGCAGCCGCAGGGCGGGGCCTTCACGCCGACCGCGACGCCGTGGGGGGCCGCGCCGCAAGGGGGCAACTTCGGCCTGCCGCCGGCCAACATGCCGGCGCCGTCGTCAGGCGGGAAGGGCATCCTCGGCGTCGTCGGCATGGGCCTCGTCGTCGCGCTCGGCGTGTGCGTGAAGGTCGGCCTCCGCAGCGCCGTGCGCAGCGGCGTCCGCTCGCTCACGTCCAACTCCTCCACCCCGTCGCGCGTCCTCGGGGGCACCACCGCCACCACCCCGCGCACCAACCGCGCGCTGCTGCCCGACGAGCAGATCCAGGCGAAGCTCGACCCCTACGTCGACCACTGCCTCAACCGCTTCGCGCGCCAGGTGTTCGACGCCGAGGGGCGGTACCTCCAGTGGGTCGACCGCGCGCGCGGCCCCAGCGGGCGCGAGCGGATCGTCTACGGCATCTACACCGTCAGCGGCGAAACGAGCGAGTGCGCGACGGCCGTGACACGCGCGGCCGGGATGCAGCCCTCGATGCCCGCGATCGAGGGCGCCGCGGTGCGCTTCTCCGCCGCGCTCAACGCGGTGGTGCCCCTCGTGCGGCAGGCCAACGCGTACTACAGCAACCGGCTCACCTACCAGGGCGACGGGATGGCGCAGGGGCGCCTCCTGCACCCGCAGCTCATCACGGCCTTCGACAACTTCACCGCGGCGCACCGGGCCTTCAGCGACGAGCTCGGCCGCCAGCAGGACGCCGCCACCGAGGCCTTCCTCGCCCGCGCCCGCAACGACCCGAACCAGGCGGTCGAGTACCACCTCAAGAACGACCAGCTCATGTCGCGCCGGATCATCCGACTCACGCGCGACTGGCGCGTGTCGAACCGCGGCGAGCTCTCGGGCATCGACCTCAACGAGCTCGCCCCGCAGGTGGCGCAGTACGAGCAGGGCCTCAACGCCCTCCAGCGCGAGGCGATCATGAACCCCCGGCAGGCGACGCGCATCGTCGGCCTCCCGGGCTACCAGGCGAGCTGCCGGTCGTACCTCATGCAGCTCCAGCGCCTCGTCGGGCGCCTGCAGAACGCCGAGCGCTTCAACCGCAACGAGCTGCGGATGATGTCGATGCGCTTCGGGTACACCGTGCTCGGCTCGCCCGAGGCGGTGAGCCGCGCCTACAACGAAGCCGTCAACGCCTACAACCGCCTGCGGTAGCAGCGGTCGCGCCACGGTTGACGTCCCGGCGAAACCGGGGCATGGGACCCCGTAGCGCCCGCGCGCGTCCGCGCGGATCACTCGGGGTCCTTCGATGAACACCTTCCGCCTCCCGGGCGCCCTCGGCGCCGCAATCCTCGCCCTCCTCGCGCTCGCGCCCGGCTGCACGTCCGACCGGATCTCCCCCGGCCAGTGCGAGTTTGACCGCGACTGCTCGGGGGCGCAGCTCTGCGTCGACCACTACTGTCGCAACCCGTGCGCGACCGACGCCGACTGCCCCAACGGGCGCTGCGTCGCCACCGACACCCCGAACGGCCGCGCCTGCCGGCCCAACGCCACCGGCGCGACGTCCTGCGCGCGCGACAGCGACTGCGAGCGCGGCCTCGCCTGCTTCGACGGCCGCTGCCTCGCCCAGTGCCGCCAGGACTACGACTGCCGCGTCACCAACCCCGACTCCTCGTGCGTGAGCGGCCGCTGCGTCGCCGCCTGCCCCGCCCAGCGCGGCGACTGCGACGGCGACGCGTCCAACGGCTGCGAGACCGACCTGCGCACGGCCGTGCCCCACTGCGGCGCCTGCAACCGCGCGTGCCCGGCGACGAGCAACGGCTCGCCCCGCTGCGACAACGGCGCCTGCGCGGTCGCCTGCAACGCGGCCTTCGGCAACTGCGACCAGGCGCCCGCCAACGGCTGCGAGGCCCCGCTGATGACCGACCGGGGCAACTGCGGCGCCTGCGGGCGCGCCTGCCCCGAGGGGATGGTGTGCTCGGGCGGCGCGTGCGGGGTGGGCTGCACGGCGCCCGGCGAGCTGCGCTGCGGCGACCGCTGCGTCGCCGCGCAGACCGACGCGATGAACTGCGGCGCCTGCGGCAACGTCTGCCCCGCCGGCGCCCACGCAGCCCCCGCCTGCGCCGCCGGCCGCTGCGGCCTCACGTGCGACCGGGGCTTCGCCGACTGCGACATGAACCCCGCCAACGGCTGCGAGGCCGACCTCTCCACCGCCGAGAGCTGCGGCATGTGCGGCCGCCGCTGCGCCGCCCCGACGCCGCGCTGCGTCGCGTCCGACGGGAGCTTCACCTGCTCGGCCGAGGCGTGCCCCTTCATGACGTGCGCCGGCGCCTGCGTCGACGCGCAGACCGACGTCGCCAACTGCGGCGCGTGCGGCAACCGCTGCCCCGCCGGCCCCGGGAGCGAGGCCCGCTGCGAGGGCGGCCGCTGCCTCCTCCGCTGCACCGACCCCATGCGCACCGCCGACTGCGACGGGCTCGCGCCCACCGGCTGCGAGTCGGTGCTCCCGACCGACCCGGCCAACTGCGGCGCCTGCGGCACGCGCTGCGCGGGCGGCGCCAACGCGTCGGCGTCGTGCGCGGCCGGCGCCTGCGGCCTCACCTGCAACGCGAGCTTCGGCAACTGCGACGGGATGGCGGCCAACGGCTGCGAGACCGACACCCGCGCGGACGTCACGCACTGCGGACGCTGCGGCAACGCCTGCTCGGCGCCGTCCAACGCGACGGCCACCTGCGCGGCGGGCGCGTGCGGCTTCGCCTGCGCCGCGGGCTACGCCGACTGCGACCGCGACGCCGCCGACGGCTGCGAGGTCAACACCGCCGCCGACCGCGCCAACTGCGGGGCGTGCGGCAACGCCTGCCCCGCCGGCCAGGTGTGCTCCGCCGGGCGCTGCACGACCGTGTGCGGCGCCGGCGAGATGAACTGCGGCGGCTCCTGCGCCAACCTCGCCTCGAGCACCTCGCACTGCGGCATGTGCAACCGCGCCTGCGCCTCGCCGCCCAACGCGACCCCGCGCTGCGTCGAGGGGGGCTGCTCGTTCACCTGCGCGGCCAACTTCGGCGACTGCGACCGCAACGCCGCCAACGGCTGCGAGACCAGCCTGCTCACCTCCGCCACCAGCTGCGGGTCGTGCGGCACGGCCTGCTCGCTGGCCAACGCGACCGCCGCCTGCAACGCCGGCGCGTGCGTCATCGCCTCGTGCAACGCGGGCTTCTTCGATTGCGACGGGGCGGCGGCCAACGGCTGCGAGGTCGACGGCCGGAGCGACCGGGCCAACTGCGGCGCCTGCCGCCGCGCCTGCGCGCTCGCCAACGCGACCGCGGCGTGCACCGCCGGGGCCTGCGCCGTGGCCTCGTGCAACGCCGGCTACGCCGACTGCGACCGCGCCGCAGCCAACGGCTGCGAGGTCGACACCCGCACCAGCACTGCCCACTGCGGCGGCTGCGGCAACGCCTGCAGCGCCGTCGGCGGCGCCCCCTCGTGCGCGGCGGGCGCGTGCGGCATCGCCTGCGCCGCCGGCCGCGGCAACTGCGACATGAACGTCGCCAATGGCTGCGAGGTCGCCACCGACGCCGACCCGCGCAACTGCGGCGCCTGCGGGCGCGCGTGCGCCCCGGCCAACGCGACGCCCGCCTGCGCGATGAGCGCGTGCGGCTACGGCTCGTGCAACGCGGGCTTCGCCGACTGCGACGGGGCGGCGGCCAACGGCTGCGAGGTCGACGCCCGGACGAGCGTGGCCCACTGCGGGGCGTGCGGGCGCGCGTGCAGCCCGGCCAACGCGACGGCGTCATGCGCGGCCGGCGTCTGCGGCTACACCGCCTGCAACGCGGGCTTCGCCGACTGCGACGGCAACCGCGCCAACGGCTGCGAGGTCAACCTCAACGCCGACCCGCGCAACTGCGGCCGCTGCGGCAACGCATGCAACGCCACCGGCGGCGCCGCCACCTGCGCCGCGGGCGTTTGTGGCATCACCTGCGCGGCCGGGCGCGGCGACTGCAACGCGAGCGCGGCCGACGGCTGCGAGGTCGACACGACCGCCTCCGCGTCCAACTGCGGCCGCTGCGGCAACGCCTGCGCGCCGGCCAACGCGACGCCCGCCTGCGCGATGAGCACCTGCGGCTACGGCGCCTGCAACGCGGGCTTCGCCGACTGCGACGCCAACCGCGCCAACGGCTGCGAGGTGAACACCCAGACCTCCTCGTCCAACTGCGGCGCCTGCGGCCGCGCCTGCCCCTCGGGCCAGGTGTGCTCGGCCGGCGCCTGCACGCTGGTCTGCGGGACGGGCCTCACCAACTGCGCGGGCGTCTGCGTCAACACCCAGACCGACCCCGCCAACTGCGGCCGCTGCGCCAACGCCTGCGCCACGCCGGCCAACGCGTCGCGCACCTGCGCGGCGGGCGCCTGCGGGTTCGCCTGCAGCGCGGGCTTCGCTGACTGCAACGCGAGCGCGGCCGACGGCTGCGAGGCCAACACCCAGACCTCCACCGCCCACTGCGGGGGCTGCGGGCGCGCGTGCACCCCGGCCAACGCGACGGCCTCGTGCGCGGCCGGCGCCTGCGGCTACACCGCCTGCAACGCGGGCTTCGCCGACTGCGACGGCGACCGCGCCAACGGCTGCGAGGTCGACGTGCGGACGAGCGTGCCCAACTGCGGCGCGTGCGGGCGCGCGTGCAGCCCGGCCAACGCGACCGCGGCGTGCAGCGCGGGCGCCTGCGGCTACACGGCCTGCAACGCGGGCTTCGCCGACTGCGACGGCAACCGCGCCAACGGCTGCGAGGTCAACCTCAACGCCGACCCCTCCAACTGCGGCCGCTGCGGCAACGCCTGCGCGCCGGCCAACGCGACCGCGGCGTGCAGCGCGGGCGCCTGCGGCTACACGGCCTGCAACGCGGGCTTCGGCGACTGCGACGGCGTCCGCGCCAACGGCTGCGAGGTCGACACGCAAAGCACCGTCGCCCACTGCGGCGGCTGCGGCCGCGCGTGCAGCGCCACCAACGGCACGCCGGCGTGCGCGGGGGGCAACTGCTCGATCACCTGCTCGTTCACCGGGACGGCCACGGTCGACCCGCCGGGCTTCCTCTACCGCACGCGCTGGGGCGATTGCGACGGCGACGCGCGGACCAACGGCTGCGAGACGAGCCTGCTCACCACCTCGGCCTGCCACGCCTGCGGGCGCGCCTGCTCCTTCCCCAACGCGGCCCCGACGTGCAGCCCGCAGTCGGCCACCCAGTGCGCCATCGCCTCGTGCAACGCGGGCTTCGCCGACTGCAACGCGGTGCAATCCGACGGCTGCGAGGTCGACACCGCCAACGACAACCTCAACTGCGGCGCCTGCGGCGCGCGGTGCCTCCGCTCCACCTGCCGCCAGTCGGCCTGCCGCCCCACCAACGACGCCTGCTCGGGGGCGACGCCGATCAACCTCGCGGGCGGGCGGCAGCTCTGGCTGTCGGGCAACACCACCAACGCGCTCCACGACATCGACCCGTCGTGCCGCGCGACCACCTCGCCCGACCTCTTCTACTCCTTCACGCTGACGCAGCGCGAGCTCGTGTACGCCGACACCTTCGGCAACACCTCGGTCCCCGTGCCCGCGCCCTCCTACGACACCGTCCTCTTCTTCGCCAACTCCTGCACGACCTCGCTGCCGGCGGCCGCGCCGACGGGGATGTCGTACTGCAACGACGACGCGTCGAGCTACGGCGGCGAGTGCGCCGGCGAGGGCAACCGCTCGCAGGTGATGGCCGTGCTCGACCCGGGGACGTACTACCTCGTGCTCTCGGGCTACGGGGGGCAGTCGGGGACGGCGTCGATCAACTTCCAGCACCTGCCGGTGGGCAACCTCCCGGCCGTCTACGCGGGCGAGATGGGCATCGGGTCGTCGTACACCTTCCGCGGCGCCACCTCGGGCACGGGCGTGGTCGCGCCGTCGGTGTGCACGGCCAACGGGCCCGAGGTCACCTTCTGGTGGCGCCACTGCTCGTCGTTCACCCGCTACAACCTGGCGGCGAGCACCTGCAACGCGGGGTCGAACTACGACACCGTCGTCTACTACCGCAACGCCACCGGCTCGGCCGACCTCTGCAGCGACGACCTCCCCGCCTCCTCCTGCCCCACGTCGACCCTGCTGTCGTCGGTCTACACCCTCGTCACGTCGGGCGGCGGCCCTGGCATCCACGCCGTCACGGTCGACGGGTACGGCGCGGGCTCCGTCGGCAACTACGTGCTCACGCTCTACGGCTCGGCGGTGATCGCCGGCCTCGACTTCGAGCGCGGCGTCTGCCGCCCGCGCGGCCCCCGCCTCCCGCCGCCCCCGCGCCGCCTCCGCGCGGCCCGCGATCCCCGCGGCGCCGCGGCGCTGTAGGGCGTTTGCGCGCTCGCTTGACCCCCGCGCGCGATCCCGCGTAGGTTCCGCGCCCGACCGATGGCTACCCTCCAGGCGATCACGGGCATGAACGACGTCCTCCCCGGCGACGCGCGCGCCGAGGGGGCGCCCGTGGAGCGCTGGCGCGCCCTCGAGGAGCGCTTCCGCTCGCACGCCGAGCGCCACGGCTACCGCGAGGTGCGCACGCCGCTCTGCGAGTACGCCGAGCTCTTCCAGCGCGGCGTCGGCGAGGCCACCGACATCGTCGAGAAGGAGATGTACACCTTCGAAGACCGCGGCGGCCGCACGCTCTCGCTGCGCCCCGAGGGCACGGCCTCGGCGGTGCGCGCGGCGCTCGAGCACTCCGTCCTCGCGCGCAACCCGGTGGTGCGCTGGTACTACGTCGGCCCGATGTACCGCGCGGAGAAGCCCGCCAAGGGGCGGTACCGGGAGTTCTTCCAGGTGGGCGTCGAGGTGTACGGCGACCCGTCGCCCGCCGCCGACGCCGAGGTGATCGACCTCGCCGCGGGCTTCCTCCGCGCCCTCGGGGTCGCGCAGTTCCGCGTGCGGCTCAACTCGCTCGGCGGCGCCGGCTCGCGGCAGCGCTACCGCGACGCGCTCGTCGCGCACTTCACGCCCGTCCTCGCCGAACTGTCGCCCGAGAGCCAGGCCCGCCTCGCGCGCAACCCCCTGCGCATCCTCGACTCGAAAGACCCGCGCGACCAGCCCTTCAAGGCCACCGCGCCGCGCGTGCTCGACCACCTCACCGACGACGACCGGGCCCACTTCGACCGGGTGCGCGCCTTCCTCGACGCCCTCGCGGTGCCCTACGAGGTCGACCACACGATGGTGCGCGGCCTCGACTACTACACCCGCACCGTCTTCGAACTGCAGGACGCCTCGGGCAGCCTCGGCGCGCAGGACTCCCTCGGCGGCGGCGGCCGCTACGACAACCTCTTCCGCGAGCTCGGCAGCCCGACCGACGTGCCCGCGGTGGGCTTCGGCCTCGGCATCGAGCGCCTCCTCATGGCCGCGCCCGCGCCCGCGCCCCGCAAGCCCTACCGCGCCGCGGTGGTGGCCGCTTCGAAGGACGACGTCGCCGTGCAGGCCGCCGCCCTCGCGCTCGCCAAGGAGCTGCGCGACGCCGGCGTCGAGGCCCACGTCGACACGCGCTTCGGCTCGCTCAAGAGCCAGATGGGCCGCGCCAACGAGCAGCTCGGCGCCGCGGTGGTGCTGATCCTCGGCGGCAGCGAGCTCGCCAACGGCACGGTGACCTTCCGCGACATGACGCGCGAGAAGGACGACCCGGACAAGCAGCGCCCGGTGGCGCGCGCGGAGGTGGCCGCCGCCGTCCTCGCGCACCGCCGCGCGACCCTCGGGGAGCCCACGCCCTGATGCGTACCCACGCCACGGTGCTCGCGCTCCTCGGGGCGCTCGGGTTCGCCGCGCCCGCGTTCGCGCAGCAGGCCGACGCGCAGGTCGCCGCCGACGCGAGCGCCGCGGACGGGGGCGCCGCCCCGGAGGAAGCCCCGCAGGAGGCCGCACCGCAAGAGGCCGCACCGCAAGAAGGCACGCCGCCGGAAGCAGCGCCGACGCCGCAGGAGGCCGCCGCGCAGGAGGGGGCCGCGCAGGAGGCCGCGTCGCAGGGCGCGTCGACGCAGCGCCGGCCGCAGTCGCAGGCGCCGGCCCTCACCGCGGAGGCACGCGCCGAGCTCGGGAGCGCGCCGGGCGAGGTGGCGCCGCCCGCGGACGACGTGCGGCGGGTGCTGGTGCCGCCGCTGTTCCTGATGGAGCGCGGGCGCGACCGGGCGACGACCGCGGTGTTCCCGTTCTTCTTCCGCGACCGGCGCGGGGCCGCGGAGGGGATCCTCGTCCCGCCGTACTACCGCTACCGCTCGCCGACGATGCAGGCCGACGCGGTGTTCCCGTTCTTCTTCCACTGGCGCGGCGCGCGCGAGGAGGGCGGCGACTGGAGCACGCTGGTGATCCCGCCGGTGTACTCGCACCGCTGGCAGGGCCGCGGGCAGTTGAACGGCCGCGCCTTCGGCGTCGCGCCGCTCTTCTTCTACGGCGAGTCCTTCGGGGAGAACGGCGACCTCCTCAAGGAGCACCTGATCATCCCGCCGCTGCTCACGGTGCACACCTGGCGGCCCGAGCACGCCTTCACCCTCGCGGGCCCGTTCTTCTACGACCGGCTGCGCGCCGACACCGACTGGGGCCTCGCGCCGATCGTGTTCGGCGGGTCGAGCCTCCACAGCAGCTACCTCTACATCCCGCCGCTGCTCACCTTCCACCGCGTCAACCGCGACGAGAACCGCTCGCTCACGGTGGTGGGGCCCTTCTGGCACACGCGCTCGCCCGACGCGGTGTCGTTCAACCTCGCGCCGATCTTCTTCCACCGCCACGACCGCACGTCGAGCCGCACGACCATCGCGCCGCTGCTCCACATCGACTCGGCGCCCGACCGCCGCACCGTCGTCACGCCGCTCTTCTACTGGGGCCGCCGCGGCGAGCAGTCGACCTTCGTGAGCTGGCTCTACCAGAACCACCGCGGCCCCACCGACTGGGACGCCGTCGCGCCCATCTTCTTCTCGTCGCGCGAGCGCGCCACCGGCGCCCACACCGAGGCCGTCCTCCCGCTCTTCTACCATCGCGCCACGCAGAACTCGCGGACGCTCTTCGTCCTCCCGCCGCTCTTCCACTACGAGCGCGAGGGGCGCGACTGGTTCTTCAACGCCTACCCCCTGCTCACCTTCGTCGGCAGCTCCGAGCAGCGCTCCCACACCGTCATCGGCCCGCTCTACGCGCGCTTCCAGAACCACCGCGAGCGCACCGACTTCATGATGGTGACCCCCATGTTCTGGCGCTACCAGACGCCCGAATCGAACACCATCGTCATCCCCCCGGTGCTCTGGATGGAGTCGCAGCGCCAGGGCGTCCGCTCGTACGAGTGGCACCTCCTCCCGCTCTTCTCCTACGCCCGCCCCCGCCCCGAAGACGTCTCGTGGAACGTCCTCTTCGGCTTCGTCGGCTACCGCCGCAGCGGCACCCACCGCCAGCTCCGACTCTTCTGGGCGCCCATCGACCTCGACTGAAACCTTCGAGGCACACGCGACGCAAAGCAGCGCTGCCGCCCCGGATTCCAGATTGTCCACGTAGACAAGTGGTTCCGCTCGTGGCTACATTCGTCGACGCAGCAGCCAGAGGTTCGAGCTTCGAGAGACGAGTCAACACGGAGGAGATGCCATGCCGCCCGGTTCCCGCGAGCCCGTCGTGTTGATTCCCAGCCATCCCCACGATCGCCCCGACCCCGAAGTGGGGCAACGCGTGCGCGACGCGGTCAAGCGAAGCAACACCGGCGCGCACCCGCCGGCGGGCCGCAAGCCCCCCGCCAACGACGCCGCCTCGCCCCGCTACGACGACCTCCGCATCGGCTGACCGGGCCAACGGGTGCCGCGCGAAGTCCGCGGTTGACGGGGGAGGGCGTTCCGGGCGAAACGTGCCCGAACATGGCCAGCACTTCCCTGGAGTTCTCGTCCCTCGAAGCCCACCGCGCCTGGCTGAAGTCCCAGTCGCCCCTGCCGCGCGGCTTCCGCGTGGGCTCGACGCGCTTCGGGTTCGTCCCCGCCGAGGTCCACAAGCCCGCGGCGATGACGCTCACGCTCGTCGCCCTCGACCGCCCCACCGACGCCTTCGCGGCGATGTTCACCCGCAACGCCTTCCCCGGCGCGCCGGTGGTCATCGGCCGGCGCCGCCTCGACGCGCCCGCCGTCGCCGCGGTCGTCGTCAACAACAAGGTCTCCAACGTGTGCGCGCCCGGCGGCATCGAGGCCTCCGAGCGCCTCTGCGCCGGCGTCGCGTCGCTCCTCGGCGTCCGCCCCGACGAGGTGATCCCGAGCTCCACCGGCGTCATCGGCTGGCGCCTCCCCATCGAGGCCATGATCGGCGCGCTCCCCGGCGCCGTCGAGGCGCTCCAGGGCGAGTCCGTCCTCCCGGCGGCCGAGGGCATCGTCACCACCGACCTCTACCCGAAGGTGCGCCGCGCGGTCGTCGGCGACGGCTCCATCGTCGGCATCGCGAAGGGCGCCGGCATGATCGAGCCCAACCTCGCGACGATGCTCGTCTACCTCTTCACCGACTGCGACGTCCCCCGCGACGAGCTCCGCAGCGCCCTGCGCGCCGCGGTGGACGGGTCGTTCAACCGCATGTCGATCGACAGCGACACGAGCACCTCCGACACCGTCGCGCTCCTCTCGTCGCGCCGCGTCCCGTGCGACCTCGACGCCTTCCGCGCCGCGCTCGCCCGCGTGTGCGCCGACCTCACCGAGGACGTCGTGCGCAACGGCGAAGGGGTCCACCACGTCGTCCGCGTCGCCGTCCGCGGCGCGCCCGACGAGGCCCTCGCGCTCGGCGTCGGCAAGGCCGTCGTCAACTCGCCGCTGCTCCAGTGCGCCATCTGCGGCAACGACCCCAACGTCGGCCGCCTCGTCATGGCCATCGGCAAGCACGTCGGCGCCGCGGCGCCCGGCGTCGACCTCGCGCGCTGCACGCTCTCCATGGCGGGCCGGGTGATCTTCGCCGACGGCGCCTTCCGCCTCGACCACGGCACCGAAGAAGCCCTCGTCGCCCACATGAAGGCGGCAGAGCTCTACGCCTCCGTCGCGCCCGCCGACGGCCTCACCTTCCGCCCGCCGGTGCGCTACCCCCCCCACGAGCGCGCCGTCGAGATCGCCGTCGACCTCGGGCTCGGCAAGGCCGCGTGCACCGTGCTCGGCGCCGACCGCTCGCACGAGTACGTCTCCGAGAACGCCGACTACCGCACCTGAGGCGACGGCGACGGTTCGAGCGCCGCGCCGACGCCCTCGATGCGCCCCATGAGCTCGCCGAGGAGCTCGCCGAGGCCGTCGCCCTGCGGCGTCTCGGCGAAGCGGAGCACCGTCACCTGCATCCGCAGCCGCGCGCACAGCCCGAGGAGCTCGTCGCGCTCGCGCGCCGCCCGCTCGCGCATCGCCTGGAGCCGCCGCGCGCCCTCCATCGCCGCCGCCGCGGCCTCCGCCGCGCCCCGGTCGCCGCGCGCCAGGCGCTCCGCCCGCGCCGGGTCGAACTCCTCCCCCGCGAGCACCTGGTCGAGCTCGTGGACGCGCGCGTCGAGCCCCGCCACGTGCTCGGTGAGCCGACGGAGCTGCGCGTCGGTGGGAAGCAGCGGCGCGAGCGTCGGGTGCGCGAGGCGACGTCGCGTCGCGGCGAGCGCCTCGGCGAGCAGCTCGCACTCGCGGACCACGCGCGCGCTGGCGGCGCGGGGCGCGGCGGAGGGCTCGCGCTCGCCCGGGGCCGCGAGGAGCAGCGGCACGTAGAGCGGCCAGAGCGTGAAGGTGAGCAGCGCGTCGGCGAGCGAGGGCCGGCGCGCGTGGAGGGCCCAGGCGCACCCGACGCCCACGACGAGGTACGCCACGGCGAGGTCGAGGAGCCTCACGGCTCGCCCCCCTCGTCGCCCTCGTTGCCGTTCCGAACGTCGGCCGCGCGACGCCCCGAGTACAGCACCGCCGAGCGCGCGGTGGTGGCGACGGCGGCGAGGAAGTCTCCCTCCAGCGCGCGGACGAAGGGGACGTGCTCGGTGCGCGGGCGCACGACGTAGGGCCGGAGGATCCACGACGTCTGCGCGCCCACCAGCGCGAAGAGGGCGACGACGGCGAGGCCGACGCGCGCGCCGCCTTCGCCCGCGCGGGCGAGGCCGCGGAAGGTGAGGCGGGCCGCGGCGACGCCGGCCACCGCGCACACCGCGACGACGGCGAGGATCACCCGGTGGTAGCCCATCGACCACCCCTGCGAGAGCCACACGACCGGCGCGAGCCCGAGGAGCACCAGCGCGAAGCGCGCGCACGAGGCGAGCGAGAGGGCGACGACGCGGCGGGCGCCGAGCGAGAGGTCCGCGGCGCGCGCGAGGGCGACGAAGGCCGGCGTGCACACCACCAGCGTGACGCCGAGCAGGAGCGGCACCTTGAGGGCGCACCAGACCACCTGGAGGCCGCCGCGGTGCGCGCCCACCACGGCCCCGAACGCGCCCGCGCCGACCGCGACGGCGGCGAGGAGCACGCGCGCGAGGCCCGCGGCGGAGGCCGGGTCGGCGAGGGCCTCGTCGGAGGCCGCGAGGAAGCCCGCCGGGTCGCGCATGAGGAGCTCGAGGCGGCCGATGGGGCCGTCACCCACGGGCGCCACATCGGCGGCCTCCGCGGGGGCGGCGGGGGGCTGGGAGGCCGCGGGCGCAGCGGCGGGGAGCGAGGGGAACAGGGAGGCTTCCGTGGTCATCGGGTCACCGTGTGGGCGAGGGCGAGGAGGGTGCGGGCGCCGAGCGCGAGGGCGAGGAGCGTCCAGCCGACGGCGGCGGGGCTGGGCCGCGGGAAGGCGTTGCGGGCCACCGCGCGCACCGCCGCGACGCCGACCAGCACCACCGCGCCGGCCAGCAGGAACCACGCGGACCCCGTGCGCAGCGTGGCGGAGAAGTAGGCCGCGGGCGCGGCGAGGCCGAGGAGCACGGTGCCGACGCCGCCGAGGGAGTCGGCGACGTGGCGGGCGACGCGCTCGGCGGGCAGGCGCTGCCCCGACCAGACGCCGACGAGGTAGAGCGGCGGCGTGGCGAGCAGGGCGCTCCCGACGAAGAGGGCGGGGGCCATCCAGAGGCCGTGGAGCATGGCGCGGGCGCCGTGGCCGACGGCGGCGGCGAGCCCGAAGGCGGCCGAGCCGGCGAGGCCGAGGGCGAGGCTCCGCGGGATGGACGCCGCGGCAAAAGGGGTGGACAGGGCGGTCATGGGTGGGCGACTCCTCCGCGCAGGCGAGAGCCGTCTCGCCCGCTGCACCCGGAGGTATGAAGGAGCGATGTGGACGTCCCGCGGTACGCCCGGAGGAGCTTCCCGGGAGGAAATGTGGCGGTCCCGTGGCGGTCCCCGCGTCGCCGACAATTCGCGCCCGGCCTCGCTCTATGATACCCGCCGTCCCATGCGACGCACGGTGTGGACCACCCTCGGCATGACGGCGCTCCTCGGCACGGCCTGGGCGCAGAACCAACCGCTCCCGCGCGACGGGGTGCTCCAGGCCAACGTCGGGCGCGTCCGCCTCCAGGCGCCCGCCCCCACGGCCGGCGCGCAGGGGACGGCGCAGGCCCCGACCGCGCGCCCCTCCGGGCGGATGTTCGGCGGCGTGAGCGAAGACCGTATTCTCGAGGCGATCCGCACGGCCCACATTGACGGTCGCCACAACGTCGGGAGCACGAGCGTCAACTTCCACCTGGTGCTCTCTGGCGGCATCGACGCGGCGTGGAAGCCCTGCTACGTCGACCACTGCGAGCGCTACCGGGCGGAGATCGCGGCCTACCGGCTCAACCGCCTGCTCGGGCTCACGCGCGTGCCGCCGGCCGTCTCGCGCGTGGTGTCGCGGGGCTCACTGCGCCTCGCGCGCCCGACCACCATCCCGATCGTGTTCGACCGAGCCGACGAGGCGCGCGGCGCGGCGATCTACTGGGTGCCCGTGATGCGCGACTCCGGGATCGACCGCGAGCGCGACATCGAGCGCTGGACGCGCTGGCTGCACCAGGGCGGCGACATCCCGGCCGACCAGTCGACGCGCGCGGAGGAGGTGTCGACGCTGCTCGCGTTCGATTTCCTCACCGGCAACTGGGATCGCTGGAGCGGCTCGAACGTCCCGATGGACCCGGGCGGCCACCTCGTCTACCGCGACAACAACGGCGGCTTCGAGGAGCCCTTCGTCGAGGGCCTCATGCGCCGCTCGATGCAGTGGCTGCGGCACACGGAGAAGTTCAAGCGCTCGGTGATCGACCGGGCCCGCGGGCTCACCGAGGCGTCCGTCCGCGCGGAGATGGCGCTCGACCCCGACCGCGCCCACCCCCCGCTCACCGACCCGCAGATCCGCTCGCTCCTGCGCCGCCGCGACGCGCTGGTTCAGTACGTGGATGGGCTCGTCGCCCGCCACGGCGCGCGCAACGTCTACGTGTGGTGATACTGTCGAGCGCGTGAGCCCCGCGCGCCCGCTCGCCCTCGCCCTCGCCCTCGCCGCCTGCAGCGACCCGCCGGGGCGCCCCCGCCCCAACCCCACGGCCGACGTCCCGCGCGCCGACGTCGCGGCCGACGCAGCACCCGACGACGTCACGGCAGACGCAGCGCCCGACGACGTCACCGCCGACGCTGTCACGGCCGACGCCGCCAATGACGCGCCCTCCGATGCGGCGCCCGACGTCGCCACGGCGCGGCTCCGCGTGCTCTTCGTGGGCAACAGCTACACGTACTACAACGACCTCCCGATGATCGTGTCGCGCATCGGCGACGCGGCGGCGCGGGCAGGCCGCGGCCCGTCGATCGAGAGCGCGTCGGTGGCGGTGGGCGGCGCGACGATCCGCAACCACTGGGACACCGGCGACGCCCCGCGGCGCATCATGAGCGAGTCGTGGGACGCGGTGGTGCTCCAGGGGCAGAGCGTCGAGCCCGCGCTCAACTTCACGGAGTTCCGCACCTACGGCGTCCGCTTCGGGATGCTGGCCAACACGTACCGCGCGCGGCCGGTGTACTACGCGACGTGGCCGCGGCGCGCGGGCGACGCGGTGTACATGGAGTCGTGGTCGGGCGGGACGCCGGAGGCGTTCAACGGGCGGCTCCACACGGCCTACAGCCAGGTGGCGGCGCAGGTGATGGGCGCGGTGGCGCCGGTGGGAAACGTGTGGATGGCGGCCCTCGCCGCGCGCCCGTCGGTGACGCTCTACGACGCCGACGGGAGCCACCCCTCGCCGTCGGGCTCGTGGCTCGCGGCCTGCGTGCTCTACCGCGCGCTGGCGGGCGTCGCCGCGCCGCCGGAGAGCGACGGGGCGGCGACGGGCGTGGCACCCGCGGACGCGCGCGCGCTGCGCGAGCTCGCGTCGGCGCCGTGATCGCGCGTGTGACTTGACGAAGCGTGCGGGGCGCGCGAGGCATCGTAGCGGCATGCGAGTCGGCGTCACGGGAGCGACAGGGATGATCGGGCGGCGGCTCGTGGCGGCGCTGCGCGCGCGGGGCGACGAGGTGACGGTGTTCTCGCGCGACCCGGCGCGGGCGCGGACTTCGTTCGTGGGGGCGAAGGCGCTGGCGCTCACGTCGATCGACGGCCCGACGCTCTCCTCGCTCGACGCGGTGGTGAACCTCGCGGGCGAGCCCGTGGGTTCGAAGCGCTGGACGCCCGAACACAAGGACGCGGTGATGCGCAGCCGCGTCGAGGTGACGCGCGCGGTGGCCGACGCGATCGGCGCCGCCTCCCCGCGCCCCGCGGTGCTGGTGAACGCGAGCGCGGTGGGCTTCTACGGCCCGCGCGGCGACGAGGAGCTCGGCGAGGACGAACCGCCGGGCGACGACTTCCTGGCGCGGGTGTGCGTCGCGTGGGAGCGCGAGGCCGAGCGCGCGGAGGCCCACGGCGCGCGGGTGGTCCGGCTGCGCGTGGGGCTGGTGCTGGGCGAGGCCGGGGGCGTGCTGGAGAAGATGGTTCCGGCGTTCAAGCTGTTCGCGGGCGGGCCCCTCGGCGACGGGCGTCAGTGGGTGCCGTGGGTTCACGTCGACGACGTGGTGGGCATGATCGTGTTCGCGCTCGACCGCGGCGAGGTGAAGGGCGCGATGAACGCGACGGCGCCGACGCCCGCGCGCTTCCGCGAGTTCGCGGCGGCGCTGGGCGAGGCGCTGGGGCGGCCGTCGTGGCTGCCGGTGCCGGGCTTCGCGCTGCGCGTGGTGATGGGCGAGATGGCCGACGCGGCGCTGACAGGCCAGCGGGCGGTGCCGCGCAAGGCGCTCGCGGCGGGGTACGCGTTCAAGCACGGCGAGCTGCGGGCTGCCCTGCGGGCGGTGCTGGACGAGCGCGCACGAGGGCGTTGACAGGGGCGTGGCGGGTGCGATACCAGTTCGCTCCCGTTTCGATCGAGAGCCCAGGTAGCTCAGTTGGTAGAGCAGGGGATTGAAAATCCCCGTGTCGGCGGTTCGATTCCGTCCCTGGGCACAAAAAGCCGCAATTCTCGGGGGTTTGAGAAGGGGCGGAGAGTCCAGGGATTCCAGAGGAGTCCGCCGAGTCCATGCGGTCTGCTGCACTATCGCTGCACCCGATCGCGGCCTTCATCCGCGAAATCAGCTCGTTTTCGGAGAAGCGCCCGTAGACGCGCTCAACCATCCGGGTGTCGGCGTGGCCCATGGCCGGCGCGATGAGCTCCAGGGGCATCCCGAGGGCCCGCATCCAGTGGGCGAAGGTGCGCCGCAGGTCGTTGGGCGAGCAGGGCGCGAGCGCCGCCCTCGCGCAGTCCTCGCGGGCGCAGGGGCCTTGCGGTCGGCGTCGTCGAGGCAGCCCGTCGCCCGGCAGCCCGCGCGACGGCAGGCGACCTGGAGGTCGCGCCGCACGTTCTTCCACGGCGGGAAGAGGGCGTCGCCCGCGCTCCCCGCGTGCTCGAGCGCGTAGGCGAGGAGCGCCCTCTGGTCGTCCGTCACGATGGGCACCGGGCGGTGCCGCGTCGCGCGCTTGGTGCCGCGCAGGAGCACGAGCGAGCCGTCGGCGGCGACGTCGGCGCGCAGCGCACGCTCCACCGCGCGCCACTCGGCGGAGGTCGCGACGATGAACGCGACGACCGCGGCGCGGGGCGCGGGCAGCTCGCGGAGGAGGCGCGGCAGCTCCTCGCGCGTGAGGAAGCGCTCCTTCGGCTTGTACTCGGACGAGAAGCCCTGCGGCATGATCGCGGTGACGTCGCCGTGCCAGAGCTGGCGGCGCTTCGCGAGCTTGAGCGCGGCCCGCAGCGTCGTGAGCTCCTTCTGGATGGTGCTCTCGGCGGCGCCTTCGAGCCGGCGCTGCTCGACGTACTCGTCGACGTGGCGGGCGCGGAGGTTCTTGAGCACGAAGGGGACGTGCGGCCGGGCCTCGTCGGGCTGCTCGAAGAGGCGCACGAGGTGGCCCGCCTTCCTCTCGTAGAAGTCGACGGTCTCCTCGCTGCGGCGCCCGGCCATCGCCTGCGACGCGCGCTCCTTGAGGAAGACGTCGAGCACGCTTGTCAGGGTCGCCGTGCGCGCGGCCGCGTGATCCGGATCGGCGGCGTCTCGCTCCCACTGCCGGGCGATGTCCTCGGCGGCCTTCTTGTCGAGGGCGCGCGTGGACTTCTCGTGGCGCACGCCGTCGGCGTCGTACCACTGCGCGATCCAGGGGCCGGTGGGGCGGCCGTGCTCGTCACGTCGTCGGAGGAGTCGCATGGGTAGACCTCGCGGATGTAGCACTCCCAGCGCGCGACGGACACGCGGAGGAGACCGCGCTCCCCGGGGGCGCGGCCGGCGGCCCGTCGCAGATGTTCGTAAGCGAGCGATCGAGAGCAGCCGAGGGCGTGGCGCACGTCGTCGACCGAGACGAAGAGCGTGAGCGGCAGCTCGCGCGCGGGGGCGGGCGCCGCGGGTGTCGCGTTCGTGTCGAGTGCTTCGGCTGCGCGCTGTCGTCCCACGGTTCCTCCGAAGGTGAGCGAGAGAAGGTCTGCCGCCGCCGGGCGGGGTGCGCCGGACGATCCGAAGATCGCCGTCGCTCGGGAGCTCCGACGACACGGACGCAGCATGCATGCGCCCGCGGCGTGCGGCGTTTCACGGAGCGCGCGGAGCTCTGGCTCGGCCCGCGTCCCCGCCCGGCGGTTCAGCAGATGACGCTCGGCGTGCGGCGGGGCGCGTCGTCCGGGGGGCCGTGGCGGTGCGTCACCGGACGCACTCCACGCCGAACCCGAGGCGGGCCACCTTCTCGTACCAGTCTGCCGCCGTGCGGATCGAAATGAGCGGCCCTTCGATCAGGTTGCGCAGCAACGCGTGGGATAGCCCTTTCGCAACGCAGGTGGCCATTGGCTCAGCGAACGCCCCCCACGCAGGCTCCTGGAGGCCACCCGCCTCGAGGCGGTCGGCGACCTCGCGCAACGTCTTCGAGAACCGGAGGGCCTGATCTGCGCCCATGTCGCGTTGCAGCTGGTCGCAGGCGTTGAGCTCTCCGTGATCTTCGAGGTCGGCGAGGAGGTACTCGCCTCGCAGCGAGCAGCAGGTCCCCATCGAGCTTGTCGGGTGGCCGTCCTGAGCGAACGGGCACGGTGCGTCGGCCGAGTGAGTCATCCCTCGCGGCAGCGCAGCCACGGCGTCGGGGCCGGGCATCCGCCGAGGAAGCAGATTGATGATGTAGTAGTCGCGTCCCATAGAGTTGGATTGTGAAGAATCAGTTCGTGGGCCGAGCTGAGCCCTCGCGACCGCTCCGGGAGCGCCGCTCCCTGCTGCACCTCCGGGTGTCGATCTGTACATGCGCGACGACGACCTTGCGTTGCACTCGTAGCGTCGCGACTTCGTGTCCTGGCATCGCCTACGGCGCCTGGGGTACGGTCGCGCGGTGACTGAGGCCGTCCGCTACCCGCTCGAGCGCCTGTACGCCGACCAGGACCGAGACTGGGTCGTTGACGCCGTACCGTACGTCCTCGCGTGGGTCTCGCAGCCGTCGCTCGCCGCCGCGAGGCAGCCCGTCGTCTTCGACGTAGCGTGGAAGGCGACGACGGCGCAGCGACGTCTGGAGCGCGTGTCGCTGTCACTCACTTGGGACCTCACGGCGCTCGCCGCCGAGGACGCGGGCCTCACCGCGCGCGTCGAGCGGCTGCGTGCGCGGCGAACGGTTGACCGGGAGGCCGTCACGCGTAACGCCGCCGAGGGCCTCGCGCTCGTCGCCGTCTCGGTCTTCTTGCCCGGCCGGCGTGTGGTCCACATGAACGTGTTCAGCTCGCCGGACCTCGTGCTCGACGCCGTGACCCCCGGCGCACTGCGGGGTGTCGAGGTCGCGGGGATCACCCGGGGCGGACCGAAGGCGCTGTCAGGCCTGCGCGCTGGGACCGCCAGCAAGCCCGGGAAGCGCGCCGAGCTCCTGGCCCGGCCAGACATCGCCGAGGTCCATCTGTCGCTATGGGGAGGTGCGTCGTGCGTCGCGGAGATGTACAAGATCAAGCCGTGACCCTGATCGAACACCGCAGCCTCCTCGCACCTGCCGGCAAGGCCAAGATGCGCGCGAAGGCCCTCCTCGCGGAGGGCGACCCGGCGGAGCGCTTCGAAGCCGCGGTGCTCCTCCACGACGCGGCGCGGGCGGAGCTCCGGGCGCTCGACGCGCTGGAGGACCCCGCGATCGAGACGCGCCTCGCCGCGCGGGTCGAGGCCTGCGGTTGCCTCCTCCTCGGGCTCGACGTGCTGTCCGCGATCCCCGTCTGGCGCGACGTGGAGCATCTCGCCCTCGGCCTCGCGCCCGAGGTGAGCCGGGCGATGCTCGCGCGGCTCACCGCGCAGTACCGGAAGGAGTGGCGCAGCTTCCAGGGGCTCTGGCAGAAGAGCCCCACGCTCGCGCGGGCGCGCACCTTCCGCCCCTCGCTGACGGGTCACCCGACGCGGGCTCGCCGGGAGCTCGCGGCGCTCCTCGAACGCTTCCCGGGCAGCGCGCAGCTCTGGGTGGGACGCTGCGTGGACCGGGACTTCCAGGGCGAGTCCACGGCCGCGTGGGATGACCTCACGCGAGCGCGGCGGCTCGAACCGGAGGCGCCCATGATCGAGGCGCTCGCGCTCTGGCTGCTTCCTCGGGCGTTCGACGCCGCCGAGGCGCGGCGGCGGCTCGACGCGCACCGGGCGGGGCTCGACCGCGCGCCGCCCGAGCTCTGTCTTGGGTACGCGCTCGCGGAGCTCGTCCTGTCGGAGGGCGCGCTCGACGAGCGAGCGCGGCTCGACCACGCGCGGGAGGTCGCGGCCCTGGGGCAGTCGCGCATGGTGCTGGGAGGCAGGATCGGCTCCCCCGCGCAGTCGGTCGACGGGGTCAGCCTCGTGCTCTCCCTCCACCTCGCCGCCATCGAGCAGATCGCCCGCGAACGCATCGCCGGGCACAGCCCCGGCCTCGACCTGCTGTACCGGGTCGGGCTCGGCCGCTTCGCCGCCGACGCCCACGCGCGCGGCCTCGAAGACCCCGTCGATGTGCTGCGCGGCGGCACCCCCCGCGCCCTCGAAGGGCCTCACCCGATCGCGCCCATCGCCGCGTAGCGGCCGCTGTTCACCCGGTGGTGCGCCTCGTGGGGGGCGCGGTCTTCGCGTGGAGCGTTGCCACGCGGAGCCTCTCCGCCGTGGCGACCTGATGGGTGAAGCGCTCCGCCGTCAGCTCGCGGATCAACTCGTCGAGCGCGCCGCGCGCGGCGTCCGCGTCGCCCTCGGCGAGCCCGGCGAGGTATCCCTCGACCCGCGAGGAGAGGCCGTAGTCCTCCCAGGTCACGAACTCCACGAGGTCGCGCAGGAGCGCCGCCCTGTCCGGGAGCTCGCGCAGCGCGTCGAGGTACGCGCGCTCGATCCCTTCGTACGTCATCGCCATCTCCGCGAGCGAGTCGTCGAGCCCCTCCATCCGTACGACGATCACCGTCATCGCCGCGCGGTAGAGCGCGACGCGCTCCGCCGCCGACGCGCCCATCGCGAGGGACGCCGCGCGAAGTTCGATCGCGCGTGCGACGTCGCCCGTCATCCAGTGGGGCATCGGTGACGGCCAACCTGCCGCTTCGCGGAGCGCCGCCTCGAAGCGCGCCGGCGACTCCGGGAACGCCGTCCAGTGGCCGCGCAGCGCGCGCGTCGTGAGGCGCCGACGCGGGGTGTCGCGCATCGCCGCGGTGCGAAGGCGCGGCCCCGAGTGCCAGACGCGGCGGACCGCCTTCCGGTAGAGCCAGACGCTCAACCGCTCCTCCGCGTCGAGCGCCGTCTCGGGCGTGCGTCCCACCTGCGCGAGGCGTCGCTGGAGGTCGGCCATCTGGAGGTGCAGCGCCTCGGCCATGTCCTTGTCGCAGATCCGCTTGGGGTCCGTCACCCGCTCGCGCAGGAGCCATGCGAGCGCATCGATGCCCCCCTTCTCCGCGAGCGCGAGCCGCAGGAGCCATCGGTCCCAATGGCAGAAGGCGACACCGTCGATCGTGCGCCATGTCTCGGGGCCGTCGATGACGCCGTCGTCGAGCGGGCGCTCCTCGGGCTTCACGGGTCGCATCGGCGCCTCCTGCCCCCGGCGAGCGAGGACGTCACCCCCTCGGGCGCGTCAGGTCGCGCGCGGCTACGCGTCCGGGGGCAGTTGCAGCAGGAAGTGATACACACGGAGGCTTGTTCCCCCGGCGCGCGGGTGCTCAGTCACGAAAGCGGGCGCGGTGCCGTCCGCGGGCGTCGCGCCGCCTGCGGGGAAGACCTCCGCGGCGCCCGCGATGCACGCCGCGCGGTAGGCCGGCGCGAGCGGTCGCCCCATGCGGTCGACCGCGGCGCGCGACTCCTGCTCCAGGCTCTCCGACGTGACCGCAGCACCGCCCCTCGCCTGAAACGACGCGGCGGTGCCCGGGAAGTCCACGCGGACGACCTTGACGGGGTGCGCCGCGAGATCGCGCTCGACCTGCCGCAGTAGCGAGCTCTTGCCCATCCCGCGGCCGCCCATCACGGAGGCGATGGAGTTGACCCCGCTCGTGAGCGCGTCGACGAGCTCGGCGCGCTCCTCGACGCGGCCGACGAAGTGCGCGATCTCCGGCAGGTCGGCGCCGAGGTCGACGTCGCTCACCGCGCGCCCCCGGCCGCGCGCTTCGGCGGCTCGTAGTTGTTTCGAAGCCAGCGGCCGAGGGCCCCGATGCGGTAGCCGCACCCGCCCTGACGCGTCTTACCGACGATCCCGTAGGACTCGAGCTCCTCGAGCGCGACGGGGTCCACGTCCCCCGCCGCGTCGGCGTGGGCGAGCAAGGCGAGTTCGAAGTCCGGCAGCCCGGAGACGATGCGCGCCGACTGCGCGAACTCCTCCATCGTCGGACGAGTCTCCCGCTCGAAGCGCGGCAGGACGGCCTCGACCTCCGCGAGGCCGACGCTCGCGGGCGCTCTTTCGGTCACGGGGGTGCGCTGGTCGACCAGGTCGCAGAGCAGGCGCGCGAGGTAGGGGTGGCCGCCGGACTCCTCGAAGATGCGCTCCACGGCGACGTGGTCGAACTCCAGCTGGGCCCGGCGCCCGATGCGGCGGATCATCGCGCCGAGGTCCGCGCGCGACAGGCCGGCGAGGGGCTGGTCCACGACGAGGCCGAAGAGCGGGTTCTGCAGACCACGTACGCGGGGGCGGCGGAGCCAGTCGCGGTCGAGGCCCGCGACGACGAAGCAGAAATGCTGCGGGTTCTGCTGGTAGAGCCCGCGCATCCAGGTGAGGAGGCGAGGGCCCTCCCTGAGGCCGTCGTCCCGGAGCATCCCCTCGTATTCATCGATCGCCACGATCAGCCGGCGGTCGTGGGCGACGCACCATTCGAGCAGGTCGTCGATCGCCTCTCGTCCGAGCTCGCTCAGGCGCGCCTCGCTCGGCGAACGTGACGTGGTGTGGGCCTGCGCCCATCGGGTTGCCGGCCCCGGGGCGCGATCGCCGACGAGCCACGGGAGCCACTGCTGCGCCTCGCGCACCACCAGCCGCATGAACCCAGCAGGTCCCGACTCGTCGAACCCGACGGCGTGCAGGTTGAGGTACAGCATCACGGCGTCTGGAGGAGCGCCCGGCCCCGAGCGTCGCAGCGCCTCGCGCCAGTGCAGGAGGAGCGAGGTCTTGCCCACGCGGCGGAGGCCGAACACCCCCACGGGCTGCCCCTCGCGGAGCAGCAGCCGCCCGATCTCCTGGAGCTGCGCCTCGCGCCCGATGAAGTCCCACTCCGAACCCAGCCGCCCAGGCGCGAACAGGCGCGCGCTCGACAGCGACGCGCGCAGCAGGTCCCGCAGCCAGCGCTGCGGATCGCCCGCTGCGGCCGCCTGCGCGAAGGTCAGGAACACGTACTTCCGAGTCGCCGGCAGCGTCGCGCGCACGCGCGCCTCGGCCCGCTCGTCGCGCGAGACGCAGAGGACGAGGCCGCGGTCCGTGCGGAGGCTCTCGGCGAGCGCCCGCTCGACGGCCGCGACGTCCCGCGCCTGGAGCTCGTCGAACGGGGAGAGGATCGCCAGCAGCTCGGGGGCGAGTTCGAAGCCCTGCGCGAGCGGCGCGGGCACCCTGAACCGGACCAGCCAGGGCCGCCGCTGGGCCGCGAAGTCCTCCGTCCGGCGCGCCCAGGTGGCCTCCAGTCCGGCGCGCCGCAGGACGTCTAGCGTCGCCACTGCTTCGGGGATGTCCTCCCGCAGGTCCCGGAGCCTGACTTCGAGTTGCTCGGCCTTTTCGCGTTCCACGGCGGGACCTCTCGTCCGGAGGCGGTCGCTGGGAAGATCGCACGTCCCACTCGGGCGCGGCAACTCGGGCGGCGTCGCGCCTCGGTCGATGCAACGGAACGACCGCGAGGCGCATGGAGGAGGCGGAGGTGACAACCGCTGCGCTTCGCTCCGTCGCCCGTGGTGCGGGCCCTGGTCGCGTCCGGGAGGGAGGTCGGGTCCTACGACTCACTCACGAACAACACCCTATGGGAAGAACCCTTCACTACACCATCCACTGCGACGAGGCGTCGCTCGACGCGGCGTGGCCCGAGATCCGACGCATGCAGGACGCGACGAACCGAGGCTTCTCCTGGAGCTGCGAGGCGCTGGACCTGATGCCGCTCCGCGACACCCCGCCGGTCCTCCGGGAGGTGATCGTCCGCCCCGATCAACCGGCGCCGGCCGCGTGGGGATTCACGAAGGTCCGCGAGGACGAATGGAACGCCATGCTCGTCGTTCGCTTCTGCCACTGGCTCTCCGAGCGCATCCCGGGGGCCACGGTGAAGCTGCGCGACGAGGGCGGCCTCGTGCTCGGCGGCCGCGTGGACTTCCGCGGCGGCGCCGCGACGCTCGGCGCGGCGAACGTCCTGCTGAGCGACAACTACATCTCCCCAACGGCGACAACTACACCTCCCCAATGAGGGTGCGTCGGATCGGGGTGGCGCGTCGGGCGCTCGCGGAGCGAGAGCCGGACGATGCGCCCCGTGTCCGACCACCAGGTGAGGAAGCTGATGGAAGAGATGACGAAACACGGCGAGATCGGCCGCGCGGCGATGAAGGCCGACATGGACCGCAAGACCGCGCGCAAGTACGTCGCGGCGGGCAAGCTCCCCTCCGAGATGCGCGAGCACCGGAGCTGGCGCACGCGCGAAGACCCCTTCGCGGAGCACCGCGGCGAGATCGAGGAGGCCCTGCGCGAGGCGCCCGCGCTCGAGGCCAGAACCCTCTTCGAGATCCTCTGCGAGCGCCATCCGGGGCGATACGAGAGCGGCCAGCTCCGCACCCTCCAGCGGATCGTCCACACCTGGCGCGCCGCGCGGGGACCCGACAAGGACGTCACCCTCGCCCAGCGGCACCGCCCCGGCGAGGCCGCGCAGACCGACTTCACCAGCACCGCGGAGCTCGCCGTCACCGTCGGTGGCGTGCTCTTCACCCACCTCCTCTGCGTTCTCGTGCTGCCCTACTCCAACTGGCTCTGGGCCACCGTCTGCGTCTCCGAGTCGATGGCCGCGATCCGCAAGGGCGTGCAGCGCGCGCTCTTCCAGCTCGGGCGCGTCCCGCGGTGGCACCAGACCGACAACTCCACCGCGGCCACCCACCGCATCCCCGCCGGCGACGCCGTGCGCGACGCGCGCGGGCGCCGGCCCTTCAACGCCGAGTACCTCGCGCTGATGCGCCACTTCGGCATGGAGCCCCGCACCACCGAGGTCGGCGAGAAGGAGCAGAACGGCGACGTCGAGTCGCTGCCGGGCGCGCTCAAGCGCCGCCTCGAACAGGAACTCCTCAAGCGCGGCAGCCGCGACTTCGAGAGCGCCGAGGCGTGGCAACGCTTCGTCGACGACGTCGCCCGCAAGCTCAACGCGGGCCGCGGCGCCCGCGTCGGCGAGGAGCTCGCCGCGATGCGCGTGCTCGACGTCGCCGGGCTCCCGGAGCACGTCGAGGAGGAGGCGTGGGTGAGCGAGTGGAGCACCATCCGCGTGCGCCACTGCGCCTACTCGGTGCCCTCGCGGCTCATCGGCGAGAAGCTCCTGGTGAGGGTCTACGAGGACCGCATCGAGGCGAGCTACCGCGGCACGAAGGAGCTCGCCTGCGAGCGGCTGCTCGGGCGCAACCAGCACCGCATCGACTACCGCCACGTGATCTGGTCGCTGGTGCGCAAGCCCGGCGGCTTCGCGCGCTACGTCTACCGCGAGGAGATGTTCCCCTCGCTGGTGTTCCGGCGGGCCTACGAGCCATCCAGACGCCCGACCGGGGCGCCTCGGGCGACCTGGAGTACCTGCGGATCCTGCTGCTGGCCGCGACGACGATGGAGTCCGACGTCGCGTCGGCGCTGGCGCTGCTGCTCGACGAGGGCCGCGCGATCACGAGCGAGGCGGTCAAGGGGCTGGTGTCGAGCGAGGCGCGCCCGCAGGTTCCCGCGATCGCGCCGATGAGCGTCGACCTGAGCGACTACGACGCGCTGCTCGGGGCGGTGGGCACGTGAGCGCCGCGGCCACGCCGACGCCGCAGGAGTCGCTCGCGATGATGCTCCGCGCGCTCAAGATGCCCACCATCGGCCGACACGCCGAGGAGGTGGCCCAGAAGGCCGAGCGGGAGGGCTGGACCTTCGGGCAGTACCTGCGGCACCTGGTGTCGCTGGAGGTCGAGGAGCGCCGCCGCCGCCGCATCGAGCGCCACCAGCGCGAGTCGAACCTGCCGGGCGAGAAGACGCTGGCGACGCTGAACCGGAAGCGGCTGCCCCCGCCGGTGTCGCGGCAACTCGCGACGCTGTGCGAGGGCGGCTTCGTGGAGCGCGGCGAGAACGTGCTGCTGTTCGGGCTGCCCGGCCGGGGCAAGACGCACGTGGCCTGCGCGATCGGGCACGAGCTGGTGCGGCGCGGTCGGCGCGTGCTGTTCACGCCGACGTACGCGCTGGTGCAGCGGTTGCTGGGTGCGAAGCGCGAGCTCCGGCTGGAGAAGGAGCTCGCGGAGCTGGACGGCTTCGACGCGGTGATCCTGGATGACATCGGGTACGTGCAGCAGAGCCGCGACGAGATGGAGGTGCTGTTCACGTTCCTGGCGGAGCGGTACGAGCGCAAGAGCGTGCTGATCACGTCGAACCTGGTGTTCAGCGAGTGGAACCGGATCTTCAAAGACCCGATGACCACGGCGGCGGCGATCGACCGGCTGATCCACCACGCGGTCATCCTCGAGATGACCGGGGGAAGCGTCCGCGCGGAGCGGGCCGAGGAGACCATCAAGGAGGCGAGGGCGACGACAACTACGACGGCGACGACAACTACGACGGTGGCAGCGACAACTACGGCGACGAGCGAGGATCAACTCGGGGAGATGTAATTGTCGTCAGCGGGGGAATATAGTTGACGTTGAGCACCCAGAACGGCTCGAATCGTAGGCTTTCGTGAATGCCTCGCAGCGTGAGAACGCCCCGCAGCCCCTCGACGCTCCAGTGCTCGGCGTTGCGCTTCACCCGCAAGTTCAACACGGTGTTGCACCCGCTCTCGGTCGGCCCGCTCCCCACCGGCAGGCCCGCCGCCCGGAGCGCCACGTACCGCATCCGGTCCTTGTGGTTCGAGAGGTACACGCGGTGCTCGTGCAGCGCGTCGTTCCCGTCCGCGTCCAGGCGCGGGCCGGCGGCGGCCAGCTCCCGCTCGATCTCCGCGGCCGCGTCCAGCCGCGTGTCCAGCAGGTCGTTCCACCGCGCCTGACGCGCGCGCCGCGCCGCGGGGTCCTTCTCCATCAGCGCCAGCACCTTCCCCAGCCGCTCGCTCAGGTGGTAGCGGTCCACCGCCTCCTCGTACGACGTCACCGCGGGCACGGTCGCCAGCGCCGCGCGCGCCGTACTCCACAGCTCGTGGGCACCGTCCTGCACCACCGCCACGCGCAGCGTCGGGCGCTCCCGCAGCGCCGCCGCCACGTCCGCCATCGCGCGCTTCACGATCCCCTCGAAGCCGTCCGCCGCCGTCGCCGCGTACTTCCGCGTCACCAGCGCGCGGCCCTCGGCGTCCGTGATGCTCACCGTCGCCACCGGCGCCATCCGCCAGTTCACGTCGATCGGGGCGGGCACCGCGCGCACGTAGGGCTCGCTCCGCGTGCGGCGCGGCGTCGCGGGCGGCTGACCCGGCGCGCGCTCCTCGGCCATCGGCACCGAGCCGCGGTCGAGCCCGATCACCACGCCGTGGGCCCCCTCGGGCAGCCGCTCCTGGAGCCGCACGGCCCGCTCGACGACGCGGACCTGCGCGTGCGCCTCGGCCGCCATCGCCCGCGCCATGCGCTCCATCGTCGCGCGCGAAGGTGGCGCGCGGTGGGCGGCGCCGAGGTCCTCGCCGACGCCGCGCAGTTCATGCTTCGCGTAGCCGAGCGCGACGGCCTTGGCGAGCGCCGGGGTGGCGCGCTCGACGAGGCCCGCCGCCAGGTCGAGCGCGACCACCGTGGGGCCGTTGCGCACGCCCGTCAGGCGCCAGGTGGCGCGCTCGACCTCGAGCGGCCCGCACAGCGAGTGGTAGCGGATGCGTCCGCGCTCGTGCCGCGCGTAGACCTTGCCGCCGACGGCCACCGCGTCGCCAAAGGCGTCCTCCATCTCCTGGAGCTGGTCCTGGAGCGTCATCCTGTCGCTCAGGCGCGAGATGGACAGGACGAAGGCCTCGACCTCCTCGAAGGCCCCGCCTTCACCGGCCAGTTCGCGCGAAGGCGCGGGAGATCTTCGAGATGGCGCAGAGGAGGTGATAGCCTCGGCGTTGGACCAGTTCGTCGCGCTCGTGGGTGTTCACCCGCGCACGGAGCTCCTGACGCGACTCGCCGTCAACGTCGGCGTGACTTCGCGCGCGCCGGGCGGGGCGGTTCGGTGGCCGCCCGCTCCGCACACTCCTCGCGAAGCGCGCGTGCGACGACCTGCCTGCGGATCGAGTCGACGAAGAGCTCGATCTCCTCGACCGAGGCGCCGGGGCCCGTGAGTTCAACCGCGAGCTCCCTCGTCTGACGAGCGATCTCGACCATGCGAGGGTCGGAGGCGGGCACGGTGCGGGGGGCCATGGGCGACAAACGTCATATCAAACAAGCGCTCCGTGGGCGATCCCGGCCCGTTCGATTCCGTCCCTGGGCACTGCAAGATCAGCGCGTTCCGTGGGGGAACGCGCCCCCCGCCCTCACCACGGCGCGGCGCGGTAGTCCTTCAGGTACACGCCGCACACGTTCTCCCCCGTCGCCGCGCCGACGAACACCGGGTCGCACACGCGCGCCGCGGCGTCGGTCTCGTCGAGCGGCGGGGCGAACCCCAGCGCGTCCATCTTCTCGGCGATGGGCAGCGGGTTCTGGTTGCTCACCCAGCCGGTGTCCACCGCGCACATCCACAGCCGCTCGCGCGCCCACCGCGCCGACGCCGTCCGCACGAACATGTTGAGCGACGCCTTCGCCATGTTGGTGTGCGCGTGCAGCCCCGAGCGGTACTCCCGCGCGAACAGCCCCTCCGGCGACGACACCTGCACCACCCAGCGGTCGACGCTCGCGTCGCGCGACATCAGCCCCTTCAACCGCACCGTCAACAGGTACGGCGCCAGCGTGTTGATCGCGTGCGCCTCAAGCAGCTCGCGCGTCTCGACGTCCTCCGGCGCGAGGCGCCACGAGTTGGTCGCGCGCAGGTCGAGGGGATGGCCCGTCCCGTCATCGCTCCCCGCGCGCACCAGCGCGGCCTCCTCGGGTGACGGGAGCGCGCGCGTCACGGGCGCCGCGTCGTCGCCGAGCACGGCGCGCACGGCCTCCGGGAGCTCGCCGCGCGGGGCCGTCTCCAACGGCGCGAGGTGGGCGTAGTACGACGGCGGCCGCCACACCGTCTGGGCCGCGTTGTTGATCAGCACGTCGAGCCGCGGGAGCGCCGCCGTCAGCCGCGCGGCGAAGCGCTCGACGCCGGCGAGGTCGCGCAGGTCGAGGCCGTGCACCGTGAGCCGGTCGCGCCACGCGTCGAAGTCGGGCTCGGCCGCGAAGCGCCGCGCCGCGTCGCGCGGGAAGCGCGTCGTCGCCGCCACCATCGCCCCCGCGCGCAGGAGCTTCAGCGCCACCGCGTGCCCGATCCGAACGCGCGCGCCGGTAACCAGCGCCACGCGCCCCCGAAGGTCGGCCGTCTGCGCGCGCTTCGCCCAGTTGAACGCCGCGCACGCCGGGCACAGCCGGTCGTAGAAGAAATGAACCGACCGGTACGCCGCGTGGCAGACGTAGCAGGCGCGCGGCTGTTCGAAGGAGCCCACCGTCGCGCCCGCTGCGTCTTCCGCGACCGCCTCACCGCGGCGCCCCGCGCGCAACCCCGTGGCCTCGGCGCGGGCGTGGTCGCGGGCCACGCGTTCGCGCCTCGCTTGCTCGCGCCTCTCGCGGCGGCGGGCGACGTCGGCGGTCCGCGCGTCGCGGCGCGCGACCTTCGCGGCGAGCGCGCGGAGCGACGGGTGCGCGGCGGCGTGGTCGGGCGACGCCGCGAGGTGAGTCAGCACGCGCGCGCAGGCGGCGAGCTCGTCGTCGGTGGGCGGCGGCGGAGGCGGCGCGGGCGCGGGGAGGGGACGGGCCGTGAGGCGCGGGCGAGGCTTCGCGCAGAGCGCCGCGACGAGCGACTCGCGGTCGTCCACAGGGAGCGCGTCGCCCACCCGAGCGCGAACGACCCCGGGGTGCGCGGCGAGCGCGGCAACGAGCACGGACGCGAGCGGGGGCGGCACCGTGGCGTCGGTGAGGTCGACGGCCGCGAGCGCGGGGCCCGCGGCGAGCGCGGCGAGGACGTCGGCGAGGCCGGCGGCGTCGAGGGGGCGCGGCGCAAGGCGGAGCGTGTCGCCGTCGAGTCGGAAGGCGTCGGTCACGAGCGTGACCCGGTATCACAGGTGCGCCGGGCGCGGACGGCACAGTGCGCCCGAGGGGTGAATCGTACGCGCGAAATCCTCGGGGGATTTCGCCGGCATGGGGATGGCTATAGGGTGCCCCCGGAGTCGATGACCATGACCATGCGGCGCGCGGCGATCGGGTTCTTCATGCTGGCCGGGGCCCTCGCCCAGGCCGACCGGGCGGAGGCCTGCGGGGGGTGCTTCGCGCCGCCGCAGACGATCCAGGTGGTCACCGACCACCGGATGGTGCTGTCGCTCTCGCGCGACCGGACGGTGCTGTGGGACCAGTTCCGCTACTCCGGGCGGCCCGAGGATTTCTCGTGGATCCTGCCGATCCGCAACGGGCCCGGGGTGATCATCGAGGAGGCCGACAACCTCTTCCTCCAGGCCGTGGACGACGTGGCCGCGCCGATCGTCAACCCGGCGCCCTTCCCCTCGTGCAACCTCTCGGGCTCGCGCGGCGGCCTCTTCGGCAGCGCCGACAGCGCGGGGGCGACGGCGGCGCCCTCGTCCCCCGACGCGGGGGTCTCGGTGATCAGCGAGCAGGTGGTGGGCCCCTACCAGGTGGCGACGCTCGCCGCGACAGACCCCGCGGCCCTGCGCACCTGGCTGCGGAGCAACGGCTACTCGGTGCCCGCGCCCATCGAGCCGGTGATCGACCACTACGTCAACCTCAGCATGGACTTCGTCGCCGTGCGCCTGCGGCCCACCGCCGACATCACGCAGATGAAGCCGCTGCGGATCATCACGCCCGGCTACAACCCCTCGCTCCCGCTCCGCATGATCGCCGCGGGCGTGGCCGACAAGGTGGGGCTCGTCCTCACGGTCATCTCCGAGGCGCGCGTCGAGGCGATGAACTTCCCCAACGGCGAGGTGCGCGACGCCGACCTCGTGTGGGACTACGACGCGCCCTCGTCGTCGGCGGAGGACTTCCTCAACCAGTTCAACCGCATCAACCGCGCGAACCAGAACCGCGTGTGGCTCACCGAGAGCGCGGGCACGCAGACCCGCTTCGCGCTCGACACCGCCATGCAGCAGCGCTGCGGCGGGCGCTTCGGGGGCCCGGTGCGGCCCGACTGCCTCGACGCCCGCGTCAACCCGCCCGACACGCAGGTGGCCTTCCAGCCCTTCGGCGACGCGGCCTTCGTCACCCGCCTGCGCGCCGACCTCAACGCCACCGCGCTCGACCGCGACCTCCAGCTCGCCGCCAGCGACCGCGGCGCCCGCTCGCGCACGTACAACTACGGCGTGCTGCGCAACGACCCGTGCACCACGCCGCGGACGAAGTTCGAGGGCTGCTCGGCGCGCCCGGGCGCCGCGGGGACGTCGGGCCTCGCCGCGCTCTGCGTCGCGGCCCTCGCGGCCTGCGTCGCGCGCCGGCGCCGCTAGTTGGGGAAGGAGGCGCGGCGGCGAGGGACGGCCGCCGCGCCGGCGGGGGATCAGAGGTTGGTCGCGTTGGTGGAGGCGGGCTGCTGCTGCGTCATGCAGTGGATGCCGCCCGAGCCGCGGTTGGCGCCGAGCACGTCGTACATCGGGACGATGTCGCGGCCGGGGAAGGCGCGGCGCAGGGTGTCGGCGACCTCGCGGTCCTTGCGGGCCGAGAGCGGCGTCGGGATGCCGCGGGCGTAGGCGGGGTAGAGCACCGCGCCGTTGGTGATCACGAAGTTGAGGTAGCCGGTCGTCGAGACGATGCGGAGCGTCTGGGACGTCGTGACGACCGTGCCGTCCTCCATGGGCGAGAGCCCGACGTAGAGCTCGTGCCACGGGTCGCCCGGGTGGAGGTCGTAGTAGTCGGGCTCGGCCATCGGCATGCGGACGACGCGGTAGGGGCGCCCGTCGGCGTCGCGGGCGCGGCGGAGGATGTCATAGGCCGCCTCCAACCGCTGGCGGTTGATGAGCGCGCGCTGGCGCTCGCCGGCGTTGGTGCGCTCGATGTCCTCGCGGCGCACCTCGGCGAGCAGGACGGTGTTGTTCGGCGCGAAGCGGACGTAGGCGTCGATGTGCCCGTCGGTGCCGCCGGGGTTGAACACGTTGCCCGGGAGCACGCCCCGGTGGACGGCCTGGTCCTCCATCGTGCCGTCGGGGAGCCAGATCACCTGACGGACGCCGTAGCAGCGCTTGATCTCGCGCTCCATCTCGTCGAGCGTCATGTTCGGGTTGCGGCGCCGTTCGACCGTCTCGGTCACGATCGCGGTGCCGTGCCCGTCGACGTCCGTGTTGCCGCCCTCGTGGATCATCGAGCAGCGGTAGGCGTTGACGCCCACCGTCTCGGCGATGTCGCGGTCGATGCGCTCGTCGTGCTGGGAGTAGTCGGAGGTGTAGCGGTCGTAGCTCCAGGTGTCGTAGCCCCAGTCGAGCACGCCGACCTCCCCGGCCCGGTTGCGCGTGAAGACGCCGCCGGTGTCGCGCACCCAGAAGTCGTTGTGCGGGATGGCGTGGAAGCGCACCCGCGCGAGGTTGACCCCGCCGGCGGCGAGCACGTCGCGCACGTGCGCCTCCTCCTCGGCCGACTGCACCACCAGGTCGACCGGCACGTAACGCGCGAGCGCGCGCGTCAGCTCGACGTTCGTCGCCTCGGTCGGAAACTGGTCGCCGCCGTAGGGGAACACCCACCACCCGACCCACGTTGAATCCTGCCGCTCCCATTCCGCCGGCACGCTGAAGCCGCCACGTGAGAGGCTGTCGGTCGCCTGCGGCGCGATGGCGGCCGGGTCTGCGTCCGTGCCGCAGCCGGTGAGCGCGCCGATCGCCAGGGCCACCCCCGCCCACGTCTTCCAACCGTACTTCATCCGTTGCTCCTCTCCGTTGATTCTTTCCAGTCCACGGCGGGGACAGAATCTCCGATGCGCCCGCCGGGCGCAACTGCGCACTGCGATTCCACAAGAAGAAGGACTCTTTCGTGGCACAGCGGCCGCTCGCCGGTGACGCAGCGCATCCTGCGCCTGACTCGATAGATTCGTCTTTTACATCGCCATTCAAATCGTCTGCGAATAATCGGAGCAAGCCTCACACACGCAACGTCGTCGACGGCGCCGAGCGTCGGCACCGGCGCTCACGATGCATCGAAGCGGCCGTGGCGCCCTGCCCCGGCGGCGAAGCGCCCGGCGCCTTCGAGGGAGCCGCGGGCGAGCGTGTCGGCGCCGAGTTCGAACTCGCGGCGGAGGGCTTCATCGAGCGGCAGGTCGAGGGACTCGTAGGCCGAGCGGCGATCATTGCGCATGCACACCTCGGGGAACGCGGCGATCTCGCGCGCGAGGGACTCGGCCGCGGCGCGCGCCTCGCCGCGCGGCACCACGCGGTTGACGAGGCCCATCGCGAGGGCCTCCTGCGCGCCCACCGGGCGGCCCGTGAGGATGAGGTCGAGCGCGCGCCCAAGGCCCACCACGCGCGGCAGGCGCACCGTCCCGCCGTCGATGAGCGGCACGCCCCAGCGGCGGCAGAAGACGCCGAGCACCGCATCTTCTTCGCACACGCGGACGTCGCACCAGAGCGCGAGCTCGAGGCCGCCCGCCACCGCGTGCCCCGCGATCGCCGCGACCACGGGCTTCGAAAGCGCCATGCGCGACGGCCCCATCGGCCCGTCGCCCTCGGGCGAGAGGCGGTTGGGCGCGCCCTCCGCGATCGCCTTGAGGTCGGCGCCCGCGCAGAAGGTCCCGTGGTCGCCGAAGAGCACCCCGACGCGCGCGCCCTCGTCCGCTTCGAACGCGCGGAACGCCTCCGCGAGCGCCTCCGCCGTCGCGAGGTCGACCGCGTTGCGGCGCGTCGGCCGGTCGATCACCACCGTGGTCACCTCGCCCGATCGTTCGACGCACACCGTCATGCGGGCAGACGCTACCGGCGCAGCCGCCGCGCGTCGAGGCTCTCGGCGATGCGCGCGTCGCCCGAGAGCGTGTCGCCGCGCACCGAGCGGCCCGCGAGGTCGGCCGGCACCACCGCCGTGCGCCCGTAGCGCGCGTGGATCGCGTCGAGGGCGGCGTTGAGCTTCATTCCCCGCTCGCGCGCGCCGGCGAAGAGCCCGAGCTGGGCGTCGGGGGCGACGAGCTCCTGCGCGCTCACGCCGCAGAGGCGCATCGGGGTGAAGGGGCCCTCGGCGGCGTAGCGGTCGAGCAGGCCGCGGGCCGCGCGGAAGAGGGCCATCCCGTCGTCGGTGGGCGCGTCGAGCGTCGTGCGGCGCGTGGCGAGTTCGAACGAGCGCGTCTTGAGCTTGAGCACCACGGCGCGGGCGGCGACCCCCGCGCGGCGGAGTCGTCGGCCCACGCGGAGGCACTGCGAGAGGATCCGTGGGTGAAGGCCCTCGGGCGTGGCGAGGTCGTCGGCGAAGGTGTCCTCCGCGCCCACGCTCTTCGCGTCGCGGTCGGGCACGACGGCGCGGTCGTCCTCGCCGCGGGCGAGGGCCGCGAGGTGCGCGCCCGCGGCGCCGAGCGCTTCGGTGAGGGCCTCGCGCGGGTGCGCGGCGAGGTCGCCGACGGTGCGGAAGCCCATGGCCGCGAGGCGCGCCTCCATCTTCGGCCCGACGCCCCAGAGGCGCCACGTCGGCAGCGCCGCGAGGAAGCGCACGGTCTCCTCCGCCGGCACCGCGCGGAGCCCGTCGGGCTTGGCCAGGTCCGAGGCGATCTTGGCGACGAACTTCACCGCGGCCACGCCCGCCGAGCACGGCAGCGCGAGCTCGTCGCGGATGCGCGCGCGGAGCGACCGCGCGATGGACTCCCCGTCGCCGAAGAGGGCGCGCGAGCCCGTCACGTCGAGGAAGGCCTCGTCGAGCGAGAGCGGCTCGACCAGCGGGGTCACCGACTCGAGGATCGCGTGGAGCCTCTCGCTCGCCTCGACGTAGGCGTCGAAGCGCGGGCGCACCACCACCGCCCCGGGCGCGAGGCGCAGCGCGCGGGCCATCGGCATCGCGCTCCGCACGCCGAAGGGGCGAACCTCGTAGGAGGCCGCGAGCACCACGCCGCGCCGCGGGCTCCCGCCGACGATCACCGGGCGGCCGCGGAGCGAGGGGTCGTCGCGCTGCTCCACGGACGCGTAGAAGGCGTCCATGTCGAGGTGGAGGATCGCGCGCGTCACGGCGCGGGCGAGTGTATCAGTGGTGGTAGGGCTCGCCCTTGAGGATGGCGAAGGCGCGGTAGAGCTGCTCGGCGAGCACGAGGCGGGCGAGGCGGTGCGGCAGGGTCATCGGGCCGAACGAGAGCCGCCAGCGGGCTTTGGCGCGCACCTCGGGCGGGAGCCCGTCGGCGCCCCCGAGCGCGAACACGGGCACCACCGCGCGCTCCATCGCGTCGCCCACGCGGGCGGCGAAGGCCTCGCTCGACAGGGGCTTCGCGTCGATCTCGAGGGTGACGAGCTCGGCGCGGGCGCCGTGGGGCGCGAGGGCCTTCTCGAAGGCGCGGGCGGCCTGGTCGGGGCGCTCGTCGCGGATCTCCATCTCGTCGAGGTCGGCGTAGCGGCGGATGCGGCCGTAGTAGTCGTCGAGGAGCGCGCGGAGCTCGGGCTCCTTCGCGCGCCCCATGGCCGCGATGACCAGCTTCACGTCGCGGCCGCCGCCGGCGCCGCGGCGTCGTGGAAGGGGACGCGGCGGGCGTCGATCCAGAGGCTCTCGAGGTCGCGGTTGCGCCGCTCCTCCTCGATGAAGACGTGGGCCACGACGTCGCCGAAATCGACCACGACCCACTGGCCCTGGCGCGCGCCCTCGACGCTCCGCGCGCGCTGCCCGCGCTCCTCCGCGCGGGCCTCCACCGCCTGCGCGATCGCCTGCACCTGGCGGTCGACCCGGCCCGACATCAGCACCAGGAAGTCGGCGTAGTCGGCCTTGCCGTACACGTCGATGATCTCGATGCGCTCGGCCTTCTTGTCGAGCGCGGCGGCGGCGAGCGCGAGGGCGAGCGCCTGGGCCTCGTCGCGGCGCACCTCGTCGGCCGAGCGCGGCGGCGGGGGCGGCGGCGGGGCCTTCTTCACGGCCTTCTTCGCGAGGGTGGCGGGCGACCCCTTCGGCGCGGCCTTCTTCGGGGCGACCTTCTTCGGCGCGACCTTCTTCGGCGCGGCCTTCTTCGCCGCGGGGGCGCGCTTCGGGGCGGCGGCCTTCTTCGCCGCGGGGGCGGACTTCTTCGCGGTCTTCTTCGCGGAGGCGGTCTTCTTCGCGGGGGCGGACTTCTTCGCGGTGCTGGACTTCTTCGTGGTTGCCATACGCTCGTCGTGCAAGCAGGTGGGTCGGGAAACGGCCTCGGCGCCGGGCGTTTGCCCCTGCGCCTCTCGCCGTGGGCTATTCTCCCCGCCCCGCGCCCGCGGCGCAAACAACAATCTCCCATGACGACCCGTGAAAAAGACCTCCGCGACCCGTCCCTCCCGCTGACCGTGCTCGCGGTGGAGAGCTCGTGTGACGAGACCGCGGCGGCGGTGGTGCGCGACGCGGGGGGCCGCGCCGAGGTGCTCTCCGACGTGGTGTGGAGCCAGGTGGCCGAGCACGCGCCCTACGGCGGCGTGGTGCCCGAGCTCGCCTCGCGCGCGCACCTGCGGGCCGTGACGCCCGTCGTCCGCGAGGCCGTCGAGGCCGCGGGCGGGTGGGACGTCCTCGACGCCGTCGCGGTCACCGCGGGCCCCGGGCTCGTCGGCGCGCTGCTCGTCGGCGTGCAGGCGGCGAAGGGGATCGCCTACGCGCGCGGCCTCCCGCTGGTGGGCGTCAACCACCTCGCCGGGCACCTGCTCGCCCCCTTCCTCGCGCGCGAGCAGGCGATCGGGGGGACGCCGGGGTTCCCCTTCGTGGCGCTGCTGGCGTCAGGCGGGCACACGGCGCTCTACCGGGCCGACGCGCCGACGCGCATCGCGGAGCTCGGCGCCACGCGCGACGACGCCGCGGGCGAGGCCTTCGACAAGGTGGCCAAGCTCCTCGGGCTCGGCTACCCGGGGGGGCCCGTGGTCGACCGCCTCGCGGCCCTCGGCGACCCCGAGGCGGTGAAGTTCACCCAGCCGATGCGCGGGCGCGACAACCTCGACTTCAGCTTCAGCGGGCTGAAGACCGCCGTCGCCGTCCACGTCGCGAAGCGCGGAGTTCCGAAGGCGGGCGAGGGGCTCGAAGACCTCTGCGCGAGCGTGCAGAAGACCATCGTCGACAACCTCGTGCGCAAGCTCCTCGCCGCGTGCCGGCGCGAGGGCGCGTCGCACGCGGTGATCTCCGGCGGCGTCGCGGCCAACCGCGGGCTGCGCGCGGCCGCTGCGAAGGCCTGCGCGGAGGCCGGCGTCGCGCTCCACGTGCCGCCGGCGCGGAGCTGCACCGACAACGCCGCGATGATCGGCTACGCCGGCGTGGTGGCCCTGCGCGCGGGGCGCCGCGACGGCATCGACCTCAACGCCCGCGCCACCTGGCCGCTGGGTTCGTAGGCCCCTACGCGTTGAGGGCCGCGATGATCTCCTCGACCACCTTGCGGGCGCGCGCGAGGTCGCTCGGGGGGAGCGCGACGGCGCCGACCACCGGGTGCCCGCCGCCGCCGTAGCGCTCGCAGAGGGACGCGACGTGGTGGCGGCGCGGGCGCTTCGCCCAGGGGTTGAAGCCGACGGAGATCTTCACGCGCTTGGGGTTGCGCTGGAGGGTGACGGCGTACTGGGCCGTCGGGAAGAGCTTGTACCCGACGAACTTCACCACCGTCTCGGTGGGCCCGTCGGCGAGGTCGAAGTACGCGACGTCGCCGCGCTGCTCCCCCTTGTCGGCCATGCGCTTCGCGACGGCCTCGTGGCGCTTCACGATCGCGCCGAGGCGCCCGGCGACCAGCGGCGACGCGGCCACCTCGGCGAGCGGGCGCGAGGCCAGCAGCGGGATGAGCGCGCCGGTGAGGTGGTCGTCGCCCTGCTCTTGGATGACGGCCGCCACCTGCATCGCGGGCGGCTCGAAGGAGCTCGCGGCGTCGGCGTCGGGGAAGCGCGCGGCGTCGATCACGTCGGCCCACGCGACGAGGTCGTCGAGGTCGGGGGGGCGCCACCCGAAGCGCTCGCGCGCGACGTCGACCACCAGCTTCGTGCACGACCCGTAGGCCCCGTCGTGGAACTTCCGCCCCGACGCGTCCGCGCGGAAGTGGGCCTCGGCGCCGGGCTCCTGGAAGGCGCTGACGTGGTGGTCGAAGTACCAGGTGAGCTCGGGCGAGGTGGAGTAGCGGTAGTCGAGGATGGCGTTGACGGCGCCCTTGCGGAGCTTGTCGCCCGGCGGCGGCGCGGACGGCTCGTAGAGGAGCCCGCGGTAGGAGAACGTCGCCGCCGCCGCGCCCGGCTGCGTGTCGCGGAGGAAGCGCGAGAACACGGCCGCGCTCGCCGCGCCGTCGAAGCAGTACCCGTGGTGGGCGATGAGGAACTCCATCGTGGGGTCCCGCCACCATGGCACCCTTCGCCCCCGGGTCGCAACGTTGACACTGGACGCTGCCGCGCGGGTAAGTGTACGTCCTCGCGGCGATGCGAAGGCGCACCCTCGGTCGGAGCGGCGTGGAGGTCCCCGAGGTGGGCCTCGGCACCTGGAGCCTGTCGGGCGAGGGCTACGGCCCGGTCGAGCCCGACGACGCGCGGCGCGTGCTCGAGACCGCGATCGAGGAGGGCTGCGCCTTCTTCGAAACCGCCGACTGCTACGGCGAGGGCCGCGTCGAGTCGCTCATCGGCGAGGTGCTCGAGGCCCGCGGCCGCGCCGCCGCCTTCGTCTCCACCCGCGTCGGCGTCGACCGCGCCGGCGAGCTCACCCGCAAGAACTTCACCCCCAAGTACCTCACCGCCGCCTGCGAGCGCTCGCTCAAGCGTCTGCGCACCGACCACGTCGACGCGCTCGTCCTCCACAACCCGCAGGTGGGCACCATCACCCTCGGCGACGCCTGGCGCTGCCTGGAGGAGCTCAAGGCCGCCGGGAAGGCCCGCGCCATCGGCGTGAGCGTGGGCACCGTCGAGGCCGGCGAGGCCGCCGCCGCGCTCGCCCCTGATCTCCTCGTCGTCCCCTACAACCTCCTCTTCTCGCAGGTGCTCCACCAGCTCGCGGGCGTCGTCTCCGCGGGGCCCATCGGCGTCGTCGCGCGCTCGCCCTACGGCTACGGCGTGCTCGCCGACACGTGGGGCGCGAGCCGGCGCTTCCGCGACGACGACCACCGGATGTACCGCTGGGGCGCCTCCGACCTCGCCCGCCGCGTCAAGCAGCGCGAGGCCCTGCGCGACCTCGTCGCCGACGGCGTCCCCTCGCTCCGCGCCCTCGCCCTGCGCTACGTGCTCGCCAACCAGCTCGTCACCGTGGCCGTCCCCGGCGCCCGCACGCCCGAGCACGTCCGCGACAACGCCCACCTCGCCGACGAGCTCCCCTACCTCCCCGAGCGCGCCCTCGCCTCCGTCGGCCAGCGCCTCCGCGACGTCGGCGCCGACCCGTAGCGCTACTCGCCCTGCTGGTTGCGCATCATCCCCTGCACCGTGCGCCGCGCGTTGCGCGCCTGCGACTGCATCGCGCGCACCTGCTCCTGCGTCGCCCGCAGCTCCATCTGCGTCTGCGCGAGCTGCTGGCGCATCCCCTGGAGCTCCTGCGCCGTCACCGCGTCCTGCTGCTCGAGGCGCGCGATCCGCTGCTCGGCCCACACCACCCGCTGCTCCAGCGACGCCTGCTGCGGCTGCGCGCCCGCCTGGAGCACCGGCTGCTGCACCACGGGCTGCTGCAACACCGGCTGCTGCACCACGGGCTGCTGCGCAGGCGCGTCGTCGTCGTCGCCCCGATCGCACCCGGCGCCCGCCAGCGCCAGCGCCACGACCCATCCGGTGGTCTTCATCGCGCGCGAGTATACCCGCCGCGCGCCCCGCGCCGACACCCCGAGTTTGTCGCTGGAGCTCTGGCAACCCGCCGCGCACGCGCCGCGCGTTTCAGGGCCACGGACGGAGTTCGCTTGACACTGGTCAAATGTTCAGCGACCCATCGGAGGGGATGGCACCGCCGCGGCCGACCGAGGTCACGCCGGCCCCCTCGCGCGCGCCCGACGGGGGTGGCTCCGGCCTCCCCGCGCTGGTGCCGCCGGGGCGCCTCGTCGAGCTCTGCGGCGAGCGCGCGTCGGGCCGCCTGACGCTGGCCGCGGGCTTCGTGCGCGAGGCCCAGGCGCGCGGCGAGCTGGCGGCGTGGGTGCAGCCCGAGGGCGCGGGGCTCTACCCGCCCGACCTCGACGCGGCGGGCGTGTCGCTCGACGAGCTGGTGGTGGTCCACGCGCCGACGGCGGCGGGCCCGGAGGCGGTGGCGCGCGCGGCGGAGCTACTACTTCGCTCGGGGGGCTTCGGCGTCGCGGTGCTCGACCTCTGCGCCGCGCGGCCCCGCGGCGAGGGGTGGGTCGCGCGCCTCGGGGGCGTCGCCCGGCGCCACGGCGCGCGCGTCGTGCTGCTCACCTCGCTGCGGGCGGAGGGCGCGTCGGCGGGGGCCCTGGTGGCGGTGCGGGCGGCGCCTCGACGGCGCTTCGAAGCGGGGCGCTTCGCGCTCGACGTGGAGGTTCTCCGCGACCGCTGCGACCTCGCGCGGCGCGCGGCGCCCACCCTGCACGCGCCGCCCTGGGACCGCGGGTGACGCCCGGTGACCCCGCGACGCGTCGCGTGCGTGTGCGTGCCCGAGCTCGCCCTCCAGGCGCTCCTTTGTGACCGCCCCGCCTGGCGCGCGCTCCCGGTCGCGGTGGTGGCCGACGACCGCCCCGACGCCTTCCTCCTCGCGCTCAACGCCCGCGCGCGCCGCGAGGGGCTCGACGTCACCATGCGCCAGGGGGCGGCCCGCGCGCTCGTGCCGACGCTGCGCGCGGCCGCGGTCCCCGACGATCGCGTCCGCGAGGCAGCCCGCGCGCTCACCGAGGCGCTGCGCGCGCTCTCCCCGCGCGTCGAGCCCGACGTCGACGCGCCGGGGATCTTCACCGTCGACCCGTCGGGCATGGGGCGCCTGCACCGCGACGCCCGCGCCTGGGCGCAGGCCGCGCGCCGCGCCGTGGGGGCGTTGGGCTTCTCGTGCGCGGTGGCGGTGGGCTTCGACCGCCGCGCCGCCCGCGCCGTCGCCCGCCACGCCCGCCGCGTCGTCGTCGCGCGCACGCCCGACGAGGAGCGCGCGCTGGCCGCGGAGGTGCCGCTGGCCGCGCTGGGGCTCGACGCGCGGCTGGTGCTCACGCTCGGGGCGCTCGGCGTCCGCGCGCTCGGCGACCTCTGGGCGCTGCCGCCCGACACCGTGCGCCACCGCTTCGGCGACGCGGCCGCGGCGCTGCGCGCGTGGTGCCTCGACGGCGCGCGCGTGCCGGTGCAGCCCGAGGTGCCGCGCGAGCCCCTGCGCGCGGTGGTCGAGCTCGAGGCCCCCGACGACGACCTCGCGCGCCTGCTCTTCGGCCTGCGCGGTGCCCTCCACCTGCTGGCGGCGCGGCTCGCGGGCACCGGCGAGGCCGTCGCCGCGCTCTCCCTCACGCTCGCGCTCGAGGACCACAGCCGCGTCGCGTGGCGCCTCGAGCCCGCGGCCCCGACGCGCGACGTCGCGCTCCTCGTCGAGCTGGCGCGGCTCCGCTGGGCCGAGGCGTCGCTCCCGGCCCGCGTCGCCGAGCTGGAGGCCGTGGCCGAGCCGGCGCCCCTGCGCGGCGAGCAGCTCTGGCTGTTCGCCCACGACCGCGCCCGCGACCGCGGCGCCGCCTCGCGCGCGATGGCGCGGGTGCGGGCGGCCTTCGGCGAGCGCTCGGTCACCCGCGCGCGGCTCCGCGAGGCCCACCTGCCCGAGGCCCGCTTCGCGTGGGAGCCCGTCGCCGCCGCGCCCCCTGCCCCGAAGAACGCCACGCCAGCGCCGCCGCGCGAGGGCGAGTCGCCGCTGGTGCGCCGGCTGTTCGTGCCGCCGAAGGAGATCGCGCCCGAGCGGCTGCGGGCGCTGTCGCCGATGCCGCCGGGCGACGCGCTCCCGTGGCTGCGCGCGATGGCGGCCAACGACCCCGCGCACGGGGGCGCCGCGGGGGCGTGGCCGCTGGCGACCCCGTCGCGCGTGACGGGGGCGTGGTGGGCCCGCGAGGTCGCGCGCGACTACTACTACGCCGAGGGCGCGGACGGGGCGCTGCTCTGGGTGTACTACGACGTCAAGCGCAAGCGCTGGCTCGTGCAAGCGGAGGTGGATTGATGGGGGCGGGCCCGCGGCGGTAGGCTCCCGCGCCCATGAAGACCGTCGATTTCTACTTCGACCTCTCGTCGCCCTACTCCTACCTCGCCGCGACGCAGATCGGCCCCCTCGCCGCCCGCCACGGCGCGACGGTGAACTGGAAGCCCGTCGTCCTCGCGGCGGTCTTCAAGGCCGCCAACAACGTGATGCCCGCGGCGAGCCCGCCGAAGGCGCAGAACATGTTCGTCGACCTGGGGCGCTGGGCGAAGCGCTACGGCGTGCCGTTCGTGATGAGCTCGCGCTTCCCGCTCAACACGGTGAAGCCCGAGCGGCTCATCGTGGCGGCGGCCGGGACGGGGCGCGCGCCCGAGCTGGCGCTCGCGCTCTTCCGCGCGATGTGGGTCGACGACCGCGACATCGCCGCCGAGGCCGAGATGCGCGCGGTCGCCGAGGCCGCGGGCTTCGACGCGGGCGCGCTGCTCGCCGCGATCGAGACGCAGCCCGTGAAGGACGGCCTCCGCGCCAACACCGACGAGGCCATCGCGCGCGGCATGTTCGGCGCGCCGGCCTTCCTCGTCGGCGAGGAGCTCTTCTGGGGCAACGACCGCCTCGATTTCGTCGAGGACGCGCTGCGCGCGTAGGCCCTACGCGGTCGCGCGGAAGCGGACGGTGGCGTGGACGCCGCCGCGCGGGCGCAGGGTGGCGAAGGTCTCGGGCACCACCTCGCCCGGGTCGACGTCGAAGCGCGCGTGGCGCATGAGCGTCGCGAGCACCAGCGGCCCCTCGAGCAGCGCGAAGTGGTTGCCGATGCACACGCGCGGCCCCGCGCCGAAGGGGAGGTACGTCCCCTTCTCCCGCGCCGCCTCGCGCTCGGGGAGGAAGCGCCCGGGGTCGAAGCGCTCGGGGTCGGGCCACGCCGCCGGGTTGTGGTGCACCCCATACGTGCTCACGAACAACACCGTGCGCGCCGGCAGCCGGTGCCCGCCGACCTCGACGGGCTCGAGCGCGCGCCGCGCGAGGAGGATCACCGGGGGGTAGAGCCGCATGGCCTCCTTGAAGACCCGGAGCGTGAGCGGGAGGCGCTCGGTGGCGTCGCGGAAGCTCGGGTCGTCGTCGAGCGCGTCGACCTCGGCCTGCACGGCGTCGCGCACCGCGGGGTTGCGCCCGAGGAGGTAGAAGGCCCACGCCAGCGAGGTGGCGGTGGTCTCGTGGCCGGCGATGAAGAGCGTGGTGGCCTCGTCGCGCACCTGCTTGTCGGTCATCGCGCCGGCCTCGTCGTCGCGGGCGGCGAGCAGGCGCGTGAGGAGGTCGTCGCGGGTGAGGCCCTGGGCGCGGCGCTCGTCGATCATCTGCTGGATGCGCGCGTCGAGCGTGGCGACGGCGCGGCGGAGCTTCGGCGAGCGGGCCCCCGGCAGCGCGAAGGGCTCCTCGAGGCGGCGGTGGAGGCGCGCGAGCGGCGGGCGGAGGGCGCCGGGCGCGCGGTCGCTGACGCGGCGGACGAGGTCGAGGGCGCTCATGTGGGCGAGGAGGGCGGGGTGCCCGGCGTTGTCGTCCGTCCACTGGAGCGCGTCGGTGAGCGCCTCGCCGAGCGCGTCGGCCTCGTCGAAGGTGTCGCTGTCGAAGAGGGCCTTGCCGACGACGCCCATCGCGATGCGGGTGGTCTCGCGGGCGAGGTCGACGCGGGCGCCGTCGCACAGGCGCCCCACCGCGCGCAGGGTCACCGCGCGCATCACCTCGGCGTAGCGCTCGATCTGTGAGGGCTGGAAGAGCGGCGACATCAGCCGACGCTGGCGCCGCCAGAGCTCGCCCTCGCTGGTGAAGAGCCCGTCGCCCGCGAGGTAGTGGAGCAGCAGCCGCAGGCCCGGGGACTTTTCGAAGCTCTTCGCCTTCTCGACGAGCACCTCGTGGGCGGCGCGCGGGCCGCTCACCACCAGCGGCGTCTTGTTGAGGAAGCGCAGACGCGTCACCTCCCCGAGGCGCATCGCGTCGAGCAGGAAGGGGAGCCGCTCCTTCTGGAAGAGCTGCAGGTGCCCGGTGGTCGTGCCGCCGGGGAGCATCGGGAACGCGTCGAGGGACATCGCCCGCGGACGTTGGCCCTCAACGCCCGGGGAGACAATGGTGAATGCTCGTTCAGCGGCAGCGCACGACGGTGGTCCGGTACGTGACGGGCGCGCCCGAAGGGAACGTGAGGGTCACGGCGTAGGTGGCCCCCTCGCGCGGCGTCCAGCCCGACGGGCGCCACGCGAGGGCGGGCCCGTTGCCGTAGTTGCCCGTGGCGGCGACGGCGGTGACGGCGAGCGCCTGGCCGGCCTCGTCGCGCACGGAGACGGTCGCGCCCGACACCGTCCGCGCGCCGTCCTGCGCGTGCCACACGCCCGCGAAGGCCTCCAGGGGCGCGGGGCCGGGGTTGGGCCACGCGATCACCGCCGGCAGCCCCGCGGGCGCGGGCGCCGTGCGGAACACCTGCATGCACGACGCGCGGTTGGTGGCGCCGAGCCACGTCGGGCCGAGGCCGCGGGCGAAGACCCAGCGGCGGTGGCCGAGGTTCTGGTCGCGCTCGTTGGCGTAGAGGTCGACGGAGGCCGCGGGGGTGGCGGTGCCGAGGGCGAGGTTCGACGAGCCGGCCGCGCGCGCGCCGTCGGCGGCGTAGCACCGCCACGTCGACGGGGGCGCGTGGTTGAGCGTGTTGTTGACGGTCATCATCACGGCGCAGGCCTGCTGCGCGGGCGCGAGGGCCGGGTCGGCGACCGCGGGCGGGAGCCCCGCGAGCCAGCGGTAGACGTTGAGCACGCGCATCGCGTCGTCGTGGGACTCGGGCGAGAGCACGCCGGGGGCGCAGGCGTCGGCGCCCGCCGTCCACACGGTGCGCGCGCGGAGTGCACGGTCGGCGCTCCAGCGGGCGCACACCTCGGCGGCGGTGCGGGCGGCCGGGTCGCCGGAGGGCGCGGCCGCGTCCATGGCGGGGCGCGCATCGGGCGTGGCGACGTCCGTGGGCGGGCGCGCGTCCGAAGCGGCGACGTCAGTGGCGTCGTCGACCGCGACGTCGTCGACCGCGGCGGCATCGTCGACGGAGGGGCCGCTGGTCGACTGTGCGTCGCAGGCCGCGAGCATGAGCGCGAGCGCAGGGAGGCGTGGGCGCATGAGACGTCGGTGCCCGAGGGCGCGCGGGCCGTCAACCCGCAGCGCGTGTGCCACGCGAGGGCGCGTGTCTGGACGCCGCGCGAGAAAGTTTCGGTGACCGCTCAAGGGCCGGCGAAACCTGCCGTTGATGGAGGGGTGAGACGGCGGCGGCGCTGGTGCCGCCCGCCCGTCCCGAGACCCTCACGAAAGAGACCGCCGCCTATGCTCAACCGTCGCCGCATGATCGCCTGCCTCGCCGCCGCCACCGCCTCCGCCTTCGCCCTCGCCGCCCACGCCATCGACCGCGACTTCACCCTGCACAACAGCACGGGCGGGACGATCGCCCAGCTCTACGCGTCGCCGACGACCACGACGCAGTGGGGCGGCGACCTGCTCGGGAGCGACGTGCTCCCGGACGGCCGCTCGGTTCAGCTCCACTACACCCCGTCGATGTACCGCGGACAGTGCGTCTTCGACATCAAGATCGTCGACGCGGACAACAACCAGTCCGTGGTGAGCGCCATCAACCTCTGCACGATCACCGACGTGACCTTCTCCCGCGAGAACGGCCGCGTCGTCTACCGCGCCGAGTAGCGCGCCCCGCCCTCGCATCGTCCCGCCCCGCCGCTTCCTTCGCTTCCTCGTATCTATCCCCCACTGTCCATCCGCGCCCCCGCTGCCCTACAGTCGCGGCGATGACCTACCGCGAACCGCAGGAGTTCACCGTCCGCTGGGACGACGGCTTCACCTGGAAGGCCGACGTCCCCGTCTTCGACCGCGTCACCCGCGCGCTCGGCGCGCTGCGCGGCGTGATCGAGGGCCTCGGCCCGGTGCTCGACCGCTGGGAGTCGCTGGCCGCGCGCTCACGCGAGCTCCGGGTCGACGAGTTCGCGCCCACCGAAGATGACCGGGCGGTGTTCACCGCGGCGCTATCTCGCGCGCGGGAGGACGCTGCGGCCGAGCCCGCCGACGGCGAGGGCGAAGGCGACGAGGACGGCGCGCGCTACCGGGACGCGCTCGGCGCGCTGCACGAGCTCTTCGTCACCGACATCACGAAGCGCTAGCGCGTGCGGTACGTCACGCGGACGCCGCGCGCGTCGTACTCCGCGAGGAAGGCGTCCACCAGCCCTGGCTCCTTCGCGAGCAGCTCGGGCGGGAACACCCCCGGCTCCTTGAAGCGCCCGGCAGCCAGCAGCGCCACCATGCTCGTCGCCGCGTAGCCCGTCGTCCGCGACATCGACCGGACGTCCGTCATCGGGTCGTAGCGGTCGAAGAGCTCCCACTCGTGGCGAACCGCGCGGCCGTCCTTCGTCCCCGCGACGATGACCCGCATCACGGTGAGGTCGCCCTCGCCCTCCTCGTAGGCCCACTTCGGGAAGAGGAGCGCCGCCGCGACGTCGAGCGGGCGCACCGTGCCGCCGGCCACCGCCAGGGGCTCCTTCGAGAAGAGCCCCGTGTGCCGGAGCGCGCGCATCAGCTCGATGTGCCCCGGGTAGCGCAGCGTCTTCTCCTTCATGAAGGGCGCCTTCATCGTGTACGCGAGGCTGCGCAGCCCGTCGGTGTTGAATGCCTCGAGCGTGCCCACCTCGGGGAAGTCCATCAGCTCAGGCTCGGAGAGCGCCTCCTTCACCACCACGCGGCCGTGCTCCACGAGGCGGGCGGGCCGCGTGTACTCCTCCAGCACGTCGTGCGGCGAGAAGGGCGCCTTGTACGCGTAGGGCCACGTCCGCACCACCGGCAGGCCGCCGACGTAGATCTCCACCGACTCGCACGCGTCGAGCTGCGACGCGCCGTAGCCCACGAGGAGGTTGCTCACACCGGGCCCGACGCCGCAGTCGATGACGGCGGTGACGCCGCGCTCCTTCGCGTAGGCGTCGAGCTCCCAGGCGTCTTCGGCCATGAAGGAGATGTCGACGTACGTCTTCCGCGCGTCGAGCACCGCGCGCAGCGTCGGGAGCCCCATCGAGCTCGCCAGCGCGCCCACCACGAGGTCGGCACCCGCCACCACCCGCTGGATCGCCGCCGCGGACGCGCAGTCGGCCCGCACCGTCTCCACCCCGGGCGAGCGCGCGGACACCTCGGCGAGGGCCTCGGGGCGCGCGTCCACCGACGTCACCGCGAAGCCCGACCGCGCGAGGTCGACCGCCACCGCCGACCCCACCATCCCTGCGCCGAGCACCGTCACCTTCTGCGTCATCGCGTCCACCGCTCCTCGGGGCGATCGTTCATCACGGGGGGCCCTCGGCGGTCAAGGGCATCGCGTCGGCCGCGCGAGATGCGATAGCGTCCGCCGCCATGTCGCAGGTCGCGCTCCCCTCCTCCGCCCGCGTCGTCGTCATCGGCGGCGGCGTCATCGGAACCTCCGTCGCCTACCACCTCGCCCACCTCGGCTGGCGCGACGTCGTCCTCCTCGAGCGCGACCGCGTCACCAGCGGGACCACCTGGCACGCGGCCGGCCTCATGGTGACCTTCGGCTCCACCTCGGAGACCTCCACCGAGATGCGGAAGTACACCCGCGACCTCTACGCCCGCCTCGAAGCCGAGACGGGCCAGGCGACGGGCCTCCGCCAGTGCGGCTTCATCGAGGTGGCGAGCGACCCCGACCGCCTCATCGAGTACCGCCGTGTGTCCGCCTTCAACCGCCACTGCGGCATCGACGTGCAGGAGATCTCCCCCGCCGAGGTGAAGAAGCTCTTCCCGCTCGCCCGCGTCGACGACGTCCTCGCGGGCTTCTACGTGAAGGACGACGGCCGCGTCGACCCGGTCGACGTCACCATGGCCCTCGCCAAGGGCGCGCGGAAGCAGGGAGCCACCGTCCTCGAAGGCGTCGCCGTCACCGACGTGCTCCACCAGCGCGGCGCGGTGACGGGCGTTCGAACCACGCACGGCGACATCGCCTGCGAGTTCGTCGTCAACTGCGCGGGGATGTGGGCGCGGCAGCTCGCGGCGCGCTCGGGCGTGGCCGTCCCGCTCCAGTCGGCCGAGCACTACTACCTCATCACCGAGGCGATCGCGGGGATCGACCGCGCGTGGCCCGTGCTCGAAGACCCGGGGTGCTACGGGTACTACCGCGAGGAGGGCGGCGGGCTGATGGTGGGCCTCTTCGAAGCCGCGTGCGCGCCGTGGAAGCTCGACGGCGTGCCCGACGACTTCTCCTTCGGCGAGATCCCGCCCGACTGGGACCGCATGATGCCCTACCTGGAGAAGGCCCTGAGCCGCGTGCCCGAGGCGGGCGAGGCGGGGGTGAAGAAGTTCTTCTGCGGGCCCGAGAGCTTCACGCCCGACCTTCGCCCTTGCGTCGGCGAGGCCCCCGAGCTCAAGAACTACTTCGTCGCCGCGGGCCTCAACTCCATCGGGATCCTCACGGGCGGCGGCGTCGGGCGCGTCCTCGCCCACTGGATCACCACCGGCCGCCCCGACGTCGACGTCACCGGGATGCACGTCGACCGGCTCCACCCCTACCAGGCCAACGCCGCGTACCGCCGCACGCGCACCGTCGAGTCGCTCGGCATGGTGTACCAGTGCCACTACCCCTTCCGCTCGATGAAGACGGCGCGCGGGGCGAAGCGCTCGCCGTTGCACGAGCGGCTCGCCGCGCGCGGCGCGTACTTCAAGGACGTGAGCGGCTGGGAGGGGGCCGACTGGTACGCGCCCGACGGCCGTCCGCCCGAGGGAGACGCGCTCACCTGGGGCCGCCCGCCGTGGTTCGAACACTGGCGCGCCGAGCACGAGGCCACGCGCGAGGGGGTGATCGTCATGGACATGTCGTTCATGTCGAAATTCCGCGTGGAGGGCCGCGACGCGGGACGTCTGCTGGAGCGCCTCTCGGCCAACCGCGTGAGCGCCGAGCCCGGCGTCATCACCTACACCCAGTGGCTCAACGAGGGCGGAACGCTCGAGGCCGACCTCACCGTCACCTGCCTCGACGACGAGCGCTTCTTCGTCGTCGCCACCGACACCGCGCACCGCCACGTCGAGACGCTGATGCGCCGCGCCTTCGAAGGCGCCCACGCCTTCGTCTCCGACGTCACCTCGGCCTACGCGCAGATCAACGTGCAGGGCCCGAAGAGCCGCGCGCTCCTCCAGTCGCTCACCACCACCAACCTCTCCAACACGGCCTTCCCCTACCGCGCCGCGCGCGAGATCGAGATCGGCTTCGCGCGCGTGCTCTGCGTGCGCATCACGTACCTCGGCGAGCTCGGGTACGAGCTCTATGTCCCCGCCGAGCAGGCCACGCACGTCTACGACCTCATCGCGGAGGCGGGCGCGGCGCACGGGCTCCGCCACGCCGGGCTCAAGGCCCTCGCGAGCCTCCGCATGGAGAAGGGCTACCGCGACTACGGCCACGACATCGACAACACCGACACGCCCTACGAGGCGGGCCTCGGGTTCGCGGTGGCGCTCGACAAGCCGGGCGGCTTCGTCGGCCGCGACGCCGCGCTCGCGCAGAAGGCGAAGGGGACGCCCTCGCGGCGACTGCTCCAGGTGCTCGTGAAGGACCCGGAGCCGCTGATGTTCCATGCGGAGGTGGTGCTGCGCGACGGGAGGCCGGTGGGCTACGTGCGGGCGGCGTCGTACGGCTTCACGCTCGGCGGCGCCGTGGGGCTCGCGATGATCGACGCGGGCGGCGAAGCGCTCGACCAGGCGTGGATCGACCGCGGCGCGTGGGAGGTCGACATCGCGGGGGTGAGGCACCCGGCGGTGGCGTCGATCCGCCCGATGTACGACCCGGGCATGGCGCGCATCAAGAGCTGATGGCGCGCGGCGGCGGTGGTGTCGCCCACGCGTGGCTCGTCGACCCCGAAGCGCGCACGCTGCAGGTGTACCGCCGCGTCACCGACGGCGCCTCCGCTGACGGAGCGCCCCGCCGCGTCACCCCGCGGCGATCACCCGCAGGAGCTGGTCGATCGCCAGCGACGCCGCCGCGAACTCCGCGTCGCCGATGGGCCGCGCGTGCGCGTCCTCGCGGTGCGCGTTGACGTACTCCAGCAGCGACACCACCTGCGCCCGCGTCACCCGCTCGCCCGGCGCCCGCCCCGCCTCCAGCGCCGGCGCGAACCACCGCCCCCAGTGGGCGTCGACCACCGCCACCACGTTGCTCAACAGCAGCCGCTCCGCCCACACCACCTCCGCCGGCACCGCCGCGAGCTGCCGCCGCACCGCCTCGGGGAGCAGCGCCAGCACCGGCTCGATCCAGCGCTCGGGGCCGAGCGCCGCCTCCAGCACGCCCCGCACGAAGCATCGCAGGCGAGGCTCCAGCACGTTGCGCCGTTCGTTGAGCTGCGCGAGGCGCACCCGCGACGCCGCGTCGAGCAGCCCCGGTGCGCTCGGCTCCGTGGCCGCCGCCCGCACCGCGTCGTAGAGCGCCTGGAGCACCTGGTTTACCAGCGCGTCGAGGGCCTCCGGCGACGCCGCGAAGCGCTCGCCGAGCCCGCCGTCGTCGGCGCCCGCCTGGATCCACCGCCGCAGGCGCTTCCGGTTGGCGTCGGCGCGGACGAAGTTCTCCGCGTCGTTGGCGGCGACGCTCTGCTGCGTGGCCGCGTCGCCCGTCGCGCGCGCCATCACCCCCTGGAGCATCGCCTCCACCGCGGGCTCGTGCGGCAGGCCGTAGCGCGCGTGGAGCGCCGCCAACACCGCGGAGAGCCGCGCCGTCGTGTCGGTCGGCCGACGTCCAGAGGCCGTCCCCGCCACCGCCCCGCCGCCGTCGTCGGGCGCACCCGCGCCCTCGCGCAGGAGCGAGAGGCTCCCCGCGAAGCGCTCGACGACGCGGTAGTCGACGACCGCCGTCCCCCGCGCGAGGTCGGGCAGGGGGCCGCGCGCGCCGCGGTCGGTGAGGAGGTCGCGGAGCGTCCGGCCGAAGCCGTAGCGCCGCTCGGCGTCGGGGTCGGGGACGTCGAGCGCGTGGGCCACCAGCCCGTACGTGCGGAGGTACGCGTCGAGGTCGCCGCGAAACGCGTCGCGTTGCGCCTCCGGGAGCGCCCTCGCCCGGTCGACCGCGGGGGACGCCGCCGCGAGCATCCCCGCGTGCCGCGCGTGGTCGGGCGCCGCGCGGTCGACGTAGGCCGTGAGCCACGCGTCGAGCTCGGCCTCGGTGTACACCCCCGCCTCGTCGAGGCGGGCGGCGAGCGCCGCGAGGGCCTCCGGCGTCGGGCCCGCCACCACCGACGCGGCGGCGTGGAAGGGGCGGAAGGACGCCACGATGTCGGCCTCGTCGTTGACGAAGTCGAGCACGAAGGTCCCGTCCTTGTCGGGGTGCCTTCGGTTGAGCCGCGAGAGCGTCTGGACGGCCTGGACGCCCGCGAGCGCGCGGTCGACGTACATCGCGACGAGCAGCGGCTGGTCGAAGCCCGTCTGGTACTTGCTCGCCACCACCAGGATGCGCGCGTCGTCGCGGTCGAAGCGGCCCGGCAGGGACTTCTCCGGCACGCCGTTGAGCCCCTCCTCGGTGAAGTCCTCCCCCGTCTTCGGGTCTGTGACCTTGCCCGAGAAGGCGACGAAGACCCCGACGTCGGGCTCGTCCTTCAAGCGCTCGCGCAGCGCCTGGGTGTAGCGGACGGCGACGAGCCGCGAGGGGGCCACCACCATCGCCTTGGCCCGCCCCTTCGCCGCCGCGCGGACGTGCGTGACGAAGTGGTGGACGATCGCGTCGACCTTGGCGGCGACGCTCTTCGGGTCGTTGGCGAGGCGGCGGGCGAGGGCGGCGGCGGCGCGGCGGCGGTCGACCTCGGGGTCGTCAGGCGTGAGCTGGACGATGCGGAAGTAGCGGTCGTAGGTGACGTAGCGGTCGAGGACGTCTTCGATGAAGCCCTCCTCGATGGCCTGGCGCATCGAGTAGAGGTCGAACACCTGCCCGAAGTCCGCCTTGGTGTCGTCGCGCGGCGTGGCCGTGAAGGCGAACACGCTCACCGACGCCCGCTTTCGCGCCGCGGCGAGGGCCCGCGCGGCCGCCCGCGCCAGGGTGTCGCCGTCGGGTTCGGGGGCCTCGTCGGGCGCGTCGGGCGGGGGCTCCGCGAGGAGGCGGTACATCTCCTCCGCGGAGCTTCCGCGCTGGGAGGAGTGGGCCTCGTCGATGACCAGCGCGAAGCGGCGGTTGCGGTCGTCGGAGAGGGTTCTGGCGACGAAGGGGAAGGTCTGCACCGTCACCAGCACCACCCGCGCGAGGTGGGCGGCGAGCACGTCCGCGAGCTCGGCGGCGCCGTCGACGTCGGCCACCATGGCGCGCTCGTGGTGAAAGCGCCGGAGTTCGTCGGTGAGCTGGTCGTCGAGCACGCGGCGGTCGGTGACGACGAGCACCACGTCGAAGACGCGCGCGCCCGCCGCGTCGAAGAGGTTGGCGAGGCGGAGCACCAGCCACGCGATGGTGCGGCTCTTCCCGCTCCCCGCCGAGTGCTGGACGAGGTACGCGCCGCCGGGCCCCTCCGCGGCCGCCGCCGCCGTGAGCCGGCGCACCGCGCGAAACTGGTGGTACCGCGGGAACACCACCTCCGCCGGGCGAACCCTCCCCTTGCGGCGCTCCTCGGGCACATACTGGACGAAGCGCCCGAGCACCTCGAGCCACGTGTCGCGCGCCCACACCTCCTCCCAGAGGTACGCCGTCCGCGCGCCGCGGGGGTTGCTCGGGTTGCCCGCGCCGAAGTCGTCTGTCCCGCGGTTGAAGGGGACGAAGGAGGTCGCCTCCCGCGCGAGCGCGGTGGTCATCCACGCCTCCTCCGAGTCGACCGCGAAGTGAACCACCGGCCCCTCCGCGAAGCGGAACAGCGCCGCCCCCGTCGGCCGCTGCCGGTACTGTTCCACCGCGTCGGACCACTGCTGGCCCGCCGTGCGGCTCTTGAGTTCGACGGTCGCCACGGGCACGCCGTTGAGCGCCAGCACGAGGTCGACCGAGGCCGTCCCGCTCGGGTCGAAGCGCACCTGCCGCGCGACCCCGAGGCGGTTGCACCCCGCCTGCCGCAGCACCTCCGCGTTGCGCTCGTGCGCGGGCGGGAAGACGGCGACGGCCACCGCCACGTGGTCGAGTTCGAAGCCCCGCCGCAGGAGCTCGGGGGTCTTCATCGACGCGCGGTGCTTCACCAGCGCCTCGGCCAGCCGCGGCGCCGCCCCGTCGCCGAAGCGTCGGAAGAGCGTCGCCCACGCCTCGGGCTGCGACGCCCGCACCCACGCGACGAACTCCTCCGCGAACACCCCGCGCACCGGGTCGAAGCCCGCCGCGTCGAGCAGATGCCAGCCGTGCGCCGTGAGGTGGGCGACGACGCCGTCTTCGAACGCGCGCTCGTGCGTCGGAGAGCTCACGGCGCCTCCATGCGGGCGAGCGGGATGCGGCCGGTGACGGCCTCCGTGATGAGCGCCTGCCGGTACTCGCGCAGCCGGTCGAGCTGCGCGGCGATCGCGGCGACGGCGCGGTCGAGGCGGGCGGTCGCGGCGTCGAGGTGGTCGGCGATGCGTCGCTGCTCGTCGAGGGGCGGGGTCGGTACGATGGGGCGCTTGAGGTCCCGGATGTTGATGCCTTGCACGGTCGCCCCCAGCACCCCCGCTTCGAGCTGCACCCACACCGCGCTCGACTGCACGGCGTAGAGAAGCCATCGATTGACGACCCCCTGCGCGGGCGCGATTCTCGCTGCATCCTGCGTCAGGTTGGCTCCCTCGACATCGGGCGGAACGATCGCCGCAGCGCCGATGCTGCCGCGAATCGCGATCACGAGATCCCCCGACCGGAGGCGGGCTCGCGCGTAGGGCGCCTCAATCTCTGGAGTGGTGCACTTGAGCCGTTCCCTTCGCAGCTTGCCGGGGTGGCAGTCCCCGCTCTTCACGACGGGAATCCCGCCGTCGACGTGAGGGCCAGGGAGAACGATGCCGTACGTGATCGGTCGGCCTGGCTGGGTAAGGTGCATCAGCCGCAGGAGGCGCCAGTGCGAAGGGACTTCGCCCACCGACTCGACGCCCGACGCCTTCCTCGGCGCGTTCGGGTCGAGCCCGCGGGTCACCGCCTCGGTGATGAGCGCCTGCCGCTTCTCGCGCAGCCGCTCGACGAGGCGCTGCTTCTTCTCGACGAGCGCGTCGATCGTGGCGGTGCGGCGGTCGAGGTAGCGGCAGACTGCCTTCTGCACGTCCAGGTTTGGCACCGCGATTTCGCAGTTCCCCAAGTCCTCCGCGTTGAGGTGGGGCTGCGCCGCCCGCGCCGTTACGAGCGAGAACTGTCCATCGCGAACCGGTGCGCTCAGCAGGCACCAGGCAAGGTAGCTGGGCACCACGCGATCGGTGGCCCTGACGATCATGTCATAACCTGCGAGGCTGCCGTCGTAACGCGCTGGGATAATGCTCGAATCGCCCGTATAGGCACCGCTCCGCACGACGATGATGTCACCGGTTCGGAGCCTCGCATCGCGTGCGGGCCCGGGCACGACGTCACGTACGCGCATCAGTTCGCGATCGACGATGCGGCCGTTGTCGACGTTTGTCGCCCGGATGAATGGGCACCCATCGTCATCAATGGGCGGCGGTTGACTCAGACCGTATCGGATCGACGCGATGTTCTTGATCCTGAGTGACATCATCGCGCTCACGCCCCCACCCCCCCGAGCAGCCCCTGGATCTCCGCCTCCAGCGCGCGGATCTCGCCCTCGATGAGGCCCAGCGGGCGCGGCGGGGTGTACTTGTAGAAATGCCGCGCGAAGGGGATCTCCCACCCCACGCGCGTCTTCGCCTCGTCGACCCACGCGTCGGGCGCGTGCGGGAGCACCTCGCGGGCGAGGAAGGCCGCCACCTCCTCGCGCACCGGGACGCTCTCGTAATCGCGGAGCTCGGGGTCGGGGACGAGGTTCCCCTTCGCGTCGCGCACGGGCTCGGCGGTCTCGTCGCGCGCGCCGAGGGCATCGACCGCGGCGTCGAGCGCCACGGACGGCACCTCTGTCTTCGCCTTCGCCAGTGCCCGGGAGACGGCCTCGCGGACGTCGTCGCGGCGCGGCACCGAGCGCGCACCGTCGAGCGTGCCGAGGGCGGCGAGGAGGGCGGCGGTGACGGCCGCCACGTCGACGGGGGAGGTTCCCTTGCGGGGCTTCGCGAGGGCGCGGGCGACGGCGTCGGGGACGGCGGCGAGGCGCTCGGGCGCGGGGCGGTAGCTCAGGCGGAGGGGGCGCTCGACGACGACGCGGCGGAATGCGAAATCCTCGTTGAGGAAGACGCGCGAGCGGCCGGTGTCCGAGAAGCTGCGGTAGGCGTCGAGGATGGCGGCGCGGTCGTCGGGGGAGAGCTCGTTGCGCTTCTCGCCGAGGGCGCGGCGCATCTTGTGGGAGAGGTCGGTGGCGTCGATGAGCTGGACGCGGCCGCGGCGGTGGGGCGCCTTGCGGTTGGTGACGATCCACACGTAGGTGCTGATGCCGGTGTTGAAGAAGAGCTGGTCGGGCAGCGCGATGATGGCCTCCACCCGGTCGCGCCCGAGGAACCACCCGCGGATCTCGCTCTCGCCGCTCCCGGCGTCGCCGGTGAACAGCGGCGAGCCGTTGAACACCACGGCGATGCGCGAGCCGCCGCCCGCGCGGGAGGCGTCTTTCATCTTCGAGGCCATGAGCTGGAGGAAGAGGAGCGCGCCGTCGCTCACGCGGGGGAGGCCGGCGGCGAAGGGCCCGGCGTCGCCTTCGGTCTCGTGGCGGCGGCGGAGGCGCTCTTCGATGTTCTTCCAGTCGACGCCGAAGGGGGGATTGGAGAGCATGTAGTCGAAGGTCGCGCCCTCGTGGCCGTCCTGGGTGAAGCTGTTGCCGTGGGCGACGTGGTCGGCGACGTGGCCGCGGAGCATCATGTCGCCCTTGCAGATGGCGTAGGACTCGTCGTTGAGCTCCTGGCCGTAGAGCTGCGGGTCGACCGCGGGGTTGAGGGCGCGGATGCGCTCCTCGGCGACGGAGAGCATGCCGCCGGTGCCGCAGGCGGGGTCGTAGAGGGAGGGGGCGAAGCCGGGGCGGGCGAGGCGCTCCTCGTCGCCGTGGAGGACGAGGTCGACCATGAGCTCGATGACCTCGCGCGGGGTGTAGTGCTCGCCGGCGGTCTCGTTGGACTGCTCGGCGAAGCGCCGGATGAGGTCTTCGAAGGCCGAGCCCATCGCGTGGTTGTCGACCGCGTCGGGGTGCAGGTCGATGGCGGCGAACTCCGCCACCACGCCGTAGAGGAGGTCGGCCTTGGCGAGGCGGTCGATCTGCTCGTGGAAGCGGAAGTGGTCGAGCACGTCGCGCGCGGCGGGCGAGAAGCCGTTGAGGTAGTCGATGAGGTCGGCCCGCACCGCCTCCCCGCGGATGGACTCCAGGTCGTGCGGCGACGTGTTGACGAAGGGGAGCTCGAGCTCGTCGAGCGTGCGCCGCTCGGCCTCGGCCGGGGGGTGGCGACGGAGGTGCTTCGCGTAGACCTCGCGCGCGGCGTCGCGGTGGTCGCGCAGCACGCAGTCGAAGCGCCGGATCACCGTGAGCGGCAGGATCACCTTGGCGTACTCCGACGGCTTGTATTTGCCGCGGAGGCGGTCGGCGATCTGGAAGATGAAGTTCGAGAGCTCGGCGAAGCTCTCGAAGCGGCGGGCGGCGCGCGGGGGCGGGGCGACGGGGGCGGCGGGGGTGTTGGACATGGCTGCACCCCTGGACGCGCGGGCGGCGGCGGGTCTGACAGCGCCTGGGAGGTCGAGCTGCGCGGGGTCGGAGGCGGGGGCAGCGGGTGGGGAGGGCTTCGTTCGCCGGGGCGGCATCGCGGCGGAGGGTGCCAGAGCCACGGGCGCGGGAGAAGGCTCGTGCGCGGCGGGTGCGGACGCGCGCGCCGCCCTCGTGGGGGCGTCCGCAGCCGCTGCGGACGTGCGTCTCCCGCCGCGAGGGAGGTGCGCAGCGGGTGCGACGGCGGGGGCGGGGTGGCCGCAACGCGTCGGGTGACCGGCCGTGACGCAGCGAACGGCGCGGGCTCATGTCACCCGCGCCCGCGGCCGATGGAAGAGAGCAGTCGAGCGTGGCGGCCGGCGCTCCCCGGCGGGAGACGTCGCGCGCGCTCCAAACCGAAGGCGAGGTGGAGATGAACTCCAAGCAGATTCGCGACGAGTGCAAGCAGGGGGATTCTTGGTCGTGTCGGCGGGGCGCACGTGGGGCCGAGTTCGCGACCGCCGCGCGGCGCAGCTCGCGAAGCGGGGCCTCGGCGGCGCGCCGATTTCGAGGCCGCGCTCTGCGCGGCGATGGAGCGCGACATGCGGGCGCTCGCGGTGTGCGGCGAGCAGCTCCAGGAGCCGACATCGCGCTCGACCACGCCGAGGCCGGCGGGCTCGGGCGCGCAGGCCCGGCGCGACGAGGCCCAGCAGCGCACCTACCAGGGGCTGGTGGAGGTGCGCGAGCTCGTGACGGCGGTCGCGGGCGCCGCCGCGGCCGAGCTCGGAGTTCGAAGGACGACGCCGCGCGACCCGGTGGCCGTCGAAGAGCTCGCGCAGCGTCGATGCGGGCGCGCGTGGTGACGGTGACGCCGCGCCGGGCCGGCGACCCCTCGACCTCGACGCCACGGCGGCGGCGCTGGCCGCCGACCACAAGGCCCGGCGGAGGCCAACGCCGAGCTCCGCGAGGTGCGGCGCCGCGAGCAGCTCGCCGCTCGCGGCGCGACGAGCCTGGCCGAGTACACGCGCGAGCGGAGCACGACGGCCGCCCGCCTCGACGCCGACCTCCGCGCGGTGGGTCTCGACGACGTCGCCGACCGGCTCGTCCCCGTGGCGCGCAAGGCGGTCGCCGAGCCCGCCGAGGGCGCCGACGCCGCGAAGTCGGGCGCCCGCAAGGCCGCGAAGGCTGCGGAGAAGAAGCCCGCCGACGCGAAGCCCGCCTCGCCGGTGGTGACCAGCCCCGCGATCAACACGCGCCCCTCGCAGGCGCCGGTCTCGCCCTCGTAGCCATTCGAGACGTCCCAGGGCGAGCGCATCAAAATCGCTTGGAATGCAGCCCCGCGGCGGGGTTTGTCGCTGGCGCTCCGGCACCCCGCGCTACGGATCGCAGGCGCCCCCTCCGGGGGCTTGAAGACAGATGAAGGATCGCACGGAACGCTCTCCCAGAAGCGTTGCGCACGATGATGACGGGGAGTCTCTCGCAGGTCGGTAGGTCTGAAAGCCCCCGGAGGGGGCGCCTGCATTCCGTAGCGCGGGGTGCCGGAGCGCCAGCGACAAACCCCGCCGCGGGGCTGCATTTCAAGCGATGTTGATGCGCTCGCCCTGCGAGACGTCCCGAGGCACGACCCCGCCATGGTGTGCATCAAGGCGTGACTCGGGGCGCGGCCGCAACGGCGCGCCGCGGCTCGCGCCCGTCGCCCTGTTGCGGCCGACGCCTCGCTGAGAAATCTACGCGCGAGGCGACCGCTGGCATAGACTCCCCCCATGCGGCTGGTGCGCTACGCGGTCCGAGGCTTCAAGAATCTCACCGGGATGGTCGAGCTCGACGAGCTCGGGCCGATCAACATCCTCCATGGCGAGAACAACGTTGGGAAGTCGAACGTGCTCCAGTCGATCGGCTGGCTCTTCACCCTGCTCTCGGAGAAGCATGCTCCGGCACATCCGAATGACTCCGAGCACCAGTTCGGATATGCGATCCAGAAAGGATCGCCGTTTCAGAAGCGCTTCGTCGAGGAGGGTGTCTTCAACCTCCGCTCGCCGGGTCCCATCGAGTGGAAAGCCGACCTGTTCATCGACCCCGCGGACTTCGAGCGCGCGGGCATCGCGCCCACGGCCCCTGCAACGGTGAAGATCGCTGCGAGTCTCGTGGACCAACCCGCGGGCGCGCAATTTACGTGCGGGTTTTCCACGCCACGCGCCGCATTCCAGGGACCGAAAGCCGACGCATTGCGAGAGCTGATCGTGCGCGGCTTCGCTCCCTCGACCCGTGCGGCATCGGCGCCATTCGCGTTGGTCGACACGCAGAGGCGCCTCTGGGGCCAGGGGGCTCAAGAGCCCGCCGCCACCCAGGCGATCATCCCCGACTCGCTCGTGCTGGCCCTCTACGACGCCCGGGAGTCCTTCGAGCAGCCCGAGCGCGCGCGCTGGGAAGCCTTCCAACGGGCGATGGACAGGCTGGCGGCAACCCTCGGCGGCGGCAAGATCCTCGTCTCGTTCCAGCGCTCGCCCGGGAAGGGGGTGCTCTTCTACGAGCGAGACGACCTCCGTGTGCCCGCCCATCTTCTCGGCACGGGTGTCCAGCAGGTGATCTCACTCGCCGCGCGCGTGGTGACCTCCAGCGCCGCGGTCGTGGCGATCGAGGAGCCCGAGCTCAACCTCCGGTACTCCCTCCAGCTCACCCTGCGCGAGATGCTCGATGCGCTGGTCGGAGCGCCCTCGGGCGTGCAGCAGTTGTTCCTGACGAGTCACTCCCCCGCCTTCGAGCACGGCAAGCATTTCTACTGGATGCGGCACCTCCCCGACGGCCCTCGCGTCGAACGACGCCCCATCCGCGAGGCAGCAGCCGTCACCGCGATGGACACCATGATCACGGTCCCCGAGGGGAGCGCGGTCCCCTCGTACGTCACGAGCGAGGGGCTCACGCGGCTCCCCGGAGGGGTCGTCGAGAACCTTCGCCTGGAGCACGGCGGGCACGTCTACTTCCACCGCCCCGCCCCCGACGGCCCCTACCAGTTTCTCACCGAGGAACAGTTCTTCGCGCTCTGGCCCCAAGGTTCCTACCCCGGATCGTCGTCGTGAACGACGCGGAGGTCGCGAACTTCCTCCGAGGGGCACAGCCGATCGTGATGTTCGACACGAACGCAATCATCGGCAACCACCCGCGCACGGACCCTTTCATCGCGCTCTGCCGCGACGTGCTGAACCTGAACACGACCCGCCCCCACGGCGGCCCCCCCATAACGCTCGCCCTCTCGTCGGTCGTCCTGTCCGAGAAGCTCCAGGACCTTCGGCAGTGCTTCGGCCCGAAGTTCAGCCCTGCCCTCGTCGACACTTTCGTCACCACCTACGAGATTCGTGTGCTCGAGTTCGACCGTCGCTGCTCCGAGCGCACGGCGGACCGCATCGCCGCGCTCTACCCGGGAGAGACGGAGTGGTATGCGTTCAAGCGGCGACGCTGCCTGGAGTGCCTCGGACTCCCGCGCGAGCTCGAAGCGCCCGGCAAGGGAGGTGGCTGCGGCGCCACGGTCGACTGGCTCATCGCAGGTCATGCGGAGCACCTCGAAGCGTTGCTCGTGACGCACGACCGCGGCCCAGAGTTTCAGTCGATCACGCGTCGGACGACGTTGGATTGCCTGCGACGCGTGGTGCAGACACTGCTGTCCTCGGCGCCATCGGGCCCTGCATAGCTTCAGGCGGGCCGCCGCGCGAGGCCGCGGAAGACCACGTCGCCGAACTCCCCGGTCCCGTCGACCACGAGGCGCTCGCCGACGCGCGCGGTGGGGACGCGCGAGAGGCGCCCCGCGCGCACGTTACCAGAAGCGTCGCGGAGGCCGTGGCGGCGCGGGCGTCGCGCAATTGCCTTGCGAGGCCCCTCGCGGCCCGTGCGAAGATGCGCGGCACCTATGGTCGACTTCCTCAAATCGCGCTGGTACTCCGACCGCACGCGCTGTGAGGTGACCCTCGCGCGCTGGGGTCACTTCGGGCAGCCGGTGCTCCTCTTCCCCACCGCCGGCGGCGACGCGGAGGAGATCGAGCGCTTCCTGATGATCAAGGTGCTCGAGCCCCTTATCGACGCGGGCAAGGTGAAGATCTACTCGTGCGACAGCGTGGCGGGCAAGGTCTTCTTCTCCAAGGAGGGCTCGCCCGAGTACCGCATGTGGATGATGAACCAGTACCACCAGTACGTGAAGCACGAGGTGGTTCCCGCCATCCGCACCGACTGCAAAGACCCTGACGTCGGCGTGTGGGCGGCGGGCGCGTCGATCGGGGCCTTCCACGCAGCAGCGATGGTGTGCCGCTTCCCCGACCTCTTCCACAAGGGCATCTGCATGAGCGGGACGTACAACCTCTTGCGCTTCTGCGAGCGCAAGGAGCCGACGGAGGACTACTTCGTCTCGTCGCCGCTCCACTTCGTGCCGACGCTCTCGGGGCCGCACCTCGACCTCCTGCGCCAGCGCCACCTGCTCATCGCCTCGGGCCGCGGGCGCTGGGAGGACATCAACGAGAGCTGGAAGCTCGCCGCGGTGCTCGGCAACAAGGGCGTGCCCAACTACGTCGACGACTGGGGCCCCGAGGTGCACCACGACTGGATCACCTGGCGCGACATGATGCCGAAGTTTCTCGGCGAGTGGACGAAGGACAGGGGGTAGCGCGATGGCGGTGGAGGAGACGCGCGACCACAAGCGGGTCGAGGTGGAGCTGGAGGGCGAGTCGCGCCGGCGCTTCACGCGCGCGGTGCTCAACGACCTCCGCGCGCTCGAGCGGATGATCGCCGAGGGGATGTTCGAAACGTCCCCGACGCGCATCGGCGCCGAGCAGGAGCTCTTCCTCCTCGACCGCAACTACCACCCGACGCCCGGCGCGCTGCGCGTGCTCGAGCGGGCCAACGAGTCGCACTTCACCACCGAGCTCGGCCTCTTCAACCTGGAGGTGAACGCCGACCCCCAGGACTTCACCGGCAAGGGGCTCTCGCGCATGGAGGCGCAGCTCGAGGGCCTCTGGAGCCACCTCGAGGGCGCCTGCGCCCCGCTCGACATCACCCCCGTGATGATCGGCATCCTCCCGACCATCCGCAAGACCGACCTCGGCGTCGAGAACCTCGTCCCCTCGCCCCGCTACCTCGCCCTCAACCGCGTGCTCACGGGCATGCGCGGCGGCGCCTACGACTTCTTCATCAAGGGCCTCGACGAGCTCAACGTCACGCACGACTCGGTGATGGTGGAGTCGTGCAACGCGAGCTTCCAGGTTCACCTCCAGGCCTCGCCCGAGCGCTTCGCCCACCTCTACAACCTCGCCCAGATGCTCTCGGGCCCGGTGCTCTCGGTCGCCACCAACTCGCCCATCCTCTTCGGCAAGCGGCTCTGGTCGGAGACGCGCATCGCCCTCTTCGAGCAGGCCGTCGACACGCGCCGCCCCGGGCACCACCTCCGCGACAGCGCCGCCCGCGTCTCCTTCGGCACGCGCTGGTGCCGCGGGTCGGTGCTCGACATCTACAAGGAAGACGTCGCCCGCTTCCGCACCGTGGTGGGCGGCGACCTCGACGAGGACGCGCTCGACGCCCTCGACCGCGGCGCCGTCCCGCAGCTCAAGGCCCTCCGCCTCCACAACGGCACCATCTACCGCTGGAACCGCGCCTGCTACGGCATCGGCCCCAACGGCCGGCCCCACCTCCGCATCGAGCTCCGCGTCCTCCCGTCGGGGCCCACCTTCGCCGACGAGATCGCCAACGCCGCCCTCTGGCTCGGCCTGATGAGCGAGCTCGGCGAGACGATGTCGGACGTGCCCTCGCGGATGGAGTTCGACCACGCGCAGAGCAACCTCTACGCGGCCGCGCGCGACGGGCTCGGCGCCCGCTTCACCTGGCTCGACGGCGAGGAGGTGCTCGCCCAGCCCCTCGTGCTCGACCGGCTCCTCCCCGCGGCGGAGTCCGGCCTGCGCCGCGCGAAGATCGACGACGCCGACATCGGCCGCTACCTCGGCATCATCGAGCAGCGCGTCCGCACGATGCGAACGGGCTCGCGCTGGCTGCTCCAGTCGCTCGCGGGCATGCGCGACCGCGGCACCCACGGCGAGCGGATGACCGCCCTCGTCGCCGCCACCGTCGCCCGGCAGAAGACCGGCCGCGTCGTCAGCGAGTGGGAGCAGGCGGGCATCGACGAGGTTCGGACGCCGCGCCCGAGCTACCACAAGGTGTCGCAGTACATGACCACCGACCTCTTCACGGTGCAGCCCGACGACGCCATCGAGCTCGTCGCCGACCTGATGGGGTGGGAGCGCATCCGCCACGTCCCCGTCGAGGACGGCAAGGGCCACCTGATGGGCCTCGTCACCTACCGCGCCGTGCTGCGCTACTTCGCCGAGCTCGCACGCACGCCCGGCAAGCGCGGCCCCGCGTCGACGCCCGTCTCCGACATCATGCGCCGCCAGGTGGTCACCGTCACCCCCGACACGCCCACCCTCGACGCCATCGCCCTCATGCGGCGCTACCGCATCGGCTGCCTCCCCGTCGTGCAGGGCGAGCAGCTCGTGGCCATCCTCACCGAGGAGGACTTCATGGGCATCGCCTCCGACCTCCTCGAGCGGGGCATCGGGGGATGACCGCCTACGAGCGGACGATCGGGCGGGTGGCCGGCGCGCGCCCGGGCCCGACGCTCGTCGCGGTGGCCGGGATGCACGGCAACGAGCCCGGCGGCGTGCTGGCAGCGCGGCGCGTGCTCGCGGCGCTCGCGGGGCGCGAGGCGCTCGTGCGCGGCGAGCTGGTGGCCTTCACCGGCAACCTCGGCGCGCTGCGGACCGGGCGGCGCTTCGTCGCCAAGGACTTCAACCGCGTCTGGACGCGCGAACGCGTCGAGCGCCTCCGCCGCGACCCCGACGCCGCCTGCGTCGACGCCGAGGACTTCGAACAGCGCGAGCTCCTCGCCGAGCTCGACCGGGCCGTGGAGAACGCGCGCGGCGAGGTGTACGCCGTCGACCTGCACACCACCTCGGCGGCGGGGACGCCCTTCGTGATCTTCGGCGACACGCTGCGCCAGCGGGGCTTCGTGCTCGCGCTGCCGGTGCCGGCCATCCTCGGGCTCGAGGAGCTGATCGACGGCGTCCTCGCGCAGCACCTCACCGAGCGCGGCTGCGTCACCTTCTCGGTCGAGGGCGGGCAGCACGACGACCCGGCCTCGGTCGACAACCTGGAGGCGTGCCTCTGGCTCGCACTCGAGTCCTCCGGCGTGCTCGCGCGCAACGCGGTGCCCGAGCTCGCCCGCTCGCGCGCGCTGCTCGACGCGCGGCGGGGGAGGGTGCCGCGGGTGATGGAGGTGCTGCGGCGCCACGCGATCACGCCGGAGGACGCGTTCGTGATGGAGCCGGGCTTCCGCAACCTGCACCCGGTGGGCGCAGGGCAGCTCCTGGCGAGCGACCGCCGCGGGAAGATCCGCGCGCCGGCCGACGGCGTGGTGATGCTCCCGCTCTACCAGGCGCAGGGGGCCGACGGCTTCTTCTGGGGGCGCGCGGTCGACGGCGCGCGCATCGCGGCGTCGGAGGTGCTCCGCGCGCTCGGGGCCGACCGCTGGCTCGGGCGCCTGCCGGGGGTGCGACGCCACCGCGGCGAGCGCGAGGGCTTCGAGGTCGACACGCGCGTGGCGAGGCTCTATCCGCTCCAGGTGTTCCATCTGTTCGGGTACCGGCGCGTGCGGCACGTGGGCGATGTGCTGACGGTGACGCGCCAGCCCGACTGACGGACGGGCCACCGCGGGCCTCCATCCCCCGCTCGCTTCGCTCGCGCGTTTCCCCTTCCCCCGGCGCCCACGAGATGCGCAACGCCTTGCGCGCGTTGGCATTCCTCCAGGGCTTTCCGAGAGGACGGAGCCTCTGGCTCGTCTGCTCGCGGCCCCGAGTGCGGGTGGGTTCATCGAGCGCGTCTGGCACGCGCCGAGTGCCCAGGGTTCGCCCGCCCGCCCTCGCTAAGGCGCTTAGGCTCACCCTGGGCTACCTCCACGGGATCATCCGCCCGGTGGCGGATTCCGGGAGCCAGCGCGAGGTGAGGACGTCGCCCCCCGCCCACGTCGCCTCGTTGGGAGCCCGGTACAGACCGGGCAATCCCATGCAGGTTGCCCAGGGTGAGCCTAAGCGCCTTAGCGAGGGCGGGCGGGCGAACCCTGGGCACTCGGCGCGTGCCAGACGCGCTCGATGAACCCACCCGCACTCGGCGCCGCGAGCAGACGAACCAGCGGCTCCTACTTCCTGGATCCGCTGGCAGACAAGCACTTCCGTGCGAGGCGTTGCGCATCTCGTGGGCGCCGGGGGAAGGGGAAAACGCGCGAGCGAAGCGAGCGGGGGATGGAGGCCCTGCGAGCCACCGCGGCGACTCACCGCCCCGCCTCGCACCCCGCGTCCTGCGAATCGAACGCCCAGAAGCCCGTGCACCGCGGGCCGTTGTTGGCGAGGCACTCGCGCAGGGCGTCGGTCATCGTGAAGCCACAGGCCCCCGAGGGCTGCCGCTCGCAGCGCACGTCGAGGAGGCAGTAGTCCGTGCGGCGAAGGTCGCACGTGTCGACCGTGGGCGTGCCCGGCGCCACGCACAGGCGCCCGCCGCCGGGCCCCGGGCACCCCGCCCGCACGCACGCCGCGTCGCTCACGGTGGCGTCCGCGCTCGTCGCGCCTTCCGTCGCCCCGTCGGCCGCGCTGCACCCGAGCGCGAGCACGCCCGACACAAGCCACCACCCCACCGCGCTCGACCGCCTCATGGTCCGCCGACCGTATCACACCGCGACCATCCCCGTTGATCTCCGGCGCGCGAGGGCCTATGCACGTGCGTCGAGGGTCCCTCCGCCATGGCGATCGAAGTGCTCCGCTGCCCCAACTGCGCCGCGCCGCTGCCGCCGGGGGCGCGGGGCGAGGTCGTCTGCGAGTACTGCCGCCACGTGCTCACCAACGTCCCCTCGCCCAACGGCTACCGCTGGGTCGCGGGGGACGAGCGGCCGCCCGACGACGGCCTCCGCCGCGTCCACGTCGACGGGCGCACCTTCGCGCTCCTCGGGGGCCTCGCGCGCGGCGACGGGAGCGACGTCTTCCTCGCGCGCCGCGACAAGCGCCTCGCCGAGCTCGTGGTGGTGAAGGCTCTACGCGCCCGTGAAGATGCCGACCTGCTCCGCAACGAGTGGCGCACGCTCACCGCCCTCCACGCGAGCGAGGCGCAGGGGGCGGATTTCTTCGCGCGGATGATCCCGCAGCTCGTCGCCCACGGCCCGATGACCGGCGCCGCGGAGAAGACCCTCGCCACCGTGTACCGCTGGCGCACCGGCTTCGTCCACACGCTCGACGACGTGGCGCGCGCCCACCCCCGCGGCGTCGACCCGCGCGCGGCCGTGTGGATGTGGAAGCGCGCGCTCGAGCTCCTCGGCTGGGTCCACCGCGCGGGCTACGCGCACGGCGCGCTCGTGCCGGCGCACCTGCTCGTCCACCCGCGCGACCACGGGGTCACCTTCGTCGGCTGGGGCACCTCCGCGCCGCTGCGCGACGGGAAGCTCCCTGCCCTCCCCGGCGCGGCGCGCGACTACTACCCCGACGACGCGTGGGAGCGGCGCGCCGCGTCGCCCGCGGCCGACCTCGTGACGCTCGCGCGGAGCGTCGCGCGGGTGCTCGGGGGCGATCCCGCGCGGGGCTCGGTGCCCTCGTCGGTGCCGGAGCCGCTGGCCGACCTGGTGATCGAGTACGCGGGGCGGCGCACGTGCGAGGCCATGGCGGCGGATGCGTGGGCGCTGAAGGAGCAGGTGTCCGAGGCGTCGCGGGCGGCCTTCGGGCCCGACCGGTACGTGAAGTTTTCGATGCCCGCGTGAGACGGGCGAGAGAGGAGCGGTGAGCGATGGGGTACGGTGGGTATAGCCACGAGGCGCACGAGGCGATCACGAAGGCCCGCGCCGAGCTGCCGCGGCAGCAGGTGTTCAAGCAGACGAAGTGCCACCCGATGATGGACCCGCACGGGGTGAAGTTCCGCGAGGCGCGGGACAGCGAGGCGCACCCCAACTCGGTGGGCATCGTGTTCGCGCTCGACGTGACGGGCTCGATGGGGAAGATCCCCGAGCAGCTCGCCCGCAAAGACCTCCCGACCTTCATGAAGTCCCTGACGGACGCGGGCGTGCCCGACCCGCAGCTCCTCTTCATGGCGGTGGGCGACGCGACCTGCGACAAGGCCCCGCTCCAGGTGGGGCAGTTCGAATCGGCCGCCAAGGAGATGGACCAGTGGCTCACCTGGAGCTTCCTGGAGGGCGGCGGCGGCGCGCTCGGCACCGAGTCGTACGAACTCGGTCTCTACTTCGCCGCGCGCCACACGCTCATGGACTGCTGGGAGAAGCGCAAGCACCGCGGCTACCTCTTCATGACGGGCGACGAGAACCCCTACCCCCTGGTGTCGCGCCGGCAGGTGGAGTCCCTCGTCGCTGACGGCCTCGCGGAGGACCTCCCCCTGCCGCGCCTCGTCGACGAGCTCCAGCGCACCTTCGAGCCCTTCTTCCTCATCCCCGACGCGCAGCGGGCGAAGCGCTGCGAGCGCGAGTGGCGCGACCTCCTCGGCGACCACGTCATCGTGATGGAGTCGCCCGACGACACCTGCCTCGTGGCCGCCAGCCTCGTCTCGCTCTGCGAGGGCGCGGCGAAGGACGTCGACGCCGTCGCCCGCCAGCTCACCGCCAACGGCGCGGACAAGCAGCGCGTCGGCGCGGTGGTGCGGGCGATCACCCCCTTCGCGGCCTCGCGCGGGCGCGACGGCGCGCCGCCCCGCGTGGAGTCGGGCGCGTCGCCCTCCACGGGCGAGAGCGGGCACAAGCGGTGACGGAGACCCTCGTCGGCGCGGGCGAGGTGGGGCGCGTCTTCCTGCGCGCGGGCCGCGACGTCCAGGTGATCCGGCGGGGCGACCCCCTCGCGCCCGCGCCGGAGGGCACCGTGCTCGTGGCGGTGCGCGAGGACGACCTCCCGCCGCTGGTCGAGCCGCTGCGCCCCTTCGCGGCCCGCTGCGCCTTCGTGCAGAACGGGCTCGTCGAGGACGCGCTCGCGCCGCTCGGCGAGGTGACGCGGGGGCTCGTGTGGTTCACCGCGAAGGGGGAGACGTTCCACGTGCTCGCGCCGACGGTGTTTCATGGGCCGCGGGCGGGGGACTGCGCGGCGTGGCTCGCCGAGGCCGGCGTCGCCGCGCGCGTCGAGGCGAACGCGTCGCGCTTCCGCCACGAGGTCGCCCGCAAGCTCGCGTGGAACAACGTCGCCGGCCTCCCGCCCTTCGCGCGCAAGGTGACGCTCGGGGCGTACCTGACGGAGCACCGCGGCGAGGCCCGCGCCGTCATCGACGAGACCCTGCGCGTGTGCGCCGCGCGCTGGGGGACGCCCGTCGACACCGACGACGTCCTCGCGCTGGTGCTCGCGACGACGGCGCCGATCGCGGGGCTCCGCGGCGGCGACAAGGCCCTCGCGTGGCGCAACGGCGCGGTGCAGCGCCTCGGCCGCTCGCTCGGCGTGGCGACGCCCGTCACCGACGCGCTCCTCGCGGGGCGCTGAGGTTACTCGTCGCGGCAGCCGGTGCGCGACACCGCGCGGATCGTCTCCGCCGACACCTGCATGCACGCCGAGCCGAAGAAGCTGATCTCGCCGTCCATGGCGTTGGTCCAGTCCCAGCCATTGGTGCGGGTGGGGTCGTGGGGGACGGGGATGCCGTCGACCTCGACGTCGACCGCGGCGGGGTCGTCGGGGCGCGTCGCGGTGACGAAGGTGCAGCGGTTCACCGCGCGGAGCACGGTGTCGAGGGCGGCGGTGAGGTCCTCGGGGCGGCGGATGGAGTAGTACGACGGGCGGCCGGGCTCCATGCGCGGGCGGCCGCCGGCGACGGCCATCGCCTCGAGCACGTCGCGGAAGTCCGCGCCGCGCGTGATGGGCTCGTCGATGCCGAGCACGAACACCGGGATCGCCTGCGCGTCGGGCGACGCGGGCTGCGCGGCCTCGCGCAGGAGCTCGACGGTGCGGTTCTGGTCGAGGCAGTTGACCATCCAGTCGGGGCGGGTCATCGCGCACGAGGTGGACGTGCAGCGGCACACCGGCGGCGGGGTGAAGTTGCAGTTGGGCCCGCCGTCGGTCGCGAGCACGATCGCGCGCGACACGCCGCGCCGAGGGCGCGCGCGGAGGGCGCGGAGCGTGGCGTCGAGCGCGCCGAAGGTGGGCGTCGGGCCGAAGGGGTCGGTGTCGTCGAAGACGCGCACGATCGCGGCGGTGGCGCCGAGCGCGGGCGCGAGGTCGAGGCCCGGCAGCGTCGCGCAGGTCTCCGTCGTGCCCGGGTTGGTGCCCGGGTCGAACACGCGCGGGAAGAATTTCGCCCCCACCGCGAGCGTCCGCTCCACCGGCGGGAGCGCCGTGGCGAGGGCGTTGCGCAGCACCGTCCAGCGCGAGGGCGTCCCGCCGAGCGGCGTCGTCCCGTCGAGCGCGAAGCCCATCGAGCCCGAGCGGTCGAACACGAACGCCACCTCCGCCGAGCTGCGCGTGAGGCCCGTGCGCGTCGGCACGCACACCGGCGGCGCCTCGGGCTCCTGCGGCACGTCGAGGACGTCGGGCTCGTCGGCGACGTCGGGCTCCGCGGGCACGTCCATCGCGTCGGGCACGTCCCTCACGTCCGGCGCGTCCATCACGTCGGGGACGTCGGGGACGTCGGGGACGTCGGGCTCGTCGGCGGCGTCGGGCTCCGCGGGCACGTCCATCGCGTCGGGCACGTCGGGCGCGTCGGCCCGCTCGTCGACGCGGAGGCCCGTCTTCGAGCCGCACGCGCCGAGCGCGAGGGCGAGCGCGAGCAGCGCCGCGGCCCTCACGAGAACCACCGCGGCGGCGGGACCCAGCCGCCGAGCGCGTCCTCGACGTGCTCGGCGACGCGGATGGTGACGTGGTCGTTGCCGGGCGCGCCGACCACCTGGACGCCGAGCGGGAGGCCGTCGTCGGTGAGCCCGAGCGGGCACTGGGTCACCGGGAGCTCGAGGGCGTTGAAGACCGCGGTGTAGCCCCACTGGACGGGCCAGAGCAGCGGCGTCCCGTGCTTCGGCGCGACCCGCGCGTGCGAGGGGTAGAGCATCACGCCGCGGTCGCCGAGCAGCGAGAGGACCTCGGCGCGCGCGCGGCGGGTGAGCTCCTCCTCGCGGGCGTGGTCGACGGGGAGGTCTTTGGTGGCGCGCTCGAGCACGCAGAGCCCGAGCGACGGCAGGGTGTACGGCGAGCGCCCCACCGCGGCCCGCGGAAACTCCCGCAGCACGTCGCGCAGGCGCAGCTCGGTGCCGTTGCCGAGGATCTTCGCGTAGGGCGTCTGGGCGCCGTTGTTCATCGCGGTGGCCCACATCGCGATGGCGCGGCGGAGGGCGGGGATGTGAACCGTGCGGACGCGCGCGCCGCGGCGGGCGAGGGCGCGGGCGCATCGCTCCTGCGCGGCGAGGAGGCGGTCGTCGACGGACAGCACCCCGAGGCTCGGGCCCTCCCGCACGTCGAACACGGTGACCCCGCGGAGGTCGACGTCGGCCGGGTCGCCGAGGCCCATCGGGCGCGCGTGGGCGTCGTCGGGGTGGGGGCCCGCGAGCGCGCGGAGCACCGGCATCAGATCGCCCGCGCGCCGCACGATGGGCCCGGTGCCCAGCAGCCGCTGCGCCCCAGGGTCGGCGTTGGGATACTGCCCCGCGTTGGGCACGAGCCCCGGCGTGGGCTTGTGCCCGAAGACCCCGTTGAAGAACGCCGGCATCCGGATCGACCCGCCGACGTCCGCGCCGAGCCCCACCGGCGACGCGCCCGCGCCCACCAGCGCCCCTTCGCCGCCCGAGCTCCCGCCGGCGGTGCGCGCGGGGTCGTAGGCCGAGCCCGTGCGGCCGTGCAGCCGGTTGACGCTCTCCATCCACATGCAGAGCTCGGAGGTGTTGGTCACCGCGAGCGGGATCATCCCCGCGGCGCGGAGGCGCGCGACGGTGGGCGCGTCGGACGGGGCCACCACGTCACGCCGCGCGACGAGGCCCGCCGTCCAGGGCATCGCCTCGACCGCGAACGACTCCTTCACGGTGCACGGGACGCCGTGGAAGGGAGGCAATTCGTCGTCGCCGCGGGCGAGCGCGGCGTCGGCGGCGTCGGCCTCGCGGCGGGCGGCGTCGAAGCGGTGGCGGACGACCGCGCGGAGGGCGGGGTCGACGCGCTCGATGTGGCCGATGTGCGCCTCGACCACCTCGCGGGAGGTGGCCTTGCGGGCGCGGATCATCGCGGCGAGCTCGGTGGCGGAGCGTAGGCAGAGGGGGTCCACGGCGCGGCGACGGTACCACCGCCTCCGTGCAGCGGGTGTGCGAGGGGTGCCCGCGGGGCGCGGCGCGTGGGGCGCGCAACCCTCTTGCAAGGGCCACGGAGGGGTGATAGATCCCGCGGCCGTCTTCGGGGACCTTTCTCCCTCCGTCGTCCTCCGGCGCCCCTCGAAGACCCCATCCCACCGCGGCGATTTTCGTGCGGTGAGTGGGTTGCCGCACTCCGCACTGGCACAGTCGTGTTCGGTCGGGTCGGTCGTCGGAAGCACCGCCCTCCCCCTCGGCGATGCCTCCGGCGAAACCGGCTCCCGAACGTCCGCGCCGCTCCGGGGCGTGCGGTGCGGTCAAATCCCTGACCCGGCGGCGCCTGAGGGCACCGTCAGGTCATCACCCCTTGCGATTCGAACCCGAACCCCTCCGCGAAGCCCTCAGCCCCCTCGTCGCCGCGCACGGCGTCGAGCTGGTGGCGCTCGAGTGGCTGCAGGGCCCGGGGCGGGGCGTGCTGCGGGCCTACATCGACCGCCCGGGGGCCGACCCCGTCACCGCGGCCGAGCGGCGCGAGGAGGGCGTCACCGCGGACATCTGCGCGGCGGTGAGCCGTGACCTGAGCGCGCACCTCGACGTGCTCGACCCCTTCGAGGTGCCCTACGACCTCGAGGTGAGCTCGCCGGGCTTCGAGCGCCCGGTGCAGAAGCGCGAGGACTTCGACCGCTTCGTCGGGCTCGTGCTGAAGTTCAAGACGCGCGTCCCGGTGGCGGGGCGCGGCTCGTTCGAGGGCCCCATCGCGGGGACGGCCGACCGGCCCAACGGCGGCTTCGCCGTGCGGGTGCTGGTCGACGGCCGCGAGGAGTCCTTCGACGCGCGCGACGTCTCCCGCGCGAAGCTCGCGGAGATCAAAGCCCCCAAGCCGGCGAAGCCCGGCAAGGGCCCCCGACCCGACCGCCGACAGGACGCGGCGCCGGGCACCACGACCACGACCGCCGGCGGCGCGCCCCAGCGCCCCCGAGGCGAGAGGTAGAGACCCGTCATGGTAAAGCAAGCGCAACCGCCCGCCCCCTCCGGCCCCAACCTCAGCCAGACGCTCGACATCGTCGCGAAGGACAAGGGCATCGACCGCCAGCGGCTGGTGAAGACGTTGGAGGCCGCGATCCTCTCGGCGGCCCGCAAGCACCTCGGGGGCACCCGCGAGCTCGACGCGCGCTTCAACGAGCGCGAGGGCGGGGTCGACCTGTTCCAGATCATGAAGGTGGCGGAGGCGGTGACCAACCCCGAGCAGGAGATCTCGCTCGAGGTGGCGCAGCGCTTCGGCCTCGCGGAGGAGGCCGGCGAGCAGCTTGCCTTCCAGGTGTTCTACCGCGAGGAGGACCGGCTGAAGGCCGAGAAGCAGGAGGCGCAGTTCGGCGACATGCTCCTGCTCCAGAGCGTGCGCAAGGGCTTCGGGCGCATCGCCGCGCAGGCCGCCAAGCAGGTGATCATCCAGCAGGTGCGCGACGCCGAGCGCGAGAACATCTTCAACGAGTACAAGGACCGCAAGGGCGAGATCATCACGGGCGTGGTGCGGCGCTTCGAGCGCAACGACCTCGTGGTCGACCTCGGGCGCACCGAGGCCGTGCTCCGGGCGCGCGACCAGGTGCCGCGCGAGAGCTACCGCCCCGGCGAGCGCATCGTCGCCTTCGTGAAGGACATCGACCGCGAGGCCAAGGGCCCGCAGATCATCCTCTCGCGCGGCGACGTCGGGCTCCTCATCAAGCTCTTCGAGGCCGAGGTGCCGGAGATCTACGAGGGCATCGTGAAGATCGTGGCCGCCTCGCGCGAGCCCGGCGTGCGCTCGAAGATCGCGGTGCAGTCGCGCGACGCGGACGTCGACCCGGTGGGCGCGTGCGTCGGCGTGAAGGGCTCGCGCGTGCAGGCCGTCGTGCAGGAGCTGCGCGGCGAGCGCATCGACATCGTCCCCTACGACCGCGACCCGGCCCGCTTCGTCTGCAACGCGATCGCGCCGGCGGAGATCTCGCGCGTCATCATCAACGACGCCGACCACGCGATGGAGCTCGTCGTCCCCGACGAGAAGCTCTCGCTGGCGATCGGGCGCAAGGGGCAGAACGTCCGCCTCGCGTCGCAGCTCACCAACTGGAAGCTCGACATCATCTCCGAGAGCAAGTTCAAGCAGATCGAGGAGGAGTCGATCAACGCGCTCTCCCTCATCGCGGGCGTGACGCCGGCCATCGCGCAGACGATGTACAAGCTCGGCTTCCGCTCGCTCGAGGAGGTGGCCGAGGCCGGCGCCGACGAGCTCGCGGGCATCCCGGGCCTCGGCGGCGCGGAGAACGCCGACCGCATCAAGGCCGCCGCGGAGACCGCGATGGAGGAGGTGCGCCAGCGCCGCATCCGCGACGCCTCGCTGCGCACCGAGCCCCTCTCCGAGAAGGAGCGGCTGCTCTTCGTGCAGGGCGTCGGCGAGCACACCGTCGGCGTGCTGGCCCAGTGCGGCATCAACAACGTGGAGCAGCTCCACGGGGCCTCCGAGGAGACGCTCCTGCGGGAGACGGGCCTCGGGCTCCGCAAGGTGCGGCAGATCAAGCAGGGCGCGGCCACCTTCCTGAGCTCGGAGCTCAAGGTGATCGAGGACGCGCAGCGCGCGGCCCGCGCGACGGCGCGCGAGGCGGCGGCGCGCGAGGCCGCGGAGGCCGCGGAGGCCGCGCAGCGCGCGGGCGAGGCGGCGGAGCCCCCGGCGGAGGCGTAGGCGAGCGGTGATGGCGAGGCCCGACGAGCGCGAGAAGGTGCGGCACGAGCCGCGCGGGGTGAAGGCCCCGGAGCGGACGTGCACGGGGTGCCGCAAGCAGGCGCACCCGCGGGCGCTCGTGCGCCTGGTCGCGCTGCCCGACGGCCGGGTGGCGCTCGACCCGAAGGCGTCGAGCGGCGGGCGCGGGGCGTGGGTGCACCCGACGCGGGGCTGCGTGGAGGCGACGGTGAAGCGCCACGCGGCCGAGCGGACGCTCAAGCTGGAGGCGCGGCGCGACCTCGACGCGGGGGCGCTGCTCGCGTCGCTGCGCGAGGCGCTCGCGCGCAAGGCGGCATCGCTGCTGGTGGTGGCCTCGCGGACGCGCGCGATCGCGCTCGGGGCGGAGGCGGTGGCCGACGCGCTCGAGCGGGGGCGCGTTCACCTGGTGGTGGCCGCGCGCGACGCGGGGCAGACGGCGGCGGCGCTGGCCGAGGGGGCGGGCCCCCGGGTGCTCCGCCACGCGACGAAGATGGAACTTGGTGGCGTGTTCGGCCGCGGAGAGGTGGCGCTGCTGGCGCTCACCGAGCCCCGCATCGCGGCCGAGCTCGCGCAGACGATCGAACGCCTCGCGGCGCTGGAGGACTGATGTCGGGCACGGTGAAAGTCTACGAGATCGCCGAGGAGCTCAAGCTGGATACGGAGCTCGTGCTTCAGAAGATCCTGGCGCTCGGCATTCAGGCGAAGAACAAGATGTCGAAGGTCGACGCCGGCCTCGTCGACCAGATCAAGTCCTCCCTCGCGAAGGACCGGCAGGCGAGCTACGTCGAGGTCGAGGTGGCCCCCGGCGTGCGCAAGCTCAAGCGCGTGGAGCCGCCGCCCGCGGCGAAGCCCGCGCGGCCGATGGTCGTCGACCTCACCCCGAAGGCCGTGATCGCGCCGCCGCCGAAGCCCGCCGCCCCCGCGGCCCCCGCGCCCGTCGCCGAGAAGGCCCCGGAGCCTGCGGTCCAGGCGCGCCCGGCGGTGCCGGAGAAGGCCCCCGAGCCCGCCGCCCCGCCCGTCGCCGAGAAGGCCCCCGAGCCCGTCGCCCCGCCCGCGCCCGTCGCCGAGAAGGCCCCCGAGCCCGTGGCCCCGCCCGTCGTCGAGAAGGCCCCGGAGCCCGTCGCCCCGCCCGCGCCCGTCGCCGAGAAGGCCCCCGCGCCCGCGGCGGAGAAGGCCCCCGCGCCCGCGGCGGAGAAGCCCGGCAAGAAGCCCGGCAAGAAGCCCGCGGAGCCCGCCGCCCCGCCCGCCGCGGAGAAGGCCCCGGAGCCCGCGCCCGTGCCCGTGCCCGTCGCCGAGAAGGCCCCGGAGCCCGTCGCCCCGCCCGTCGCGGAGAAGGCCCCGGAGCCCGCGCCCGTGCCCGCGCCCGTCGTGGAGAAGGCCCCCGAGCCCGTCGCCCCGCCCGCGCCCGCGGCGGAGGAGCGGCCGGCGATCGTGCCGGCGGCGCCGAGGCCCCCGGCCGACATGCCGAAGCCCGAGGTGGTGGCGCAGGCGTCGCGGCCCTCGCAGCCGCCGCCGAAGCCCGACGCGCCCAAGCGCGGCATCGCGGTGTGGGACCAGGCCACCAAGCAGGTGATCTGGATGCCGAGCGACGTGCCCGCGGCGCGCCCCTCGACGCCGACGACGCCGACGACGCGCCGCCGCGAGGTGACGCCGGCGCCGCCGTCGCGCACGTCGAAGCCGGGCCCCCGCCCGATCACGCCCAACCGGCCGGGCCCGCACGGCCCGCGCGACCTGCGCGCCTCGACGCCGGCGCAGCAGCCGTCGACGGTGGACCCGAAGCGCCGCCCGGTGATCAAGATCGAGCAGCAGATCTCGCTGCAGGAGCTCGCGCGCCGGATGAACCTCAAGGCCACGGAGGTGCTGATGAAGCTCCTGCACGTGGGCGGCGCGGGGAAGAACATCAACTCCACGCTCGACGCCGACACCGCGACGCTGCTCGCGAGCGAGTTCGGCTTCACCGTCGAGGACGTGAAGCTCGACACCGACGCGATCATCAAGAAGGCGCTGCCGCCGGACACGGTGCAGGACAGCTCGCCGCGCCCGCCGGTGGTGACGGTGATGGGCCACGTCGACCACGGCAAGACGACGCTGCTCGACGCGATCCTCGGGATGCGCGTGGCCGAGGGCGAGGCCGGCGGCATCACCCAGGAGGTGCGCGCCTACCGGGTGACGACGCCGAAGGGCCCCGTGGTGTTCTTCGACACGCCGGGCCACGAGGCCTTCACCGAGCTGCGGTCGCGCGGGGCGCAGGCCACCGACGTCGCGGTGCTGGTGGTGGCGGCGGACGACGGCGTGATGCCGACGACCATCGAGGCGATCAACCACGTGAAGGCCGCGAAGGTGCCGATCGTGGTGGCGCTCAACAAGATGGACAAGCCCGACGCCAACCCCGACAAGGTGATCCGCGAGCTGATGGAGCAGGGCGTGGTGCCGTCGGAGTACGGCGGCGACACGCTGGTGGTGAAGGTGAGCGCCAAGCAGCGGCAGGGCATCGACGAGCTGCTCGAGACGCTGGCCTTCCAGACGGACTACCTCGGGCTCAAGGCCAACGCGAAGAAGGCCGGCGTGGGCACGGTGTTCGAGTCGAAGCTCGACAAGGGCCGCGGCGCGGTGGCGCGGGTGCTCGTGCAGGAGGGCATCATCCACAACGGTGATGTCGTGCTGGTGGGCTCGGCGGCGGGCGCCTCGTGGGGCCGCATCCGCGCGATGTTCGACGACCGCGGCAAGGCGATCGAGAAGGCGGGCCCGAGCACGCCGGTCGAGATCCTGGGCCTCAGCGACCCGCCGAACGCGGGCGACAAGATCTACGTCTGCGTCGACGCGCGCAAGGCGCAGGAGGCCGCCGAGCAGATCAAGGCGGCGGTGAAGAAGGCCCCGGGCCAGCGCGGCCCGCTGGACATCGGCGACCTCATCCGCGCGGGCCAGAGCGAGAAGGTCACGATCCACGCGGTGATCAAGGCCGACGCGCAGGGCGCGGTGGAGGGCCTGAAGAAGGCGCTCACCGAGCTCAGCACGGACAAGGTGGAGGTGAAGGTGCTCCACGCCGCGGTCGGCGCGATCACGGAGACCGACGTGCAGCTCGCGGTGTCGGCGCGCGCGGTGATCATCGGCTTCAACGTGCGCCCCGCGGGCAAGGCCGCGGCGCTCGCCGAGGAGCAGAAGATCGCGATGCGCTTCTACAACGTCATCTACGAGGCCGTGGACGACGTGAAGCTGCTGATGGTGGGCCAGCTCAAGCCGACGCTGGTGGAGAAGGCGCTCGGCAAGGCCGAGGTGCGCCAGGTGTTCAACATCACCAAGGTCGGCACGATCGCGGGCTGCATGGTGCTCGACGGGCTGATCCGGCGCGGGGCGCAGATGCGGCTCGTGCGGGACGGGGCGCAGGTGTGGGAGGGCAAGATCGGGTCGGTGCGCCGCGTGAAGGAGGACGTCGCCGAGGTGAAGCAGGGCTTCGAGTGCGGCATCGGGCTGGAGAACACCCCCGCGATCAAGGCCGGCGACATCATCGAGGCGTTCGAGACCGAGGAGGTCGCCGCGCGCCTGTGAGCGCGGGGGCCGACGCACAACCCGAGACGAGGCACGGACGCGCATGCAGCTCACGGGGAAGACCCGCTTTCAACTGGTCGACGAGGACGGCGAGGACCTCCCGGAGGCGTGGGAGTTCGACTGGTCGGGCCGCGACCCCTTCGACATCGTGGTGGCCGCGGTCACCGAGGTGTCGGGGCGGCCGTGGAAGTGGTCGGTGCGGAAGATCAGCTCGGGCAAGCTCTCGCCGCAGCGCTGTCAGGCCTTGTCGGCCCGGGTGGCCGGCGTGCTCCGCAAGGAGAACCGCGTCCGCGCGGCCGACTGCATCGCGCGGGTGGTGGGCGACGAGTTCACCCCGCGGCGCAAGGGGAAGATCGACGCGAAGGAGGTCCGCAAGCTCCTGGCGAAGCTCGACCCCGCGCTGCCCGAGGACGCCGACGAGCGCCCCGAGGTGCTGGCCGCGGTGATGCTCCGGCGCTTCCGCCGCGCGCTGCGCACGGCCGTCGACGTGGGTGCGGGCCTGCGCGTGTCTTGGCAGGTCGACGAGTGACGGCCGCCCACTAGATATCCCCCCATGGTGATCGGACTGGTCCGCCTGCGCCTGCACATCCCCGCGGCGCACACCCTCAAAGACCGCCGCGCGGTGGTCCGCAAGGCCCTCGACAAGGTCCGCGCGCGCTTCCCGGTCTCGGCCGCGGAGGTGGGCGACACCGAGCGCTGGCAGATCGCCACGCTCGCGGCGGTGACGGTTTCGAACGACCGCACGGTGGCGCGCGAGGTGCTCGACAAGGTGACCTCGACGGTGGCCTCGGCGGTGGCGGGCAGCGCGGTGGTGCTGCGCCGCGAGGTGCGGGTCGACTCCTACAACGACGACGAGCCCGTGGGCGACGACGAGGAGGGCTTCGATGGCGACGGCGAAGCGTGAGAGCCACCGGGCCGACCGGGTGGGCCAGCGGGTGCTGGAGGAGCTGGCGACGGCCCTCCGCAAGGACTACAGCGACCCGCGGCTCGCCGAGGTGGTGCTGTCGGCGGCGGAGGTGACGGGCGACCTGTCGATCGCGACGGTGCGCTTCGTGGTGATCGGCGACGGCCCGAAGCGCGAGCGCGCGAAGGCGGCGCTGAAGGTGCTGACCCGCGCGGCGCCGGGGCTGCGTTCGAAACTCGGCGCGGCGCTCGGGGTGCGGCGGACGCCGGAGCTGCGCTTCGCGGTGGACGAGGGGCGCGAGGAGGTCGCGAAGCTCGACGCCCTCCTCGACGAGGTGAACCGCGAGCTCCGCGACAGCGCGAAGAAGCGCGACGGGGAGTAGCGCCCGCCGTCAGCCCTGCTCGGGCGGCACGTACAGCTCCGCCCCGTGCGCGATGAACTCCTCGGACTTCGCGCGCATCCCGCGGGAGAGCGACTGCTCGGGCACGAGGTCGCCCTGCGCCCGCGCGTAGTCGCGCACCTCCTCGGTGATCTTCATCGAGCAGAACTTCGGCCCGCACATCGAGCAGAAGTGCGCCACGCGCGACCCCTCGCCCGGGAGCGTCTCGTCGTGGAACTCCCGCGCCCGCTCCGGGTCGAGCCCGAGGTTGAACTGGTCCTCCCAGCGGAACTCGAAGCGCGCGCGGGAGAGCGCGTTGTCGCGGGCCTGCGCGCCGGGGTGGCCCTTGGCGAGGTCGGCCGCGTGGGCGGCGATGCGGTAGGCGATGACCCCCTCGCGCACGTCGTCCTTGTCGGGCAGGCCGAGGTGCTCCTTCGGCGTCACATAGCAGAGCATCGCGGTGCCGAACCACCCGATCATCGCGGCGCCGATCGCGCTGGTGATGTGGTCGTAGCCCGGCGCGATGTCCGTGGTGAGCGGGCCGAGCGTGTAGAAGGGCGCCTCGTGGCACACCTCCAGCTGCTTCTTCACGTTCTCGTGGATGAGGTGCATCGGGACGTGGCCGGGGCCCTCGATCATCACCTGGACGTCGTGCTTCCACGCGCGCTGGGTGAGCTCGCCGAGCGTCGTGAGCTCGGCGAACTGCGCCTCGTCGTTGGCGTCCGCGATCGACCCCGGCCGCAGCCCGTCCCCGAGCGAGAACGACACGTCGTACGCCCGCATGATCTCGCAGAGCTCGTCGAAGTGCGTGTAGAGGAAGTTCTCCTGGTGGTGGGCGAGGCACCACTTCGCGAGCATGCTGCCGCCGCGCGACACGATGCCCGTGACGCGCTTCGCGGTGAGCGGGACGTAGCGCAGGAGCACGCCGGCGTGGACGGTGAAGTAGTCCACCCCCTGCTCGCACTGCTCGACGATGGTGTCGCGGAAGACCTCCCAGGTGAGATCCTCGGCCTTGCCGCCCACCTTCTCCAGCGCCTGGTAGATCGGCACCGTGCCGATCGGGACGGGGCTGTTGCGCACGATCCACTCGCGGGTCTCGTGGATGTTTCTGCCGGTGGAGAGGTCCATCACCGTGTCGGCGCCCCAGCGGATCGCCCACACCATCTTCTCCACCTCCTCCTCGATGGTCGACGCGACGGCGCTGTTGCCGATGTTCGCGTTCACCTTCACGAGGAAGTTGCGGCCGATGATCATCGGCTCCACCTCGGGGTGGTTGATGTTGCTCGGGATCACCGCCCGCCCCCGCGCCACCTCATCCCGTACGAACTCCGGCGTCACCTTGCGCGGGATCGCCGCCCCGAACGACTCCCCGCGGTGCGACCCCCGCGCGTCGGCCTCGTCGACCCGCTGCTGCTCGCGGATCGCGATGTACTCCATCTCGGGGGTGACGACCCCCTTGCGGGCGTAGGCCATCTGCGTCACCGCGCGGCCCCCTTTGCCCCGCAGCGGGCGCCGCTCGCCGGGGAAGCGCAGCTCGGCGAGGGCGGGGTCGGCGAGCTGCGCGCGGCCGTACTCCGACGTGAGCCCGGCGAGCTCCTCGACGTCGCCGCGGGCGACGACCCACTCGCGGCGCGGCGCGGCGAGGCCGCGGCGGAGGTCGATGGTGACGGACGGGTCGGTGTAGGGCCCGGAGGTGTCGTAGACGGTCACCGGGGGGTTGTCGGCGAGGCGGGTCGCGCCGTCGGCGTCGCGCACGCGCGTCGGCGAGAGCGACACCGCGCGCATCGGCACGCGCACCGTGGGGTGGAGCGAACCTTGCGCGTACACCTTCTGCGACTTCGGGAAGGCCCCGCCCGTGATGCCCTGGAGACGCTGCGCGTCGACGCCCTGCTGCCTGGTGTTTGCCATGGTGTGAGGGCGCGGAGCTTCGTGCCGGGCGCCGCCGCTGTCAACGCGTACGGAGGGTGGCGGTGGCGCGGCGCCCGCGGTTTCCGCTAGGGTGCGCCGTGCTCCAGCGCATCGGCGACCGCAACATCCTCGTCGTGTACGGCGCGACGCTCCTGCTCTGCACGGGCTACGGCCTCGCGATCTCGCTCACCTCGCTCCACCTCGACGCGCGCCATTTCAGCCGCGCCGACATCGGCGGCCTCGCGGCCTGGTTCGCGCTCGGCATCGTGGCGATGTCCATCCCCGCGGGCGCGCTCATCCGGCGCCTCTCCGCGCGCGCCGTGCTGGCGGCCTCGCTCCTCGGCTACGCCGCCTGCGTGACGGCCTTCCCGCACCTCGGCGGCTACCGCGCCATCGCGGCGGCGCGCCTCTTCGACGGGGCCTTCTCCGTCGGCGTGTGGGTCGCCAGCGAGACGATTCTGTTGTCGCGCGCGGGCGAAGGGCACAAGGCCTTCGTCACCAGCCTCTACGCCGTCACCGTGGCCCTCGGGTACGTGCTCGGCCCGCTGGCCGCGCGGGGCGTCATCGCCGCGGCGCCCGCGAGCGTGGCGTTCGGCGTCTCCGGCGCCCTCGCGGTGGCCGCGGCGGCGGTGGTCGCATCCCGGCTCGACCCCGACCTCCCCGAGACGCACGCGGGAGAGGCGGCGGAGGGCGCGGTGGGGGCGCGGGGGAGAGACGCCGCCATCGCGTGGCGGATCAAGACGTCGTGCTTCGGCACCTTCGCGTACGGGTACTTCCAGTCGTCGGTGGTGCTGTTCCTGCCGCTGTTTCTGGTGGCGTCGAAGGGGGTGGCGCGGGCGCAGACGGTGCTCGTGCCGGCCTTCTTCGGCGCGGGGATGCTGCTCTGCTCCAACGCCTTCGGCCGCCTCGGCGACCGCGTGGGGCACCTCAAGGTGATGCGCGCGCTCGCCGTGGTCGGCGCCGCGATGACGGCCTCGTTCGTCCTCCTCGACCGCTTCGAATTCATGGCCGTGGCGGTCTTCGTTGCGGGGGCGTCGCTCGCGTCGATCTCCCCGCTGAGCCTCGCCCTCCAGGGCGTCGTGACGGCGCCCGGCGACTACAGCCGCGCCAACGCGATCTACAACGCGTTCTACGCGGCGGGGATGCTCCTCGGGCCGCCGGTGTCGAGCCGGCTGTTCGACCGCTGGGGCGGCGCCGCGATGCTCTGGCACCTCGCCGCGCTGTGGGCCGCGTTCGTCGCGTTCACCGTGGCGTTCGCGAAGGACGACCCCGCCGCGCGATGAGCGTGAGCGCGGGGCTCTGCTGGCATGTGGCGTGCGTTCTCGAGCGCCATGCTCGCGCGCGAGGGACCCACGGGTCGGGTGCCGATTCTGCTGGTGTTTGGTGTCGCAGCGTTCGTCGCCTGCACCGCGGAGCCCGACGCTTCGTCGTGGGGAGACACCTGCATCGCAGGCGATCGGCGCTCCTGCGGAACCGACGCCGAAGAGACCTGCGGGCCCGATCGCGTCTGGGGGCCGTGCCTCCCAACGCCGGAGTGCGCGGTGGGCGCCTCACGGTCTTGCTTCTGCTTCCTCAGCGCGGACATGGGGACGCAGACCTGCGAGCGGGGTGTCGATGGGGACGTTCAGTGGCGCCCGTGCTGCTCTCCATCAGGGTTCTCACCGACGACGGCCTGCGCCTGCAAGCTGGGTTGCTGTGGTGAGGCGGGGTGCGCGCGGGGCAACGCCGCCGACGCCTGCGGGCCCGAGGGGCAGGCTTGCAGGCGCTGCGGCGTCGGGGAGCTTTGCATCGGCCAGCGCTGCGTGGCGGCCCCCTCGGGCTTCACGCTCGTGGTGGTGCGGACCTCGGTGCCCCTCATCGACCCGTCGGGGCGCGGCTGCCCGACGTGGGACTGCGGCGGCGGGGCTGCGAGCGCGCCTGACCTCTACGTGCGCGAGACCGACCGCTTCTATCGCACCCTCACGATTGCCGACTCCGCATCGCCCGAATGGAACGAGGTCGTCGCCGCGGGCCTGACCGCCGCGGAGCTCGCCCGGCCGTTCCGCTTCGAGGTCGTCGATGACGACTTCGGCGGGCTCAACGAGAGCGACGTCGTCGGGACCTTCCCGGTCACGCTCGCCCCCGAGCAGATCGCTCCGGGGAGGTTCGAACTCACGACGCGCGTGGGAGGCAGGGATGCGACCCTCACCCTCGAGATCCGCTGACCTCCGGGCTGGTCCGGTGGCGCGTGGAGGCGCCACGGGTGGCGAGCCCGGTCGCCGGCCACGCGCCCTTGCGGCGTGGTGGACACGGGCGCTCCTTGCGGCCGTTCTGCCCTGCTGCACCAGCGCCGACCCCGGCCGCGCGGCGGTGGGCGACTGCACGCCCGGCGAGCACGCGACGTGCGCGTGCGACGGGTCGCAGGGCGTCCGGGTGTGTCAGCCCTCCGCGGCCTGGAGCGACTGCCTCTGCCTATCGCAATGCGCCAACGGCGAGGCGAGGATCTGCACCTGTGACCGCGCCTGGGGGCAGCAGTTCTGCGACCGGGGGCGGTGGGCGGAGTGCGCGTGCCCCCTGTGGCTGCCGCACGAGTCCGACGGGGGCGCGTGCCCGTGCCGCGTGGGGTGCTGTGGCGACGGCGTATGCCGCAACGGGAACGCCCCCGACGCGTGCGGACCCTCCGGGCAGGTGTGCGCCCGCTGCCAGGCGGGCGAGCTCTGCGTCGGGCAGCGGTGCTCGCCGGCGCCGACAGAGGGGCTCTCGCTGGTGGTCGTGGGCGCGTCCCTGCCGTCGTACGACCCGACGAAGCGGGGCTGCTCGACGTGGGACTGCGGCTCCGGCCCGGGGACCGCCCCGGACCCCTTCGTGCGCGACGCCCGCCTTCCCTTCCGCACCGTCTCACTGCCGAACGCCTACTCGCCCGAATGGAACGAGGTCGTCGCCACGGGCCTGACCCCCGCACAGCTCTCGGAGCCCTTCGTGCTCGAGGTCATCGACGACGACAGCCCCGAGCTGGGAGCCGACGACTTGATCGCGCGCTTCGAAGTCCGCCTGCTCCCCGCGCAGCTCGTGCCGGGGCGGCTCGTGTTCACGAGCGCGACGGGCCAGTCCCGGGTGTCCCTGACGCTCGAATTGCGGTGACAGACCGCCGCCTTCTCAGCCGACGCGCTCGGTCGATGCACGTGTCCGACCGCCACACAACGCGCCGCAAATTCCGCCGCCGTGCGCGCGCTCGGGTCTGGTGCGCGGCGCGGCCGCGGTGATCCACTGGCCCTCGCGGGCGACGTTCGCGATGGGCGCGGACGACCCGTTGACGCCACCGTTGACTCCCCGAGGTGCACCGATGACCGACGCCGCAGAGAAGCTCCCGACCCCCGACCTGTCGAAGCGCGTGCTCGACGCCCAGAAGGACGGCGACCGCCTCGCCGCCATGGCCCGCCAGCACGCGCGCGGCGTCGGGGCCGCCGTCGCCGAAGCGCTCGGTCCCGCCCACGGCGCCGCGATCGAGGCCGCCGTGCTCGCGCTCGCGGAGAAGGTCACCTCGCTCAACGAGGCGATGGTGTCGGCCGACGTCGCGCTCTCCGTCGAGCTCGCCGACGACGCCGCCCCGCGCGCCGCCCGCGACCGCCACGAGAAGGAGGCCCGCGAGGCCGTGGTCGACGTGCGCGAGCGCGTCGTCGGGATGTACGGCCAGGGCGTCCTCACCACCTTCCTGCTCGCGAGCGCCGCGCCGAAGGACCCCAAGCAGCTCGTCACCTGGGTCGAGCGCGCGGCCTGCGCCGTCGAGGCGGTGAAGGTCGACGCGCTCCCGGAGTGCCGCATCGAGGGCGCGAAGCCCACGCCGAAGAAGTGGGCGGCGCTGCTGCGCAAGCCCCTCGCGCCGCTCCAACGGGCCCTCCAGGACATCGACCGCGAGGCCGCCGAGGCCGTCTCCGCGCTCACGGCGCGCAACGCGAAGCGCGACGCCTTCGAAGCCTTCGCCCCGCGGGCCGGCGAGCTCCTCGACGGGCTCCTCCGCTTCGGCAACATGGACGACGAGGCCGACCGCCTCGCGCGCCCCGTCGCCTCGCCCTCCAACGACAACAGCAACACGCCGACGCCCGACGACCGCCCGGCCGACCCGACCCCCGCCTGAACGGCGCCCTCCCCTCCCGCAGCCCCCCTCCACACGCGACAACCCCTCGGAAGGCCTCCCAAGCTCGGCCGTGGTTTCGAAACACGCCCGGGGAGGCCTTCCCACGGCACTCCCGCGGGCGAGAGACCCGTGGGGAGGCCTTCCCACGGCATTCCCGCGGGCGGCACTCCCGCGGGGAGGGCCTCCGTCGGCGATGCGTCGCGCGAGACCTGTTACGGGCTCAACCCCTTCGCGCACGTGGGGTTAGCGCTGACGACGACGCTCAACCGCGCTGCGTGTGGCGGGCGAGCTCGGCGCGGAGGCGGGCGACCTCGGCTTCGGCCGCGTCGGCGCGGGCGCGCTCGGCCTCCTTGGCGGCGCGCTCAGCGTCGGCGGTTTCCTCGGCGGTGGGGAGGAGCTCGTCGCCGTGGGGCCCCATCGCGACGCGGAGCCTGGGGTGCCCGTCGAGGGTGACGAGGCGGATCCAGCAGCCGAGCTCGCGCGACTGGACGCGGTCGCCGTCGCCCGCGAAGACCCGCACGAACCCGCGGCCCCGCACCCGTCGAAACACCTGCCAGCGCACCCGCCTCGCGTGACGAGGCGGCGCGCCCGGGTCGAACACGACGACCTCCTTGGCGCGCATGGCGTCGTAGTCGTCGGGCGCCTCGTCGTAGTCCTTCTTCCACTTCGCGCTCACCACCTCGAGCGCGAAGGCGGGGCGGTGCCCTTCCCACGTCAGCCATGTGGCGCGCTCGGGGTCGGTGCGCGCGACCCCGTCGACCACGTACACGTCCGGCGCACGACACCGCGCCGGCTTGCCCTGCTCGAAGTACCAGAACTGGTTGCCCGCCACACGCGCCACCCGCCCCTGACGCGCGAGGAAGGACGCCAGCAACGGCACGAGGAACGTCGCGATGTTGAACTGCGTCTCGTGCTCCCCCATCTCGTCCGTCTCCGGGTAGACGACCGGCGCGGGCAACGGCTTCGCGGTCTCCATGACGGCGTTTGTACCACGGGCGTCGCCCTCGCTGTTGCGGAGCGCGCCCGAAGCCGGTTGATGGGGTGAGGACGTCGGCGCTCCCATCCGCAGACCTCGGCGACGGATGGGCAGGTGCGATCATGGCGATGGAACCTCGTTGGAGCGCCGCGGAGACGGAGTGGTCGGGCTGGATCGATCGCGTCTTCCTGCCGGGGAGTTCGTCGGAGGGCCGCCCGCGCACCCCGACACGCTGGCGGCTTTCGAAGCGGAGCACGGCCTGCTGCCGCCGAGCGTGCGGGAGTTCTGGCGGCGTCACGCCTTCGCCCGCACCAAGACCGACCTGATCATCGCCTCGCCGGAGCCGTCGCCGGGGCGCTTCTCCGGCCGGCCGCGCGTCCATGAGTTCGGCGGGCGCGCCTTCCTGGCGATCGCGGACTCATGGCGTTACAGCCCCATCTGCCTCGTCGGCGAGAGCGCGCGGGGCCGTGGCGCGACGAGCTCGTCCGGGCGTACCCGACCTTGCGGGAGTGGTCCCCCCATGTGGTCGCGACGTTCGACGACCTGCTCGTCGACTGGAATTTCCGCCGCTGGGAAGCCACCACGGAAGGCACCTGAGGCGGCGACGCGCGGGCTGACGCAGCGATCCGCCACGGTCTGTCTCCCCGAACCGAAGGTGACCGTCACGTCAGCGTCGTGAGAGGCGGATCGGCCGAAGACGGATCCGACTCCTGCAACGGCGCGGGCGGGCGTTGGAGGCCCGCGGCCTCATGCAGTACAACCCCGTCGATGCAACCGACAGCCGCGGCACAGACGCCCCGTGCCCTCCGCGCCGGTCGCGCGCGCCGCACGTACGCGCCCGCCGTCGTCCCGCTGATGCTCGCGGCGTCGCTGCTCGCGCTCCCGGTCTCGCTCCCGGCCCAGGAGCTCGCCCCCGAGGCGCCGCGGCGGCGGACCCGGTTCGGCGCGTGGCCCGTGCTCCCGTTGGGCCACGCGTGCCCGTCGAGCGCTGACGCTCTGCCCGCGCAGGGCAACTTCCTGAGCATCCGGAAGTTCTCCCCCGTCGACGCGCTCCAGGGGTGCAGCGCCCGGTGGAACGACGGGCTCCACCGGCAGTTCTTCCGCGGGAGCCCGCCGAGCCGGCGCGGCGTCGAGTGCCTCGGCACCACGTTCGGGGTCAACCACATGATCGACCTGCGGCGCCCCGACGAGATCCTGTCGGACTCGCGGTTCGGGGGGTTCCGCTCCGAGGAGGAGGCCCTCGCCGACTTCAACCAGCGCCACCCGGAGCGCCCCATGCGCTACTTCAACGTTCGAACCACGCGCGAGACGCCCGACGAGAACCAGCGGCAGATCGAGAACGTCGTGCGCTACGTGCAGCAGTCGCTGCGCGAGGACCCGACCGCGGTCTTCTACCTCCACTGCCGCGCGGGCCGCGACCGGACGGGCGTGATGGTCGCGGCCATCGAGTCGCTCGTGGGCGGGTGCCCGTGGCCCCAGGTGCGGAGCCGGCTCTTCTCGTTCCGCTTCTCCCGGAGCTACGCCCGCCCGCTGCTTGGCCCGCTCCAGCGCGCCATCGGGGTGGAGCCGTAGCGCCGGGCGGTTTGCGTGTAGGCTCCGTCGCCAAGCAATGGAGCCCGCCGATTCGTCCCGCGTCTTCCGCGTGCAGATCTACTACGAGGACACCGACCACTCGGGCCTCGTCTACCACGCCAACTACCTGAAGTACTTCGAACGGGCGCGCGAGCACCTGCTCGGCGTCGACGAGCTCGTGCGGCTCTACCGCGAGGAGTCGCTCGGCTTCGTCGTGTACAAGTGCGAGCTCACCTTCCGCGAAGGCGCGGTGTTCGGCGACACGCTGGAGGTGCGGACGACGCCGCGCCTGGAGAGCGAGTACCGCGTGGCCTTCCAGCAGGACGTCTACCGCGGCGACAAGCTCCTCGTGCAGGGCCAGGTGCAGATGGTGTGCGTCGACGGTCGCCGCCAGCTCGTGAAGCTGCCGCCCTCGGTCACCGCGCGGCTGTAGCGCGGACGGCGCGCCCTCCCGGCCCGATGTAGCATCCAACGTCCTCATGAGCGCCGTGACGCAACGCCCCCGCTGGTTTGCCGCGTCGTTCGCGGCGCACGGGGCCGTCCTCGCGCTCCTCACGCTCCTGCCGCGCCCGGCGGAGCGCCCCGCCGCGCTCGTCCCGCTCGCGCCCGCGGAGCTCGCCTTCGCGCCGCTCGCCGCCCCAGAGCCCCCGCCACCGCCTCCACCGCCCGCGGCCGCGACCGAGCCCCCGCCGCCTCCGCAACCCCGCGCCCCGCCGCCGCGCGTCGTCGCCCGCCCTGCGCCCGCGCAACCTGCTCCTGCGCCCGCGCCAGCGCCCGCGCCCGCGCTCCCGCCGCCGCCCGCGCCGCCTGCCCTGCGCGCCGCGGACGTGCTTCGAACCAGCGCCGCGCTCGCCCCGTCGCTCGCGCTCGCCGCGCCCGCGCCCGACACGCGCGTGGGCCCCGCGCGCGCCGACCTCTTCGGGGGCGCGGGCGACGCGCCGCAAGGTGAGCTCGCGCGCCTCCGCGCCGCCACGCAGGGCTACGTCGGCGAGGCCCTCGCGTCGTCCACCGCCCGCGAGGCCCCCGGCGTCCGCTCGTACCTCTGGAACGTCCGCCGCCGCATGACCGAGGCCTGGCGCCCGGGCGTCGTGCGCGTGCCCAACCTCGGCGAGACGCTCCTCGCGGGCTTCATCCCGCCCGAGCGCGCGATGCGCATCCTCGGCGAGCGCTTCATGCGGCGGCAGCGCCAGCAGCTCGAGCCCACCGCGCGCGCCGCCGGCGCCGTCGACGCGATCGAGTCCATCGGCGGCATCGCCGGCAACGGACCGAGCGGCCGCCAGAACGTCCCTATCGACGCGGGCCAGGAGTCGTGGCGCCGCAACGTTCGAACGACCCGCGCCGAGGTGCAGGTCGACCAGGACCCCGCCGGGCACATCCTCGACGTGCGCGTGCTCCACTCGTCGGGGATGACCACCTTCGACCAGGCCGCGATGGACGCCGTGCGCAACGGGCTCGCCGAAGAAGACCCCGTCCCCCTCCCCGGCGGCCGACGCTCGCGCTGGAGCTTCACCGTCGTCGCCACCCGCCGGCTCCTCACCCTCAGCGTGGGCGGCACCTTCGACGAGTCGCGCGGGTGGTTCTCCGTCCAGCTCCCCGGCCAGGTGAGCATCCGAACCCGCGTCCAGATGGAGTCCTCGGCCGCCCTCCCCGCCGGCGGGTGAGCTGTTCCATTTCGTGACAGACGCCACAGGCGTGACACCCGGCGCAGCCCGCGCTCACGCTGTCTTTCAGCCATTTCGCGCGGCACGGGGCGTGTAGACAGCCTCGGTCGGATGCGCCCCTCGCCCCGCCACCCGACGGCCGTTGTCGCGAACCGCCCTCCTGGCCGACAGTGGCACGGCATGGACCTCCCCTCCCCGCCCGCGCCCTCGACCACGCTCCGGCGCTACCAGCGGCTCGCCGAGGAGGGTGACGCCCACCTCGCCGCCGTCCTCCGCCTCGCCGCCAACGCCCTCGGCGCCCCGCACGCGCTCCTCGCCCGGCTCGACGGCCGCCGCCGCGCCTTCGACGCCGTCGTCGGCATGGAGCGCCGCGCGGCCGCGGCGTTCGTCCCGCTCTGCAACTACGCGCTGCTGCACCCCGAGGGCTTCGCCGTCGCCGACGCGCGCACCAGCGAGGCGCTCGCGGGCTTCCCCGCGGTCGCGTCGGGCGCCGTTCGCATGGTCGCGGGGGGCGCGCTGCGCGACGCGCGCGGCGAGCTCGAGGGGGCCTTCGTGGTGTTCGACCCGTCGCCCCGCGCGCTCACCGCCGCGCAGCGCGAGGGCGTCGCCGCCGCCGCCGAGGCGCTCGCCCGCCACCTCGCCCACGCCCGCGAGCTCGACGCCGTCCGCGCGCGCCACGCCGACCACCTGCGCGACCTCGACGTGCTCCGCGGCGTCTTCCGCGGCGCGCGCCGGCTCGCGGTGGTGACCGCGGGCCCCGACGGCCGCGTCACCGCGCTCAACGAGGGCGCCGCCGCGCTGCTCGGCCGGCCGGTCGCGCCCGCGGGCCTCGCGCTGGAGAGCCTCTTCGACCGCGACGAGTGCGCGCGCGTCGCCGCCGGCCTCGGGCTCCCCGACACGCCCGTGGGCCGCGGCGAGGCCCTGCGACGTCTCGCCGCCGAGGGCGACGGCGACAGCCGCGACTGGACGTGGCGCCGCGCCGACGGGGGCCCCGCGCCCGTCCACGCCACCCTCCACGCCGCGCGCGACGAGGACGGCGCGCTCGCGGGCTACGTCGCCGTCGCGCAGGACATCACCGAGCGCCTCGCCGTCGCGCGGCTGAAGGACGAGTTCATCGCCGCGGTGAGCCACGAGCTCCGCACGCCGCTCACGTCGATCCGCGGCGCGGTGGGCCTCCTCGCGGGCGGCGTCGCCGGGCCCCTCGCGCCCGACGCCGCCGAGCTCGTCTCCCTCGCCGCCGAGCAGTGCGGCCAGCTCGAGCGCCTCGTCGACGACCTGCTCGACCTCGCCCGCCTCCGCGCCGGGCGCGTCGAGCTCCGCCGCGTCGAGCGCGCCGTCGGCCCCATCGTGCAGCACGCCGTCGCGCTCCACGGGCCCTACGCCGCCACGCTCGACGTGACCCTCGCCGTCGCCGATGACCCCGCCACCCGCGCCGCCGCCGGCGCGCGCGTCTCCGTCGACCCCGACCGCGTGGTGCAGGTGCTCGCCAACCTGCTCTCCAACGCGGCGAAGTTCTCGCCCCCCGGCGGCGTCGTCACCGTGCGGATGCGCCGCGCCGGCGCCTCGGTGCGCGTGCTCGTCGAGGACCGCGGCCCCGGCGTGCCCGAGGCCCTGCGCCCCCACGTGTTCGAACGCTTCATGCGGGCCGACCCGCCGGGCGTCGACGGCGCCCGCGCGCGCGGCACGGGCCTCGGCCTCGGCATCGCGAAGGGGCTCGTCGAGCGCCACGGCGGCGCCATCGGGTTCGAAACCGAGGCCGGCCGCGGCAGCACCTTCTGGTTCGACCTGCCCACCGTCGGGGGCGCGCCGTGAGCCCCTCGCGCGAGCCCCCGCGCGCCGTCGCCGTCGTCGAGGACGACCGCGACACCCGCAAGCTCCTCGGGCTCTGGGTGCGCGCCGAGGGGCACGACCTCGCCGACTTCGCCGACGCCCGCGCCGCCCTCGCCGCCGACGTCGCCCGCCTCGGCGCCGTCTGCCTCGACCTCCACCTCCCCGGCGCCTCGGGGATGGACGTGCTCCGCGCCCTCCGCGAGCGCGACCCCGACCTCCCCGTCATCGTCGTCACCGCCGAGCGCGCCGTCGACGCCGCGGTGGAGGCGATGCGCGCCGGCGCCTACGACTACCTCGTCAAGCCCGTCGACCGCGCGCGCCTCGCCCAGTCGCTCCGCCGCGCCCTCGAGAAGCGCTCGCTCGCCGAGAAGGTGCGCGCGCTCAGCGCCCGCGCCGACGCGCCGCCGCCCCCCGGCGCCCTCGTCGGGTCGAGCGCCCCCATGCGCGAGGTGCAGCGCCGCATCGAGCGCGTGCTCGACAGCGACGTCACCGTCTGCGTCTACGGCGAGAGCGGCACCGGCAAGGAGCTCGTCGCCCGCGCCGTCCACGACCGCGGCCGGCGCAAGGCGGGGCCCTTCGTCGCGATCAACTGCGCGGCCATCCCCACCGCGCTCCAGGAGAGCGAGCTCTTCGGGCACGAGAAGGGGGCCTTCACCGGCGCCCTCGCCGCGCGCGAGGGGCGCTTCGAAGAGGCCCGCGGCGGCACCCTCTTCCTCGACGAGATCGGCGAGATGAGCGCCGCCACCCAGGCCTCGCTCCTGCGCGCGCTCCAGGAGCGCACCGTGCGGCGCCTCGGCGGGCGCGAGGAGATCCCCGTCGACGCGCGGATCGTCTGCGCCACCCACCGCGACCTCGAGGAGGAGGTGCGCGCCGGGCGCTTCCGCCAGGACCTCTACTACCGCCTCGTCGTCTACCCCATCCGCGTGCCGCCGCTGCGCGACCGCCGCGACGACCTCGCCGCCCTCGCCGCCCACTTCCTCCGCAAGCTCCGCGCGGACGTCGGGCGCGACGTGCTGCGCGTCAGCCCCGAGGCCCTCGCCGCCCTCGCCGCCTACCCGTGGCCCGGCAACGTCCGCGAGCTCGAGAACGCCCTCCACTGCGCCATGCTCGCGGCGCGCGACGGCGTGGTCGACCTGCGCGACCTGCCGCCCGCCGTCCGCGGCGCCCGCGCGCCCGGCCCGCAGCCCTCAGCCCCGCCCGACGTCGCGCCCGAGGAGTCCGACGAGGCCGGCGTCCTCCCGCTCTACGAGGTCGAGCGCCGCGCGATCGTCCGCGCGCTCCGCGCCTCGCAGGGGGGCGTGTCGCGCGCGGCCAAGCTCCTCGGCATCAGCCGCACCACCCTCTACCGCAAGCTCGCCGAGTACGGGCTGGAGGCGGGGTGACGCCGTGGAGATCCGCACCGTCCTCGTCGCCGACGACGACCCGGCCGTGCGCCGGATCGCGGAGCTGAGCCTCGCGCGCGTTGGGGGCTTCCGCGTCGTGCTCGCCGCCACCGGCCCCGAGGCGCTCGACGTCGCCGCCCGCGAGCGCCCCGACGTCATCGTGCTCGACGTGATGATGGGCGCGATGGACGGCGTCGCCACCCTCGCCGCCCTCCGCGCGCGCGAGGCCACCCGCGGCACCCCCGTGGTCTTCATGACCGCCCGCGCCCTCGACGAGGAGGCCGCGCGCCTCGTCGGCGTCGGCGCCGCGGGCGTCATCCGCAAGCCCTTCGACCCGATGAAGCTCCCCGCCGAGCTCCGCCGCCTCGCCGCCGGGGGCGCGCCGTGAGCGGCGACGTCGAGGCCCTCATCGCCGAGGCGGTGGAGGAGTTCCGCGCCGCGCTGCCCGCGCGCGCCGCCCGCGTCGCCGCGCTCGCCGCCGCGGGCGACGCCGCGGGCGTAGAGGCCGAGGCCCACGCCCTCGCCGGCGCCGCCGGGTGCTACGGCTTCGACGCCGTCGGCGAGGCCGCGCGCGCCGTCGAGCGAAGCGGCGCCGCGCACGTCCCCGCGCTCCTCGCCGCCGCGGAGGCCGCGTGCCGCCCGCGCTGACCCCGAGCGACCCCTACCGCCTCGTCGGCCGCACCGTCGCGGGCCGCTACGCCGTGGGCGCCGTCCACCGCCGCACGCGCCTCGCCGTCGTCTACCGCGCGCAGCACGTCGAGCTCCGGTCGGGCGTCGCGCTGAAGGTGCTCCACCTGCCCGCGTGGGCCGCGGAGCCGCACCGTGAGCGCTTCCTCGCGCGCTTCGCGCAGGAGGCCCGCACCGTCGCCGCGCTCAACCACCCCGCGATGGCCCGCGTGCTCGACTACGGCGAGCTCGCCCTCGACGTCGGCGCCACGCCCTGGATGGCGATCGAGTGGCTCGACGGCCGCACGCTCGCCGACGACCTCGCCGCGCGCCCCGGCGGCCGCCGCTCGCCGCGCGAGGCCCTCGCGCTCCTCGGCCCCGCGCTCGACGCGATCGCCTGCGCCCACGAGGCCGGCGTCGCCCACCGCGACGTGAAGCCCGCCAACCTCCTGCTCGTCCCCGCCCGCCGCGGCGAGTCCTCGCTCCGCGTCATCGACTTCGGCATCGCCAAGGTGATGGAGCCCGAGGAGTCCGCCGACCAGGAGCACACCGCCACCCGCGCCGCCATCGCCGCCTTCTCGCCCCTCTACGCCGCGCCCGAGCAGGTGGCCGGCTCGCGCACCGGCCCCTGGACGGACGTGCACGCGCTCGGGCTCATCCTCACGGAGCTGCTCACCGGCGCCAGCGCCTACCGCGCCGACGACGAGCGCGCGCTCTTCGCCGAGGTGCTCGACGCCGCGCGCCCCACGCCCGGCCGCGCCGGCGTCGACGTCGGCCCCTGGGAGGCCGTCCTCGCCCGCGCCCTCCACGCGCGCGGCGCCGAGCGCCACGCCGACGCGGGCGCGCTCCGGGCCGCGCTCGAGCGCTCGGTCGACGCCGCGCAGGCCGCGTGGGAGGCGCCCCTCGCGCGCAACGCCCTCGCCGACACCCGCGTCGCCGTCGGCGAGCTCCACCCCGCCCCGTCGCGCGACGACGCGCCCCGCGCCGCGCGCCGCGCGTGGGTGGCCGCCGCCGTCGCCGGCGCCCTCGCCGCGTGCGCCGCGCTCCTCTGGGCGTCGCGCCGCGCGCCCGAGCCCGCCGCGCCCGACGGGCCCGTGCCGGTGACGCCCGTCCCCGCGCCCGCCCCGGTGGCTGAGGCGCCGCCGACCTTCGCCGCGCCCGCGCGACCGCCGTCAACGCCGCGCCGCGCCGCGCCCGCGCGCCCGCGCGCCGCCGCGCGCCCCATCGTCATCGAGTAGAGGCCCGCATGAACCTCACGCCCGGAACCGCCCTCCGCCAACGCTACGCCCCCATCGCCCCCGCCGACGACCGCGGCGCCGGCGAGGCGTGGCGCGCCCTCGACCTCGCCCGAGGTCAGCGCGAGGTGACGCTCTCGCTCTACGGCCCCGGCAGCGCCGCGGCGGCCGCGCGCCTCGACGCGGCGGCGCGCGCGGCCGCGCACCCGTCGCTCGCCCGACCGCTCGACGTCGGCGCCGAGGGCGGCCGGGCCTTCGCGGCGTACGAGCCCTTCGCGGGGGCCTCGCTCGGCGCTCACCTCGACGCGGCGAGGGCCCGCGGCGAGCCCCCGCCGCTCGCGTGGGTGCGCGCGGTGTTCGACGCCGCGTCCGCGGCGGTGGAGGCGCTCCACGCGGCGGGCGTCGCGCACGGCGCGCTCTCGCCGGCGTCGGTGCTCGTCGGCGGCGCGGCCTTCGCGGTGTGCGTGGTCGACGCGGGGCTCGGATGCTTCGCGCGCGCCGCGGCGACGCCGGGTGCCGCCCGCGCGTCCGCCTGCGCCGCGCCCGAGCTCGCCGCGGGCGCCGAGCCCGACGCGGCGTCGGACGTGTATGCGCTCGGGGCGCTGCTGCGCGAGGCGCTCGACGGGCGCGCCGACGTCGCCGACGCCGTGGGGGAGGCGGCCGCCCTCGCGACCGCGCACGACCCGGCGGGGCGCTTCGGCTCCGTGGCCGCGCTGCGCGCCGCGCTCGCGGGCGAGTGGGAGCTCGGCGACGCGCTCGAGAGCCCCACGGTGATGTCGCCCGCGCCGACCGAGTCGCCCCCCGCAGCGCGCCGACACGGCGGCACCGCGCTCGCGGAGGACGTCGGCATCGGCGAGTCGCGCGGCGCGGCCTTCGCGGGCACGATGATCGCCGACGTCGACCAGCGCCTCGCGCGCGTCCGCCCGATCGACGCGCCGCTCGACGCCGGCGACTTCGCGCGCGAGCTCCCGTCCGCCGCGGCGACGCCGTCGCTCCCGCCGCCCGCGCCGCGCGCGCCGACGCCCGCCCCGCCGCCGCCCGCGCCGCCCGCGGTGAGCGACGACCGCGGCCGCGCCGTGGCGGTCGCCGCGATCGCGATCATCGCGCTCGCGGGCGCCGCGATGATCGCGTGGGCGCTGCTCCACGGGGGGCGCGCGTCGTGAGCGACCGCGCGCACCCGTTCCGTTTCGCGACACCCGTGACAGTTCCGGTGAATTGCGTCTGAGACGACCGCCGTGATACCCCCCAAACACACCCCCGCCATGATGCTCCTGCGGACGATCGGCGCGCGCTCGGCGCGCGAGGGGCGAGCGCCCGCCGCCCTCGCGCTCGCGCTGCTCGGCTGCGCCCGCGACGACTGGCATTTCATCGCGCGCGACGCCGCCGCCGTCACGGTCGACGTCGGCGCGGACGTCACCGCCGACGTCGCCGTCGGTTCAGACGTCACGGACGCGTCTGACGTCGCCGCCGTCACCGACGTCAGGGACGTCACCGACGCGCCCGACGTCACGGTCGCCGCGGACGTCGCCGACGCGGCCGCCGACCGGCCCGCCGACGCGCCGCTCGACCTCTCCTGCCGCGAGGGCTCGACCTTGTGCCGCGACGAGTGCGTCGACACGTCGTCCTCGACGGTCCACTGCGGCGGGTGCAACCAGCTCTGCGGGTTCGGCCAGACGTGCACCGCCGGCCGCTGCCGCGGCGAGGCGCCCGGCACCTGCGCGGACTCGCCCTGCGGCGGCGTCTGCACCACCGGGCGCTGCACGCCGCCCGACGCGATCGCGGTCGGCGGCGCGCACGCCTGCGCCCGCCTCATCGACGGCTCGATGCGCTGCTGGGGCGGCAACGGCGCGGGGCAGCTCGGGCGCGGCACGGAGACGCCGTCCGAGCCGGCGCCCGCCTTCGTCGTGAGCCCCGCCACCACCGCCGCCCCGCTCGCCGACGTTCAGACCTTGTCCGCCGGGGCATCGCACACCTGCGCGGCGGTCGACCAGGGCACCACCGCCGGCCTCAGCAACGTGCGCTGCTGGGGCGCCAACGCCCTGCGGCAGCTCGCGCAGCCCGCCGGCCTCGCGCTCTCCGCGCGCCCCGCCGCCGTGACGGAGGTCGTCGGCGCTTCGATGCTCGCGGCGGGCGGCGACCACACCTGCGCGCTCACCGCCATGGGCTCGATGACCACGCTGCTCTGCTGGGGCAACAACGCCGACGGGCAGGCCGGCGTCGGCGTGCCGTCGGCGTTCGTCCCCTCGCCCATGCCGGTGTCGACCGCGATGCTCCCGTCGACGCGGCCCACCTTCCTCGGCGTCGCCGCGGGCGCCGAACACACCTGCGCGTGGTCGGACTCCGGCGTCTACTGCTGGGGGCGCAACAACCACGGCGCCCTCGGGCGCTCGACCACCATGGTGGTCAACGGCAACGCCGCGCCGGCCCCCGTGCCCGACGCCCTCGGCACGATCACGAAGGTCGTCGCCGGCGAGGGCTTCACCTGCGCCCTCACGCGGGGCGGGCGCACCGCCCTCAACGTCTGGTGCTGGGGCTACGGCGAGAGCGGGCGGACGGGCCTCGGCGACGCCGCCGACGCGCTGTCGCCCCGCGCGGTGATGCTCAGCGGCGCGGCGGTCGACCTCGCCGCGGGCCGCGCCCACGCCTGCGCGCTCCTCGCCACGGGCCAGGCGCTCTGCTGGGGGAGCAACGCCCGCGGCCAGCTCGGTTCCGCCGTCCCCGGCGCCGCCATGACCCCCTCGCCGGTCTCCACGACCGTCCCCTTCGCCGCCATCGCCGCCGGCGGCGACACCACCTGCGCGCTCGCGATGGGCTCGGGCGCCGTGTACTGCTGGGGCGACAACGCCAACGGCCAGCTCGGCGCCGCGGCCCCGCCGACGAGCGCGACGCCGCTGCGGGTGACATTCTGAGGGCCCCATGAGTGAAGAAGCACAGGACGTCTTCGGCCTCGTCGGGCGCGCGCTCCTCGACAAGTACCTCGTCGACCGCGTCGTCGCGAAGGGCGGCTTCGGCACCGTCTACCAGGGGCGCCACCTCGAGCTCCAGACGCCCGTCGCGGTGAAGGTGCTGATGGTGCCCGACCGCTTCCAGGGCGACCTGCGCGAGGAGTTCCTCGAGAAGTTCAGGCTGGAGGCGCGCACCATCGCGGCGCTCAACCACCCGGCGATCGTGCGGGTGCTCGACTTCGGCACCGCCCTCTTCGCCGCCGGCGCCTCGCCCTGGATGGCGCTCGAGTGGCTCGAGGGCCACACCCTCGAGAGCGAGCTCGAGGCCCGCCTCGGCCAGCGGGGCCGCTCGCCGCGCGAGGCCCTCGCGCTCCTCCGCCCCGCCTTCGACGCCCTCGCCTGCGCCCACGAGGTCGGCATCGCGCACCGCGACGTGAAGCCCGCCAACATGATGGTCGTGCGCGCGCGCCGCGGCGAGCCCGGCCTCCGCATGCTCGACTTCGGCATCGCCAAGGTGATGGAGCCCGAGGAGCAGGCCGGCTCGGGCCACACCTCCACCCAGACCGAGCTCACCGCCTTCTCGCTGCTCTACGCCGCCCCCGAGCAGATCAGCCGCTCGCGCACCGGCCCCTGGACGGACGTGCACGCGCTCGGGCTCATCCTCACCGAGATCCTCACCGACACCCAGGCCTACCAGGCCCAGGACACCACGCAGATCTACGCCGAGATCGTCGGCCGCGAGCGCCCCACGCCCGGCCGCGCCGGCGTCGACGTCGGCCCCTGGGAGGCCGTCCTCGCCCGCGCCCTCTCCCTTCGCCCCGCCGAACGCCACGGCAACGCGGCCGACTTCCTCGCCGCCCTCGAGGCCGCCGTCGACGACGCCGACCGCGCGTGGCAGGCCGCGCGCTCGCCTTCACTCGCGCCGCACGTCGCCCACGGCGCGCCCGCGCCCGCCGCGCCCAAGCCCGACACGCTCATGGGCGCCACCGGTGCGCGCCCCGCGCCGCGCCGCAGCCGCTACCTCCTCCCGCTGAGCGCGCTCGGCGCGCTGGCCCTCTTCGGCGCTGGCCTCTACGCGGTCGCCCGCACCACCGCCGCAACCGCCCCCGAGGCCCACCTCGCGCAGCCGCCCGCCCGCCCCGCGCCGCCCGCCGTCGCACCGCAGGCGCCCGCGACGCAGGTGCGCGCGCCGCAACCGCCCGCGCCGCAACCGCCCGCGCCGCAAGCGCCCGCCGCAGCACCCGACGCCGGCACGCCCGCCGTCGCCGCAGCCGCCCCCGACGACGGCCGCCCCCGACGCCACCGACGCCACGCGCCCGCCGAAGGCGGCCGCGCCCCGGGCGGCGGCATCGTCATCGAGTAGCCCCGCGAGACCCCATGCAACGCGCCGCACGCACCTGGATCTTCACCGCCGCCGGCCTCCTCACCGGCGCCACCGCCGCCGCGCAGGACGGCCCCGAGGAGGTCGCTCGCCGCGACCTGATCCGCCAGGCCGAGCGCGCCTCGCGCCACCGCCACCACGAGGAGGCCGTCGAGCTCGCGACCCGCGCCAACCAGATCCGCTCGACGCCATCGATCCAGTACTTCCTCGCGAGCGAGCACCAGACGCTCGGCCACGCGGTGGAGGCGCTCGGCTTCGCGGGCGCGTGCGTGCGGGCCGCCGAGGCCGACACGAGCCTGCGCAACCGCGAGGCGATCCTCCGCGCGTGCCGCGAGATCGAGTCCGCCGAGGAGCCCCGCGTCGGCCGCGTCACCGTGCGCGCGCCGCAGCCCCCGCCCCCGGGCCTCGCGGTCCGCGTCAACGGCGCGCCGATCGCCGCCGCGCTCGTCGGCGTGCCCTACCCCGTCGCGCCCGGCGCCGTGCGCGTGCAGGCCACCGCCGAGGGCTTCACGTCCTTCGAAGGCGCCGCGCAGGTCAGCGCGGGTCAGACCAGCACCGTCGAGATCACCCTGGCGCCCATCGCCGCGCCACCGCCTCCGCCACCACCACCACCACCGCCTCCGCCCCCGCCGCCTCCGCCGCGAGACGCGCTCCCCCCGCCGCCGCCGCCGCCGCCACCTGCCCCGAGCGGACCCGGCGTGGGCCCCTGGATCGTCGTCGGCGCAGGTGCCGCGAGCCTCGCGCTGGCGGGCGTGTTCTACGGCCTCGCCTCGGGCGCGCGCAGCGACCGCGACGCGGCCTGCAACGCCGGCGGCTGCGACCCGATCGCGCAGTCACACGACGGTCGTTACGCCGACCTCCTCACCGCCACCAACGCGGCCCTCGGCGTCGGCGCGGCCGCCGTGGTGGGCGGCGCCGCGTGGTACCTCGTCGCGCGCCTCACGCAGTCGTCCGGCGCCGCGCGCACCTCGCTCCGCCTCGACGTGAGCCCGCGCGCCGGCGGCCTCTCGCTCGGCCTCGGCGGCCGTTTCTGAGCGGCCCGCGCGGGCTACGCCAGCCCGTGCTCCTCGAGCTTGTTGTAGAGCGTGCGGCGGCTCACGCCGAGCAGCCGCGCCGCGAGCGTGCGGTTGTTCGCCGCGCGCTGGAGCGCCGTCAGCAGCGCCTCGCGCTCGGCCTCGCGACGTCGCCCGTCGAGCGTCTGCGCCCCGTCGCCCCCCGCCGGCGGAGGAACACTCGGCGCGCCGTGCGGCGGCGTCACGCTCGGCCCCACGCGCGCGCCCTCAACGCCCGGCCCCCGCGCGAGCTCGCGCGCGACGTCCGCGCCGGTGATCAGGTCGTTGGGCGCGAGCACCACGAGGCGCTCGATGAAGTTCTGGAGCTGGCGGACGTTGCCCGGCCACGGGTGGGCCTGGAGCGCGGCCACCGCGTCGGGGGCCAGCGCCGCGTGGGGCCGCCCGTTGGCCGCGCCGTGCACCGCGCAGAAGTGGGCCGCGAGCGGCGCGACGTCCGCGGGCCGCGTGCGCAGCGGCGGCATCCACACGGGCACGACGTTGAGCCGGTAGAAGAGGTCCTCACGGAAGGTGCCCTGCGCGACGAGCTCCTCCAGGTTGCGGTGCGTCGCGGCCACGAAGCGCACGTCGATCTTCTGCGGCCGCGTGCCGCCGAGGCGCTCGACCGTCTTCTCCTGGAGCACCCGCAGGAGCTTCACCTGCGTCGCCGGCGTGACGTCGCCCACCTCGTCGAGGAAGAGCGTGCCCCCGTGGGCCAGCTCGACGCGGCCCGGCTTCGACACGTTGGCCCCGGTGAAGGCCCCGCGCTCGTACCCGAAGAGCTCGCTCTCGAGAAGGTTGTCTGGGAGCGCCGCGCAGTGGAGCGCCACGAAGGGCCCCGCTCGCCGCGGCGACCCCTCGTGGATCGCCCGCGCCGCCAGCTCCTTGCCCGTCCCCGACTCGCCGCGGATGAGCACCGTGGCCGTCCCCTGCGCCGCCCGCGCCAGCAGCGCGTGGACCTCGCGCATCGCGTCGGACGTCCCCACGAACGACCCCGGCGCGGCGGGCGCGGCCGGCGGGCGCTCGGCGGCGGCGCGCCCCGAGGCCAGCGCCTTCTGCACCGCGAAGAGCACCTCGTCGCGGTCGCAGGGCTTCAGCACGAAGTCGCTCGCGCCGAGCTTCATCGCCTCCACCGCGAGCGCGACCGTCCCCTGCCCGCTCATCATCACCACGGGCAGGTCGGGCCACTGCGCCCGCACCCGCTGGAGCAGCGCCATCCCGTCCATCTCGCCCATGTAGAGGTCGGTGACGAGCGCGTCGTGCGGCCGGCGCGCCAGGGCCTCCAGCGCCGCGGGCCCCGAGGAGACGTACTCCGACTCGACGCCCGCCTGCTTGAGGAGCGCCTGGAGGATGCGGCCCACGGAGGGCTCGTCGTCGACGATCAGCACGGAAGCTGCGGGGTGTGGCATCGCGGGCGCGAGGATACCCGAAAGCCCCCCGCCGCCATCCCCCCACGGCGAACGCGCCGCGGCGCCGACGCCCGTTGACGCCGGCGCCCCCGCCGCGGTGCAATCCGCGCATGCGCCCGAACCGCCTCCTGCAGGCGGCCTCGCTCGCCGCCGCGCTCGCCGCGTGCGCCGACAGCGAGGTCGCGCTCGTCTACGAAGTCGACGCCGCCGGCGACACGGGCCCCGACCGCACGCTCCCGCCCGACGCCTCCACCGACGCCGCGGCGCCCTTCGACGCCACCGCCGACGCCACCGCCGACCAGGCCGCGGCCCCCGACGCGGCGGGCGACGTCGCTCCGACCGGCGACGCGACGGGCGACGGAACCCCCGCCGCCGACGCCTCCCCCACCGGCCCCGGCTGCGGCGCGCGCGAGACGTGCGGCAACGGGCTCGACGACAACTGCGACGGGCGCAGCGACGAGGGCTGCACCTGCGTCCCGGGGATGACCACGCGCTGCTACGCGGGCGCCCCGGGGCTCGCCGGCCGCGGCGCCTGCGCGCTCGGCACCGCGCGCTGCGAGGGGACAGGCGAGTTCGGGAGCTGGGGCGCCTGCGCGGGCTCCGTCGCCCCGTCGCCCGAGTCCTGCGACAACGTCGACAACGACTGCGACGGGATGACCGACGAAGAGGTCACCCGCACCTGCTACACCGGCCCCGCCGGCACGCAGGATCGCGGCCCCTGCCGCGGCGCCACGCAGACCTGCGCCGCGGGCTCGTGGGGCGCCTGCACCGGCGACGTCACGCCCGCCACGGAGGTGTGCGACGGCGTCGACAACGACTGCGACGGGACGACCGACGAGGGACTCACCCGCCCCTGCTACGGCGGCCCCGCGGGCACGATGGGCGTCGGCGCGTGCCGCGGCGGGACGGAGACCTGCGCGATGGGCGCGTGGGGCGCCTGCGCCGGCGCGGTCACGCCCGCGACCGAGACCTGCGACGGCGCCGACAACGACTGCGACGGGACGGCCGATGAGTCGGTGACGCGGCCGTGCTACTCGGGCCCGACCGGCACGCAGGGCGTCGGGCGCTGCCGCGGGGGGGTGCAGGCCTGCGCGGCGGGCGCGTGGGGCCTGTGCGACGGGCAGGTGGGCCCGGTGACCGAGATCTGCCGCAACGGCGCCGACGACGACTGCGACGGGATGACGGACGAGGGCTGCGCCCCGTGCATCACGGCGACGGCGATGAGCTCGCCGTGGCAGGTGCACCGGGTGATGGGCCCGGTGTGCTTCGGGCGAACCTTCTCGCAGCACGGCGACCCGGGGGAGTACGAGCTCGCGTCGATCCCCGCGGAGGCCGACGGCGGGTGGCGCGCGGTCACGTCGCCGACGATCGACTTCTCCGAGTCGTCGGCCCTCTGCGGCCGCGCGTGCGAGTGCCTCAACGGCGGGGAGTTCACGTACTTCCAGACGTTCTTCGACGTGACGCCGGGCTACGCGGTCACGTCGCTCACGGTGTCGATGGGCGGCGTCGACGACGGCGCGCGGGTGACGGTGTTCAACGCGCTGTACCCGGCGGGCGTGGTCGAGCCCGGGTCGCACATCCTCCTCGGGGGCACGAGCGTCACCACCAACCTGGCGCGGTACGTCGTCCCGGGCCGCAACCGCGTGGTCATCACCCACATCGACGACTGCTGCTCCGCCCGGAGCCTCACGGGTGTGCAGGTGGTGCTCAACGGCGCCCCGCTCGCCGCGTGCATGTGACCGCGCGAATGTTCGCGTTCGCCGGGCGCTTGCGTTAGGGTTTCGGCGCGATGGCCCGGCCGCTCGCGTTCGCGCTCGAACCCTCGGACGTCTTCCTCGCCCTCCTGCGCCTGCGCGCGGCGGCGGAGGCCGGGCGCTGGCCCGTCGGCGTCTCCGCGCGCTTCGCGGCCGCGGCGGGGCGCGAGTTCGCGGGCCTCGAGCCCTGCGTCCGCGCGATCGGGGTCTGCTACTCCGAGCTCGAGGCGCGCCGCGTGGCCGTGGTCGACCGCGCGCCCCAGTCGCGCTTCGCCGACGTCGACGGCGCGCTCCACCTCGCGGCGTGCTCCATCGACGTCGCGCTCGAGCTCGACCACGTCCGCGTCGCCGTCGACCGCGGCGACCGCGCCGTGCGCGACAACGGCCGGCTCCTCGCGAGCGCGCTGCGGCAGCTCCTCTGGTACGCGGTCCACTCCGACCTGCTGGTGTGCTCGCGGATGATGCTGGGCGGCGCCGAGACCTCGCCCGACCGCGTGCTCGAGTACGTCGACTCCTACCTCGCGAGCGCGTGGCCGCCGGGCGCCGCCCCCGAGCCCCCGGCGCCGGGCGCGGTCGACGCGGACGACGAGCACGAGCCCATCGCCGCCCACCCCCCCGAGCACACGGCGCTGCCCTTCCACGAGTCGACGGCGGTGTTCCACCCCGACCGGCAGTCGGGGGCGCCGGGCTTCGTCGACCTGCTGGGCGACACGGGCACCGCCGACGCGTTCGACCGCGCGAGCGTCGAGCCCACCTCGCCCTCTGGCCTGCTCGACCCCGACGTGCGCGCGAAGCTCGCGGCGGGGCGCGGCGACGGCCCCGAGCACTTCGCCCTCGGCGACGACGCGGAGTCGGGCGCGTGGCGGCGCTCGATCCTCGACGGCGTGACGCCCTCCCGCAAGCTCTCCGCCGCACTCGACGCCCTCTCCGACGACGCGCTCTTCTTCCTCGAGACGTCCGGGACGCGCTGGCCCTGCGACCACGCCAGCCTCCAGGCCGCCCGCGCGGTCCTCCTCGCGCGCGTCCCCCGCGGCGAAGCCCCCGTCGACGCCCGCGGGGTCACCCGCGCCTGGTCCGACCGCGTCGAGCGCGGCTACGACGAGCTGCGGCGGCTGGTCGAGCGCTGACCGCCTGCGGTAGTCTCCGCGCCATGCGCCGACCGATCCGCGCGGCCGCCCTGTCGCTGGCCCTCACGCTCGCCCCCTCGCTCGCCCCCGCGATCACCGCCCGCCGCGTGACGGTGGCCGAGCTCACGCGCGCCTCCGACGACGTGGTGGTGGGCACCGTCCGCCGCTCGGTGAGCCGCTGGGAGGGGCGCCTCATCGTCACCGACCACGAGGTCGAGCTCAGCGCGGTGCTCAAGGGCCGGCTCGCGCCGCGCGCGGTGGTGGTGGTGCGCGTGGCCGGCGGCGTGGTGGGGCGCATCGGGCAGCACGTGCCCGGCGCCCCCTCGCTCGAGGACGGCGCGACGTACGTGCTCTTCCTCGCGGGCGGCGTCTCCGACGTGCGCTACCTCGCGCACATGACGGCGGCGGTGGTGCCCGTGACGCTCGACGCCGCGGGGGCGATACAGGCGCGCGCCCCCGAGTCACTCGCGGCCGGCGCGCCTTCGGTGGCGCTCGAGCGCATGGCGGGCGCGGTGCGCGCGGTGGCGCCGTGAGGCCCGCGGCGGCCGCGCTCGCGCTGTCGCTGTGTTCGCTCGCGGGCGACGCGGCGGCGTACTGCCGCTCGACCACGTCGCGCATGCGCGCCTCCGCCCTCGGGGAGTGCGTGCGCACGGGCATCCCGCTGTCGTGGCGGTCGCGCTGCACGGGCTTCTCGCTCTTCCGCGCCAACACCCCGTCGAGCGTGCCGCTGATGGAGTTCGACCGGCTGGCGCGGGTGGCGACGGAGGCGTGGGCGCGCGTCCCCTGCGACGCCGACGGCCGCGGCACCCAGTACTTCCGCGTGCTCCCCAACCTCCCGACGTGGAACCCCTCGGGCTACGACCCCCGCGGCGAGAACTCCAACACCATCTCCTTCCGGCCGCGGTGGAACGACGACGCCGTCCACCGCCCCGGCGCCATCGCGATCACCATCGCCACGTTCGACTCCTTCACCGGCGAGATCTTCGACGCCGACATGGAGATGAACGACGCGGAGTTCGACTTCTCCACCGCGCAGTCGATGTCCGACCCCTCCGCGGCCGACCTGCAGACGATCCTCACCCACGAGTTCGGGCACTTCATGGGCCTTTCGCACAGCGACAACGACCGCGCGGTGATGTGGCCCGAGGCCGGCCTCGGGGAGATCCGCCGCGACCTCACCTCCGACGACGCCGCGGGGATGTGCGCGATCTACCCCGCCGCCCAGACGCCCGCGACGCGCTGCATCGCCGTCCCCTACGGCGGCCTCACCACGCAGCCCGGCGGCACCCGCGTCACCGGCGCCTGCGCCACCGCGCCCGGAACCTCCGCCCCCTCCCACGCTCTCATCGCCACGCTCGCCACCCTCGCCGCCCTCGCGCGCCTCCGCCGACGTGAACGATCCGTCACGCGCCCCACGTGACGCCCCTGACCCGTGACCGCCCCTCCGGGGTGTGAACGCGCGGACACGTGCCGGCGGTTCTACGGGAATTGCCGCGGTTTCTTTCAGCGCACGGCATCGCCCCTGCCGCCGACGGGCCCGGCGCGCGCGGCACGGCGGTTGCCAAACGGTTCCTCCGCCGGGAGGACGCCGATGACCAACACCCTTACGACCCTGAACGACGCCCAGCTCCGCGACCGCCTGCTCACCCTCGACGAGGCCGCGTGGCGCGAGTTCCACCGCCGCTACGACCGCATGGTGTGGACGTGCGTGCACCGCGTGGTCGCGCGCTTCAGCGGCGTGGTCCCCTCCGACGCCCTCCACGAGATCCGCGCGAACTTCTACGCCGCGCTGCTCGCCAACGACCTGCACAAGCTCCGCACCTTCGACGTCGAGCGCGGCAACAAGCTCGGGAGCTGGATCGGCCTCATCGCCATCAACGCCGCGTGGGACTACCTCCGCACCTGCGCCCGCCGCCCCACCGCGCCGCTCTTCGCCGCCGAGGGCCTGCACAGCGAGGAGGCCGACCTCTTCACCGTCTCCGCCGCCCGCCAGGAGTGCGCGCGCCTCGCGGACGTCGTCGGCGGCCTCCCGCCGCGCGACCGGGAGTTCGTCCGCCTCTACTTCGTCGACGGCCGCTCCCCCCAGGAGGTGGCCGACGCCCTCGGGATGAACGTCAAGAGCGTCTACACCAAGAAGCACCGCCTCACGCGGCACCTCCGCGACGCGCTCCGCGCGCGCCTCGACGCCCTCCCCGCCGCGGCCTGAGCGAGCCTCCTTCAGCCCCCCGCGCCGCCCTTCGGCGCCTCCCCCTGCTCGTCCCCCGACTCCTCCAGCATCCCGTCCGGCAGGTCGTGCCCCATGCGGTTCTGCTTCGCGCGCAGGTACCCGCGGCTGTGCTCGTTGACGGGCACGGCCACGGGCACGCGCCGGACGACGCGCACCCCCTCGGCCTCCAGCCCCTCGACCTTCGCCGGGTTGTTGGTGAGCAGCGCCACCGAGCGGACGCCGAGCGCGCGCAGCATGTCGGCCGCGGGGCGGTAGCTCCGGAGGTCGTCGGGGAAGCCCAGCAGGCGGTTGGCGTCGACCGTGTCGTGCCCCTGCGACTGGAGCGCATACGCGCGGATCTTGTTGCCGAGCCCGATGCCGCGGCCCTCCTGGCGGAGGTAGAGCACCACGCCCGCGCCCGCCTCGGCGACGGCGCGCAGCGCGTGGTCGAGCTGCTCGCGGCAGTCGCACTTGAGCGAGTGGAGCGCCTCGCCCGTCCAGCACTCGGAGTGCGCGCGCGTGAGCACCGCCTCGGCGCCCGCCACCTCGCCGCGCACGATCGCGACGTGCTCCACCGGCGCGCACTCCGGGTCCGCCGAGCGCTCGCGGAACACCAGCACGCGGAACTCTCCGTACTCCGTCGGGACGAGCGCCTCGGCGTAACGATCGACGGGCGGGGGGGGCGGCGCGGAGGAGGGCGAGGGCATCGGCGGGCGCGGGAGCATCGTCGCGCCGGGGCGCCGCCGTCAAGCGGCGCAGAATTTCGCGCCCCGCGGCGACGGGCATATCCTCCCGCGCGATGAAGATCGTCAGTTGGAACGTCAACGGCATCCGCTCGGCCCTCAAGGGCACCTTCCTCGACTGGTTCAAGGCCACCGACCCCGACGTGTTGAGCCTCCAGGAGATCCGCGCCGAGTGGGCGGAGCTCGACCTCTTCACCCAGGGCGAGCTCTCGGCGCATCACGACGTGTGCTGGTTCCCCGCGACGTCGAAGAAGGGCTACGCGGGCTCGGCGACGCTCACCCGCAAGAAGCTGGGCTTCACCCACACCAAGGGCCTCGGCATCCCGGCCTACGACGTCGAGGGCCGCATGGTGGTGAGCGAGCACCCGGCCTTCACCCTCGTCGCGGGCTACTTCCCCAACGCCGCCGCCGAGCTCGCGCGGCTGCCGTACAAGCGCAAGTTCTCCCGCGACCTCGCCGCGTTCGTGCGCGCGCGCCACGCCGCCGGCAAGCCCGTCGTCGTCGTCGGTGACATGAACGTCGCCCCCGAGGAGATCGACCTCGCCAACCCCAAGACCAACCGCAAGAACCCCGGCTTCACCGACGAGGAGCGCGAGGACTTCCGCGCCTACCTGAAGGAAGACCTCGTCGACGTCTTCCGCGAGCGCCACCCCGGCGAGCCCGGGCTCTACACCTGGTGGTCGCAGCGCGGCGCCGCCCGCGCCAAGAACGTCGGCTGGCGCATCGACATCTTCCTCGTCAGCCGCCCGCTCGCTTCGAAGGTCACCGACGCGCGCATCCACCCCGACGTGCGCGGGTCCGACCACTGCCCGATCTCCCTCGACCTCGACGTGTGACCGTCACCCCCGCGGGCGCAGCCCGTCGAGCAGCACGTCCGCGACCTGCGACGCCGCCCGCTTGAGCCCGCCCGCCTCCGCGCTCCCGAGCGCCCACGTCATCGCGATCCCGTCGAGCGCGCCGAAGATCGCGCGCGCCATGATCCGCGGCGACACGTCGTCGCGCAGCTCGCCCGCGCGCTGCCCCTCGGCCACCACCGCGGCCATCAGCTCGAGGTACTCGGTGAAGCGCTTCGTCGCGTACTGCTTGAGCAGCCGCGACGACTGGCGGAGGTTCACCGTGATCACCTCAGCGAGGTCGCGCTCGCCCTCGAGGAGCCCGAGCTGGTACTCGACCACGCGCCGCACGCGCTCCGGGCCCGGCGGCAGCCCCTCCACCTCGCGCTTGAGGAGCGTCAGGAGGCGCGTGATCCGGTCTTCGAAGAGCGAGGTGAGGAGCTCGTCCTTGCCCTTGAAGTAGAGGTAGATGGTGCCGTCGGCGACGCCCGCGGCCTTCGCGATCTCCGACACGCGGGAGGCGTAGAAGCCTTTGCGCGCGAAGACCTTCACGGCCGCGCGGAGGATGCGCTCGCGCTTCTCGACGGCCCGGGGGTCGTCGCGGCGGCGGCCGCTGAATCGCGGTTCAGTCACGCGGCGGGCGCTACCATGGGCCCGCGCGGGGCGTCAATCACGTCAGGGCGGCCGGGGGCGCGCCCATGCCCACCGCGGTGGTGGTCGGCGACGGGCCCGGCGCCGGCTGGGCGGCGGCCGCACCCTTGCCCGTGTCCCGCAGGAACTCGTCGAGCAGGTCGCGGCACTCCGGGCGCCCGCGCAGGTGGCGCACGATCACGTCGGTCGCCTCGGTGAAGCTCCGCTCGTAGGTGACGCCCTCGCGGGTGCGCTGCGCCACGCGCTCGCGGCCCTGCGAGAGGTCCTCCTCCATCGCGTCGGCGTAGCGGGCGAGCTGCGCGCGCAGGTCCTCGATCTGCCGGCGCAGGTCGCGGGCCTGCGCGTCCTTGCGGGCCGCGCGGAGCTCGTGCTCGGCCAGCGCCTCGCGCCGCGCCTCCACCATCGCCAGCGTCTGCCCGACGCGCTCGTACACCGAGCGCAGCGCCGGGCCCGACACGCCCTGCTTCTCCGCGCCGTCGGCCTGCGACCGCGCCTGCGCATGGTTGCGCTCGGCCGCCGCCATCCGCTCGCGCTGCTGCGACACCGCCTCGTTCTCCGCCGCCGCGTCGCGCAGCACCCGGCTCTCCTCGTGGGCGAGCTCCTCCACCTTGCGGCCGATCTCCGCGCGCAGCGCGCGCCCACGGCGCTCGAGCGCCTCGAGCTTGCGCATGTGCGACGCCACCTCGCCCTCGAGCCGCGACGCGCGGTTGGCCAGGCGCCAGGCGTCGTCGAGCGCGCCCTGCACCTCCGACGGCGCGTCGCCCGCCGGGTAGGCGCGGGCCACCATGCGCCCGAAGAGCGCGGCGCGCGCGGCCCACTCGGCCACGCCCGCCGACGGCGCCGGCGGCGGCTGCGGCGGCGACGCGGGCGCCTCCGGCGAGTTGGCGATCTCCCACGGCGTCGACGGCAGCGAGCGCTGGAAGGCCTTGAGGTCCTCCGAGAGGTGGTGGGCGTCCTTGTAGCGCTTGGCGACGTCCTTCTGGAGCAGCCGGAGGATGATCCCCTCGGCCTCGCGCGGCAGGTCGGGCCGCAGCACCCGCGGGTTGGGCGGCGCCGCGCTGCGCTGCATCTCGAGGAGCTGCTCGCGGTCGTGCGAGTGGAAGGGGAGCTTCCCCGTGGTCATCTCGTAGAGCAGGATGCCGAGGGCGTAGAGGTCGCTCGAGGCGTTGGCCTCCTCGCCGCGCGCCTGCTCGGGCGACATGTACTCGGGCGTGCCGAAGACGGCCCCCTTGGGCGCGAGCCGCGGGTCGCGGGCGAGGTGCGCGAGGCCGAAGTCGAGGATCTTGACGAAGTCCTTCCGGCCGCCGCGGTTGGTCAGCAGGATGTTGTCGCTCTTGAGGTCGCGGTGCACCACGCCGAGGTCGTGGGCGCGACCGAGCGCCGCCGCCATCTGCTCGAGCACGTCGACCGCGCGCGCCACCGCGAACTGGCCCTTGGCGATCTCCGCCGAGAGCGGCGTGCCCACCAGGTACTCCATCACGAGGTAGAGCTCGCCCTCGTCGGTCTCGCCGATGTCGTGGATGTCGATGATGTGGGCGTGGTCGACGCGGTTGGCCGCGCGCGCCTCACGGAGCATCCACGCGCGGAGGTGCGTCTCCGTGCGGAGGTCGGGCCGGATGAGCTTGAGCGCGACGACGCGATCGATGAGCACATGGCGCGCGCGGTAGACCACCCCCATGCCCCCCTCGCCGAGGCGCGCCTCGAGCCGGTACCGGCCCGCGACGACGCGACCGATGTAGGGGTCGCTCCCTTTGCCCGTGCTCTGCCCAGGAGTCTTCGTAGTCACGCGTTCACCTCTCGGTAGATCCCTTGCGCTTGCCCTCAGTGAAACGGCATCCGCCCCGAGAACTCAAGCCCCGAATGCCGCGCTTCAGACACCGGCCCATGTGCGAACGGTGGGGTCATGTACGGGCGCCGACCAGTCGGAGGCGCCGCGCGGGGGAAGGTGCGGCAGCGGCCGGCCGGGCGCGGCGCGCAGCTCCGCTGGACAAGGTCACCCCCGGATCGTACCCTGCGTGGCCTGTTTCGGGTGGCGCCGCCTCCGCACGGACGCGTCCCCGCGCTGCCCTCCCCACGCCCTCCCCCAACACCCGCCACCACGCGCACCCATCCCCCCCGCCGCATCGGCGGTCGCGGCCGGCGCCACCACCCATGGACGTCCCATGAGCATCGAGAACCGCCAGAAGATCCCCGTCCCGCGCCGCTCGTTCCTGTGGTCGCTCAACGAGACCTCGGGCGAGATCCTCCTCCACGTCGGCCCGACCGAGTTCACCCCGAGCGCCAACGACCGCATCGTCCGCGCGAACGAGCGCGGCGGCTTCGAGCAGGCGCCGATGGAGGCGAGGCCCTTCATCGTCGCGCGCGACGGCGAGTACGTCGTGCTCACCAACCCGCTGCGGGGCGACGCGTCCGAGGAGTACTCCAACGGGATGCACGTGCCCGGCGGCAACAAGGAGAAGGAGCTGCTGCTCGGCACCACGCGCATCATCGCGGGGCCGTGCGCCTTCCCGCTCTGGCCCGGGCAGTCGGCGGAGGTGCGCCCGGCGCACAAGCTCGGCGCCAACCACTACCTCCTCGTCGAGGTCGTGGGCACCGTCGACGAGCGCGCGCGCTACTACAAGCTCGTGATCGCGTCGGCGGAGCTGTCGAGCGCCGTCATCGACGCGGGCGGCGACGCCACCGACGCGCAGGGCGCGCCCGAGGCGGGCCCCGGCGGCAAGGCCCCGTCGCAGCTCCGGCTCGGCCAGCGCATCGTGATCCAGGGGCGCCACACGCAGCTCTTCATCCCGCCGTCGGGCATCGAGATCGTCGCCCCGATGGAGGACGTCGACCCGTCGCAGATGGCCAAGAGCGACACCGACGAGGACGGCATCGCCACGCTCCCGCCGGCTGTGCAGCAGGAGTGCGCGAGGCTCGTCGCTCAGGTGCGCGAGGGCATGAGCGCCAAGCAGTTCAGCGTGCTCAAGAACGAGCTCCGCCACCGCGGCGACCTGACGACGGGCCAGCGCGCGATCGTCCTCACCGCGCTCGACGCGGCCTTCGACGAGCGCGGCGCGGCCCTCGCCCCGCGCGTGCGCCGCTCGGGCGTGACGGGCGAGCGCCGCGCGCAGGGCCAGCCGATGGACCCGTACGCCCGCCGCGCCGTGGTGCTCGGGCCGAAGGAGTTCTGCATCCTGTTCGACGCCGACGGCAACCCGCGCATCGTGCGGGGCCCGGCGCGCGTCTTCCCGGGGCCGCACGACACCTTCCTCCAGCGCGGCTCGCGCCGGCGCGTGTACGACGCCTACGAGCTCGCCGAGCACCAGGCCCTCTGGCTCCGCATCATCGCGCCCATCCCGAAGGAGCGGCTCGCGCTGCACCTGCCGCCGGGCGTCGCGCTCGACCGGGACGTCTACCCGCCCGGCCACGAGATGATCGTCCGCGGCCAGCCGTCGGTGTTCTTCCCGTTCATCGAGGCGGAGGTGATCCACCCGGAGACGCGCGAGCCCCACGTCGGCAACGACCACGACGCCGTGGTGCTCAACGCGATCGGCGTCGACCAGAAGAGCGGCGTGTACGTGCGCGACCTGCGCACCGGCATGGTCAAGATGGTGCGCGGCGAGACCTCGTACCTCGTCGACCCGCGCTACGAGGAGCACGTCCACCGCCGCGTCCCGCGCGAGCAGTGGAACCTCTGGATCGGCCGCGCCGAGCCCCACAAGGTGACCCGCGACGAGGCGGTGACCACCCCGTGGGCCATCTCGGTGACCGTGCCCAACAACGAGGCCGTGCTCATCACGTCGCGCCACGGCCGGCGCGTCGAGGTGGGGCCCAAGGTGGCGCTGCTCGACTACGAGGAGAGCCTCACGGCGCTCCAGCTCTCGAAGGGCCCCTCGAAGGACGGCAAGGCCACCGTGACCACGTGCTTCCTGCGCGTGCGCGGCGGGCGCGTGTCCGACAGCTTCGAGCTCGACTCCGCGGACTTCGTCCGCTTCAAGGTGCGCCTCGGCTTCGCGGGCCACTTCGAAGGCGAGGGGGAGCGGTGGTTCCAGGTCGAGGACCCGGTGAAGCTCCTCGCCGACACCGTGCGCTCGCGGCTCCGCGAGGTGGCCCGCGCGACGGCCGCCACGCGGCTCCTCGCCGAGCTGCCCGCCCTCGTCCGCGGCGCGCTCTTCGGCCAGGGCGACGCGCTCCGCTTCGAAGAGAACGGCATGGTGATCGACCGCGTCGACGTGCTCGCCTCGTCGGTGGCCGACAGCGCCCTCGCCGAGCTCTTCAACACGGTGCAGCGCGAGTCGGTGAAGCTCCAGCTCCAGGACCAGCAGGCCACCCGGCGGCTGGAGAGCGCGCGCCACCAGGACGGGGTCGACGCCGACCAGCAGCTCCTCGCGCGCGGCGCCGTGCAGCGCAAGGCCGAGACCGACGCCCACCAGGCCGAGGCCTCCCACGCGCTCGCCACGCGCACCGCGGAGCTCGCGGCCGAGCGCCGCGCCGCCGAGCTCGCGCGCGGGCAGCAGCACCAGGAGCGCGTCCTCGAGTTCGAGGTGCGCACCGAGCGCGAGATGGCCGAGGCCGCCGCGGCCCGCCGCGTGCTCGAGGCCGAGGCGTCGGCGCGCGCCGCGGAGCTCGCCCACAAGGTCGAGGAGTCGCACCTCGAGGCCGTCGCGCGCGTCGAGGCCGAGCGCGCGCGGGCCCTCGCGGAGGCCGACGCCGTCAAGCTCCAGGCCGTCCAGGCCGAGCTCGTCGGCGCGCTCCACGCCGCCGCCGACAGCGAGGTCATGAAGGCCGCGGCCAACAACATGAACCTCGTCGCCCTCCTCGGCGGCCGCTCGCCCGCCGAGCTCTTCGAGCAGCTCCTCAAGGGCACGCCCCTCGCCCGCACGGCGCGCGACATGCGCGAGCGCGCCGGCGACGACGACGCGGGCTGAACCTCCCTCCTCCCTCACCCCCCCTGGTGCGCCGCGTGCGCGTGGCGTAGGCTGCGCGCGGTCTCGATGCGCGCCGCGATCACCGCCCTCGCCTTCGCCGCCGCGGCCGCCCTCGGGTGCGGCGCGAAGACGGGGCTGCTCGTGCCCGACGTGCTCTCACCGCCCGACGCGTCCGACGTGCCCGACGCGTTCGACGCGCCGGAGGCGGAGGACGTCTGCCGGCCCCGGCCGCTCCCCATCGAGCGCTTCGCGGCGGAGGTGATCCTCGTCATCGACCGCTCGGGCAGCATGAGCGAGCGCACGCCCAGCGGCGTCACGCGCTGGCAGGCGGTCACCACCGCGCTCTCGCGGGTGCTGCCGGCGGTCGAGCGCGAGCTGCTGGTGGGGCTCACGCAGTTCCCCGGGCCGATCCGCGGCGACACCCAGTGCGGCGACAACAGCCGCATCGAGCTCGCGCCGCGCCTGCTCAACGCGAACAGCGTCCTCGCCACGCTCAACCGCACCTCACCCACCGGCGGCACGCCCACCTTCGACGCGCTCCGCGCCGCGCAGGCCTGGTACCGCACCACGCCCCCGTCGGGCCGCGTGCGCGGGCGCTACCTCCTGCTCGCCACCGACGGCGGGCCCAACTGCAACGCCTCGCTCGACGGCGCCACCTGCACCTGCACCAACGCCCGCACCGGCTGCAACCTCCCGCGCGGCGAGCTCGCCTGCCTCGACGACGACCGCACCGTCAACCTCCTGCGCGAGCTCTCGGGCGCGGGCGTCGCCACCTTCGTCATCGGCACGCCCGGCGACGACGCCGGCTCGCTCCCCCAGACGCTCGACCGCATGGCGATCGCCGGCGGCAGGCCCCGCCCCGGCGCCGGCGCGTCGCGCTTCTACCGCGCGGAGGACGTCGACGAGTTCGTCACGGCCTTCCGCTCGATCACCACCGAGCTCGTGCGCTGCCGCTACGTCACCAACCCCGTCGACGACCCCGCGCAGGTGAGCGTCACCGTCGGAGGCCGCGAGGTGCCCCGCGACCCCGGGCGCGCCGACGGCTGGGACTGGACCTCCGTGTCGTCGGGCGAGGTCGTGCTGTTCGGGGCGGCCTGCGAGGCGTCGCAGCGGGCGGGCGGGGCGGTGTCGATCCGGTACGGCTGCCGGCCGTAGGGCTCAGCCGGCGAGCGCGACGTCGATCGCGCGCATCACGTCGTCGGTGAGCTTCGGCACGACGGCGAGGGCGCCGAGGTTCTCCTTCAACTGCGAGACGCGGCTCGCGCCGAGGATCACCGTGCTGACGCTGGGGTTCTTGAGGCACCACGCGATCGCGAGCTGCGCGAGGGGCACGCCGACGTCGTCGGCCACCTTCGCGAGGCGCTTGACCACCGCGAGGCGCGACGGGTCGGTGAGCAGTGGGCGCAGCCACTCCATCCCGGGGAGCGTCGCGCGCGTCCCCTCGGGCACGCCGTCGTTGTACTTGCCGGTGAGCAGCCCCGAGGCCAGCGGGCTCCAGGTGGTGGTGCCGAGCCCGAAGCGCTCGTAGAGGGGCGCGTACTCCTTCTCGACGCGGTCGCGGTGGAGCATGTGGTACTGCGGCTGCTCCATCACTGGCTTGTGGAGGTGGTGGCGCTCGGCGACGTCCCAGGCCTCCTGGATGGCCTCCGCGCTCCACTCCGAGGTGCCCCAGTAGAGCGCGCGGCCCGTGCGGACGATGTCGTGCATCGCCCAGACGGTCTCCTCGACGGGGGTGTCGGGGTCGGGGCGGTGGCAGAAGACCAGGTCGACGTGGTCGAGCTGGAGGCGCTTGAGCGAGCCGTCGATCGCCTCGATGAGGTACTTGCGATTGAGCGTGTTGCGCTCGTTGGGCCCGTCGTGCAGGCCCCAGTAGAACTTCGTCGACACCGCGTAGCTCCCGCGGCGCCAGCCGGCGCGCTTCAGCACGCGCCCCATGATCGCCTCGGAGTCGCCGCGCGCGTACACCTCCGCGTTGTCGAAGAAGTTCACCCCGGCGTCGTACGCGGCGGCCATGCACTCGTACGCGAGGTCGTCGTTCATCTGCTTGCCGTAGGTGACCCACGAGCCGAAGGAGAGCTCGCTCACCTTCAGCCCCGCCCTGCCCAGTCGTCGGTACTGCATGTCGTCGTTCCTTTCCTAGGGCCCTCAGAAGCCCGCCGCCACCCCCAGGGTGGCCGTGTCCTGGCTCGACGCCGTCGCGGTCGCGGCGGCGCCCTCGAAGAAGACAAGGCCGCCGGCGTGGTCGTGGCGGTACTCCGCGCGCACGCTCAGGTGCTCGAAGGGCGCGTACTCGAGCGTCGCCGTCTGCGAGGCCATCCAGTCGGCCGCCCAGAAGATCCGCCGCCCGCCGTCGGGCGCGCCCTCGTCGAAGAAGTCCGCGCGCAGCGCGAGGCGCAGGACGTCGGTGAGCTCGAAGCGCGCGTAGGCGGCGACCGCGGCCCAGCGGTTGACGCCGAGGTCGTTGGGCTCGAAGCCCGCGTTCGCGTGCAGCATCAGGGTGACCCGCCGGCCCACCCGCGCGCGGACGTAGACGTCGAAGAGGCTGCGCCACGCCACGCCCGCGACGTCCGCCCGGTCGCGCTCGATGCCGCCGAAATAGAGCGCGGCGAGGGTGAGGTCGGCCGACGGGGCGTAGGTGTACTGGAGCATCACCGACTTGGCGACGTTGTTGTCGACGACGCTGTTCCACCCGTTGAAGACGCCGAAGGCGAGGGCGTGGCGCGGGTTGACGGAGTACGTCACGAGGGCGCCCGTGTGGTAGTAGGGCAGGCCGTAGAAGAGGTTGGAGCGCGACCAGTTCCAGTTGTCGCGCACGGCCATCGACTCGGGGCCGATCGGCGAGAGGAAGACGCCGGCCTCGACGCTCCACGCGCCCGCCCGCGCGCCCACGACGGCCTGCTGGACGTGCTTCCACACGTCGGGCCCCGTCGCGCCCGCGCCGCCCTCCGCGCGCCGCGCCGGCTCGCCCGCGTAGTAGCTCTCGGGCGTGTGGCCCACCTGGAGCGTGAGCCGGCCGAACATCACGCGGTAGCGCCACGACGCGCCGAGCGCGACGTTGGAGAGCGTCACGGTGTTGTGCCGGTCGTCGAAGCCGCGCCAGGCCGTCACCCCGTTGTCGGGGTTGTTGAAGTTCCACTGGTAGAGGGCCTCGACGTAGCCCGTGAGCGTGAGCGAGGCGTGCCCCGACGAGACGACGAAGGGCGAGGCGGGCTCCTCCGCGCGGCGCGGCTGCGCGGCGGTCGCCTCGAGCGGGCGCGTGGCGGCGGTCTCGGGGGCGGCGTCCTGCGCGCTCGCGGGCGCGGCGCAGAGCAGCGCGCACGCGAGCGCCTTCGCCGTCGAAGGCCTCACAACACCTCCACGATGCGCACGCCGACGTCGCCCTCGACGTCGACGAGCTCGCCGCGCGCGACGGCGCGGCCGTTGGCGCGCACGGTCACCGCGTCCCCGACGCGCGCGCGAAACGTCACCACCTCGCCCGCGCGCCACGCCGCCACCTCGGCGAGCGGGAACGGCTCGCGCGCCAGCTCCACCGCCACCTGCACCGGCAGCTCCGCGAGCCGCGCGCCTTCGTCGTCGTGATCTTCCATGAAAAGCTCCAGCGGGCCGGCGAGCTCGACGGCCCCGTCGCCGCGCAGCCGGGCCGCGCGCGCGAGGGCCGGAGGATGCCCGAGCGCGAGCGCGACGTCACCGACCGGCGCGCCGCCCTCGAGCCGCAGCCCGTCGAGCGCAAACACCTCGCCGCGTGCGAGAGACGCGACCTCCGCCGCCGCCCACTGCGCGCGCCCCGCCAGCACCGCGGCCGCCACGGGGACGTCGCCGAGGCGTCGCGTGGGCGGAGGGTCCGTCGGCGGGGCGTCCCAGCGGACGTCGCGGGCGACGAGGCACAGCGCGCGCGCGGCGTCGCCGCCGAGCGAGAGCGCCCAGGGCCACGCGAGCAGGGGGCCGGGGCCGAGGGCGCCGAGCGCGTCGGCGAGGTCGTCGGTGACGGCGCGCACCACGGGCGGCGGGGCCGGCGCGAAGGCGCGCGCGAGGAGCCGCGCGGCGAGCACGGCGAGGGCCCCCTCCCAGCGCGGGTCGAGCGGGCCGCGGACGTCGTCGGGCGCGTCGGGGCCGCCGAGGCAGCGACGCGCGAGCATGAGCGCGAAGGGGCGGTCGCAGGCGACGACGGCGCACCCGCTGGCGGCGGAGAGCACCGCGCAGACGAGCGAACCGCCGCGGTCGGCGAGGATCGACGCGGCTTCGGCGAGGTGGGGCGTCGCCGGGCGCGCGTCGAGCGGGGCCCCGAGGAGGGCTTCGAAGCCTGGGTCGAGGCGCGGGATAGCGCGCGCGGGCGCGTCGAGACGTCGCACCATCGCGCGGAGGAGGGCCGCGTCGCCGCGCCGCCAGCGCGGCAGTCGGTCGTGGGGGTAGGGTCGCGCGGCGCGCACTGCGGCGCGCGCCACAAGAGCGCGTTGTCGGGCGCGGCGTCAAGGGCGTCGTGACATCGGTGTCGCCGTCGGTCGGGCGCGGAGAAGTTGTTGCGCGGTTGCAGGTTGTGGTTGCCGAACGCGGTGGATGCGGGCAATCTCGTGCGGTGCGGCAGGCGGACCCGTACGTCGGGCGAGAAATTCTAAGCGGTCAGTTCAAGGTGCTCGAGCGCATCGGTTCCGGTGGTATGGGCGCGGTCTACAAGGCCCACCAGCCGAGCATGGACCGGTACGTGGCGGTGAAGATCCTCCACTCGAAGTTCACCAAGCGGAAGGACCTCGTGTCGCGCTTCCGCCGTGAGGCTCGGGCGATGAGCCACCTCACCCACCCCAACACGGCGAAGGTCTTCCTCTACGGGCAGCTCGAGGACGAGGCCTGCTACATCGTGATGGAGTACCTCGAGGGGAAGAACCTCGGGCAGGTGGTGCGCCACGAGGGGCCGATGAAGCCCGAGCGCGCGATCGCGGTGCTCATCCAGGCCTGCGGCGCGCTGGAGGAGGCCCACCAGAAGGGCATCATCCACCGCGACCTCAAGCCCGAGAACATCTTCCTCTGCGCGCAGGGCGGCCTCGAGGACTTCGCCAAGGTGCTCGATTTCGGGCTCGCCAAGGTGACCGAGCGCGAGATGCAGCCCGGCTCGCTGATCCTCACGCAGGAGGGGATGGTCTTCGGGACGCCGGAGTTCATGTCGCCCGAGCAGGCGCAGGGCAAGACGCTCGACGCGCGCAGCGACGTGTACTCCCTCGCGGTGATCCTCTACGAGCTGCTCACGGGCAAGCTGCCCTTCGAGGCGCGCACGCCGATGGAGTACATCGGGCTGCACGTGCAGGCCGAGCCGATCCCGCTGGCGACGCGCGCGCCCGAGCGGGCGTACCCCGCGGGGCTCCAGGAGGTGCTCGACAGGGCCCTCGCGAAGAAGCCCGACGAGCGCTTCCAGAGCGCGGCGGAGTTCGCGGCGGCGCTGCGCATCATCGTCAACGACCGCTCGGTGGAGCAGGCGATGAGCGCGATCCCCGACGCGGCCGCGGCGCTCGCGGAGACGGTGCCGGCGATCCAGGCGATGCAGCAGCAGCGCGCGCAGACGCCGAAGCCGATGCCCGCGGCGGGGGCGGACGCGCCCAAGGTGCCGGCGCCGACGGAGCCCGAGGCGCGCGCCCCGAGCGACCCCAAGCGCGCCCCGTCCGACAAGCCGACGCCGGTGACGAGCGACCGCCCGACGACGCGTCTCGCGGAGGCCAACGCCGCCAACGAAGAGGCGGGGCCCCCCTCGCAGGTGCCGGCGCGCCCCGGGAGCACCTTCGGGCTGATCGCCATCGGGGTGATCATCGGGCTGCTGGTGGCGGGCGGCGTGCTGGCCGCGATCACCTTCGCGCGGTAGCGCGCGACCTCAGCGCTTCGGCTTCGGGCGGGGGCGGTCGGCGCGGAGGGACAGGCGGTCGCGCACGGCGTCGCGCTGGCGCTCTTTGTAGCGCGAGTGGGAGGCCTCGCCGGCCTCGTTGGCGAGCTCGGTGTCGTGGTCGACGAGCTGGAACTCCACCAGCACGAACACCACCGTGCCGAGGTTGGCGGCGGCGGGCGGCGCCTGCGCCATCACCCGCCGCGGCACGCGCACGGGCATGTCGACGACGAAGTGGATCACCCGGTAGCTGCGCGCGCTGAACTTGTTGTCGACGAGGCCGGTGAGCGGGTCGGCGGAGACGTTGCTGAGCGGCGACGAGAGCAGCGCGCGGAGCTGCGGGTGCGACTTGGTGAAGGCGCGCGGGTCGAGCAGGGTGTTGTAGCTCTCGCCGGGGATCGCGTAGTTGAAGGGGAAGAGCCGGCGGTTGAGGTAGTTGAGCACCGGGAGGAGGTCCTCCGTCGTGCGCGTCACGATGCGGAAGCGGACCTTGTCGTAGATCTGCGCGGCGATGGTCTCGCTCTTCGAGAGGAGCTTCGTGTAGAGCGAGTCGCGCGTCTTGCGGCCGCCGAGGAACTCCGTGATCGGCATCCCCTCCTCGAGCATCCCGCCGATCACCCGGTAGATCTTCTGCTCGACGAGCTGGAAGACCTCCGCGTCGGAGAGCGGGAGCACGTAGAGCAGCTCGCGCCCCTGGAGGTGCGAGATGATGTGCATCACCTTGAGGATGACGCACGCGCACACCTGCTTGTGGCCCTTCGCCGCCGCGGTGAGCAGCAGCTCCTCGACGGGCATCTCGGCGACGGCCTTGGGGATGGGGTACTCGAAGTTGCGCCGGAGGTACTGGATCGCCTCGGCCTTCACCGCCTCCATCCGCGCCTTGTCGCCCGCGTCGTCGGGGTCGAACTCCTGCACGCGGATGAACTCCCGCGCGTCCTCGCGCGAGGGGAAGTTCAGGCGCTTCCAGTCGATCACCGAGTCGCCGCGGAGGATGTTCCAGATCGCGTCGAGGTCGGAGAGGGCGAACTCGTCGATCGTGCGGAAGCCCGCGGAAGGCGTGCCGGTCATCGTGGGGGGACGGTAGGCAATTTCACCCGCCGGGCGGAAGCGGAGACTGCGCCGCGCGGGTGAGCGCTGGCGGCACCTACGGCTTGGGCGAGGGCGTCGGCGCGGGCGCGCGCTTGTCCGCGGGCTTGCGCCCGAGCTGCAGCGTCCCGAAGAAGAGCCCGAACGTCATGCACAGGGCCATCGCGTTGCCCCACACCGCGTGCTGACAGCCCCCGAGCATCACGGGGAGCACCAGGAGCGCCGCAGCGCGCATACGATCACGGTCCATTCGATCACCGTCCAGCGTGAAGGGCGCCGAAACCCCTTGTAACAAGGGCCCCGACGGGTTGTCCTACATGTAAGGATATCCAACTACACCAATCGGCAGGCGGTCCACTTCTAGTCGTGGCGCCCCATCCCGGACAAGACATAACGACATCCATGTCAGAGCTCCGTGTCGAATTCTTGACTTGACGCTGAACACTGTGGCGGTACCCACGCGCCATGGCAGAGCCGCTGATTCTCGTCGTCGCCAACCAGAAGGGCGGCGTGGGCAAGACCACCACCGCGGTCAACCTCGCGGCGGGGCTCGCGCGCAAAGGCGTGAAGACGCTGCTGGTCGACCTCGACATCCAGGGCAGCGCGAGCGCGACGCTCGGCCACGCGCCCGCCGACGACGCGATGGACGTCGCGCGCGCCCTGCTCGAGGAGCGCCCGCTCGAGTCCGCGATCACCCCGACGCGCCTGCCGCACCTCTCGATCGCGCCGGCGGGCGAGCGGATGGCGGTGGTCGACCTGCACCTCGCGTCGGCCTTCGGGCGCGAGCGCGTCTTCGCCCGCTCGCTCGCGTGCCCCGCGGTGCAGGCGATGGACGTGGTGGTGGTCGACACCGCGCCCTACCTCGGGCTGCTCACCGTCAACGCGCTCGTCGCCGCCGACCGGGTGCTGATCCCGGTGTCGTGCGAGTACCTGCCGATGCTCGGGCTCAAGCTGCTCGGCGAGACGCTGGTGAAGCTCCGCGAGCGCGCGGGGGCGAAGGCCGAGGTGCTCGGGTACCTCCTCACCATGGTCGACCGCCGCGAGCGGATCACCGCCGAGGTGGAGGAGCTGCTGCGCAAGCGCTTCGGCGAGCTGGTGTTCGACACGGTGATCCGGGCCAACACCCAGCACAAGGCCGCCCCGTCGCACCGCAAGACCATCTTCGAGCACGAGCCCGCGGGGGGCCGAGGGCGCGAGGACTACGAGGGGCTCTCCCGCGAGGTGATGACCCGCGCGGGCCTCACCGCGGTGAAGAAGGTTTCGAAGAGGCGCTGAAGCCGTTGCGCCGCGCGGGCGCCGCGGTGCACCCTCCCGCGCCATGACGGAAGCGAACACCCCCTTCGCGCTCGCCGACGTGCTCGTCGACGCGCTCGCCGCGCTGCGCCCGATGCAGGCCACCTTCTGGGGCGTCGCCGGCCACGACCACCGCTGGGACGACCTCTCCCCCGAGGGCGCCGCGCGCGCCGCCGAGGAGCTGCGCGCGTGGCGCGCCCGGGTCGACGCGCTCCCGCCGCAGGGCGATCGCTGGGGCCGCCTCGCCGTCCACGTCATGCGCGACGCGATCGACCTCGACCTCTCGGCCTTCGAGCACGGCGACCACCGCGTCGACCTCAACAACATCGCGTCGAGCTTCCAGACGGTTCGCATGACCTTCGACGCGATGGACACCTCCACCGCCGAGGGCTGGGAACGCGTCGCCGCGCGGCTGGAGGGGGTGGGCGCGGTGCTCGAGGGCTACCGCCGCACGCTCGACGAGGGGCTCCGCCTGGGCCAGGCCGTCGCCGCCCGCCAGGTGCGCGCGGCCGTGGCGCAGGGGCGCGTCCACGCGGGCGACGGGTCGTACTTCCGCGGGCTCCCGGCGGGTTGCGAGAAGGTCGCGGGCGGGGCGCTCGCGGCGCGCGTGCGGGCCGGCGCGGAGGCGGCGTGCGCGGCCTACGGGGCGCTCTCCGACTGGCTGGAGGGCTCGTACCTCCCGCGGGCCCGCGCGGAGGACGGCGTCGGGCGCGCGCGCTACCTGCGCGAGATGCGGCGCTTCCTCGGCGCGACGCCCGACCCGGAGGAGACGTACGCCTGGGGCTGGGCCGAGGTGGCCCGCATCCGCGCGGAGATGCTCGCGCTCGCCGAGGCTATCGCGCCCGGGCGCTCGCTCGCGGAGGTGCTGACGCTGCTGCGCACCGACCCGGCGCGCACGGCGCCCGACCGCGCGTCCTTCCTCGCGGCGATGCGCGCGCTCCAGGAGCGGGCGCTCGCCGAGCTCGACGGGAAGCACTTCGACGTGCCCGCGCAGATCCGCCGCGTGGAGGTGCGCGAGGCGCCGCCGGGCGGGCCCCTGGGCGCGTACTACGTGCCCCCGTCGGAGGATTTCTCGCGCCCCGGGACGGTGTGGTACGCGCTCGACGGCGACGGGCCCTTCGCGCTCTACGACGAGGTGAGCACCGCGTACCACGAGGGCTTCCCGGGCCACCACCTGCAGTGCGGGGTCCAGGTGTCGCTCACCGCCGACCTCTGCCGCGTGCACCGCGTGGCCTACGGCTACTCGGGCTTCGCCGAGGGCTGGGCGCTCTACGCCGAGCAGCTCATGCGCGAGCTCGGCTACTACGAGAAGCCCGAGCACGAGCTCGGGATGCTCGCCAACCAGATGATGCGCGCGTGCCGCGTGGTGATCGACATCGGCTCGCACCTCGGCCTCGCCATCCCGGAGGACACATCGTTCCACCCAGGCGAGCGGTGGACGTACGAGCGCGGCGTCGAGATGATGGAGTCGTACGGCGGGATGACGCGCGCGCACGCCGAGAGCGAGCTCACGCGCTACCTGGGCTGGCCCGCGCAGGCGATCTCGTACAAGGTCGGGCAGCGGGCGGTGCTCGCGCTGCGGGAGGAGTTCCTCCGGGCGGGGCGGGGCGGGCTGAAGGACTTCCACGCGCGCGTGCTGGCGTGCGGCAACGTGGGGCTCGACCTGCTGCGCGACGAGGTGCTGGCGTAGCGCCTCAGCCGAGCACGCGCATCGCGATCACGGCGAGCACCGCGGCGACGCCGAGGCCCGCGACCACGTAGGCGAGCGGCGGCACGCCCGGCGGCGGCGCGGGCGCCTCGGGCTCGGGCTCGGGCGGCGGCAAGGGGGCCACCGGGCGCTGCGCCGCGCGCATCTCGCGCGAGGGCGTCGGGGGCGCGGGCGGCGGGGAGCGCAGCGCGCCGGCGGCGTGCATCCCCGAGGGGCGCGTCGGGCCGCCGGAGGGGAGCGACGGGCGCGACGACGAGGTCGCCGAGCGGTGCGAGGCGGTGCCGCGCGGCGAGGGCGAGCGCGAGCGGCGCTGGCGCTGCGCCGGGCGCGCGGACTCCACCGCGGGCGGCTCCTCCCCGAGCTGCTCCCACACCGACACCGTGTAGAACTCCGTCGCGTACGAGAACGCCGTCGCGTCGCCCGCGAAGGGCAGGAGCTGCTGGGCGAACTCGTGCACGCTCGGGAAGCGCTCGTCGGGGGGCTTGCGCATCGAGCGCTCGACGGCCTTCGCGATCGGTTCGGGCAGGTCGGGGCAGAGCGCGCGCAGCGGCGCCGGCTCGCTCTGGAGCACGTTGCGCAGCGTGTCGGCGAGCTTCTCGCCCTTGAAGGGCTTCGACCCCGTGAGCATGAAGTAGAGCAGCACGCCGAGGGCCCACTGGTCGCTCCGCGGGTCGACGCTCCGCGGCGAGAGCATCTGCTCGGGCGACATGAAGTTGGGCGTGCCGATGGCGGTGTCCTTGCCGGTGAGCTGGAGCCCAGGCTCGGCCATCTTCGCGAAGCCGAAGTCGAGGATCTTCGGGCGGATCAGGCCCTCCTCGGTGTGCGTGATGAAGATGTTGTCGGGCTTGAGGTCGCGGTGGACGATGCCCTGCGCGTGGACGGTGCGCACCGCGGCCATCAGCGGCACGGCGATGTCGAGCGCGCGCGCCCAGGGGAGGCGGTTCTCGCGCTTCATCAGCGCGCCGAGGGGCTCGCCGACGAGGCGCTCCATCGCGAGGTAGGGGCGGCCCTCGTGCTGGCCCACGTCGATCGACGCGACGATGTTGGGGTGCTTGAGCAGCGCGATGGCCTTCGACTCGCGGACGAAGCGCCGGACGATCTCCTCGTTGCCCTCGACCTCGACGTGCAGCACCTTGAGGGCCACCGGCGGCGTCCCCGGGCGGGTCGCCTCGTAGACGGCGCCGAAGGCCCCCGAGCCGAGGAGGCGGCCGATCTCGTATCCGGCGAACACCGTGCCCGGCGCCAGGGTGTCTTCGGCCGCTTCCGTACTCATCGCCTCGTGGCGGGCACTCTACCACCGGCGCGGGAAGAATTGACGCGCAACGTCGCCGGCGGGGCGCGCCGGCGACGTTGCACAAGGTTTCAGAGGGAGGTCGGGCAGAGGTCGGGGTTGTACCCGAGGGACGTCGGCGGGGCGACCGTCGCCGCGTCGTCGTCGATGGAGAGGAGGAAGGCCACGATCTGGCGGACCTCGGCGGCGCGGTCGCCGCTCTGCAGGAAGTTGGTCGAGAGCGCGCGGTAGTGGCGCTCGAAGGTGGTGGAGAAGAGCTCCTCGAGCGTGCGCGCGTTGCCGCCGTGGAAGAAGGGCGCGCCGGTGCTCATGCCGACGAGGGCGGGCGGGTTGAAGCCGGTGGCGCCCTGCGCGGCGGTGGTCATGTTGGTGCGCACCTCGCGGACGCGGACGCCCGCGGGGGAGACGCCCGTCTGCGTGGCGTCGAGCGTGGCGGGGAAGGTGCCGACGTCGCGCAGGGCGCAGTTGATCTGGTCGTTGTTGGCGTCCATGGGCGTGAGGCGCAGCGCGGCGGTGCGGGTCGCCCCGGCGGTGGCGGGGTTGAGCGCGGCGGGGAAGGCGGCGGGCGCGACGTACGTCCGCACGCGGAGAAGGCCCGTGGTGGGGTTGTTGTTGGTCTCGCCGGGCACGAAGAAGCGGCGCGACACCGTCCAGCCCGAGCCGCCGTGGCAGGCGGCGCAGTTGTGCGTCTGGAAGAGGGCGCGGCCCGCGGTGACGTCGGCCATGTTGAGCGAGGTGAGGCCGCGGGGGGGGCGGATGGACTTCACGTACTCGTCGACGTTGTTCCAGTCGTCGAGGACGGAGCGGGGCATGACGGCGCCGTCGGGCATGAGCTGGCGGACCGAGCCCGAGAGGCCCGCCTGCGGGGTGGCGGTGGCCACCTGCGGCGCGACGGGCGTGGTGCCGTCGAAGATGACGCGGTCGCTGTTGCCGATGGCGGGCGGGGTCGCGCCGTCGTTGGGGCGGTGGACGACCGCGCCGACGCCGCCGGAGTTGCCGCGGGTGTTGTTCTCGAAGTCGTGGGTCTCGTCGAAGATCGCGGTCCAGTTGAAGAGCCGCTGGTTGCCCATGCGGTCGAAGCTGCCGTCGAGGGAGGTGGTCTGCCGCGGGCCGCGGGCGAAGAACCACGTGACGTTGTCCGTCAGGCCGTCGGGGTGGCAGGACTCGCAGGAGTTCCACCCCTGGCCGCGGAGCGACCAGCGGGCGAGGCCGGTGACGAAGAAGCGCTGGCCGGTGTTGCGCGCGGCGTCCATCCCGGTGGGCGCGTCGGCCGACGCGGCGGCGGACACGGCGGTCTGCGTGGAGAGCTGCACGACCGAGACGTTGCGCGACGCGGCGTTGACCACGAAGGCGCTCGAGCGCGCGTTGTCGATCGCGAGGCCCGTCGGGAGCTGCCCCGCGGGCACGGTGCCGCCGGGGTTGAGGTTGACGAAGGCCACGTCGGGCGCGCCCGCCTCGGCGAGCGTGCCGTCGGCGTTGAAGCGCAGGCGGAACACCGCGTCGGCCCCGTAGGCCGTGAGGTACGCGATGTTGCTCGTCGGCACGAACGCGATGTCCACCGGGAGCAGCGGGAAGCGCCGCGCCGCGGTGTCGGGCGTCATGCGGGTGTTGTAGAGCGCGTTCCACGTGCGGGTCATGGTGACGCGCTCGGCCGCCCGCTCCATGTTGGTGTTGGTGTCGACGACGTACACCGTGGGGTGGATCTGCGTCTTGAAGTTGTTGGCGAGGGTGGTGCCGTCGGTGAGCGTGACGGGGCCCGTCGGGCCGCGCGGCGACTCGCACATGCCGGTGATGTAGAGCCGGTTGTTGTTGAGCGCGGCGGCGTAGAGCTGGTTGGGGAAGCACCCGGTGACCGCGCCCGAGGCGCCGTCGGTGGCGCCGACGCTGTCGCGGAAGCCGGTGTCGTCGGTGGGCCCGAGGGTGATGAGCCCCTCCACCATCCCGGTGCCCGCGCTCACCCGGTACACCACGCCCTGGCGCCCGACGTCGAACGCGCTGTCGTCCGTCGGCACCCCGCTCGTGCGGGCCTGCGAGAAGAACTCCGTCACGTAGAGCGTCTCGTCGGCGTCGTCGCCGTTGCCGTTGTTGGTGACCACCAGCGCGCGCGGGTGCGCGAGGCCCGGCCGCGCGGAGGTGGTGCCGAGCAGCCCGCTCGACGCGAGCGCCGCGTTGAGGTCGATCGTGCGCGCGACCGTCATCGTGGCGGGGTCGACCTCGCTCACGGTGCCCTCGGCCCAGTTGGCCACGTAGAGCCGGCGGCCGGTGGGCGAGATCGCGATGCCGGTGGGCTCGGAGCCGACGTTCGCGCGCGCCGCGTCGAGCGCCGGGGTGCCGCGCAGGCCCGTGACGCGCACCACCTGGCGCGCCTTGCGGAGCACCACGTACGCGGCGTTGTCGTCGTTGGCCACGACGGCGGCCCAGGGCTCGCCGTCGGGCGTGGGGAGGAGGGCGGTGCGCGAGAGCGTGGTCGAGCCGCCGGCGGTCGACACGCCGAACACCGCGACGCTGTTGGCCGTGCGGTTGACGGCGACGAGCGCGCGGTCGTCGCTCGTCAGCGCGACGGCGGAGCCCTGCGTGGTCGTCGTGCGCGCGGTCGCCGCGGGCGCGTCGGGCGCGACGTCGGGCGCGACGTCGGGCGGCGGGGTCATGTCCGGGGGAGGCGCCACGTCCGGGGGAGCGTCCGGGGGCGGCGTCACGTCGGGCGGCACCGTCATGTCGGGCGGCGGCGGCGTCATGTCGGGCGGCGGGGGCTGCGTGTCGGGCGGCACCGTCATGTCGGGCGGCGGCGTCATGTCGGCCGGAGGCGCGTCGGCCCCCGCGTCCTGCGCCGGCGTGCTGCTGTCGCACCCGTACCCGGCCAGCACCCCCGCGAACAGCAGCGGGAACGTCCATTTCGTTCGAGTCATCGCGTCTCCTCCCATCGGGCACGCCGCCACCGACGGGCGGCAAAAAAGAATCACACCGTGCTGTCCGCCGGCGCATGCGACGCCAGCGGACGACCGGTGCGGAGCGAGTCTAGACGTCCCCCTGCGGCGTCGGCCCCACGGAATGTTCAATGGATGCCATTCGCTGCGCCTATCGCCCAGGTATTGAGCGCGCGCCCTTGCCATCCGCGCGCCCGCGGCGTTACGCACGCGCGGCCATGGAGAGCGTTCGCGCGGTTCGAATCCGCGGGTCAGGCGGGCCGGAGGTGCTGGAGCTCGGCGAGGTCGCGTGCCGCGCGCCGGGCCACGGCGAGGTGCTCGTGTCGGTGGCGGCGGCGGGGCTCAACCGCGCCGACCTGATGCAGCGCCGCGGGCTCTACCCGGCCCCGGCGGGATACCCGCCCGACGTGCCGGGGCTGGAGTTCGCCGGGACGGTGGCGCGCGTCGGCGCGGGCGTGGCGGGCTTCGCGCCGGGCGACCGCGTGATGGGGATCACCGGCGGCGGCGCGATGAGCGAGGCCCTGGTCGCGCACCACCGCGAGCTCCTGCCGGTGCCCGAGGGGATGCCGCTGGAGGAGGCCGCGGCGATCCCGGAGGCGTTCCTCACGGCGTGGGACGCGTTGTTCGGCCAGGCGGGCGTGGGCCTCGGGGACGTGGCGCTCGTCCACGCCGCGGCGAGCGGCGTCGGGACGGCGGCCGTGCAGCTCTGCCGCGCCGCGGGGGTGCGCTCGATCGGCACGTCGCGGAGCGCTTCGAAGCTCGCCGCGGTGAAGGCGCTCGGCCTCGACGAGGCGGTGGTCCCGGGCGAGGCGGGCTTCGCGGACGCCGTCCTCGCGCTCACGGGCGGCCGCGGCGTCGACGCGACGCTCGACCCCGTCGGCGCGCGCTACCTCGCCGACAACCTCCGCGCGCTCGCCCCGCTCGGCCGCCTCGTGCTCATCGGGCTGATGGGCGGCGCGGCGGCGGAGGTGCCCCTCGGGCTCCTGCTCACGCGACGTCTGCGGGTGATGGGGACGGTGCTCCGGAGCCGCCCCCACGAGGAGAAGGCCGCCCTCGCGCAGGCCTTCGCCCGCGCCGTGCTGCCGCTCTTCGCGCGCGGCGCGCTGCGGCCCGTCGTCGACGCCGTGCGCCCGATGGCCGAGGTGCGCGCCGCCCACGAGCGCATGGAGCGGAACGATACAACCGGCAAGATCGTCCTGCGCTGGTGAGCGCCCGTGCGGCGCCGCCGCTGAGGGGATATCCTCGCCGCATGCTTGCGCGACGGCCGTGGCTCCTCGCACCGCTCTCCCTGGCCGTCGGGTGCGGCCTCCTCGCCGAGGCCGAGCGCACCGCGCTGCCGCTGACGGACGGCGGGATGGACGCGCCCCGCAGCGACCGCCCCGCCGCCGACCGGCCCGACGCCGACCGTGCGGACGTCGACGACGTGGGCGACGCGTTCGATGCGGGCGACGCGCTCGATGCGGGCGACGCGCTCGACGCGGCCGCGGACGACGGCGCGGCGGAGATGGACCGACCCGACGCCGACGACGTGGCCGACGCGGCCGACGTGATGGACGCGGGCGACGCGACGAGCGCGATGGACGCGGGCGACGCGATGGACGCGGGCGACGCGACGAGCGCGATGGACGCGGGCGACGCGATGGACGCGGGCGACGCGACGGACGCGCCGGGCGTGGCCGACGGCGGAGACGCGACGGTCTCACCGGACGTGGCCGACGTGTTCGATGTCCCCGACGGTGACGGCGCCCTGCCGGTGTGCCCGCGCCCCCGGCTGATCGCGCCCCTCTCCAACTCGGTGTCCACGGGCTCGCAGGTCCGCTTCACCTTCGCGCCGGTGCCGGGCGTGTCGACGTACCGCGTCCTGCTGTGCGTGCGGCGCGGGTGCGACGGGGTCACGCCGACGTGGTCGCGCGACGTGAGCGTCGTGGCGGAGCCGATGAGCGCGAGCGCCGTGGTGCTGCCGAGCGAGGTCCCCTCCGTCGTGCCCGGGGTGTACTGGTGGATGGTCACCTCGCGCGGGCCCGGCTGCGCGGCGGCCAGCTCCGAGCCGTGGGAGCTGCGCGTCGGCGTGGCGCCCCCGATGACCTCGGGCGACGCGACCTGGTGGGGCGCGTACGCGGACTTCAACAGCGACGGCTACGCCGACCTCGCGGTGGGCGACCCCGCCCCGAGCGCGAGCGGCTCGGGCGTGGTGTACGTGCACCACGGCTCGTCCGACGCGGTGCCCGCAAGCCCGAGCACGATGCTCACGCGCAGCGCCGCGGGGTTCGGCGGCGCCGTCGCCTCGGCGGGGGACTTCGACGGCGACGGCTACGGCGACCTCGCGGCCGCGGTCAACGGCGCGGTGCAGGTGTTCCGCGGCGGCGCGTCGGGCCTCGACAGCCGCGTCGGCAACGAGCTCGTGCCCGCAGGACTCCCCGCCGACGCCACCGAGGTGCGCGCGGTCGGCGTGGGCGACGTGAACGGCGACGGCTTCGGCGACCTCGTCGCGCGGGCGAGCGTCACCGGCGGCGCCCGCGTGTACTTCGCCGCGGGCGGGCCGCGGGCGACGAGCTTCGTGGAGGTGCCGCGCCCGGTCGACGCGACGACGTCCACGGCGTGCCCGCTCTACGGCGCCAGCGTCGCGCCCGCGGGCGACGTCAACGGCGACGGCTTCGCGGACTTCGCCATCGGCTGCCCCGCGACGACCCCCGGCGGCCCGTCCTCGACGGCCCCCGCGCGCGTCTACGTCGTGCTCGGCGGCGCCACCTTCGACCCGCGCGCCCCCCGCGCCGTGCCGCTCCGCCCGCCCGCGATGTCCGAGATGGGCTCGTCCTTCGGGCACCTCGTCGCGGGCGTCGGCAACGCCACGGGGACGCGCCGCGCCGCCCTCGCCGTCGGCGACGAGACCACCGGCAACCACGTGCGGCTGTTCGAGTTCGACGCCGCGAGCCCGCCCGCGGCCACGGAGGTCGCGCTCCCCGCGGGGCTTCCGGGGCTGCTGTCCGTGCTCGGCTCGCTGCGCCCGCTGACGGCGCTGACCGGCGTCGGGGACGTCAACCGCGACGGCATCGGCGACTACGCCCTCGCGTTCGGCACCGGGCTCGCGCCACTGGTGGTGCTCGTCCCCTCGCTGCAGGCGCCCGCGCGCTACAACCCCGCGCTCCTGCTCGACCCGGTGATCGCGCTCGCCGGCGCGGGCGACGCCGACTCCGACGGCTTCGACGACCTCGCCGTCGGCTTCCGGCTCTCCGTCGGCGGCGGGCGGGTTCAGGTGTTCCGCGGCGTGTCGAGCTTCGCCGAGACGCCGACGCCCGCGCCGCGCTCGGCCCTGCTCAGCGCACCCTCCGGGCGGACGCGCTACGCGATCTCGCTGGCCGGCGGCCGCTGACCGCGCTCAGTCGTCGCGGTGACGCCGCGCGCGCCGCGGGCCCACGGGCGCCGCCGTGAAGCGCACGCCGTCGTCGATCGCGCCGCCGCGGAGCGCGCCCGTCGGCAGCGCGTGGAGGCGGTAGCTGTTCACCGGCAGCAGCAGCGGGTTGGTGCTCGCCGTGCCGCGGAGCGAGAGGGCGCCGCGCGCCTCGTCCCAGGAGCCGTCGACGTTCTCGCGCACCTGCTCGCCCTCGCGCGCGCCCTGGACGCTCACCGCCGACCACGCGAGGTAACCCCGCACGCTCCCGTCGGCCTCGAGGCGCAGCGACAGCACCACGCCCCAGCGGCTCTCCCCGCCCTCGGTCGCGCCCTGCCACGTGCGCCGCTCCGCAGGAGCCCACGCGAAGGCTGTCCCCTCCGGTCGCGCGGCCGCGTTCGCGGGAACAGGCACAGGCGCAGGCGCAGTGGAACGTGCGGGCGGGGGTTCTTCCTCGGGGCGCTCCGCGGCGGGCGGCGCGTACGCCGGTGCGGGCGCGAGGGACGGGGCGGGCGCAGGCGGCGGGTCATGGACGCCGACCCACGCGACGAAGCCCGCGGTGGCCACCGCGAAGCCCAGCGAGAGGCCGACGCCCATCGCGACCCACCACGGCAGGCGAACGCGCGTCGGGTGCCGCGACGCGGCCGCGGGCTCCGCGACGAAGGTGATCGGGTTGTCCTCGCGCAGTGGCGGCGGGCGCGAGGCGGTCGACGGGGGCGACGAAGGCCGCGCGGGCGTCGCGTAGCGGGCCGGCGGAACCTGCGACGGGCGCGGGCGCGGCACCTCGCGCTGCGCGACCGCGCCGGGGACGTACACGGGCTGACGTCCCGTCGCCTGGCGCGCGCGGCTCGACCCGCTGTCGCGCGCGAACACCTCGCGCACCGCGGCGCGCGGCGGCGGCAGCGTGCGCGGGCGAACCTCGCGGGTCACCTCCTCGGAGGCGAGGAGCAGCGCGCGAACGGCGGCCGGGGGCTGGGACACCGGGCGCGACGGCGGCTCGAGGTAGCCCTGCACCGTGGGGATCGCCTCCGTACGCTCCTCGCCGTCCTCGCGCACGGTGTCCATCACGAGGTCCGACCGCACCGTGTCCATCGCGAGGTCGTGCGCGACGTCGGGCGGGGCCGTGTCGGCCGCCAGGTCGGGCGAGCCCTCGAGAAGACGCAGATGCTCTCCCGACTGGGACGCGGCGCGCTGGGGTCGATCTCCCACGGTGCTTCCCTTCTCGCCTCGTCCCGTCACGCGTCCGCTCATCCTCGGGGTGGTGCGCCGATGGCGCCCACTGAAATGTACAACGGCCCAAGCGCGCGCCGTTGCGCACATTCCGCACGATTCTGCGTTTCGCGTCAAGTCACCGGTTCGGAAGTTTTCACGTCGCCCGCGATTCGAACGGACGAGCGACGGCTTACCCGATTCCGTAGCCCTTGAGCTTCTTGTGCAGGCCCTCGCGGGTGATGCCGAGGGTCTTGGCGGTCGCGCTCTTGTTGCCGTGGTGCTCGCGGAGGGCCTCGATGAGCAGCCACTTCTCGATGTGCTCGATCTGGTCTTTGAGCGTGCCGCGCGGGGGCTTGATGCGGTCGAGGATGCCCTCGATGTTGCGGATGCGCGGCGAGAGGTGCTCGGGCATCACGTAGCCCCCGGGGTCGCTCTGGATGACGAGGCGCTGCACCTCGTTCTCGAGCTCGCGCACGTTGCCCGGCCAGTTGTAGCTCATCATGAGCTCCATGGTCTGCTGGGCGAAGCCGGCCACCTGCTTGCCGAGCTCGTGCGAGTAGCGCTTGACGAAGTGCCCCGCGAGCAGCGGGATGTCGTCGCGGCGCTCGCGCAGCGCGGGGATGCGCACGGGGAAGACCTGGAGGCGGTAGAAGAGGTCTTGCCGGAAGCGCCCCGCCTGCACCTCGGCCTCGAGGTTGCGGTTGGTCGCGGCGACGATGCGCACGTCGACGGTGCGGGTGACGCCCGACCCGATCGGCCGCACCTCGCCCTCCTGCAGCACGCGGAGGATCTTCGCCTGGAGCGCGAGGGGCATCTCGCCGATCTCGTCGAGGAAGAGCGTCGCCCCGTCGGCCAGTTCGAAGAGCCCCTTCTTGTCCTCCGTCGCCCCGGTGAACGAGCCCTTCTTGTGCCCGAAGAGCTCGCTCTCGAGCAGCGTCTCGGGCAGCGCGGCGCAGTTCTGCGCGACGAAGATCTTGTCCTTGCGCCGCGACTGGTAGTGGATCGCCGACGCCACGAGCTCCTTGCCCGTGCCCGTCTCGCCCTCGATGAGCACCGTCACCCGCGTGTCGATCACCTTCGAGAGCTTCTCGAAGAGCTGCCGCATCGCGCTCGCGTCGCCGATGATCCCCTCGAAGCGCTTCTGCGCGCGCTGCTTGAGGAAGCTGTTCTCGCTCCGCGCGCTGGCCTCGGCGAACTTCACCCGGCGGTAGAGCCGCGCGTTGGCCACGCCGAGCGACGCCTGCTGCGCCACCAGCATCAGCAGGTCGAGGTCGCGCTCCTTGAAGATGCCCGCGCTCGCGCGGTTGTCGACCTGGAGCACCCCGAGGATGTCGTCGCCCTTCCACAACGGCACCGCCATCGTCGAGAGGATCCGCGCCCCCATGATGCTCGCCGTCTCGCCCACCTCGCGCAGCGCGTCGGCCGCGAGCACCGCCGCCCGCTGCTCGATCACCTTGCGCACCACGCTCCGCGCCGTGGGGATGGGCTCGGTCGCGCCCTGCGCCCCGCGCACCCGCGTGGTCACCGGCACGTACTCGGCCTTCTCGCCCCCGCTCTCGTCGCGCAGCACCACCGTCAGGTGCGTCGCCCGCGGCACCGTCTCGAACACCGCCCGCTCGATCGCGTCGAGCACCTCGTCGAGCTCGAGCGCCGCCGACAGCTCGCGCGTCGACGCCAGCAGCGTCTTGAGCGACACCGGGTCGCCCTCGAGCGCGCGCCCCACCTCGCCCACCGCCGTCACCGGCCGCAGCGCCACCACGCGCGACTCGGGCTCCGACGCGACGGGCGCGACCGGTGCGGGCGCGACGGGTGCGGGCGCGGGCGGAGGCGAAGGCGCGGGCGGAGGCGAAGGCGCGGGCGCGGGCGCGACGGGCGCCGCGCCGACGGGGGTGATGACGGGCGCGCGCAGCCCGCTGAAGCCCGGCGGGAGCGTCGGGGCCGTCTCGCCCGGCGCGAGGGGCCGCGGGTGCGCGGGCACGTACGTGACCTTCAGCACCACCGGGTGCTCGGGGTCGCCGAGGAGCAGCCGGTCGCCGGGCTGGAGCTCGAGCTCGTGCTGGCACGAGGCGTCGACCGACAGGAGCGCGGTGCCGCGGCGCACGCGCGAGCCGTTGGTGCTCTTGTGGTCGCGGTAGCGCAGCGCCCCCGTCTCCGGGTGCACGACGAACGACCCGTGCGAGCCCGAGATGTGCCAGTCGGGCAGGACGAGGTCGGCCTGGGGGGCTCGCCCGAGGGTGATTTCTGCGGCGTCGCGTTCGAGCAGGCGGCCGCGCGCGTCGCCCTGCTCGACCTCCAGGCGGATCACGGCGGGCACGTTATCAGGGCGAAGGGGGCGCGGGCAATCAGTGGCGGTTGTTCAGGCGCGCGATGAGCATCTGCGCCTCGAGGTGCATCACCGACTTGCTCTCCTGGCCCTCCTCGGCGTCCATGATCGCGCGGAGACGCGTCACGCACTCCTGGCACCCGTGCGGCGAGAGCGAGTCGATCGCGGTGTTGATCGAGCGGCGCACGATCATGTCGGGGATGTCGGCCCGCGCCAGCAGCGCGTTGCGGGCCTCGACGTTCTCCCCGCCCGTCCACGCGATCATGTACGCGGCCTTGCGGATGACGTTCTTGTCCTGGTCCTGGAGCTTCTGCTGGTAGCAGGCGATCTGCCCGTCCTCGCAGTCGTGCGCCACCGCCGCCACGGCGCGGATCGCCGTGAGCTGCGTGAGCACGGGGCGGATCTCCGACTCGCCGTCGGGGTTGGCCTGGATGAGACCGTCGAGCTGCTGCTGGGCCGCGGTGGCGAGGCGGTCGAAGCCGTCGAAGTCCGCGTGGCGCACGGCGCTCGCCAGCGGCATGAGCAGCGACATGCGGAAGGCCACCGCGTCGGGCGCGGCGATCTCCCGCGCCGAGATGCGGCGCATCAGCACGCCCGGGGCGCGCGGGTCACCGAGCACGACCAGGGCGGGCGCCACCGAGGGGGCCATGTCCTCGGGCGTCCCCGGGGCGGCCTCGTTGAGCACGGTGACCAGCGCGTCGAACACAGTGGCGCGCCGCGCGTCGTCGCGCGGGAGCCCGAGGGCGGTGTAGGCCACCGTCTCGGCCGCGGCGGCGCGGACGTTGGCGGGCTCCTGGCGGTTGCGCACGAGGCCGAGCAGCACGTCGATGGCGCGCGGGTCGGCGAAGTTGCGCAGCACATCGATCGCCTGCGACTTCATGAAGCCCGGCGGCATCGCGGGCATGCCCGGCTCGGTCTCGTACGAGCGGAGCAGGTCGTTGACGAGGACGTTCTCCCCCGAGATGGTGGCCATCAGGCGCGGCACGGCGGCGTCGGGGCCGAGCAGCACGAGGGCGCGCGCGCAGTTGTTGAAGGCGTTGGCGCGCGACGAGCCCGAGCGGATGTTGAGGTAGAGCCCGTACACCAGCGCGTCGGCCGCGGCGGGGTCGCCGATCTGCCCGAGCGCGTCGGCGGTGGCGCGCGCCGTGCGGATCTCCTGGTCGCGGATCGGGCGCTGGAGGAGGCGCTTGAGCGTGTCGACCGCCGAGCGGTCTTTGATGGCGCCGAGGGCGTAGACCACCTGCTCGCGGATGGCGGGGCTGTTGCCCGAGTTGGCGCTGGCGCGGTCGATGGCGCCGAGGAGGCCCTGCACGGCCGCGGGGGTGGTGGGGTGCAGCTCGCGGAGCGCCTGCGCGGCCTGGAGCGCGACGCGCTCGGAGTCGGTGTTGCCGACGTGGAAGTTGAGCGCGCTCAGCAGCGCCGGCACCGCGCGCGGGTCGTGCGCGCCGGCGAGGATGTCGATCGCCTCCTTGCGGGTGGAGACCTCCTCGGGGTGCGCGATGAAGGACTCGGCCACGGCGGGCAGCGCCGCGTCGAGGAAGGACTTCACGGCCGGGTCGGCGACGTTGTTGGGCGGCCGCGTCATCGACAGCCGCGACTGGAAGAGCTCGCGGAGCTTGCGCATCGCGGCGGGCCGGCGGTTGTCGGCGTTGAGCTTCTTGACGTGGGTGGCCGGGTCGTTCTCGTCGTCGCAGCCGACCGCGGCGGCGCTCAGCGAGAGGCACGCGAGCAGCGCGAGCCGCGGGAAGAGTCTGTGGGTACGCATCGCCGTCCTCGGGGGGTGGTGGGTCGCGCGGAGGGGGGTGGCGCCCGCTTCAGGGCAGTGCCGCTCCGCCCGGGCGCGACCCCGGAGGGTAGTCGTCCGCGCGACGCGATGGCAAGCGCCATCAGCGCGCGACGCCGGCGAGCGCGAGGGCCGTGGCGACGCCGAGGGCGCCGAGCTCGATCCGCGGCGCGGCGGCGGCCGGGATGCGCGCGCGGAGCCTCGCGCCGATCGCGTTGCCCGCGAGGATGGCGACCGTGAGGGCGCCGGCGAGCCCGAGGGTGCGCGCGCTCACCATCCCGCCGGCGGAGTAGGCCGCGAGGCGCCCGAGGTGCATCGCCACCGCGCCCACCGCGACCGTGGAGACGTAGCCCTCGCCGGTGAGCCCGGCGGAGAGCATCAGCGGCGAGACGAGCAGCCCCGCGCCGCCCGACGTGGCGGAGATCGCGCCGATGCCGGCCGCCGCGGGCGCCATCACCGCGGGCGACGGGCGCCAGCGCCACCACCCGAAGTGCCGCGCGACGGCGAGGCCGGCCATCGTCACCATCAGCGCTTGCATCGCCCAGGCGGGGAGCACCACCGCGGCGAGGCCCCCGGCGAGGCTGCCGGGCAGCGCGCCCGCGACGAAGGCCCGCGCGACCGCGCGGTCGACGCTCGCGCGGTAGAGGAAGGCGCGGTGGAGGTTGCCGACGAGCAGCGCCGGCGCGGTGATCGCGAGCGCCTCGCGCGGCCCGACCGCGAGTGAGAGCGCGACCTGGAGGAGGATGCCGCCGCCGAGGCCGGCGATGGTCGTGAGGATCCCCGCGAGGACCCCGAGCGGGATCAGCGCCATGAGCGCCACCGTGTTCCTTTCACGGGGCATTCTTTGGGTCCTCGTGGGCCATCGGGCCAATCGATTCGATGCGCGGTTGTGATAGATGGCGTTTATGGTCGACGAGCTGCGGCACTTCCTGCTGGTGGTGGAGCACGGGACGTTCACCGAGGCGGCGCGGCGGGCGCGGCTGACGCAGCCGGCGTTGAGCGCGTCGATCCGGCGGCTGGAGGATCGGCTCGGCGCGAAGCTCCTCGCGCGGGGGCGCGGCGGTGCGTCGCCGACGGCGTGCGGCGATGCGCTGGTGCCGCGCGCGCGGGCGGTGATGGCGGCGCTCTCGGAGGCCGAGCGGGCGGTGGCCGAGGTGGCGGGGCTGCAAGCGGGCGAGGTTCGCCTGGGCGCGGGGGCGACGGTGTGCACGTACCTCCTGCCGGGGTACATCAAGCGCTTCCGCGAGGCGCACCCTGCGATTCGGGTGCGACTGCGCGAGGGGCTGCGCGAGGCGCTGCTCGACGCGGTGCGGGGCGGGGAGGTCGACCTCGCGGTGGTGCCCGGTGGTGGGGGAGAGTTCTGGCGGGACGACGCGCTGGTGCTGGTGGCGGCGCCGGGGCTGAAGGCGAAGGGGGCGCCGTTCGTGACCTTCCCGCGCGGGGCCTCGACGCGGGAGCTGCTCGACCGGCACTTCCCGGAGGCCGAGGTGGTGATGGAGCTCTCGAGCATCGCGGCGGTGAAGGGCCACGTGCGGGCGGGCGTCGGGGTGGCGCTGCTCTCGCGCTTCGCGGTGGAGAGCGACCTCGCGCAGGGCCGGCTGGTGGAGGTGGCCCACCCGAAGACCCCCGTGGTCCGCACGCTCTCGCTGGCCCACCGCGGGGTCGAGCGCCTCCCGCCGGCCGCCGCGGCCCTGCGCCTGCTCCTCCTCCGCGACCGCGACCCGCGCCGACTCAAGGAACGCGCCCCTCCCTCCGTTGTCCGATGACTTTTGCAGGGTTTCGCGCCCCCCGCGGACGCGTTATCCTCCCCGGGAGGGCGCCGGGCGCACCTCCTCCCAACGAAGCGGAGAGCATCGATGTCCAACACGATCACGAACGCAGACGACCTCCCCGCCCCGCCGCCGCCGGGCACCGCGGACGTCGTCGACGAGATGATGGCCGACCTGCCGGCCCCGCCGCGCGCGCGCCGCCGGGTGCTCGGCGCCCTCCTCTCCGCCGTCTCGGCGATGTCCCTCTTCCTGGCCTTCCAGTTTCGCGACGACGTCGCCTACGCGATGGCCTCGTCGCAGCCGGTCGACCTCGGCGCGGGCGTCTCCGCGCAGCCGGCGCTCGCGGGGTCCAACCGCCTCGTGACGCTGCGCGCGGCGCCCTCGATGGCGGGCGCGGTCAACTACTCGCGCTGGATCTTCCCGGGGCAGCACCTGGTGTTCCCCGTGGCGGGGCGCGAGGGGCGCGAGGCGGTGTACGTGCAGGTGTCGCAGGACGCCGCGGGGGTCGAGGCGCTGCGGCGCGGGGAGTTCCAGGGGCGGCTGATCCCCTTCCGCGCGGCGGGCGGGCGCTACGCGGGGGTGGGCGCGTTCGTGCGGGGCCACCTCGACGGGCGCGTCAGCGGCAACACCTGGCTCCTGGTCGACGGCGCCACGCCCCGCTCGGTGGTGTGGGCGCCGTTCCTGGTGACCTTCCTCGCCGCCCTCGCCCTGTCCAACGTCGCCCTCCTCGGGCGCCTGCTCCGGCCCGCGAAGGACTGACGGAGCATATCCCCCTCCGCCGGGCGCCCCGTCGAGCGCCCGGCGTCGCGATCCCCCTTCAGAACCAGTGCTTGTAGAAGTGGGCCCACGCCACGAGCGAGGCGCCCGCGACGATCAGCAGCAGGAAGAACACCCCGCCCCCGCCGCCCTCGTCCTCGGCCTCGGGGAGCGCGTCGGTCACGTCCATCGTCGCGCCCTTCGGCAGGTCGGGCGTGTACGCGAACACCTTGGCGATGCGCGCGGTGACCTTGGTGTGCACGTTGACGGCCCACCCGTTGGCCTCGAGCAGCACGCTCATGTCGCGGCGCCGCAGCTTGAGCCACGCGGTGAAGGCCGAGAGCGCGAGCACCGCGGCCACCACCCCGAGGATCGCCGCCCAGCCCGAGAGGCTGGTGAGCATGTTGACGAGGCCCGCGAGCACCGCGCCCAATCCGGCGAGGGCCACGCCGCCGCCGACGACGAGGGCGTTGATGTTGAGCCCCTCCGACGCGGGCGCCGCGGCCGCGGGCGCCGCTCCGGCCGCGGGCGCGGCGGGCGGGGGCTGGCGGGCGCGCTCGGCGGCCTCCTCGGCGTTGCGCTGCGCGGTCGTCGCGGCCTCCTCGGTCTTGTCGGAGAGGGCCTTCTGCTGCGCCTCGCTCGCGGAGTCGACCCACGACTCGAACTTCTCGTTGAGGAAGGCCCACGCGCGGCGGAAGGGCGCGTACATCGCCTCGCGGACGGAGATGGGGTTCTCGACGATCTCCTCGATCTGCGCGTCCCACTCCTTGCCTTCGCGGTCGTAGAAGACGCCGCGCTTGCCGGGGCGGAGGCGGCCCTTCTCGCCACCGGTGACGGGCGCCACCACCTCGAAGGTCGCGCCGCCCGCCTCCTTCTCCATGATCTTCGCGTAGACGAGGAAGATGAGGCTCTCGGAGGCGACGGCCTTGTGGGCCGCGCGGTCGTGCACCTGGACGCAGAAGTCCAGGCGCCGGCCGTCGATGACGAGCGAGCCCATCTCGACGAGCGCCGTCTCCGAGGGGCGGTAGATCGCGGAGAAATTGACGAAGTTGTTGGCGAGCTCGACGAGCCAGCGCACGTAGAGGAGCAGCTTCTCGAGGTTGTCGACCTCGGCGAGCTCGGGCGCGGCGGCCTTGTCGAGCTCGACGTAGTGCGCGACGCGCCCCGGGAGCGGGCCGTCGAGGTAGGCCGCGAGCTTGTCGGCGACGGGGTCGAAGGGCTCGGCGGGCTTCGACGACTCGTAGGCGCGCCAGGCGTCGAAGGTGCCCTTCGCCTTGCGCCACGCGTCGCGGGTGAGCTCCCTCACGTCGCCGCCGAGGGCGCGGCCGAGCACCTTCGCGCGCAGGTCGGCGAAGTCGGCGGCGTAGAGGCTGTTGACGGCGGCGTTGAGGTCGAGCACGCCGCGGGCGTTGGGGGCCGCGAGGGGCGAGGCCTTGAGGTAGGCCTCGATGGCCGCGGCGTCCTTCGCGCGGAGGGCGCGGACCTCGTCCTCCTTGAGCTTGAGGGTCGCCTCGGCGGGCGCCTCCTGGCGCAGGAGGTCGCAGTGGAGGAAGTACTCCTCGAGCTTCGCGTCGAGCTTCGCGCAGAGGGCCGACGCGCCGGCGGTGTCGTCGCCCCACGCGGCGGCGGCCTTCGCCTTGCCCTTCCAGTCGAGGTACGCGCGCCCCTGGGCCTTGAACTTCTCGAGCAGCGCCGTGTCGACGCCGTCGCCGCCGCCGCGGTCCTTCACCGAGCCCACCACCGCGATCACGTCCTTGAGGAAGGCGGCGACCTCGGCCTCCGGCACCACGTCGGGCGGCACCACGCCGTCGCCGTTGGCGAGGAACTTCGAATACCCGCCCTTGAACGCCCGCACGTCGGCGAGGGAGATCTTCGAAGCGTCCTCGGCCTTCTGCTCGCGGTCGACGCGCACGGCGGCGGCGCGGAGCTTCTCGTCCTTGATGGCGTCGAGCTTGATCGACTCGTGGCGGCCCTTCACCACCTCGCGGTCGGCGAGGCGCTCGAAGAGCCAGTCGCGGGCGCGGACGATCTGCGCGACGCGGACGCGGCCGGTCGACTCGGCGTCGACGTACTTCAGGAAGCCCTCGTCGCAGTGCAGGTCGGCGAGGGGCGCGCTGGTGGCGGCCCAGCGGGCGGGGTCGAGCGCGTCGATCTGCTCGAGGTCGGCGGCGCTCGCCACCACGAACTGGTGGATGCCGCCGAAGTTGCTGAAGCGCATCGATGCCATGGGGAGGACTCCTCTACGGGGTGAAGGGCGGGCGGGAGGCGGGGGAGGCGGGGCGCGGGGGCGCTCAGCGGAAGGTCTGGACGGCGCGGCCCCACGTCCAGGCGAGGCCGAGCGTGAGGTCGTGGGAGACGCCGAGCTCGTTGCCGCGCGCGAGGCGCATGAAGGTGTCGTACGTGATGGTGAAGTTGAGCGACTGGAAGATCGGCACCGCGAGGCGGGTGTTGCCGGTGAGCAGGAAGTCGCGGGCGGTGGGGCCCGGCTGCGCGTCGCTGAAGGCCTGGTTCACCTGCGCCTTGAGCTCGGCCTGCCACGTCACCGAGCGGCCGCGGAAGGTGAAGAGGGAGTAGGGCAGGAGCTTCACCTCGCCGACGAAGACGTAGGTGGGGTCGGCGTCGCCGAGGAGCTCCTGCCACTCGACGCCGGCGCCGAGGCGCCAGGAGAAGAAGCTGTTGAGCGTGAAGGCGAGGCCGAGCGTCGGCTGGACGCGGAGGTGGTGGGGGTTGGCGGCGTCGGGCACCGTGGCCGAGCGCGGGAGGCGGTCGAACTCGGTCTCCACCAGGAGCTTCACGTCGGGCGCCGGCAGGTACCAGTGCGGCGTCGAGGCGAAGCCCGTGTAGCGGAAGTTGGAGTTGAGCTCGATGATGTCGAGGTTCTCGTTGAAGTCGCCGCCGCCGACGCTGGCGCGGCCGTAGCGCGCGCGGAGGTCGTTGAGCCAGGCCCAGTTGGGGTTGTTGGCGTTGGCGTAGACGCGCGCGTCGCCGCGCAGCGCCATCGTGTCGCTGCGCGAGAGCTGCGGGTTGCTGTAGGGCGCGATAGAGGTGCCGTCGATCCGCCCGCCGGCCGGGTTGGCGCTGTTGACGAGCTGGAAGCCGAGGTCGAGCGAGGCGTTGAACGTCCAGCGCGTCCGCCGCGCCGGGTCGACCGGGATCTGCGTGATGTCGCCCTCGTGCGGCCGGTCGAGCCACGCGGTGATGAACTCCCGCGGCCCCTGCGAGCCGTACACCTCGAGCTCGACGCCGTCGGTGGCCCCGATCCCGCCCTCGCCGCCGTCGTACACGAAGCCCGTGGTCACCACCCGGTACATCGTGTCGGGCTCCACCGCGCGGCCGTTGATCTTCACCCCGCCGTCGGTGGTGATGCCGCGGAGGATGAAGCGCCCCGCGCGGGGCGAGGTGGCGAGGTCGGCGAGCACCGAGCCCTTCACCCGGCCGACGTAGATCCGGTCGTCGAAGGGAAGCGCCGAGGCCATGTGCAGCGCCGTGAGCCCGCCGTTGAGCGGGAAGATCTCGCGGCCCTGGACGGCGCCGCGGTTCATGATCGCGACCTCCGTCTCCGTTTCGTCGCGCATCACGTTGAGCAGGAACTCCGCGAACGCGTCGCGCTCGAGCGGCGCCGTCAGCCGGCCGCCGCGGAGGGGCGTGTTCTGCGTCGAGCAGAGCCAGTCGTGCGTGCCCGTGGTGAGCGCGCCCACCTCGGCCGGCGCCGCGCCCTGGCGAGCCTCGCGCGCGAGCCGCGGGCCGCCGAGCTCCACCGCCACGCCGCGGCCGGCGCGCGTCATCACCACCGGCACCCCGCTGCGCGACGCCTCCATCGAGGAGATGAAATCGCTCGCGCCGTTGACCAGCATCAGGTCGGGGCGCGCCTCCTCCGGCAGGTCGCGCGCGACCGAGAGCGCCGTGTCCTCCGCGCTCGGGCCGTCGGGGTCGTGGGCCACCACCACCCAGCGCGCGCCCGCCGCGCGGGCCGCCGCCACGCCGCGCGCGATCGCCTCGGCCACCGGCTGGAGCGTCACGCCCGCCGCCCGGTCGTGCGCGATGTAGCGCAGCGTGCTGGGCCCGAGCACCGCGAGGTAGGCCACGCGGCCCTGCGGCGTGTCGAGCACCAGGGGCGCGTCGCCGGCGTCGACCAACGCGTCGCAGAGCGCGCTCGCCGCGCCCTCGCACGCGAGGTTGGTGGCCACGTAGGGGATGCTCCGCGCGCGCATCGCGGCGGCCACGGCGACGAGCTGGTCGCGCGGCATCGCGAGGTCGCGGTGGCCGAGGGCGGTGGCGCGGATGCCCATCGCCGACGCGGCCGAGGCGAGCGCGGCGGCGTCGTGCGTCGCGGCGAAGCGGCCCATCGCCGAGGAGCCCACGAAGTCGCCGGTGTCGAGCACGAGGCGCGCCCTGCTCGCCCGCGAGGTCGGCGGCGAGCGCGGCCACCGCGGGGGCCGGCGCGCCGTCGCCGCACGCGGCCGACGCCACGCGGCCGTTGAGCTCGGCCGACACCGCGAGCCGGAGCGTCGCGCCCGACGCCGCGGGCTGCGCGGCCACCGCGGCCGCCGCCCCCTGCGCGACCGCCGCAGCCGCAGGCGCCGTGGTCGTCGCCGCGGGGGCCGCGGGCTGGGCCGCGGGCGCGGCGGGTTGCGCAGCGGGGGCCGCGGGCTGCGCGGCGGGGCGGGCGGGCTGGGCTGCGGGGCGGGCGGGCTGGGCGGGGCGCGCGGGCTGCTGCTGCGCCTGCGCTGCGACGCCGAAGGTGAGCCCGGTGAGGGTGAAGGCGAGGCCGCGGAGCGCGGACGGGGAGGTCTTCATGAGCGAAACACCCTTCGTGCGAGAAGTTTCGGCGCGCGCGTCGCACCCGACGCGCGTTACGCGAAGCCTCTAAGCCATCGGAATCCTTCCTTTCAAGAGGAAATCCCGATGCTCCCGCGAGGGTCTTTCGATTTTCAGCAGGGCTACAACGAGGGGTCGTCGAACATGTAGGCCGGCAGCAGCGGCGAGGGGGTGCCGGTGGAGACGACCCAGAGCTGGTGGGCGGCGCGCGTGGCGCCGATGTGCAGGAGGTGCCGGGACTCGTCGTCGGCGGGGTACTGCGAGGCGGTGACGTCGACGAGGATCACGTAGTCGAACTCGAGGCCCTTCACCTGGCGGACGTCGGTGACCTCGACGCCGGGGCGGAAGCAGAAGTCCTGGTCGCGCACGCGCGAGAGGCGGGGGATCTCGGCGCGCTCGAGGCCGTGGAAGTAGAGGTCGGCGCGCTCGGGGTCGCGGGCGATGACGCAGACGTTGGCGCGCGGCTCGTCGAGGCTGAGCGAGCGCAGGGCCTCGCCGAGGAAGGCCACCGCCGACCCGATGTCGGGGAAGGCGTGGAGCTCGACGGGGGCGCCGTGGCGGGTGGCGAGGGGGGGCTCCGGGTCGGCGAGGGGGCCGAGCACGGCGCGGGCGAAGGCGAGCACCTCCATCGTCGAGCGGTACCCGATGCGCAGGGGCTCGACCGCGACGCCCTGGAGCCCGAGGTCGCCCAGGACGCCGCGCCAGTCGGTGAAGCCGTTGTCCATGTGGAGCCGCTGCGCGGTGTCGCCGGCGAGGGTCACCGAGCGGTCGTCGGAGGCGGTGTCCATCACGACGGCGAGCTCGACGGGGGAGAGGTCCTGCGCCTCGTCGATGAAGACGTGCTCGTAGCGCAGGGGCTGCTTGGCGGGGCCGCGCAGCGCGCCGCGCTTCACCTGGTAGATGCGCATGAGGAGCGCGTCGTCCTCGGGGTCGATGGTGGGGGCCTCGTCGTCCTCGGCGACGCCGTCGGCGCCCACCGCGGGCCCGGCGTCGTCGTCGAGGTGGTCGTCGCCCTCCTCGTCGCGGCCGTCCTCGCGCCACGAGCGGACGCTCTCGCGGGCCTCCTCGACGGCCTCGCCGGCGGCGAGCTCCTCGCGCTCGGTGCCCTCGTCGCGGCGCTCGCCCCGCTCCTTCGCGCGGGCGGCGCGGCGCTCGGCGCGCTCGGCGCGGGCGGCGCGGCGGCCCTCCTTCGCCTCGGTCTCCTCGTCGTCCTCGTCGCGCTCGGCGTGGACCCACCGGGCCGCGCGCTCGCTCGACCAGCGCACCGCGCCGGCGATCTCGTCGGCGCTGAACTCCCCGGGCGCGTGCGCGGCCGCGGCCGCGGCGATCGCCTTGGCGTCGGTGACGAGCTCGGCCCAGTCCCACACCACGTCGCGGGCGCGGCGGTTCCAGCGGTCGAGGGGCTTCTGGAGGTCGTGGGCGGCGCGGGAGCCGAGCGAGGGGCCCGCCACGCCGCCGAGCTCGCGCTCGCCGCGGAGCCACTGCATCAGCCCGGCGACGCGGCGCGAGAGCGGCGACCCGTCGAGCGCGGCCCACGCCCGCCCCACCGCCTCGCCGACGCCCGTGCGCTCGGCCACGCGGAGCAGCTCCTCCTTCGCGGCGGCCTCCTCCTTCGCGGCGCGCGCGTCGATGAGCTTGAGCATCAGCGGGTGCTTCTTCAGCCGCGTCACCGCCGCGGGCGTGTCGTCGGAGTACGCGTCGGGCGCGCGGGAGACGTGGCGCTGGCGGGCGCGGGAGATCCACTCGGCGTACGTGGCCACCTGCACGCCCTCGACCCCGAGCGCCGGCAGCACCCGCACGATGTACGACGCCAGCGCGCGGTTGAACACCACGATGAGCATCTTGTCGGGCGCGAAGCGCTTGGGCTGGTTGAAGGCGAGCCACGCCATGCGGTGCAGGCCGATGGTGGTCTTGCCGCTGCCGGCGCCGCCCTGGATGAGCACGATCCCCGAGTGGGGCTTGGTGATGAGCTCGAACTGCCGCGGGTCGATGAGCGCCGGGATCTCCGGCAGGTGGTGGTCCTCGCGGCCCTCGACGCCGGCGCCGAGCCGGCCCTTGCGGTTGGCGGCGGCGCGGCGCTCCTCCTCGGTGGGCGGGCGCACGGCGGAGAGCTGGCCGCCCTCGAGCTTCGCGGGGCCCTCGTCGCCGCGCGTCCACGCGCCCTTCACGTGGTAGTAGGTGCCCTGCGGAGCGATGATGCGGCGCAGCTTCGAGTCGCGGATCACCACCGCGCGGCGCATCGCCACCTCGCCCTCGACGAGGCGCCCGCCGATCTCCTCCTCGTAGGGGTCGCCCTCGCCGTAGCGGTAGTAGATCTTCGAGACCGGGGCGTCGCGCCAGTCGACGATGCGCACGCCGCTGTCGATGTCGACGTACGTCCCGTTGCCGATGAGCACGTCGCGGACGCGCCCGCCCTCCATGAGCTTCATGTGCCCGAAGTAGGGCGAGGCGGGGTTGACGGCGCCGGTCACCACCTCGGCGCGGCGGCTGGCGACGTTGCGCAGGCGCTCCATCTCGGCGAGCAGCGCGGGCACGTCCTCCATGCGCGCCTCACCGATCGCGTCGCGCAGCTCGATGAGCTCCTGGTCGTAGTCCTTGCGGGATGACTCGCGCGCGGTGCGGGCGTTGGCCAGGACGCGGGCGAGGGTCTTCTCCTCCTCGGCGGTGACGCGGGCGAGGTCGGGGTCGGCGGGGCGCGGCGGGTCGCTCATGGCGTCTATGGGGGTCTCCGATTTCGGGGGGCGGGGGTTGTAGTGCAATCCCGGACGGTTGTCATTGAGTCCGCGCCCGCGGGGCGCGTAGCGTCCGCCGCCGTGGACCCACCGCTCCCGATCGAGGTGGCCGGCCTCGCCGTCGCGGTCGCCCCGGTGGCGGCCCTGCTGATGGCCTTCCGGCGGGCCGACGCGGCGCGCCCGGAGCCGAAGCGGGAGGTGTTCGCGACGATGGCGCTCGGCTTCGCGGCGTGCGTGCCGGCGGCCGCGCTGGAGGTGGCGGAGAAGCGCCTGCTCGGGAGCTGGGCGCTGGCGGGCGGGCGCTTCCTCGACGCCTACCTCGTGGCCGCGCTCACCGAGGAGGGCGCCAAGCTCCTGGTGGTGCTCGCGTGGCCCTGGCGCCGGGGCTTCGACGAGGTGATGGACGGGATCCTCTTCACCGCCGCGGCCTCCCTCGGCTTCGGCCTGCTCGAGAACCTCATCTACGTCGACGCGCGCTTCGCCTCGCTCTTCTGCGCGGTGCCGGGCATCGACGCGCTCTGCAGCGAGCACGGCGCCGCGGGCACGCTCGAGGGCGTGGTGCTCGGCGTGGTGCGCGCGGTGACGGCCGTCCCGATGCACGCGGTCGCGTCGGGCATCATGGGCTACTACCTCGGGCGCGCGCGCTTCCACGACTGGAGCCCCGCGGCCGACGTCTTCGACGACCTCCCCGAGCTCCTGCCCGCGTGGGTGCCGCGCAAGGTGGCGTGGGCGCTCTTCGGCCTCGCGGCCGCGGTCGCGGTGCACGGCACCTACGACTGGGCGGTGTTCGCGATGGGCACGCGGCCCGTGATCTTCCTCGTGCTCCCGACGATGCTCCTCGTGTCGGGCTATGCGCTCACGCGGCTCATGCGGCACGCGCTCGCGATCGACGACGAGCGCCTCGGGCCGGGGCACAAGGCCGCGCCCACCGGCACCCACACCGCCCCCGACAGCCCATGAAACAAGCGCTTTGCAGCGCCGTGCCCACCCTTGACCGCGCAACGCCGGCGTGAGACGCAGGGGATGCGCCGAATCGTCCGGCGGCTCTCCGTGACCGACGCCCCGAAGGAGACCACACACCCCGTGAACCAACGACGCACCCCCTGGCGCTCCGGCCTCGCGCGCGTCGCCGCGCTCTCGCTGCTCTCGACCACCGCGCTGGGGTCGGGCTGCATCGAGGGCAACATCGGCGAGCCGGGCGCGAGCTGCGAGTCGACGCGCGCCTACTTCCTCCGCGACGTGTGGGGCCCGGTGCTGGCCACCAAATGCGTCGGCTGCCACACGCCGGGCGGGCAGGCCGAGGGCCACGGCGCCCGCTTCATCCTGCTGCCGGCGTCGTTCCCCGACTTCGCCGACGCCAACCTCGCGAGCGTGATCGCGATGGTGAACCAGAGCTACGCGACGGGCTCGGGGCAGACGGCGGCGATCCTGGCCAAGCCCCTGTCGATGGTGCAGCACGGCGGCGGCGCGGTGATCCACGAGGGCACGGCGGAGCACCGCGCGCTCGAGGGCCTCGTCGAGCGGCTGCAGAGCGAGGACGACGCGACCGCGTGCCGGGACTTCGGCTCGGTGGCGGCGCCGTCGGGCGTGGTGATGCTCGACTGGCGGCAGACGCTGCGCAAGGCGTCGCTCGACATGCTCGGGCGGCTGCCGACGGAGGCCGAGCTGGCCCGCGCGGGCGCCGGCGAGCAGGGCTTCGAGCAGGCCGCCCTCGCGATGTTCGAGGACCCGGCCTTCTACCAGCGGTGGCGCACGGCGTGGAACGACCTGATGCTCACCGACCGCTACCTGACCAACGACGGGTGCACGCAGCCGGCGCTCAACCTCATCTCGGGCGACGACTTCCCCAACCGCGGGGCCTACGGCGGCGCGGCGTCGACGTCGGGCCTCGACTGCTGCGGGCGCGACCGCGACAACGCGATGTGCGGCGACGTGCGGGAGTTCTTCAAGCGCGCCAACAACGCGGTGGCGCAGGAGCCGGTCAACCTCTTCGACTACATCGTCCGCAACAACCGCCCGTTCTCGGAGATCCTGACGGCCGACTACGTGATGGTGAACGCGCCGTCGGCCAACGTGTACGGCGTGGGCGACCAGGTGCGCTTCGACTCGTACACGTCCAACGACGTGCTCCCCGCGCGCATCACCTACACGTGGCGGGAGTACCGCAACAACAACAACATGCGCGAGCTCGTGCGGGAGGAGCGCTCGGAGTACCCCCACGCGGGCGTGCTGACGACGCCGGCCTTCCTCGCGCGGTACCCCACCACGGAGACCAACCGCAACCGCCACCGCGCGCGCATCGTCCAGTCGTACTTCCTCGGGACGGACATCCTGCGCGTGGGCGAGCGCCCGCTCGACCCGACGGCGAGCGAGGCCCTGGTGCAGACGCCGACGCTCAACTACGCGCCCTGCGTCACCTGCCACCGGATGAACGACCCGATCGCGGGCGCCTTCCGCGCCTTCCCGCCGAGCAACGTCCCCGGGCGCTACCGGGCGAGCGCGACGTGGTACGCCGACATGTTCCCGCCGGGCTTCTCGGGGGAGAACATGCCGGCGTCGAGCTACTCGGCGGGCGTGCGGTGGCTGGCGCAGCGGGTGGTGTCCGACCCGCGCTTCGCGATGTCGACGGTGCGCTTCATCTACAAGTCGCTGACGGGCCGCGAGCCGCTGGTGTACCCGACCGACACCGCCGACCCCCTCTACGCCGCCCGCGCCTCCGCGTGGAACGAGCAGGACCGCGCCCTCCGCGCCATCGCCCGCCGCCTCACCGCCTCCAACATGAACTTCAAGGCGGCCCTGGTGGAGATGCTCAAGTCCCCGCTCTACCGCGCCACCGCCGCCGTCGGCGTGACCGACCTCGCCGGGCGCACCGCCCACGCGGGCATCGGCACCGCGATGCTGCTCACCCCCGAGCTGCTCGACCGGCGCATCCGCGCGATCACGGGCTTCACCTGGTCGAAGACGCCGGGCCGCAACGACTCCTGGCTGCTCAACGACTTCTACTACCCGTACGGCGGCATCAACTCCGACACGATCGTGCGGCGCGCCACCGACCCGAGCGGGGTGATCACGGGCATCGCGCACCGCATGGCGACCGAGGTCGCGTGCCGCGCGACGGCCTGGGACTTCTCCTTCCCGCAGGCCGACCGGCGCTTCTTCCGCCACGTGCGCATCGACACGGTGCCCGAGTCGGGCGGCCAGCCGGTGCCCGGCAGCGTCGCGCAGATCCGGCAGAACATCGCGTGGCTGCACGAGGCGATCCTCGGCGAGCGGCTCTCGGTCGACGACCCCGAGGTGACGCGCACCTACGGCCTCTTCGCCGAGACGTGGCGCGAGACGAGCCAGACGAACTTCCTGCCCGACCCGTGCCGCGCGCAGGGCTCGCCGGTCGACGGCGTGCGGCTGCCGATGGAGCGGATGATCGTCGCCGACCCCAACGGCACCGTGCGCGCGTGGATGACCGTGCTCACGTACCTCTTCTCGGACCACCGCTTCCTGTACCAGTGAGGGAGACGCGCACCATGGAGCGAAGGAAATTTCTCGGTCTGGGCGTGCTCGCCGGCCTCGCCGCCGGCGTCGCCCCCGGCACGCGCCGGATGCTCGATGCGCAGCCGATGCCGCCGTCGTCCAACTCGGAGCCCTACACGGGCCGCTTCTTCCTGATGATCGACGCGGGCGGCGGCTGGGACCCGACGATGGTCTGCGACCCGAAGGGCGGGGACATCAACCACCAGTTCATGCCGAGCGCGATCCGGTCGGCGGGCAACATCCCGTACGCGCCGATCACCTACGCCGACGGCTACAGCAACCAGCGCTTCTTCGAGAAGTTCCACTCGCGGCTGCTGGTGCTGAACGGGGTCGACACGCAGACGGTCAACCACGACTCGGGCAACCGCTTCACGTGGTCGGGGCGCCTGGAGGACGGCTACCCCCCGCTCGCGGCCATCATCGCCGCGGCGCTCGCGCCTGGCCGCCCGCTCGGCTTCCTCAGCAACGGCGGCTACGAGAACACCGTCGGCGTGGTGCCCCTCGCGCGCCTGCCGAGCCTCGACACCATCGGGCGCATCGCGTACCCCAACCGCACCGACCCCTCCATGGAGCAGGCCCGCTACCTCTCCGAGGCGTCGTACCAGCGCATCCGCCGCTACCAGCGCGAGCGCACCCTCGCCCAGGCCGACCAGTCCACCCTGCTCGCCTACGAGAACTCCCTGCGCCAGCTCGCGGCCACGCGCGCCGGGTCGAACCTCCTCGAGCGGCTGATGCAGTTCCTCCCCGGCAACGACGTGCTCGGGCGGACGCAGAACCCCATCCTGCGCCAGGGCATGGTGGCGCTCGCGGCCTACCAGGCCGGCGTGACGGCGGCGGCCAACCTCGCGGTCGGCGGCTTCGACACCCACGGCCAGCACGACACCAACCAGGGCGCCGCCCTCTCGCGCCTCCTCCAGGGCGTCGACCAGCTCATGGACCGCGTCGACATGCTCGGCCTCGCCGACAAGGTCACCGTGGTCGTCGGCTCGGACTTCGGCCGCACGCCCGTCTACAACGCCCAGATGGGCAAGGACCACTGGTCGGTCACCAGCATGCTGATGATGGGCGCGGGCGTGCGCGGCGATCGGGTGATCGGCGCCAGCAACGAGGCCCAGCGCGCGCGCGGCCTCGACTACACCACCCTCGCCGTCAGCGACGCGAGCACGCGGAAGCTCAACCCCAAGGCGATCCACACGGCGCTGCGCCGGCTCGCGGGCGTCGAGTCCTCCGAGGTGGCGCGGCAGTTCCCCATCTACGGCGACCGGATCGACCTGTTCAGTTGAGCGCTACGCCGTGAAGCGGTACCAGCCGTAGCTCACGCGCTCCAGCTTCCCCTCCGCCAGCATCTTCTTCACCGCGCCCGGCGTGTGCCCGAGCGCCTTCAGCTCCCCCGCGGTGTACTCCCGCGCGGGTGTGGGGGCCTTCTTCGGCGCGGCCGCGGGCGCCTTCTTCGGCGCGGCCTTCTTCGGCGCGGCGGCCTTCTTCGGCGCGGCGGCCTTCTTCGGCGCGGCCGCGGGCGACGCGCTGACGGCGCCGTCGAGGTCGATGCCGAACAGGTCGGCGAGGGCCTCGTCGCTCGCCTCGATCGCCCGCGGGGAGGCCACCCGCGCGCCCACGCGGCGGCCGGCCTCGGCGACGAGCTCGTTCATGTCGACGCCGCGGAGCACGAAGAGGAGGTCGGGCTTCGTGTCGAGGCGCGCCCCGACGCCGTAGAGCACCGCGGCGACGTGCTTGCACACGTAGGCCCCGTCGGGGCACGAGCACGCGGCGTTGAGCTCCGACGCGCGGGGGATCATCCCGTCCTTGCTGTGCGTGAGCGCGCCCATCGCCTCGCCCGACACCTTGCCCTGGAGCAGCTCGAGCAGCGAGCCCACCCGCCCCGCGCACGACTCCCGCAGGCGCCTCCAGCGGTCGGCCGGGAGCGGCGTCACCGTCACCTGCACCGTGTAGAGCGACGAGCCGCTCACGAGGGCCTCGACGCGCCCCTTGGAGATGCCCAGGTGCGCCACGGAGCCGTTGCGGAGGTACGTCTTCCCCCGCGGGAGGCGGTTGGAGAAATCCGCCATGGACTCCAGCGCGTCGCACCACTGCTTGCCCCAGAAGGTGGTCGCCATCGCGCGCCCCGTCACCGACACGGGCTCGACCGGGAGGCCCTTCTTCTTCCGGGCCGCCATCGCCTTGTCGGCCGTCGCGCGGCGCGCGGCCACGGGCACGTACGGGGCCCACTGTGAGGCGCTGTAGCGCTCTCGGCTGCTCCATCTCGCCATGGGCGTGATGAGAGCTCCCGACCTCACCCCTCGTCAAGGGCGCGCGCGAGGTCGAGGGAGACCACCTTCATCAGCTCGTCGTCGGAGAGCGCGGTGAGGTTCACCTCGGCGCCGCCCGGCGCGTCGAGGACGGCGTCGGCCAGCGCCCGCTTGCTCGTGAGCATCGCGTCGATCTTCTCCTCCAACGTGCCGCGGCACACGAAGCGGTGCACCATCACGTTGCGCCGCTGCCCGATGCGGTAGGCGCGGTCGGTGGCCTGGTTCTCCACCGCGGGGTTCCACCAGCGGTCGAAGTGGACGACGTGCTGGGCGGCGGTGAGCGTCAGCCCGGTGCCCCCGGCCTTCAGCGACAGCACGAAGAAGGGGACGTTGGGGTCGCTCTGGAAGGCGGCCACCAGCTTCGCCCGCTGCTTCACCGGCACCTTGCCGTCGAGCACCACCCCCGCCGCGCCGAACACCCCCGCCAGCAGCGCCGCCAGCGGGCCCGTCATCTCTTGAAACTGCGTGAACACCAGCGCCTTCTCGCCGCGCGAGGCGACCTCCTCCGCGAGCTCGCGCAGCCGCGCGTACTTGCCGCTCGCGCCCGGGTCGAAGCGCCCGTCGCCCGTGAGCTGCGAGGGGTGGTTGCACGCCTGCTTGAAGCGCGTGAGCGACGCCAGCACCGCCCCCCGCCGCGCCGCCGGGTCGGCCGCGTCGGAGAGCTTGCGCTTCAGGTCGGCGATCACCTCGGCGTAGAGCTTCGCCTGGAGCGCGGTGAGCGAGCACCACGCCGTCACCTCCGTCTTGTCGGGCAGGTCGGCGATGACGCGCTTGTCGGTCTTGAGGCGCCGCAGGATGTACGGCCCCACGAGGCGCCGCAGGGGCCCGTAGCCCTCGCGCGACCCCTCCCCCGCGAGCGCCTTCGCGTAGCGCGAGAAGCTCTTCGCGCCGCCCAGAAGGCCCGGCTGGAGGAAGTCGAAGAGCGACCAGAGGTCGCCGAGGCGGTTCTCGACGGGCGTGCCCGTGAGCGCGAGGCGGGCGGCGCCGCGGAGCGACTTCACCGCGCGCGACTGCTTCGTGTCGGCGTTCTTGATCGCCTGCGCCTCGTCGATCACCACGACGTTCCACGGGCGCTCGCGGAGCCACGCGGCGCGGGCCACCATGCCGTAGCTGGTCACCACGACGTCGAGCCCGTCGCCCCACCCGGCCCCGTCGTCGGGCGGCGCCTCGGCGCCCGCGGAGGGGTGCGCGGTGCCCACGCGGAGCGACGGCGCGAAGCGGGCGAGCTCCGCGCGCCAGTTGGCCAGCAGCGACGCCGGCGCCACCACGAGGCTCGGCGGCGCGGCCTTCCGCTGGTGCTTCTTCTCCACCGCGAGCAGCGCGATCACCTGGAGCGTCTTGCCGAGCCCCATGTCGTCGGCGAGGCAGCCCCCGAGGCCGACCGTGCGGAGGAGCCAGAGCCACCGCAGGCCGTGCTCCTGGTAGGGCCGGAGCTTCGCCGTGAGGGCCTTGCCGGGGTCGACGTCGCCGAGGCCGCCCGGGTCGCGCAGGCCGCGCAGCAGGTCACGCAGCCAGGGCCCGGGCTCGACGCGGACCCACGCCGCGGCGCCCTCGTCGACGAGCGCGGGGTCGAGCTCCGCGGGGGCGGCGCCGGCGAGCAGGCGGAGGGCCTCGTGGACGGAGAGCCCGTCGCGCGCGCTCCGCTGCACGTCGCGCCACCGCGCGAGGAGGGCCTCCAGGCGCCCCGCGTCGACCTCCACCCAGCGGCCGCGGAGGTTGACGAGCCCGGTGCCTGCGGCGCGGAGCACGGCGAGGTCGTCGGGCGTGAGGGCCTCGTCGCCGAGCGCGAGCTCGACGGAGAAATCGAGCAGCGCGTCGAGGGAGAGGCGCTCCCGGTGCTCGGCGCCGACGCGCACGCGGACGGCGGGGCGCGCGGGGGCGCGGGGGTTCCACCAGTCGGGGAGGCGGACGGAGACGCCCGCGGCCTCGCAGTCGGGCGCGGCCTTGAGGAAGGCGTAGGCGCGCGCGGCGCTCCAGGCGAGGGGCTGGAAGATGTCGCCCGCGTCGACGAGGCCCTTCACGAAGGGGACGGTCTCCGACGCGCGCCGCACAGGCTCGAGGAGCGACTCCAGCCGCGCGCGGTCGCCCGTCTCCGCGGCCTCCTTCATCGCGCGCCCGAGCGGCGCGTGCTGCACCCTCCCCGCCGCGGAGACCCCCGTGGTGTAGGTCGCGAGGAAGGCGAAGGGGGCGGCCGCGTCGCCCTTGCGCTCCGCGAGGTGGAAGCACACGCGCCCCACGCGGTGCCAGAGCGGGCTCTGCGCCTGGAGCCACTGCTCCGCCGTGCCCTGCCACGCGCCGAGCGCCTCCGCGAGCGGGCCGTGGAGGCTCTCCCACCAGCGCCCGAGGAGCTCGACGTCGACGTACTCCGCGCCGGGCATCGGCGGCACGGCATCGGCGAGCGCCTCGAGCTCGTCGTCGGGCGGCGGCGGGACGCGCGCGTCGGCGCGGAGGGACTCGAGGTCGGGGAGTGCGCAGAGGCGGGCGACGAAGGCGCGGGCGACGTCGCGCAGCCACGCGAAGGGCGCCGGGAGCTGCGCGGCCACCTCGCGGGCGCCGAGTTGGAGGAGCCCGTGCCAGGGGCCGCGCGCGAAGGCCGCGAGGGTGCGCGCGGCGACGGCCTCGTCGACGAAGGGAGCGGCGCCGTCGAGGGCGCGCAGCGTGAGGTCGCCGGCGGCGGTGACGTGCGGCGAGGGGGGGGCGGCGGTCATCGGGGCCGCGGACGCTACCAGAGGTTTTCGACGGCGCGCGGATGCGCTACGGAGCCGCGGACATGTTCGCCGCGACCTCCCCCTCCGCCGCCGAGCCCCTCCGCCTCGTCGAGCTCCCCCAACGGCCGCTCCGCTTCGACGAGGTTCGCGTGAAGGTGCGCGCCGTCGGGGTGAACCCCGTCGACTGGAAGATGCGCGGCTTCGGCAGCCCGCTCGGCCTCGCGCAGCGCCTCCTCGGGCCGCGCGGGCCCCTCGTCGTGGGGACGGATTTCGCCGGCGAGGTCGTCGAGGTGGGCGCGAGCCTCGGCGGCACGAAGCCGGGCCTCCGCGTGGTGGGCGGGACGGACTTCTCGCGCGGTCAGCGCGGGAGCTACGCCGACGAGGTGGTGGTGCGCACCGACCAGTTCGCCGCGCTGCCCGACGGCGTGCGCTTCGAAGACGCCGCGTGCCTGCCCGTGCCGGGCGTGACGGCGTGGCGGGCGCTCACGGAGGTGGGCGGGCTGCGCGAGAAGCGGGGCGCGCGCGTGCTGGTGCTCGGCGCGGCGGGCGGCGTCGGGCTGATGGCGGTTCAGCTCGCGCGCTCGCTCGGCGCGTCGGCGGTGGGCGTGTGCTCGGCGCGCAACGCGGCGCTCGTGGGGGCGATGGGCGCGGAGGTGGTCGACTACGGCGCGGGCGACGCGCTCGCGGCGGCGCGCGCGAAGGGCCCCTACGCGCTGGTGCTCAACGCGGTGGGCTCGGACGCGTACCCCGTCGGCGCGTGCCGCGCGCTCCTCACGCCGACGGGCGCGGTGTGCCTCGTGGCCGCGCGGCCGCACGACTACCCGTCGCTCGTCGCGTACGGCAACGTCCGCGCGGTGCTCGGGCGGCCGACGCGCGCGCTCCTCGAGCCGCTGGTGGCGGCGCTGGCGAAGGGCGAGCTGAAGGTGACCATCGAGGCCACGCTCCCGCTCGCGGAGGCCGAGGAGGCGCACCGACGGTCGCGCACGGGCAAGGTGGTGGGGAAGATCGTGCTGCTGCCGTAGCGCCCCCGTCCGCGCGGCGAACACGCGTTGAAATTCCCGCGTCGCCCCTGCGCCCGCCGCGCGCTCCCGACGTTGCGAGAGACTGAGCCCGCGGCGTTTGGCGGGGGACGTTTCTTGTCGTCTCCCACCTCACCCCCGCCGCGCGGCCGGAGACACCCCCGATGGGAACGAGCGACGACAGCACACCAAGACCCGACCGCGCCACCTTGGATCGCGCCGCCCGGCGCGCCCTCACCTTCCTCCTCGCCGTCGGCCGCGACCCGGTCGCGCGGGGCTTGCTGGAGACCCGCGGCTACAGCGCCAACGAGCACGCCGAGGGCTGGCGCCTCCTTCGCGCGGTCGACCCCACGGCGCGGGCCGGCGGGCACCGCGACGAGGACGAGGCCGCCGCGCGCCTCGCCGTCGCCCGCGTCGACGCCTGGGGCCACCAGAACCTCCCCATCCTCGACCTCGCGCTCCGCCGCCGCGAGCCCGCCGCCCACCGGTTCGTCTTCGCGGGCGACCTCGCGCCCGCCGACGGCGCCGCGTCGACGCGTTCGGTCGCGGTCTTCCTCGAACGTGTCGACGCGCTGGTCGGCGTCGCGTCGCGGGGCGTCGACCCGGCGGTCGCCGTCACCCCGCGGCAGGCGCGGGTCGCGCTCGCGATCCTGACGAGCCGCGGCGCGGGCGACGACGTGCGCGAGACCGTCCACCGCTGGCTCGACTTCGCGCGGAAGCACGCGGCCCCGGCGGAGGCGGGCGACCCCGACGCGGCGCTCGTGGCGCTCCACGAGTGGCTGAGCGAGTGGCGGCTCATCGCGCGCAAGGTCGTGACGCGCAGGGGCCACCTCGTCGCGCTCGGGCTCGTCGGGAAGAGGCCCGCCGCGAAGCCCCCGCGCGACCTCGCGCCGAACCGTTGACAGCCCGCGCGCGCGGCGCTACCTCTCGGCCCGCCGTCATGGTCCCCCGTGCGCCCACGTCCGTCCGCCCCCTCCGCCGCTCGACGAGCCTGGCGGCCGCGGACGCGTACGTGCGCCCCACGCTGGAATTGATCCTCGCACGCTGAGCCCGCGGGGGCGCAGCAACGGGCGAGCGACCCGACGTCCGCACGTCGAGGCCGCCGCCGTCGCCCCCGCCGCTCGCCCGCGTCCGCCGCCGCGCTGAACCGCGCGCCGGGCGCGCTGCCTCGTGCGGAGTGACCACCATTTCCACCACGCGATCACGCGCGGCGGGCGCGACGACGCGCGCCCATCGACCGCGCGAAGGGAGACCTCCATGCCTCGCACCGTACCGCTCGAACGCGTTCGAAACCTCGGCATCATGGCCCACATCGACGCGGGCAAGACCACGCTCTCCGAGCGCGTGCTCTTCTACACGGGCCGCATCCACCGGATGGGCGACGTGCACGACGGCACCGCGCGCCTCGACCACCTGCCGCAGGAGAAGGCCAAGGGCATCACCATCACGTCGGCCGCGACCACGGCCGCGTGGGGCGTGCGCGAGGGCCTCTTCGCGGGCGCCGAGCACCAGCTCTCGCTCATCGACACGCCGGGCCACGTCGACTTCACCGTGGAGGTCGAGCGCTCGCTCCGCGTGCTCGACGGCGCGGTGGCGGTGTTCGACGCCTCGCAGGGCGTCGAGCCGCAGAGCGAGACCGTCTGGCGCCAGGCCGACCGCTACGGCGTCCCGCGCGTCGCGTTCATCAACAAGATGGACAAGGTGGGCGCGGACTTCGCGGCGTCGGTGCGCTCGATCGTCGGGCGCCTCGGGGCCGACGCGCTGCCGGTGCAGCTCCCGCTCGGCGAGGGGTCGGAGCACCGCGGCGTGGTCGACCTCCTGCGGCGCGCGGCGTACGTGTTCGACGGCGACCCGACGGGCCGCGCGTTCGCCACGGCGCCGGTGCCCGAGGCGATGCGCGAGGCAGTGGAGTCGGCGCGGGCGCAGCTCGTCGAGCGCTGCGCCGAGCTCGACCCGTCGCTCACCGACGCGTACCTCGCCGACGGCGCCGACGCGCTTTCGGTGGAGCAGCTCGAGCGCGCGCTCCGGCTCGGGACGCTCCGCCGCGAGGTGGTGCCCGTGCTCTGCGGCTCGGCGTACAAGAACCGCGGCGTCCAGATGCTCCTCGACGCCGTGGTGAAGTACCTCCCGTCGCCCGCGGACGTGCCCCCCGTCACCGGCGCGACCCCCGACGGCGGGACTGCTTCCCGCGCCGCGCGCGACGACGAGCCGCTGTGCGCTTTGGCGTTCAAGCTGGCGTCGGGTCAGGCCGCCGGGACGCTCACCTTCCTGCGCGTGTACTCCGGGACGCTCACGCCCGGCGCGCAGGTGCTCAACGCCGCGCGCAACCGCAAGGAGCGCGTGGGACGTCTGGTGCGCATGCACGCCGCGGAGATGAGCGAGGTGGCGTGCGCGTACGCGGGCGACATCGTGGCCGCCGTCGGCCTGCGCGACGTGCGGACGGGCGACACCCTCGCCGACCCCGAGGCCCCCGTGGCGCTCGGGTCGATCACCGTGCCCGAGGCGGTGGTGACGCTCGCGGTCGAGCCGAAGGCCGGCACCGACCCCGACCGCCTCGGCGCGGCCCTCGCGCGCATGGCCCTCGAAGACCCCTCGCTCCGCGTCGGGGTCGACGAGGAGACCGGGCAGACCCTGCTCGGCGGCGTCGGCGAGCTCCACCTGGAGATCGTCGTCGACCGGCTTCGAACCGAGCACCGGGTGGAGGCCCGCACGGGCCGCCCCCGCGTCGCCTTCCGCGAGACCCTCACGGGCCCCGCGCGGGTCGACAAGGTGCTCTCGGTGCAGAACGGCGGCGTGGGCCTGTGGGCCCGCGTCGCGCTCGAGGTGTCGCCCGCCCCCCGGGACGCGGGCCTCGTCTTCGAGGACGCGACCTCCGGCGGCGCGGTGCCGGCGGAGTTCGTCAACGCGGTTCGACGCGGCGTGGCCGGCGCGATGGCGCGCGGGCTCCGCGGCGGGCGGCCGGTGGTCGACGCGCGCGTGCGGCTCGTCGACGGGGCGACCCACAAGGTCGACTCCAACGCGCTGGCCTTCGAACGCGCGGGCTCGATGGCCTTCCAGGAGGCCGCCCTCGCGGCGGGCCTCGCGGTGCTCGAGCCCGTGATGGCCGTGGAGGTCACCGCGCCCGAGGAGAGCCTCGGCGTGGTGCTCGGCACGGTCCAGTCGCGGCGCGGCGCGGTGCGCGAGGTCGGCGCCCGCGGCAACGTCGCGGTGGTCGACGCGGAGGTGCCCCTCGCGGCCCTCTTCGGCTACGTCGACGACCTCCGCGGCCGCACCCACGGGCGCGCGTCGGCGACGATGCGCTTCGCCCGCTACGAGACCGTCCCCGCGGCGGTCGAGCGCGAGCTCCTCGCCACCGCGTGACGCTCACCCCAACGGCGGGGCGGCGCCCTCCTCTCCCGAGGGCGCCGCCCACCGCCACTTCACCGCACGACGCGCTCGCGCTTGCCTTCGGGTGACGCCCTCGCCGACACTCACGCCCTTCCACCGAAAGGGCTTCGTCGTGGTCGCTCCGGGTCGCCGCCTGCGCCTGTGCCTCAAGGACCTCTACCACCAGGACGTGGTCGAGATGATCGAGCGCGAGACGCGCGCGTTCGAGCTCTGGGAGATCGTCGACCCCGACGACCCGGGCTTCGCGGCGGCCTACAAGGTGCTCTGGGACGCCTTCGGCGCGCACGGCGAGATGGAGCGCGAGGACGTGATCAAGCGCTTCCTCCGCGACGACGCCTTCGACCCGCTCCCGTCGGGCACGTACGTCCGCTACTTCCTCATCGCCGCGCGCGACAAATCGGGCCGGCTCCTCGGCGTGCGCGACGGCTCGGTGCTGGTCAACCCCGCCTACGACCCCGACCTCTGCCTCGTGTACCTGTCGCACCTCTACATGGTGCCCGAGGCGCGCGGCACGGTGCTCTCGTACGAGCTCCGCATCGCGCCCGTCGAGGTGGCGATGGACTACCTCGCCGAGCTCCACGCGCGCGGCAAGGTGAAGCTCCCGGCGCCCGACCAGCCCGGACGTCACTTCGGGATGCGCGTCGACCTCACCGCGGAGATGGAGTACTACGCGCCCGACGACCCGGTGTCGTGGCAGCGCATCTTGTTCTACGGCCGCGGGGGCTTCGACGCGGTGAACCCGCGCCACTTCCCCTACCTCCAGCCCGACTTCCGCGAGCCCGAGGAGATCCGCGCGACCGGCAACCGCCCGCTCCCCTTCATGGTGCTCGTGCGGCGCATGGGCCGCGAGCGCCAGGCCGCGATGCCGATCGCCGAGGCGCGCGCGATCCTGCGGCTGCTCTACGACGACTTCGCCTGCCACTGCGAGCCCGAGCACCTCGGCAACAGCCTCCAGCGCGTGCTCGACCGCCTCGCCGAGCGCGCGACGCGGAAGTCCTTCGTCGAGCTCCTCCCGCTGCCGAGCGGCCCGAAGGACCTCCACCGCATCCGCCCCCTCTTCCGGTACAGCGTCTTCCAGAAGTACTACCGCGGCGCGACGCCGGTGGTGGACGAGTACCTCGAGGGCCCCGTGCGCGAGCGGATCAAGGCCAACGCGGCGTACCTCGACGAGGAGCTGCGCAGGCTCGCGAAGCACCTGGAGAGCCGCCCCCGCTACGTCTACGCCAGCCGCGACAAGGACCAGACCTGGGAGGGCAAGTCCGCCGGCACGCTCGACCCGCCGGACTTCAACCCGTAGCGCGGCGGAGGGTCGACACGCCCCCGCGCGGTGCTACCGTGCGCGGCCCCCGGAATCGTCCGCGGGAAGAAGCGGGAACGGCCCCAAATGCTCATCGAGGAGATTCGCAAGCGTCGCACGGAGGCCCTCAAGGCCCGCGACACCGTCACCAAGGAGGTCCTCAACGTCGCCATCGGCGAGATCGACACGATCGCCGCGCGGGCGGGGCGCGAGGCGACCGACGAGGACTGCCTGCAGGTGGTCCGCAAGCTGGTGAAGTCGAACGAGGAGACGCGCGCCGCCGCGACCGACGAGGCCCAGCGGGCGACGCTCACGCGCGAGATCGAGGTGCTCTCGGCGCTCCTCCCGCGCACGCTCGGGGTGCCCGAGGTGGTGGCCGCGCTCGCGCCCGTCGCCGACGCCCTGCGCGCCGCGCCCAACGACGGCGCGGCCACCGGCGTCGCGATGAAGCACCTCAAGACGGCCGGCGCCGCGGTGGACGGCAAGGTCGTCGCGCAGGCCGTCAAGCAGGTACGCGGGGGCGGTTGACCGCCGGCCCGCAACCGTGCGTAGTCTGCGACGCGCGTGCCCTCCTTCCCCGCCCACGACCTTGCTCCTGCCGCGCACCGTGCGCCTCCGCGCCGGCGCGGGAGGAGACGTCGATGCCGTCATCGAAGCCGCCTCGCCGTCTCGGATGAAGGCCGTCCTCGATGCGTGGCCCACGCGGTTGTTTCTCCAGGGCGAGCCCGACAGCGACTGGTATGACCCCGACGCCGGCAAGGAGCGCAACCTCCGCTACCCCGGCGAAGGGATCGAGCACGTCTACCTCGTGGCAGGCGGTGAGGTGCAAGGGTTGCTCATCACCTCACTGCCGGCGGTCACGCGAGCACCTTCGGAGCCGCTCGTCGCGTACATCGAGTACATCGCAGCGGCGCCTTGGAATCGTCCGTCCTCCGGCGAGGCACCGCGCTATCGCGGGGTCGGCAAGGCCCTTGTGCAGCACGCCGTCGCACGGAGCGCGACCGAGGGTCGCGAGGGGTGCCTCGGTTTGAACTTTCTCGGTGACCGTGCGTGGGCCGAAGGGTTCATGGGCGGAGAAAGGTCGGCACCATGACGCAGGAGAACAAGACGCCGCAGGTCGCCGAGGAGAAGGCCGCGCCCCTCTGCGCGGACGCGCGTGGCGACGACTTCCCTGGGGTCGGCGGCGCGCTCCCGGCGCGTGGGCGCTCGGCGCCGATCCTCGATCAGGTGCGCCGCCGTGTGCGCCGCCGTGCGGTGATCACGCGCGCATGACCGCTCCCCCTGTCCAGGTGGTCGACCCGGGCGTGCCCGGCCTCGCGATGGTGCTCGGTGGGGGCGTGTCGCTCCTCAAGCGGACGCCCAACGCCGCGCCGAGCGGCACGCTCCTCATCCGCGGCGCGCCGGGCGCGGGCAAATCGCTGCTCGGCCTACACGTCGCGGTCGGCGTCGCCGACGCGCTGGGGGGCGACGTCTGCTGCGCGTGCGTCGAGATCCTGCCGGTCGAGTTGCACGCCCAGGCCGCCCCCTTCGGCCTGTCGGAGCGCTTCGTCGAGGCGCCGTTCCCGCCGCCCCCGGGGGAGGCGTCGGGGAGGGCGCGCATCTTCGCCGGCCTGCTCGACCTCGGCGCGCGCCCGCAGGAGCAGGAGAACCTCGGCGCGGCGCTCTCGGCGCTCATCGGCGCCGCCGGCAGGGGCGGGGCGAAGCCGCGCGTGCTCGTGATCGACTCCCTCTCCGACGGCTACGGGCTCGGCGGCTCGGCGCCCCGCGATCTCGCAGACGCGGTGTGCAAGCTCGCCGGGGAGCTCGGGCTGTACGTCATCCTGCTCGAGGAAGCCGTGGCCGCGAAGCCCACGGTGTGGAGCTTCGCCGTCGACGCGGTGTTCGAACTCGCCGTGCTCGAAGACGACGCGCGAGACCCCGCGCGTACCCTCGTCGACCGGCGCCTCCGGGTCATCAAGAACCGCTTCGGCGAGGCCGATGCGAGCGTGCACCGGCTGGCCGTGTCGCCGGGGGAGTTCCGCGTGCTCCCCTGGCCTTCGTCGTACCTGCGCGCGGACTTCCTCGCGACGGGGCGCCCGTCGGCGCTACGAAAGCCCTTCCCGGTCGCGCAGCCGTGGCCCTTCCCGGAGGCCAACGGGACGTGGCCTGAATTCCGCCAGTGCGTCACGGCCGTCTTCGGGCCGGAGACGCATGAGGTCACTGCGCTCGCGCTGCGGCTCGGCGCGAAGACGCGCGAAGGACGCGACGCGCCCGGCCGCGACGTGCGGGTCGACCTGGGCTCCGCCGTGCCGCGAGAGGTGAAGGGCGCACCAACGGAGGTGATCAGCGTCGGGCGCCCCCACGTGAACGGCCACCGCTGGGTCGCCAGCGTATGGGCGGCGCTGGAGCGTGTGTCGCGTGACGACGAGGTCGGGGTACGACGCGTGATCCTCGGCGACCTGCGGGTGTTGCGCACCTTCCAGCACCCGCACCTGATGTGGTCGGGCGTCTACGCAGTCGCGGGCCTGTGCCGCGCTTTGGGGGTCCCGCTGGTCGCGTACGCGACGGCCGAGCCGCGGGTGACCTACCAGGCGCTCGGGGTCGCGGGGGCTGTGTTTCCCTCGGAGACGATGGCGGATCACCCCCCTGTGGTCGACATCGCTGATGTAGTCATCGAGGTCCGTAGTCGGAGCGCAATGCAGGGCGAGGGGAAAATGGCCGGCGCTAACCAGCACGTCCAGGTCGCTGTCTCCGAGGTGTACGCCGGTCGACGGCTGCGCGAGTTCGTGCCCTGGCCGGCACCATAGGGGCGCGACGGCGCCTTCGTTTTTCTGGTAGCGTCCGCCCCCTATGAGCGGCACGGATCGGCCTCGGATCGGCGTGGCGGGACTCGGGATCATGGGCTCGGGGATGGCCGCCAACCTCGTGCGCAAGGGCTTCCCCGTCGCGGTGTGGAACCGCACGCGCAAGGCCGCCGACACGCTCGCCGCGCTCGGCGCGAAGGTGGCCGCGACGCCGCGCGCGCTCGCCGAGCAGAGCGACGTGGTGGTGACGTGCCTCTCGACGCCGACGGTGGTGGGCTCGGTGGCGACGGGCCACGACGGGCTGCTCTCGGGCGTGCGCCCGGGGATGCGCTGGGTCGACACGAGCACCATCGGCCGCCCCACCGCGCTCGCGATGGCCGAGGCGGCGCGGAAGTACGGGGTGGAGTTCCTCGAGGCGCCGGTGACGGGGTCGAAGCAGGGCGCGCGCGACGGGACGCTGGTGGTGATGACCGGCGGCGCCTGGGAGACCCACCTCGCGTGTTTGCCTGTGCTCGAGGCGATCGGGTCGAAGGTGATCTACGTCGGGCCGCTCGGCACCGCCGCGGTGATGAAGCTCATCGGCAACACGGTGATCTCCTTCATGCTCGAGGGGCTCGCCGAGGGCGCCACGCTCGGCGCGCGGGCGGGCATTCCGTTCGAGAAGATTCTGGAGGTCATCCAGGCCTCGGGCTTCGCCTCGCCCTACTGGAACTTCAAGGGCGGCGCGATGGCCCGCCGCGACTTCGATCCGCACTTCTCCATCAACCTCCTGCACAAGGACCAGTCGCTCGCCCTCGCCGAAGCCGCCTGGTACCGCGTGCCGATGCCGGGGCTCGCGGTGATCCAGCAGGTGACGGCGACGGCGCGCGCGCTCGGCCACGGCCACGAGGACATCGCCGCGCAGATCAAGGCCGTCGAGGCGATGGCCGGCGCCCCCGAAGGGCGCGTGAGCGACCGCCCCTCCGAGCTGCCCTGAGCACCGGCACGCTTCCTGGTAAGAACCTCCCCGAAGCCCGCGGGCGGCGCCGTTGTGCCACCGCGAGCCACGGGCGTGAAGCCCGCGCAACACCAGGAGCGAGACGATGCGAACGATGCGATGGGTACTGATGGCCGCGCTGGCTGCCGCCGCGGCGGGCTGTGGCAGCGTGGTGGTTCAGCCCGGGCCCGGCGACGCGGCCGCGGTCGACGTCCCGGCGACGTCCGACACGCCCGCGCCGCCGCCGGACGCGCGGCGCACCTGCACCTCGAGCGCCGACTGCGCCCCCGGCGAGGAGTGTTACATCGCCGAGGGGTGCGCGGTGCCGAGCGTCTGCGGCCCTGCGCTCGGGCGGCCCTGCACCGACGACCTCGCGGCCTTCTGCGGCTGCGACGGCCAGACCTTCTCCTCCAGCTCGTCGTGCCCCTCGCGCACCTACGCCCACCGCGGGCCCTGCGAGGCGGCGGACGGCGGCCCTGGGGGCTGCGCGTTCCCTGACGGGCGCGTGTGCCCCTTCGGGCAGACGTGCCCCGCCGGCGACGGCTGCAACTCGTGCTCGTGCGGCCGCGACGGGACGATCGCGTGCACGGGCCTGGCGTGCGTCGACGCGGGGCCGCCGGTGGACGTGCCCGCGCCCGGCTCGTGCCGGAGCGGCGCCGACTGCCCGCCCTCGATGATGTGCGACGGCCCGGCCGGCTGCGGCGTGCCCTGGTCGTGCGTGCCGCCGCATCCCTGCACGGCGGACGTCGCGCCCTTCTGCGGCTGCGACGGGGCGACCTTCTACGGGAGCTCGAGCTGCCCCGGCCAGATGTACCAGTCGCGCGGCGCGTGCCCCGCGGCGGACGGCGGCGCGGTGGCGTGCCGCGCGCAGGACGCCCGCGGCGACGGCCTCTGCGACGCCATCTTCGGCTACGCGTGGAACGGCATGACCTGCGTCGTCGTCACCGGCTGCCGCTGCGTCGGCGCCGACTGCGGCGCGCTCCTCCGCGACCCGGCCGCCTGCCGCGCGCGCTACGCCGCCTGCGGCGGCTGAGCGTTCGTTCGCCCCCCGAACCATCGCCCGACGGCGCCGTCGCTCACCGATGGCGCCAGCGCTCGAGCCAGGCGTGGCGCGCCCACGCGCGGCGCTCGCAGGTGTAGTCGCGGAGGTCGCCGCCGAAGCCGTTCCAGGTGACGACGGGGGTGCCGGACGGGGCGGCGGCGAGGGCGTCTTCGACGAAGGTGACGTCGGCGTCGAAGCCGTCGCGGCCGCGGGGCCACGCGAGGTCGATGCAGTCGCCCTCGTCGAGGTGGTGCTCGGCGAAGGGGTTGAAGAGGTAGAAGCCGTCGTGCGCGGCCCAGTCGACGTCGCGCACGTCGCCGCAGACGAAGCGCGCGCGCGACGCCCCGAGGGCCCCCGCCGCGGCCCGCGCCGCCTCCACCAGCCACGGCCGCCGCTCGACGCCCGTGAACGCGAGGTCCGTCACCAGCGCGCCCGCCACGCAGAAGCGCCCCGCGCCCGCGCCGACGTCGAGCACCCGCGTCGCGCCCGCCTCCGCGAGCCACGCGGCCGCCGTCGCCGCCACCTCCACCGGCGTCGCGTGCTGCGGTCGGAAGCGCCGGAACGCCTCGGGGTACGCGCCGTCGAGCATCGCGTCGGCCGCGTCGCTCCCCGCGCGGATCGACGCCGCCACCGCCGCCGCCACCGCCGCCGGGTCGGTCACCGCACGCGCCCCAGGCGCATCGGCCGCACCTCGACGGGCTCGCGCGCGCTGTGCCAGCGCTCGCCTCGGTCGTCCGACCAGAGCACCGCCGTCGTCGCCCCGCTCGCGAAGAGGACCACCCGGTCGTCGACCGCGAAGAGCCACAGGTCGCGCGCCGAGAGCCCGCCGTGCGCCGCGTCGTCGTCCACCGCGAACGCCCGCGCCGACGAGAACGCGCGGGGCGCCCCGTGGCGTGCGCGCAGCCCGTCGCCACCGTCGCGCGTCGCCCACACCGCGACGAGCTCGCCACCAACGCGGACGGCCCGCGCCAGGCCCTCCAGCGCGACCGACGGCGGGCAGTCCCCGCCCCGCTCGCAGCCCTGCGCGCGCGAGGCGCCGACGAGCGCGGCCCCGGACGCGTCGCACGCGAGCTCCGCGGGGGGCGTGACGGCGTCGAAGCTCCCGACGAGGCGCGGCGCGGCGTCTCCCTCCGCGACGACGAGGTGCGCGCGGGCGCCGTCGGTGACGGCGACGTAGGCGACGCCCGGCGCGTGACAGCTCGCGAGGAGCGCGCCCGTCGACGAGAGCCCGGTGACGCGAACCGCGGGCGCAGGCGCCGCGTCGTCGAGGCGCCGCGCGTCGAGCGAGGGGGTCGCGTCGGGGCCCGCGACGCCCACCCACCAGCGGGCGCGGCCGGTGGAGAGGATCGCCGACTCGCGCTGCGCGGGGACGCCGAGCGGCGTGAACGCGCACGCGCCGCCGCGCACGCAGCGGGCGAGGGCCGGCGCGCCGGGGCCCTCGGCGACCGCGTGGAAGACGTCGCCCGCGACGCGCACCGGGAGGCTCGCGGCGAGGGCGCGGCCGACAATGAACACCGGCGCGTCGGGCGCGTCGGCCGGCGCGACGGAGGCCGTGGGGAGCCCGCGCAGGAGGAGGGCCTCGGGGCCGTCGTTGCCGACGAGCCAGGACGGGGCGTCGTCGCCCGCACCAAGGCGGCGGCAGGCGACGGTGACGCCGCGGTCGCGCGAGCGGCAGAAGACGCGCTCGTGGGAGGGCTCGACGAAGAGCACCGAGAGCGTGCCGGCCGACGCGCTCCAGCCGGCGACGGTGGCGCCCGGCGCGACCGACGCGGGCACGACGTCGCCCGCAGTGCTCGCGAGCGCGTGGGCCTCGGGGACGCGTGGGGCACGCGCGGGGCCGAGGCCGCGGGAGGCCGCGTGCGCGCGGTCGGCGCGGCGGAGCTCGACGGCGCGCGGCACCCACGCGAAGGCCGCGCCCTCGCCCGCCCCCTCGCGGAAGGCCGTGATGGCGGCGGGGAGCGCGGCGTCGCCGAGGGCGCGGAGGAGGGCCGCGGCGGCAGCGTTGGCGGGCGAGGCGGCGGCGAGGGCGCGCACGTGCGGGGCGCAGGCGCCGGGCCACGCGGCGGCGGTGTCGGGGTGGAGCGCGACGCGGCGCGCGCGGGCCGCGAGGTCGCGGTCGGGGAGCCCGGGGGCGCCGAAGAGGCAGGCGTCGACGGCGGCGGCCGCGTCGTGCGCGCGGACGGCCGCGGCGCGTTCGGCGGCGAGGCGCGCGGTCTCGCGGCGGCGCACGCGGGCGAGGAGGCCGGCGGCGGCGAGGGCCGCGATTAGCGCGGCGAGCGCGGCGAGGCGGGGGCGCATGGGGCGGCGGTTATAGTAGAGTCCGGCGCGTGCGCGCACGGTTCCTGTGGCTGGCGGTGGCGTTGGGCGCGTGCGGCGGCGCGCAGCGGCCGCGCGCGGCGGGGTATTACCGCTTCCAGTGCGACCCGCCCGACGCGCGGGTGATCGTCGACGAGGAGGACCGCGGCGCCTGCTCGCTCTGGTCGACCCGCGCGCTCGGGCTGCGCGCGGGCGTCCACCGCATCCGCGTGGCGCGCGACGGCTGGCTCCCGATGGAGTCCGAGGCCACCCCCGCGGGCGGCGTCGTGACGGTGACCGCGCGGCTGCGGCGCGTGCCGGACTGACGGCGGGTGGGGAAGCACCGGGGCACGGGGCGTGGGCCTTGACGCCAGGGTGCGGCGCGGCGCATCTAGCGGCGCCCCCGTGGAAGGAGGGGGCGCCACGGTGAAACACGCGACGCGATGGTTCCTGCTCGGCGCGGCGCTCGCTTCGTCGGCGTGCAGCTTCCGCAAGCTGACGGCCGACTCGACGGCGGACCTGCTGCACGCGAGCGCGCCGCAGTTCAACACGCTCGAAGACCTCGATTTCGCCGAGGAGAGCGCGCCCGCCAACCTCGTCACGATGGAGAGCGTGTGGCACGTGTCGCGCGAGAACGAGGACGTCCTCGTCGAGCTCGTGCAGGGCTACGCGGCCTACGGCTACGCCTTCCTCGAAGACCGCCTGGAGCGCGCGCGGGCCGCCGACGACGAGGCCGCCGAGCAGCGGTACCGGCGGCGGACGCAGGCGGCCTACCGGCGCGCGAAGCTGTTCGGGATGACGCTGCTCGGCGTCCGCGAGTCGGTCGACGGCGGGCCGCAGGGGCGCGTCGCGGCGGGCCTCGCGGCGTGGCGCGCGTACCTCCGCCGCTTCGACGACCGGGCCGACGTCCCCGCGCTCTTCTGGACGGCCAACGCCTGGGCGTCGCTCATCGGCGTGTCGGTCGACGACACCGACGCGCTGCTCGACCTGCCCTTCGCCGTCGCGCTCGCCGAGCGGGCGCGCGAGCTCGACCCGGACTTCGCGCACGGCGCCGCGCAGGCCTTCTTCGGCGTCTACCACGCGAGTACCCCGCAGGCCGCCGGGGGCCGCCCCGACCTCGCGCGCGCCGCGTTCGAACGCGCGCTGGCCGCGTCGGGCCGCCGCTACCTCACCTGGCAGGTGCTGATGGCGCGGAGCTACGCGGTGATGGTGCAAGACCGCGCGCTCTACCGCGCGCTCCTCCAGGAGGTGCTCGACGCGGGCGACGTGATGCCCGAGGAGCGCCTCTCCAACCTCGTCGCGAAGCGCCGCGCCGAGCGCTACCTCGCCGAGATCGACGAGGTGTTCCCCCCCGAGGAGGGCGCCGCCGCGGCGACCCCTTCGACCGCCGGAGAGACGCCATGAACGCACGCCCCCTCGGCGCCCTCGCCCCGCTCGCCGCCGCCGTCACCTGCGTGGCGATCCCGCTCCTCGTGTGGGCCCAGCCCGCACGCCGCGACGCGGGCGCGGCTTTGCGGGACGCGGGCGTTGCACGACCCGACGCGGGCCCCGCGCGGCGCGACGCGGGCGCCACCGACGCAACCGCGGGCGCGCCGGCCGACGCCGCGGTTCCGCCGGACGCCGCAGCGAGCGCAGTGCGGACGCTCTCGCTCGCGACGCTGGCGCCGATCGGCTCCACCTGGATGCGCACCCTCGAGGCGTGGAACCGCGACCTCCGCCGCCGCACCGGCGCGACGCTCTCGCTGCGCATCTACCCGAACGGGGTGCAGGGCGACGAGGGCGAGGTGGTGCGCAAGGTCCGCAGCGGTCGCCTCGACGGCGGCGCCCTCACCGCGGTGGGGCTCGCGCTCATCCACCGGCCCGTGCTCGTCTTCCAGGCGCCCGGGCTCTTCGCCGACGACGCGGCCCTCGACCGCACGCGCGACGCGCTCGCCCCCGAGCTCGAGGCGGGCTTCGCGCAGGCGGGCTTCGCGCTCGTGGGCTGGGGCGACGCCGGCACCGACCGCGTCTTCTCCGACCGCGCCGTCCGCTCGCCCGACGACCTCGCCCGCACCCGGCTCTTCCTCTGGAGCGACGACCTGCTCAGCCCCACGCTCTACGAAGAGCTCCACGTCCGCGGCGTGCCCATGGGCCTGCCCGAGGTGCTCACGTCGCTCCAGACGCGCACGCTCGACACGGTGATCGCGCCGCCGATCGCCGTCGCCTCGCTCCAGTGGGCCGCGCACGTCACCCACATGACCGACCTGCGCGTCGCCACCGAGGTCGGCGCGCTGGTGTTCGGCCGGGCGCAGCTCGATTCGCTCTCGCCCGCGCAGCGCGACGCGTTGCGCGAGACGGCGCGGCAGTACGCCGGGCTCCTCGTGCGCAACGTCCGCCGCGAGGACGACGGCGCCGTCGCCCCGATGCGGGCGCGCGGCCTCGCCGTCGACGCCGTCACGCCCGCCGAGCGGGCCCGCTGGGAGGCGGCCTTCGCGCGCACCCGCGCCCGGCTCGTCGGCGTGCTCGCGGAGGCGCCCTTCCTCGAGCGCGTCGAGCGGCTCGCCCGCCCCTGACGCGCGGCGTGCGCCGCGTGCACGGCGCGCACGCCGCGTCGTCCCCTTCGCGTCGCGCTCGCCGCCCATCGTCGGCCGTCGTGCGCGCTTCTAGGCGCCGCTTTGGGGTGGTAGCGTGCGCGCGCCGTGAACGCGCGCAACGATGACGTCGAAGGCCCGCCCGGCGGGACGGCCCCGGCGACCTCCCGCGAGGCCGTCGACGACCGCTACGCCGCGGACATCCTCGACTCGATGTCGGCCCACGTCGCCGTGCTGGGGTCCGACGGGCGCATCCGCCAGGTGAACCGCGCGTGGCGGCGCTTCGCGTGCGACAACACCCCCGGCGGGTGCGCGCCCGAGTCCACCGGCCTGGGCGTCGACTACGTGGCCGTCTGCCGGGCCGCGCGCGGCGACATGAGCCTGGAGGGCGCGCCCGCCGCGGACGGGATCGAGGACGTGCTCCGGGGCCGGCGCGACGCGTTCGAACTCGAGTACCGCTGCGACTCGCCCACCGAGGAGCGGTGGTTCTCGATGCAGGTGACGCCGTTCTCGCACCCCGGCGCGGGCGCGGTGGTGGCCCACCACGACATCACCGCGCGCAAGGTGGCGGAGCTGCGCGTCGCGGCCCAGTCGCGCCACGTCGAGCTCGCGCTGTCGGCCGCGCACCTCGGGGTCTGGTCGCTCGACCTCGCGACGGGTCGGCTCGAGTGGTCGAAGGAGGTGGCGCAGATCGTCGGCCTGAGGGAGCCGCTCCGCCACATCGACGCGTGGCTGCCGCTGCTCCACCCCGACGACCTCGGGCCCATGCGCAAGAGCTTCTTCGAGGCGGTGGAGCGGCGGCTGCCCTTCACCGCGGAGTTCCGCGTCGTCCGGCCGGACGGCCGCGTGCAGTGGCTCGCGAACCTCGCCCGCGTGGAGTGCGGCGCGGACGGCGAGGCGACGGGCGTCGTCGGCACCGTCGAAGACATCACCGAGCGCAAGCGCACCGAGTGGACGCTGGTCGCGTACAACCGCATCCTCGAGCTCGTCGCCACGGGCGCGGGCCTCCGGCGCACCCTCGAGGAGGTCGTGCGGCTGGTGGAAGAGCTGCTGCCGGGGGCGCTCTGCAGCGTGCTGGTGGTCGACCCCTCGGCGCAGCGCCTGAGGTTCGGCGCCGGGCCGTCGCTGCCCGACGAGTACAACCGCGCCGTTGACGGCGTGGCCATCGGGCCGAGCGCGGGCTCGTGCGGCACCGCGGCGCACCGCAAGCAGACGGTGGCGGTCGACGACATCGCGACCGACCCCCTCTGGCGGGACTACCGCGAGCTCGCGCTGCGGCACGGCCTGCGGTCGTGCGTGTCGGTGCCGATCTTCGGCGGCGGCGACCTGCCGGGCCTGGAGCGCGGCGCCGTGATCGGCACCTTCGCGCTCTACGGCCGCCGGCCCGGGCCCGTCGCGCCGCTCACGTACGCCGTGCTCTCGGGCGCGGGCCGCCTCGCGCGCGAGGCCATCGAGACGCGCGGCGCCGAGGGCTCGTCCGCGGCCGCCGCCCAGACCGCGCACGTCGCCGAGGCGGCGAGCCTCGCCGGGATGGCGATCGAGCGCGACCGGGCCGAGCACGCGCTGCGGGAGGGCGAGGAGCGCTTCCGCGACGTCCTCGACTCCTCGCCGGCCGCCGTGTGCCTCGAGGACCTCGGCGGGGCGTTCCTCTTCGCCAACCGCGCGGCGGCCGACCTGTTCGGCGTCCCGCGCGCCGGCTGGGCCGGCAAGCGCGCGCGCGACCTGCTCCCGGCGCCCGTGGCCGACGTCTTCGACGCCCGCCGCGCCTCCGTCCGCGAGGCCGGGCGGCGCGTCGACGAGCGCCTCACGCTGCGCATCGCGCCCGGGCGCGAGGTGACCGTGCTCGCGACGTACTTCCCCCTGATGCGCGGCAGCGAGGTGTACGCCGTCTGCGGCATCCTCACCGACATCACCGCGCTCGTGAGCGCGCAGCGCGAGCTCCTCCAGCTCTGGGCCCACGCGCCCGAGCCGCTGTGCGTCGCCCGCCTCGACGGGCGCCTGGAGCAGCTCAACCCCGCGTGGTCGCGCCGCCTCGGGTGGACGGAGGCCGAGCTCCTCGCGCGGCCCTGGCTCGACCTCGTCCACCCCGACGACCTCGGCGCGACGGAGGCCGCCCTCGGCCGGCTGGCCGGCGGCGCGCCGAGCGAGCGCTTCGAAGCGCGCCTCCGCTGCGCGGACGGGTCGTACCGGTGGTTCTCCTGGGACACGATCCACGCGCCGGGCGCGCGCGCGATGTACGGCTTCGTCCGCGACGTGACGGAGGAGCGGCGCCTCGCCGACCAGGTCCGGCAGGTGCAGAAGATGGAGGCGATCGGCCAGCTCGCGAGCGGCGTCGCCCACGATTTCAACAACCTCCTCACCGTGATCAACGGGGAGTGCGAGATCCTGCTCGAGGCGATGCCGCGGTCGGACCCGCACCGCGAGCCGCTGCTGGAGGTGCTCTCCGCGGGGCAGCGGGCCGCCGAGCTCACCGCGCAGCTCCTCGCCTTCAGCCGCAAGGCCATCGTCGAGCCGAAGGTGGTCGACCCCAACGCCGTCGTGGAGTCGTCGACCAAGATCCTCCGCCGGCTCATCGGCGAGGACATCGAGCTGGAGACCTCGCTCGGCCCCGTGCCGGCGATCCGCGTCGACCCGGGGCAGCTCGAGCAGGTGCTCATCAACCTCGCCGTCAACGCGCGCGACGCCATGCCCACCGGCGGCAGGCTGCGGATCGCCACCGGGCCCGCCGACGTGGCGCCCGGCGGCCGCCCGGAGCACGCGGAGCTCGCGCCCGGGCGCTACGTCGAGCTGAGCCTCGCCGACGACGGGGCGGGGATGGCGCCCGAGGTGAAGGCGCACGTCTTCGAACCCTTCTTCACCACCAAGGGCGTGGGCAAGGGGACGGGCCTCGGCCTCGCCACCGTGTACGGCATCGTACGGCAGGCGGGCGGCGCGATCTGGGTCGACAGCGAGGCGGGCCGCGGCACCGCCTTCCACATGCTGTTCCCGCCGGCGCGCGGGGCCGCCGTCGGGTCGCCCCCGGCGCCCGAGGTCGCGCCGCGCGGGACCGAGACCGTCCTCCTCGTCGAGGACGAGGCCGGCGTCCGCAAGGTCGCCCACGCCATCCTCGCGGGCCACGGCTACGAGGTGCTCGACGCGCGCAACGGCGACGACGCCGTCCGCGTCGCCGCCGCGCACGCCGGCCCGATCCACCTGCTCGTCACCGACGTGGTGATGCCGGGCCTCGGGGGCCGGGCCCTCGTCGACCGGATCCGCGCCGCGCGCGCCGCCATCCGGGTGCTCTACATGAGCGGCTACACCGACGACGCCGTCCTCCGCCACGGCGTCGAGGCGTCGCAGGACCAGTTCGTCCAGAAGCCCTTCACGCCGTCGACCCTCGCCCGCCGCGTGCGCGAGACGCTCGACCACGCGTCCTGACCGGGCGCCGCCCCGCGGAGGGTTGACACCCGCGCGCCCGTGCCGTCTCGTCGCCCCGATGGCACCGAAGAGTCCCCGCCGCATCGAACCGCTCTTAGCACTCGCGGGGGGCGCGCCGATGGGCACGCTCCGCTACACCGCGGCGCTGCTGCTGTCGCCCGACGGGGCGACGCTGTACTCGGGCCACACCGACGGCCTGCTCGGCGTGTGGGACGCGCGCACCGGGGCGCACCGCGCGACGTGGCGCGCCCCCGACTCGCGCTCCACCCTCGCGCACCTCGCGCTGTCGCCGTCCGGCGATCGGCTCGTCGCCGCGGTCGACCGCGCGCTGGTGGTGTTCGATGTTGCCAGCGGGGAGGTCGTCGCGTCGCACCCGGTGCTGCCCGGCGCGGCGCTCTCGATGGCCGCGGTGCCCCCCGGCGACGCCGTGGTGGTCGGGTGCGACGGCGGCGGCGCGGCGGTGGTCTCCCTCGACGGCGCCGTCCGCGCGACCGTCCGCCACGGCGAGGCGGTGCTGTCGGTGGCGGCGTCGGCCGACGGGCGGGAGTTCGTCACCTCGGGGCGCGTCGAGCGCGGGGAGGCGCTGCGCTGGGGCGTCGACGGGCGTGCGCACGGCCGCGTCGGCGCGTCGAGCGACGACCGCGTCACGGCCCTCGCGTACGACCCCGGGGGCGACGTCTACGTCCTGCGCAACGCCGCGGGCGGGGCCTCGCTGTCGCGCGAGGCGCCCGGCCGGGCGCCGCGCTGGGAGCGCCGCTACCACGACAACGCCACCGCCCTCCGCGTCCTCGACGGCGGCCGGCGGCTCCTCACCGCGCACCAGGACCGCGCGCTCTGCGTGTGGGACGCCGACACCGGCACGGTGCTCTCGCGCTTCGACTGCGCGGAGGTCGGCGACGCGCGCAACCCCGCGACCGCGCTGGCCGAGCGCCCCGGCGGCCCGCTCTACGCCGCGCTCGCGTACCTGCGCGTCGCGCGGCTCTCCCGCGACGCGTCCGTGCTGACGCCCGACGACCCGCCGCCCCTCCCGCCGCACGAGGGGGGCGTTCGCGCGATGGCCTTCGTCGGCGAGAAGGCCCTCGTCACCCTCGGCGCCCGCGGCGACCTCGCGCGCTGGGACCTCACCTGGTCCGACGCGCCGACCCGCGCGACGCCTGGCGCCGAGGGCGTCGAGCTCGCGGGCGAGCGCGCGGCGGTGCTGCTTCGAACCGCCGGCGGCGTGCTGCGCCTGCACGGGCGCACGCTGAAGCAGGCCGCGTCGCTCCCGCCGAGCGCGTGGGCGCCTCCCGCCGCGCCCGACCTCCGCGCGGCGCCCGACGGCCTGCGCCTGCACGACGCGTCGGGCGCGCACGTCGCGACGCTGTCCGGGCCTGTGGGGGCCGCGACGGCCTGGGCGCGCTCGCCGTCGGGCAAGCTCGTGGCCGCGAGCGACGGCGCGAAGCTGCTGGTGTGGAAGGCGCCGAAGGCGTGACGCGCGCGGCGCGGAGGCGGCTTCAGGCGCTCGGCGCCTCCGTCGACCACTCGCGCATGGCCTGGTCGCCGGGGCGGTCGATGTGGACCTTGTTGTCGACCGAGGTCACCCAGCTCAGCGGGATGTAGTGGTGGCGACCCTGGTCGTCCCGGGCGAGCTTGATGGTGCTGTCGCCCTCCATGTGATCGACCACGGCGAACTGCCCGTCCTTCGAGCAGACGACCGGCATGTGGGGCTTGATCTGGTGGATGTCGACCATGGCTTTCCTCCTGTGTGAAGACCCCGGGGGAAGAGCACCGCACATGCCATCGCGGTCTCGCCGGTTCGACGTGCGTTCGAAGGCGCTGGCCCGGCGCGAACGTCACACCACCAGAGGGCGCCTGTGGCGCAGCGCGACAGGTCCACGCGCCCCGCGCGACGGCGGTGGCCGCTCGACGCGCCGCCCCCGCGGGCCTGGCCTCGCCGCGCGCCACCCTGCAAATCACAACGAATTCAAGGCATTTGCGTGGGCACGCCGGTTGCGATCCGCGGCGCCGTCATGAACCTCAACACGCCTCGCCTCGCGCTCGTCGCGCTCGCCTCGCTGGCCCCGCTCGCCGGCTGCGCCACCGTCACCCCGCCGCCGCCCGTCATGGCGCTGGAGGGCGCGTCGCGCGGCGCCGCGGGCGGCACCTCGGTCACGGCCTTCGGCGGCGCCAACGCGGGCGTGTTCCTCGAGTCCGCCCTCGGCGGGGGCGCGCGCGTCGCGCACCGCGTGTCCGACGAGGTCTCCCTCGGCGTCGAGGGGGTGGCCGGCGCGGTGATCGACTCGAACGGCGACCCGGCGTCCCCGCGGCGGCTCTTCGCCGGGCGCGCGCACGTGCAGCTCAACCCGGGGGCGAGCGAGCACCTCGCGCTCACGCTCGGCTTCGGGGGCGGGGGCGCGAACAACGACCTCGGCTACGTCACCGCGGACGTCGGGGCGCGCGTCTCGACCCGCGTCGCGCGCGGCGTGCTCGAGCCCTACGCGGGCGCGGTGCTCGCGGGCAGCGTCCCCGTCTCGGCGCCCGCCGAGGCGGTGCAGCGCGTCGAGGGCGGCGACCACCGGTACGCGGCCACGGCGTACGCCGGCCTCGACCTCGGGCTCGTGGTGCGCGCGACCGAGCGGCTCGACGTGGCGTTCGACGTGCTGCTGCTCGGCGGCGTCAGCGCGTCGAACAACGCGCTCATGGCGACGCCCACGCTCGGGCTCCGGTACAACTTCGGCGCGCCCCGCGCCGCGCGCTGAGTTGCGCGCCGGCGCGCGCTACGGCGTCGGCCGGAAGCGGATGCGCGTGCCCGTGGTGTTCGAGCACACGGCGCCGCCGGAGGCGCAGCCGAGCGCGAAGGGCCCGGCGTACCCGGGCGAGCGGAACCCGACGATCCCGATGCGGCCGGCGGCGAGGATCGTCCCCTCCTGCGTGAGGACGTCGACGGTGCCGTCGGCCTCGTTGAGCACGGCCTCGGTGGTGATCGAGCCCCCGGCGGGCGCGCTTGCGAGGCGGCTGCCTGCCCACTCGACGACGAAGCGCCGCGAGGGCGAGGCGCCGACGGTGGCGACGCACACGCCCTCGGCGCTCGACACGAGGTCGGCGAGGAAGGGGACGACGCCGTCGAGCGCGGACTCGGAGCCGATCGGGCCGCTCAGGGTCATGTTGAACGAGGGGTTGAGGGAGAAGAACCCGTTGGAGGAGATCCGCACCGCGCTGCCCACCCGGTAGAGCCGGTCGAAGAAGGGGAACGCGAACGGGAGCGCGGACTCCGCGAAGGCGTCGTCGGCGTTCCGCAGCACGTGGGCGGCCCCGGGCGCGGCGCAGGCGTCGACGAAGGTCGCCGACGCGGGCGGCGCCTCGCGCGCGTACGTCTGGGTCGGCACGAAGGGGACGCACGCGCCCGCGCGGCAGTGGCCGGAGGCGCGCGGGCCCGTGCCGCAGGCGCGGCCGCACGCGCCGCAGTGGGCGGGGTCGCTCTGCAGGTCGACGCACCAGCCGTCGCATGCGGCGAGGGGCGGCGCGCACGCGGCCGGCGCGCCCACGGCGAAGGTCGCGGGGCAGTGGCCGACGTACGCCCGCCCCGCCGCGCCGCCGACCTCGCTCGCGCCGCTCTGGGACCAGAACCACCGGCCGCGCGCCGGCGACGCCGTGAAGCCGTCGGGCGGGGGCGACGCGAACGTCCGGAGCACCGTGGTCTGCCCGTCGGGCACGCGCACCCGCACGGCCTGATCGCCCATCATGCCCGCGAGGTAGAGGTGGTTGTCGAAGAACTCCGCCACGCCCGCGCGGAGGTTCGGGACCGCCCACATCCAGCCGAGGTGGACGACCCGGCCCGTGGCGAGCGAGAGGTCGTAGAGGTCCCACCGGTCGACCTGGGCGAGGGATTCGACGACGAACACCAGGCGCCCCGCGCCCGGGACGACCCTCGGGGAAGCGCGGACGGTGCTCTCGTTGAGGTCGACGACGGGGCTCAGCGCGATCCGACGCGCCGCCGGCCCCGACGGGTACGCGTCGTTCTCGTAGAGCAGCGCCGGGGAGTTCGACCACGGCACGGTCTCCTCGCGGAACATGCCGACGTCGTTGTGCCACACGAGCGCGGTAGGCGGGCCGGGGGAGCAGCGCGAGCGTGTCGATGTCGTGCTCGAGCAGGCCATCCCCGCCGACGATCGGGCTGGCGTAGGGGGGCCCCGGCTGTTCCACGAGGCGGCACCCGTCGAGGGAGAGCGAGGTGATCTGCAGCGTGGGCGTGGGCGTGGGCGGCGGGGCGGCGCACGTGCCCGCGGCGCACCCCAGGCCCGCCCCGCACGCGCGCCCGCAGACGCCGCAGTTCGCCGGGTCGGTCGCCGTGTCGACGCACGCGCCGCAGAGGGTCATGCCCGGCGGGCACGCGCAGACCGCGCCAACGCACGCGAGCCCCGCCGCGCACGCGCGCCCGCAACCGCCGCAGTGCGCCGCGCTCGCGCCGGTGTCGACGCACGCCCCGCCGCAGCGGGTCGTCCCCTCGGCGCAGGCCGCGTCGGGCGCGACGTCCGGGGCCGCGTCGATCGTCGCGTCGTCCGCCACGTCGTCTGCATCGCCCGCGTCATCCGACACGTCATCGCCCGCGTCCGCGAGCTCCGCGCCCACGAAGCCCTCGCTGAAGTGCGTGACCTGCGCGGTCAGCGCCGCGCCCGTCACTGCACCGCCCAACGGCTCGTAGCCCGTGCCCCCGCGCCGCGACCAGTAGAGCTGCGCCCGGCTCGGGTCGCCCGAGAACGCCAGCGTGACGGACAGGGGGCGCGCGAACGTGATCCCCTCGGGCGAGGCGCGGTACACCGGCGAGTAGCCCGTGTAGCCCGCGGGCACGGGCGCGGCGGTCGGCACGATCGAGAGATCGACCTCGCGGTCGAGCGCGCCCGAGGGCACGACGACCGTGATCGCGCGCCCGACGAGCGTCGCGCCCCCCGGCCCCACCCGGCCCTGAACGCCCGGCGACGTCGGCGCATCGGAGGAGGCGTCGGGCGCGACGGCCGGGCCCTCGCACGACGGCAGCGCCGCGGCGAAGAGGGCGCACGAGGGCCAAAGACGGCGCGGGTCCATCGCGGGGTGCGTTGCCGTCGAGGCGGCGCGTGTTCACGCGGCGCGCGTGATCCCGCGGGTGCGCGGTCGCAGCGAGCGCGGGCCGCTACCGGGGTGCGGCTGGGGGCGCCTCGGGCGAGGTCGTTCGGTACCGGACGGACGCGAGGACGAGCAGCCACGACCCGAGGCGCCCGCGGCGCACTTGCACACGAAACACGCCGAGCCTCCGGGGCGTCTCGGGGCTGCGGAAGAAAGAGCCGCGGGCCCGCGCGCCGTCCAAACAGGTGCAGGTGACGACGCACGTGTAGCCCCGGCAGCGGGTCACCTCGCACGTCGCCTCGCGCGGCGGCCCGGCGTCGCGCGCGTCGAGGTAGAAGGCCACCCCGCTCAGCCCCAGCGCCAGCCAGAGCGTGAGGAGGAGCCAGATCGGGGCGGCGACGAAGAGGGCCCCGAACGCCTGGATCGCCAGCCCCGCGCCCCGCGGCGTGAAGTCCGGCACGGCGTCCGCAACCTTTCGTCGCGCCCGCCAGGCCCGCACGGCCGCGGCGAGGACGAGGCCCACGGCCACCGCCACGGCGGACGCGGCGGCGGCCCAGCGGAAGGCGGCGTTCGACGCGTGCTGATCGATCGCCAGGAGCCCGCGCGTGAGCTTCCCGCCCACGAGCGGCGAGGCGCAGGACAGGGCGAAACACGCGATCATCGCGGCGGCGCCTGCCGGGTTCACCGACCTCCGCGGCGGGCCGGCGGGGGCGCCCGGGGCCCGGCGGTAGACCGACTCGCTCATGGCGCGCGAGGATACCGCGACGCCTCCGGCCCTTGCTCCGCCTTCCGCGCCGGGCTGCGCTCGCCGGTGACATCGGCGGGGGGCCGGTGCATCCTCGCGCCCATGCGATGCACCCACTGGCTCCTCGGCGCGCCGCTCCTCCTCGCGGCGTGCAGCGACGAGGCCGCGCCCGCCCCCGCGCCCGCCGGCCCCCGCGCCCGCACCAACATCCAGCACGTGGTGGTGGTCTGGCAGGAGAACCACACCTTCGACAACTACTTCGGGCGCTACTGCACCGCGGCGCCCGGCTCCAACCCCGCGTGCACCGAGGGCCCCGCGTGCTGCGAGGCCGCGCCGGCGCGCGAGGCGTCGGGCGCCGCGCCGATCGCCCTCGACGACGCCAGCAACGCCCGCCGCGACCCCGACCACAGCCGCGCCTGCGAGTCGCAGCAGGTCAACGGCGGCGCGATGGACCGCTTCGTCGCGGGCGCCGCGGTGCCCGGGTGCAGCGACCCGGGCAACTTCGCGGTGGCCGCGCCCGAGGCGGTGGCGGCGTACCACGCTTTCGCGCGGGAGGGCGCGCTGGCCGACCGGTACTTCCAGCCCGAGGTGGGGTCGACCTCCGCCAACGACATGCACCTCGCGGTGGCGCGCCACGTCTTCGACGACAACACCGTCGCGCCGGAGGCCGACCACGCCGAGTGCAACAGCCTCTCGCCGCGGATGCGCCTCACGGGCCGCACGGTGGCCGACGTGGTGCTCGACGCGGGCTTCACCTTCGCGACGTACATCGAGGGCTACGCGGCCGCGCGGGCGTCGCTGCCCGACTGCGCCCAGGCGCCCGACGAGTGCCCGGCCCACCGCAACATCTACCCCTGCACCTACGACCCGTCGGACATCCCCTTCGCGTACTACGGCCGCTTCGCCGACAACCCGACGTACATGCGCGACCACGGGCAGCTCGCCCGCGACGTCGCGGCCGGGGCGCTCCCGCACGTGTCGTATGTGAAGGCGATCGGGTACCGCACCGAGCACCCGGGCTACGGCACCACGATCGGCGACGGGATGCGCTTCGTGTCGAGCCTCGTCTCGCTCATCCGCGGGTCGCGGTACGCCAACGACACGCTGATCCTGCTGACGTGGGACGAGGGCGGCGGCTACTACGACCACGTCGCGCCGCCGGGGCGCAGCGCGGTCGACATGCAGGAGTACGGCACGCGCGTCCCGCTGGTCGCGATCGGCCGCTTCGCGCGGCGCAACCGCGTCTCGCACGTGACGATGGAGCACGCGTCGATCGTGAAGTTCATCGAGTTCAACTACACGGGGGCGACGGGGCAGCTCGGGGCGCGCGACGCGTCCGCGGCCAACCTCGGGAGCCTGCTCGACCCCGCCGCCACCGGGACCGCCGTCCCCGAGCGCTGACTACGCCTCGGGGTCGCCCTCGCGCAGCGCGGCCACCGCGGCGGCGACGGCCCCGGGGCGCGGGAGCCCGGCGTTGACGAGGGCCTTGCTGAAGGCCGACGCCGAGGCGAAGCCCATCGCGCGGCCCACCGCCTCGGCCCCCGCGCCGGGCGCCGTCATGAAGCCCGCGCCGAGCAGGAGCCGCCGGCGGTTGCGCGCGTCGATCCAGCCCTCGGCGTTGAAGCCGAAGCGCTGGTGGAACTCCACCACCACGCGCTGGAAGTGCCGCACCGAGAGCCCCATCTGCGACTCGACGGAGCCCTTGAGGCGCTCGGACGCGAGGTCGGACAGCAGCCGGTCGAGCGCGTCGCTGAGCCGCTGGAGCTGCGGGTCGTCGGCGCCGTCGAACGCCCCCGCGAGGCGCCCCACCGGGAGCCCCTGCGCGCCGAGCACCTCGCCCCAGGCGTCGAGCGCGCCGTCGTCGCGGCGCCTCTCGCGCACGGCGTCGAAGGCCGCATGGGCCGCGTCGAGGTCGCGCGCGGCGAGGCGCAGGGGCCGCGCGCGGTCGGGCGGCGCGGCGTGGCGGGCGGCGTCGCACTCGCACACGAGGCTGGCGTAGCGCGCGCCCTCCTGGCGCATCACCACGGCGGCCTTCTGGGGCATCGCCAGCGCGTCGCCGGGCGCGAGCCAGTGGTGCGCGCCGTCGAGCGAGACGCGCGCCCGCCCGTCGAGCACCACCGTGACGACCGGCCGCGCGAGGTGCCCGCGCCGCGCGAAGGCGCGCAGCGAGAGGGCGTCTTCCGAGGTGACCGCGGCGTTGTCGACCGCGTGAAGACGCGCCTCGGCGCTCACCAGAGCCGCGGTGGAGAAGCGGGCGCCGAGCGACTCGATGGCGGTGGTGCGGGTCGACCAGATCGGCATCGCGGGCGCAGGTGCCCGGGAGCCTATCGCGGGGTGACGGTTCTCCGCGACGCGGAACGGGCGCGACGCCGCGCCGCGCGGGTCACGGGTGGTGGTACCAGTACGCCCCCATCGGGAGGGCGGCGTACGCGCCGGGGGGCATGTTGTCGGTGGAGCTGGTGACCGCGACCACGCGGCGGTTGGCGCCCGTCGCGGCGGGGACGTTGGTGAACTGGATCCCCGTGAGCGTGGGGAAGGTGAAGCGCATCGGCTCGCTCACGTCGGTGAGGTTGATCGGCGCGCGGTAGAAGGTCGACGGCGTGGTGCTCGGCTCCTCGAGCTCGCCGCCGAGGGCGCGCGCGATCACCGTGCCCGTCATCGACGAGGCCGAGACGTGGTTGTGGAAGGACACCCCCCGCCACGCGCAGCCCGCGCCGGCGCAGTCGAAGGTGACGCCCGGCTCCACGACGAGCCCCGCGGTGTTGTCGTCGGAGCCGCCGACCGAGACGCTCTCGTCGGGCGCGATGAGGACGCGGTTGGGCCCGGCGATGGTCGTCGTCGCGCGGGTGACGTTGAGCGACCCGAGCACGTGGATGGGCACGGGCTGCGGCCGGACGGTACCGCCGGCGGCGATGGCCCCGCCCTCCACCAGGATCTCGCGCGCCATGCCCGCGGCGTCGACGGTGATCGCGGGGAGCTCGACGAGGCGCTCCTGGCGGAGGTGGACGGCGGCGAGCGCGGGCGACTCGACGCGCACGCCGGCCGACGCCGGGGCCAGCGGGCCGAACACCTCGAGCCCGTGCCCGCGGCTCTGCGAGAACACCACGTCGTCGAGCAGCAGGGCGGTGCTGGCGTTGTGCTGGAGGAGCCCCTCGCCGTGGTCGCCGCCGCCGGAGACGCGGACGTGGTGGAGCTCGAGGCGCGCCGGCGCCTGGTCGCTGCCGCTGTCGGCGGTGGTGACGACGCGCCAGGGCGCCGCGCCCTTCGCGCGCAGCACGACGGGGGCCTGCGCGGTCCCCTGCGCGACGAGCCCGCCGGGGCCGTTGACGTGGAGGCTGGTGCCGGGCGCGAACTCGATCGCCACGCCGGCCTCGATGGTGAGGCCGCCGCTGAAACTCGTCTCGACGCTGAGGTCGTAGGGCGAGCACGCGGCGGTCAGGGTGACGGGGTTGCTGCCGCCGAGCATCGCGAGGTCGCGGGGGGTCGTGCACGTGCCGCCGGGGTCGCCGCAGCCGACGGCGAGGGGCGCGAGCGCGAGGGCGAACAGCGGGAGCGAGCGGGGCGGGAAGGTCTGCTTCATCGGGTGCCTCATGCCCCGGATGTACGGACCTCCGCGCGCAGACCCGCCATGTCATTTTCGGACGTCGCGCCCGCCACGAGGCGGCGCGCCGAACGAGCGGTCACGCGCGCGAGCGCGGCGGCCCAGTTGGTCGCGGTGAGCGGCACGAGGCCGAGCACGAACTCGCCGTTCACGTGGCCCGGGTTGATGCGGGCGTAGAAGGCGACGTCGGGGTCGCGCAGGGCCTCGGGCTCGATCGCGACGTTGCCGTCGACGTACACGAGGTCGGCGTAGGGGTTCGCGCCCGCCGACGGCTTGTCCATCGCGTCGGTCACAGAGGCGAGGAGCGCGCGCTCGCGCGCGGGCGGGGACGCGTCGGGGCGGGGCCAGTACTCCGCGAAGTTGCGCGGCATCAGCAGGTAGCTCTTGTACGAGCTCGCCGCGAAGAGCCAGTAGACGCGGCGCCCCGGGTGGGCTCGGCGCTCGCGGAGGTAGTAGCGGAAGCCCACGCGCTGGATGACGTTGCGCCCGCGCAGCGCGGGCAGGAGGCACACGCGGCCGGTGAAGATCAGCGTGTGCGGGCGGCCCTGCCACTCGGGGCGGAAGACGCGCACGCCGCCGAAGCCGACGACGGCGCCCGCCTGCGACACGACGAAGACCTCGTCCATCGCGCGCAGCCCCTCGGCCATCACCTCGCGCGTGGTGCGGGCCACCGTGCGGAAGACCTCCCACAGCGCGTCGAGCTCGCCGTCGGTGAGCGCGTCCGCGCGCCGGTACTCGATGTGGAACGGCGCGGCGGCGGCGTGGCGGGGGGCGACCGTGATGGAGGGCGTCATCGTCCGCGACGCAGTGCAGCCGCGGTGCCGTACGCGTTTCCGCGGGAGATGCGGGGCTCGCGCGTGCCGCGAGGGCGCGTCGGCCTCGTGGCGCGTCCGACACGGCGTGGCGCCGGCGCGACGCCCCCAGGGTCCGTGCGTGCTGACGCGCTCCGCCCCGCGCGTTGCCCCGCGGCGCGCCGCTGCTACCCTGCGCGCCCCTCCATCCCCTCGCGCTGCCCCGAGGCGCCCGCCATGAGCCCCACCGACGAAGCCCCGCGCCGCCCCGACGGGCGCGTGAAATACCCCCGCACGCACCACCTCCCGTGGAGCCCCGGGCGCACGAGCGACGACCGCGTCCTCGAGTCGCTCGCGGGCTTCGAAGGCCAGGACGTCGTCGTCACCGCGAAGATGGACGGCGAGAACACCACGCTCATGCGCTCGTGCCTCCACGCGCGCTCGCTCGACTGGGAGCCGCACCCGTCGCGCACGATGATCAAGGCGCTCCACGCGCGCGTCGCCGACGACATCCCCGAGGGGTGGCGGCTCTGCGGCGAGAACCTCCAGGCCGTCCACTCGATCCGCTACGCGAACCTCCCCGACGTGTTCCTGCTGTTCTCCGTGTGGGACGAGAAGAACTGGTGCCTCTCGTGGGGCGAGACGCTCGACTGGGCCTCGCTGCTCGACCTCGCCACCGTGCCCGTGCTCTACCGCGGCCCGTGGGACGAAGACCTCGTGCGCGGGCTCTACACCCCGACGCTCGACGGCGACGCGTGCGAGGGCTACGTCGTCCGCACGAGCGAGGGCTTCCCCTACGCGGACTTCAAGCGCCGCGTGGGCAAGTACGTGCGCGCCCACCACGTGCAGACCGACCAGCACTGGATGCGCCGGGCCGTCGAGCTCAACGGGATCGTCAGGAAGCGGTAGCGGGAAGGCGGAGGCGGGGCGGAGGGAGGGGCGCGGTCACTCGACCGGCGAGGCGAGCCCGCCGCTGCGCGGGATCGGGATCTGCGGCGTGGGGCCGGCGAGCTGGAGATCGCGGGCCGGGAGCGCGGGCTCGGGCAGGGGGATGCCCTCGCGCGTGCCCTCGGGGACGCGCACGGCGTCGACCGCGGCGGGGAGGCTCGCGCGGACGTCGTGCTCGTGGCCCGACGCGACGGCGACGAGGCCGCTCCGCGTGGTGGCGAACACCGGGGACGCCGTCGTCACGGAGGAGGAGGCGCAGCCCGTGAGCCAGGCGCCGAGCGCGGAGGCGAGGAGCAGGGCGGACAGTCGCTTCATGACTCGGGAGTATCGGTCGGATCGGACCCCCTGGCAAGGCCGTACTCCCGCACGAGCTGGGAGAGCCGCGGGCGCTTCATCCCGAGCAGCGCGGCGGCGCGGGTGATGTTGCCGCCGGCCTCGTCGAGGGCGCGCGCGATGCAGCCGCGCTCCACCTCGCGGCGCATGTCGAAGAGCGACACGCCGCCGTGCCGGATGCGGTCGTAGACGGCGTCGACCTCGTCGCGCGCGGCGGGCGCAGGCGCGGCGGGCGCGGTTGTCGAGGGCGCGAGTGTCATGGGCGCGCGCACCAGCTCGGGGAGGCCCTGGAGGTCGTCGGGGGCGATCTCGTCGCCGTCGGCGAAGAGGGCCGAGGCGCGCAGGACGTTCTCGAGCTCGCGGACGTTGCCCGGCCACGGGTGCTCGGCGAGCCGCCGCAGCGCCGCCGCGGTGAGCCGCCGGGGCGCCGCCTCCCCCGCGTCGCGCTCGAGGAACCACGCCGCCAGCAGCGGCAGGTCTTCGAGGCGCTCGCGCAGCGGCGGGAGCTGGATGGTGAGCGACGAGAGCCGGAAGTAGAGGTCCTCGCGGAAAGTTCGGTCGCGAACCATCTGGGCGAGGTCGCGGTTGGTGGCGGCGATGATCCGCACGTCGACCTTGAGCGTCTCGTTGCCGCCGACGCGTTCGAAGGTGCGCTCCTGGAGCACGCGCAGCAGGGCGGCCTGGGTGGCCGGCGTCACGTCGCCGATCTCGTCGAGGAAGATCGTGCCGCCGTCGGCGAGTTCGAAGCGCCCGCGGCGGCGGCGGTCGGCGCCGGTGAAGGCCCCGCGCTCGTGGCCGAAGAGCTCCGAGAGCAGCACGCCCTCGGCCAGCGCCGCGCAGTTGACCTTCACCAGCGGCGCCGCCCGCCGGTGCGAGCCCTGGTGGAGCGCCTCGGCCACGCGCTCCTTGCCCGTGCCCGACTCGCCGTGCAGGAGCACCGTGACGTCCTGCGGCGCGACGCGCGCGATGCGTCGCCGCAGCTCGCGCATCGCCGCGCTCTCCCCGATGAGCCCGTGGCCCGTCGCGCGCACCGCCGCGGCCGGCGCGGGCCGCGGTCGCTCCGTCGGCGCCGCGCCCCCGGCGCCCTCCAGCCGCGCCGCGAGGAGCGCGCCGCCGCCGCGCGCGAGCTGCGCCCCGTACGACACCCGCAGCGCCTCGGGCACGCGCGCGAGGATCTCCTGCCGGAGCGCCTCGGCGAAGCCCGCCTGGCGCCGCGCGGCCGTCGGGTCGTCGCGGTCGAGCAGCGCCATCCCGACGGCGACGTGGGCGCGGTAGCGGAGGTCGCGGTCGCTGGTGGCCTCGGCCAGCTCGAGGGCGCGGCGCGCGTGGGGAAGGCGTCCTCGCCGCGGCTGCGCGCGAGCTCGGCGGCGAGGAGCGCGCGCTCGACCCGCGCGGACGGGGCGCCGCCCTCCTCGGGCACGAAGGCGAGCTCGGCCTCGGCGCGCGGGAGGTCGCCGTCGACCAGGGCCGCGCGGGCGAGCAGGAGCCGCGCGTCGGCCTGCTGGAGCGCGTCGCCGACGGCGGCGAAGACCCCGAGCGCCTGGCCGAGCGAGGCGCGGGCGGCCTCGGTGCGCGCGTCGGCGAGCTCGACGCGGGCGCGGAGCATGAGGTTCTCCGCGGCGATGGGGCCGGTGAAGCCGCGGGCCACCTGGGCGGCGTACTCGCAGAGCCGCCGGGCGCGCGCCACCTCGCCGACGTGGGCGTAGAGCTCGCCGAGGTTGTGCGCGACGCGCGCGAGGAAGCGCCGGTTGCCCACGCGCGTGAGGATCCCGAGGGCCTCCTGGTAGCGCTGGAGCGCGTCGCCGTAGCGGCCCTGGAGGTGCGCGACGACGGCCTCGTTCTCCCGCAGCACGCCGCGGAGCATCATCGAGCCGGCGCCGTCGGCCACCGCGCGCGCCTCGCCGAGCTGGCGGGCCGCCTCGTCGAGGTCGCCGCGCCAGATCGCCACCACGCCGAGGTTGATGAGCCCGCGCAGGATCTCCGTCCCCGCGCCCCGCGCCCGCGCCCGCTCCAACCCCTCGCGCGACCACTCCCACCCCGCGTCGAGCTCGCGCCGCGCGAGGAACACCTTCGTCATCGTGTTGCGCGCCCGCGTCGCCACCGGGTCGACGTCGCGCGACAGCGCGATCGCCTCCCGCGCGAGGCGCTCGGTCTCGTCGAGGCGGCCGCGAACGTACGAGAGCTCCGCGCGCAGCGCCGCGTTGGCCGCCCGCTGGGCGGTGTCGTCGTCGCGGGTGCGCGCGTCGGCCCGCCCGAGCGCCGCCTCGGCCGCGTCCCAGTCGCCCGCGCCGAGGGCGAGCGAGGCGTCGAGGCGCGGGAGCTCCGGGTCGTCGGGGGCGACGCGCTCGGCCGCGGCCACCACCGCGCGCGCCTCCGCGTGGGCCGCGATCGGGGGCGCCGCCGCGGCCGCGACGCGGGCGAGCTCGCGCGCGGTGTGGGGCGCGGCGTGCGGCGAGGCGAGGTGCGCGAGCGCGAGCGCCGACGCGGGCGCGTGACGTCGCAGGAGCGAGCGGGCAACGGCGACGGCCTCCGCAGCGGCCTCGGCGGGGCGGTCGCCGGCGAGTCGGTGGAGGACGGCTTCTTCGGGCGACGCGCGGCCCCAGGCGTCGAGCGCGACCCCGAGCGACTCGCGGAGGATCAGCAGCTCGCCCGCGTCGAGGCGCGCGAGGGCCGCCTCACCCTCGTCGTGGCGCGCGAGGCCCACCACCACGTCGCCCGCCGCCGGGTCGAGCGCGCGCCACGCCGTCGAGGCCGCGATCAGCGTCGGGATCGCGCGGGTGACCGCCTGCGCGTCGACCCCGAGGGCCCCGGCCACCACGCCCGCGGGCAGCGGCCGGTCGGCGAGGCTCAGCGCGGCGAGCACCCGGCGCGGCAGCTCGCCGAGCTCGTCGAGGCGCGCGGCCACCTCGCTCTCGCGCGGCGGCGGCAGGCGCTCGAGCATCGCGAGGACGGCCGCGGGGTTGCCCGACGTCGCCGCGTGCAGGCGGGTGACGGCGGCCTCCGTGACGAGGATGCGCCGGACGCCGTCGGGCGAGAGGCCCTCGAGTTCGAAGCGCTCGGCGCGCGGGTGGTCGAGCGGGTCACCGAGATCGGCGGCTCGGATGCCCGCGACGAAGAGGGCCGCGGGCGCGCCGGGCGTGGGCTCGCCGGCGGGCCCGGCGGCGTCGAGGAGCGCGCGCACCAGGGCCCGCGTCGCGTCGTCGGCCCGCGACCAGCCGCGCAGGAGCACGAGCACCGGGCGCAGCCGGGCCACCGCGGCGAGCAGCCGGGCGACGGCCTCGGTGAAGCGGATCGCGGCCTCCTCGTCGCCGTCGTCGAGCGCGTCGCCCTCGCGGGCCCGCGCCGAGCGGGCGCCGACCAGCGGGGCGAGGGCGTCGAGGTCGGCGGGCGAGAGGAGGTCCTGCGCGTCGCGGGCGCGCAGCCAGGCGAGGGCCTGCGCGGCGATCGGGACGAAGGGCGCGTAGGCCGCGTGCCGCACGCACCAGCCTTCGAGCGCGGGGAAGCCCGCCGCGCGGCACTGCTCGCGGAGCTCGTCGAGCAGGCGCGACTTGCCGATGCCCGGGGGGCCGGTGACCGTCACCATCGACGCGCCGTTGGCCCCGGTGGCCTCGAGGCGCGAGGTGACCCACGCGAGCTCGCGCTCTCGTCCGACGCAGGCCGTCATGGCCCGGCGGTTCTATCACCACCGCGCGCCGCGACGCCATGGAGCACCAGCTCGATCAGCGCGCCGGTGACGGCCTCCGGCGAGCCGATCGCGCCCTCCGAGAGCGTGCGGAAGAGGATCGCCTCCACCGCCCCGAGCACCGCCGCCGCGCTCACCTCCGGGTCGACCGGGCGCAGCAGCCCGTGCGCGCGGCCCGCGAGGGTGAGCGCGAGGGCCCCGTCGCGCAGCGAGCGCGCGAGGGCCGCGATCGGGCGGCGCGCGCCGACGCCCGGGGCGCGCGACTCCTGGAGGTAGAGCCGCGCGACGGAGGGGTGGTCCATCAGGGCGGCGCCGCAGTCGGCGGCGAGCGCGGCGTAGGCGGCGACGAGGGCGCCGGGCTCCTCCGCGGCGCGCAGCGCGGCCTCGCAGCGCGCGAAGGCGTCGCGGAGCCGCGCGGACACCGGCTCGAGCAGCGCGTCGACCACGTCGGCCTTGTCCTTGAAGTACGTGTAGAAGCTGGCCTTGGAGACGCGGGCCCGCGCGGCGATGTCCTCCACCGCCACGGCCTCCACCCCCTGCTCGAGGAAGAGCCGCAGCGCCGCCGTGGCGATCGCCTCGGTGCGGGCGCGGCGCCGGCGGTCGCGGGGCCCCCCCTCGGGCCCGGGCCGCTCCTCGGGCACGCTCCGGGGCTCGACCCGCACGCGCTTCACCCGCGGGCTTGACACGGCGCCCCCGCGGGGTAGATGCATTGACCAGACGGTCGGGTTTTCAACGCACGCACGGAGCCCCCATGATCGGAATCCCCCTGGCGCTCGCGGCCTTCAACGCGAGCGAGTGGCTGGTCCACCGCTACGTCCTCCACGGCCTCGGCCGGCGCAAGGGGACCTACTGGAGCTTCCACTGGCACGAGCACCACCGCAACGCGCGGCGCCACGGCATGGACGACAGCGACTACCGCCGCGGGCTGCTCGGGTGGCACGCGCAGGCCAAGGAGGCCCTCGGGCTGGGGCTCTCGGCGCTGACGCTCCTGCCCCTGGCGCGGCGGGCGCCGTGGTTCGTCGCGACGGCCTGGGCGTGCCACGGGTACTACTACTACGTGCACCGCCGGTCGCACCGCGACCCGGCCTGGGCGCGCGAGCACCTGCCCTGGCACTACGACCACCACATGGGGCCCAACCAGCACGCCAACTGGTGCGTCACGTACCCCTGGTTCGATCGGGTGATGGGCACGCGCGAGCCCTACGTCGGCACCGACCGGGAGGCGGCCGACCGGGCGCGCGCGGCGAAGCGGGCGGGGCGCGGGGGCGGGGCCGACGACGCGGTGGAAGCGGGCGCGGTCACCGCGTGACCTCGCCCCCGGCGGAGCGCGCCGGGGTCTCGTCGCCGACGTACTCCACGGCGGTGCCCACCATGATCCGGCGCCCGCGCGTGGGGCGGCTGGTCACGTCGATGATGGCGTCGGCCTGGGCCTCGCAGCCGCCGAGGGCGAGGTGCTGGCGGCACTCGGCCTCCTTCGACTCGCCGCACTCCGCGGTCACCACGGCGAAGGCCTCGCGGGGCTGGTCGGGGCCGTGGTCGTTGTGAACCGGCAGGGACTCGGGCGTGCAAGCCTCTGCACGGGGGGCCCGGCGGTCGCCCATGCGCCGGACGTGGTGCGACGGTGACACGCACCCGAAGGCCGAGGCGAGGGCGAGGGTGGAGAGGAGAACAACGAAGCGGGGCATCGCGCGGATGATCGACGCAGGGCCGGTGCCCTGGCAATCACCTTCGCGGTGACGAACCCCATGGATCTGCGACGGCGTCTCGAGGTGCCGCGAGGACGGGGGAGCCCCCCGCGTCGTGGCCGGGATGGCGGTCCCCCATTCGGAGGGACCCACCGACGCGCCACGAAGCTCTTTCTCCAACATCAGCGCACACCGTCGCCCCGTCGCAGATCGATGGGGTCCGTTGTGGGCGCGGGATGTGAGATCCAGCGAAAGCCTCCGGTGACCGCGACCACGTCCGAAGTTGGAGCATGGTCCGTGCCGACGCTCGCGAGGGCGCAGCCGCGGGCGCGGGGAACCTCAACGATCTACGCCGGCGCCGCGGGCGGCCAGGTTGGCTGGTCCTCCCCCGGACCCGGAGTTCCGAACCGCCCGTCAAGTGCCCCCACTGTATGGGTCCTTTCAAACAGCCTCGTGGGAGCGAACGGCGCCGTCGCAGATCGTTGGTGTCCTCCAAAAATGAGCAGACTGCTCAGTGCAACGGACAGACCGTCCTCGCCAAACCCTGCAACCCTCGAAACTCCGCAGTTTTCCTGAGAAATCCGCGGCCCTCACGATGCTCCCTAGCTACCCGAAGATGCAGTCGAGCATCGCGTGGGCGGAGGCGACCAACGCGCGGATGTCCCTGTGCAGCAAGGGGATGTGCTCGAACATCCACCGCGCATCCCCCGGCGCGGCGTCCAGGGCGAGGGCGCTGGTTGGACGTTCCCGTCCACTGGGGGAGGGCCCCTGGCACGGTGCGGGCCGCCGGAAAGTGGGCGGCGTTGCACCGGTGCGACGATACTCGCGATCGATGCAACCGCAGCCCGCCGCGCCCGATCTCCGCATGGTCGACCTCCGCTCGGTGCGCGTCCCCCCCTGGCGGCTCCGGGCGCTGGGTGACCTCGACGCCCTGCGCGAGTCGATCGCAGCCGCCGGGCTCCTCCACCCGATCGTGGTCGACCCGTCGCTCACCCTCGTGTGCGGGATGCACCGCCTCGAGGCCTGCCGCGCGCTCGGGTGGGAGACCATCCCCGCGCTCGTGACGTCGCTCGAGGGCCCCTACGCCCAGCTCGCCGAGGTGGACGAGAACCTCTGTCGACGCGAGCTCACCGTGCTCGAGCGCGCCGAGCACATCGCCCTCCGCCTCAAGCTCTGGGAGCAGACCCAGCCCCCGCCCCCCGAAGAGGCCGCCGCGAAGAAGAAGCCCCCGAAGCGCGCCGAGGCCCCGCTGGTGGCCTTCCTCGACGACACCGCGCGCCGCACCGGCCGCGGCAAGGCGGCGGTGCGCGAGGAGCTCCGCATCGGCGAGCTCCCCGAGGACGTGCGCGCCACCGCCCGCGAGACGCCCATCCACGACAACAAGCGCGAGCTCCTCGCCCTCACCCGCATGCCCGAGGAGGAGCAGCGCCGCGCCGTCCAGGCCGTGCGCGACGGCGAGGCGAAGAGCGTCCGCAAGAAGAAGCCCCCGCGCCCCAAGAGCGCCCCCGAGGCGGGCGAAGCCGCGGGCGCCGACGCACCCCCCGCGGGCACCGGGGGCCTGGTCGCGTCCGCGCTCCCCGAGGAGGAGGCGCCCACCTGGTCGCAGGACGGGAGCGCCTTCCTCGAGGAGCGCGCGCGCGCCGACGTGATCCGCATCGTCGGCGAGCTCCAGCGCCTGCTCGCGAAGGCCGGCACGCTCTGGACGTCGCAGCGCGACGAGAGCGGCGAAGGGCGCGAGCGCCTCGACGACGCGACGCGCGCGGTGGGCCGCCTCGCGCGCTGGATGGAGGGCGCCGGCGAGCCCGCCTCCGACGCCGCCTGAGCGCGCCCGCGCCCGCGACGTCGCGCCGGTAGAAGGTTGACGGCGCGCGCGCAGAAGCCTTGGATTGCCGCGATTTTCACGCGGCCCGGCGATTGCTTTTCTCCGCCGCATGCGACTCGCGACGCTCACGCTCGCATGGCTCGCGGCGGGCTGCGCGTCGACCGTCGACGGCGACGTCGACGGCGGCGGCCGCGACGTGGCCGACGCGCGCGGCGACGCGTTCGCGCGCGAGGTCGCGTACTTCGACGCGTCGGCGTACGAGATCTTCCGCGACCCGCCGTGCCCCGACGGCGGCGCGGGCCCGCGGCGCGTGTACGAGTGCGACCCGCTGCGGCAGACGGGCTGCCCCGTGCGCCAGGGCTGCTACGTGTACGTCGACCCGCCCGCCGACCGCTGCGGCGCGGAGACGTACCGCGCGCGGTGCTTCGGCGAGGGGGCGCGCACGCAGGGGCAGTTCTGCACCGGCGGGGCGGAGTGCGCCGTCGGCTACAGTTGCTTCATCACGGGCGCGATGAACCGCTGCCTCCGCCTCTGCCGCCTCGACGGCGACGGGGCGCCGTGCGCGCGCGGGCTGGTGTGTCAGCCGACCGACCTTCCCGACTTCGGGGCGTGCAACTGATGACCCCCTTCGCGCGACTCCGAGCGCTCGTCGCGTGCGTCGCCGCGCTCGGCTGCGGCGCGCGCACGGGGCTCACCGACCGCGAGCCCGCGGCGCCGTGCGAGCACGACGAGTCGTGCGACGACGGGCTCTGGTGCAACGGCGCCGAGACCTGCCGCGCGGGCCGCTGCGCGCCGGGCACGCCCGTCGTGTGCGAGGGCGCCGCGCAATGCCTCGCGGCGACGTGCGACGAAGCGACGCGCGCCTGCGTCCGCGGGCCCGCCACGGAGGATCGCGACGGCGACGGGCACCGCGCGCCGCGCCCGGGGACGCGGCCCGGCGCGCCGGGCGCGTGCGGTGATGACTGCGACGACAACGACCGCTTCGTCCGCCCCGGCGCGACCGAGGTGTGCAACGGCCGCGACGACGACTGCGACGGCGCCGTCGACGAGGGCGCGACGCTCTCCGCGCAGGACGACCCGGTGCTCGTGAGCGAGGCGGCGATGGCCCCGTCGGGGCCCGGCGGGCTCGCGTGGACGGGGTCGTCGTACGCGGCGAGCTACTGGGGCTACAGCGCGTCGAAGGCCCACGTGTACTTCTCGCGGCTGTCGCGCGAGGGGGCCGCGGTGGCGCCGCGCCGGCAGCTCACGACGATGCCGGCGGACGCGTTCGGCGCGGCGATCGCGTGGACGGGCGAGCGGCTCGGCGCCGCCTGGCAAGACCGCCGCGACGCCACCGGGGGCTACGAGGCGTACCTCAACCGCCTGACGCTCGACGGCGAGAAGCTCGGGCCCGACCAGCGGGTCTCCTTCGCGCGCGGCTACTCGGTCAACGCGTCGATCACGTGGACGGGCGCGGCCTTCGTGCTCGCGTGGCAGGACGAGCGCGACCGGCTCGGCAGCGGGCTCTACGAGCTCTACGCGCAGCGGGTCGACGCCGAGGGCGGGCTGCTCGGCCCCGACCAGCGCCTCACCCGCGACGCGAGCACCAGCGAGAACCCCTCGGTCGAGCGCGGCCCCGACGGGCGCGTCGGCCTCGCGTGGATGCGCCGCGGGGGCGACGGACGCGCGGTGTGGTTCATGACGGCCGACGACGCGCTCCACCGGGTCGGGGCGGAGGCGCGGCTCTCCCCGCCCGGCCAGCAGGCCGTCAACGCCGCCCTCACCTGGAGCGGCGACCGCTGGGTCGTCGCCTGGTACGACGACGACCCGTCGTCGCCCGACCACGAGGTGTGGGGCGCCGCGGTCGACCGCGAGGGGCGCCCGCTCGTCGCCGCGCGGAGGCTCACGCGCGACCCGGGCTTCTCGCGCTACCCGGCCCTCCTGCCGCTCGGCGACCGCTTCCTCATGGTGTGGAGCGACGACCGCGAGGGCGGGCGCTACGGGCTCTTCGCGCAGGTGTTCTCGTTGGCGCTCGACCCGCTGACGGAGGCGTCGGCGGTGACGCGCGCGACGACGCCCACCACCGCGAGCGTCTACCCCGCGCTCTCACGCGGCCCCGAGGGCGACGTCGGCGTGCTCTTCCGCGACCAGCGCGACGGGCGCATCCAGACGTGGTTCACGCGATTGCGCTGCGCCATCCCGCGCTGAATCTTTGCCCCCGCCCCTTCCCGCGCTCCCCCCGCTCGCATAGAACACCCGCTCATGGGAACCCCTCCGCTTGCTTGCCGCATGCGCGCGCTCGCCGCCGTCGCTGTCGCGCTCCTCGCCGCCCGCTGCACCGGCGCCACCGCGCCCCTCACGCCCGACGACGTCCCGCGCGCCACGCCCTGCACCGCGGGGATGACGGTCGCGTGCCCCTGCCCCAACGGCGCGGCGGGGATCCAGACCTGCGACCCGAGCTCCGGCGTCTTCAGCGCGTGCGCGTGCCTGTCCGTCGACGGCGGCCTCGACGCGACCGTGGTCCCGGACGCGACGCCGACCGACACGACCGTCGTCCCGGACGCGTCGCCCGCGGACGTCTCGGACGCGACGATCGTCTCGGACGCGCCGCCGGCCGACCGCCCCGTCTCCCCCGATGCGCCCGACGTCCCCGTCGCCACCGACGTCCCCATCGCCACCGACGTCCCCATCTCGCCGACCGACGTCCCCGACGCGCCCAGCACATCGGGCACGCTCGTCTACGCCATCACGGGCCTCTCGGTCGACCGCGGCCCCGGCGGCGTAGCCCCCAACCCGGCGACGCAGGCGCAGGGGGTGGCGGGCTTCAACCTCGACGGGCGCTTCTCGGGCTTCACGGGCTCCGCCGCCGCCGACTGCGCGCACGGCGATTTCTTCTCCGACCTCGACCCCGACCAGAACATGGGCACCTGCGCCACGGGCACGCTGCGCGGCGGCCCCTCGTGCACGGGTGGCGTCGACAACCAGCTCCCCGAGTTCGCCAGCATCTTCTCGGGCTTCGGCACCGACATCGCCACGGCCCTCGCCGACGACGTCCGCCAGGGCCGCACCGCGGTCGTCCTCCGCGTGACGGGCGTCGACGGCGCGCCGGGCCCCTCGCTCGACGACCCCGCGGTGCGCGTGCTGGTGTACCCCGTCGCGCACCCCGCCTTCGCCAACTGCGCCTCCCTCGGCACGCCGGGTCTGGTCTACGCGGTCGACGACGCCTCGCTCGCGACGCCCGGCGACCTCGAGAGCGCGCGCCTCACGTTCACCGGCCGCATCGCGCGCGGCAGGCTCATCGTCGACCCGCCCGCCTCGGCCGCGGGCGCCGTCTTCCCGCTCACCTTCTCGACGCCGGCGCCGCTCACCGTGCCCCTCCAGGCCGCGCAGATCCGTTTCTCCGTCGCGCCCGACCAGGCGACCGGCGGCAACCTCGGCGGCTACACGCCCCTCGGCACGCTCGTCGCGCAGTTTCGCACCGTCCTCCCCGAGAGCATCCCCGACAGCACCGTCGCGACGGTGCTCTCGTCGCTCATCGACGTGCAGCTCCCGGCGGGGTCGGCGGCGGGCTGCGCTCCTCCCAACGGCGCCATCGCGATGGGCCTCGGGTTCACCGCCACGCGCGCGGCGATCGCGCCCACCACCGTCCGCGCGGCGGCGCCCGGCACCTGCGGCGGCCCACCGGGCCCCACCCTCGGCGCCTGCTACACCGAAGAGGCCGCCGGCGCCCTCTGCCCCGCCGCCGCCGTCGCGCAGGCGGACGCGACGCGCCCCTCGTACCGCGTCACGCACGTCCGCGTCACCGCGCCCACCGCCCTCACCTCGCCCATCCTCCAGAACACCCTCAACGACGCGCTCCACCGCGGCAACTTCCTCTGGGGCCTCTCGCTCGACGTGCCGGGCCGCGCGCTTCGAAGCGGCGCGCTCAACCCCGCGCGCGTCACGCACGGCACCGTGGGCCAGGGCCTCTTCGACGGAACCTTCCGCTACCACGCCGGCGACGCCCCCGGCGGATCCGCGACCCGCTACGACCCCGCGTCCACCACGCTCACCGGCACCGCCGCGAGCGCGTCGAGCGGCACCCTCACCTCGCTCCGCCTGCCGATCTTCGACGCGTCCGGGGCGCCGCTCGCCGAGCTCCCGCTGCGCGACGTGCGCTTCACCGCGATCCGCCCCGCGGACGGGACGCGCTGCGTCGGGCTCGGACTCCTGAGCGGCGGCCGCTTCAACGAGTGCACGAGCGCGTGGCAGACCGCCGACGCGACGTCGCCCAACGGCGCCGTCGAGGGCGTCTTCACCGTCGCCGACGCGCGCACCGTCCAGATCCCCGCGCTCGCGACCTCGCTCTGCAACGTGCTCGCGGGCAGCGACTGCGACATGGTCCCGCAGGCGATGTGGATGCGGCCGCCCGACGCGACCGCCGGGGGCGCCGCGGGCTGGCGCTTCACCGCGGAGTTCGCCGCCGTGTCCGCGCGCATCCCGTGAAGGCACCTCGACTCGCCGCGCGGGTCTCCGCCGCCGTCCTCGCCGCGGCCTCCGGCGCTACCCTCCGCTCGATGACGCCCTTCACCCCGTGGTGGGGCGACGTCGCGCTCTTCGCGAGCTTCGCCGCCATGGGCTGGTGGGGCGTCCGCACCGCCGAGCGCCTCCCCGACGCGACGCCGCGCGCGCAGGTGTTCGCCGGCGCCCGCTGGATCGCCCTCGCCGGCCTCCTCGTCGTCGGCTTCGGCTTCGCCGTGACGGCCTCGTCGCGCGCGGAGATGGCCGGGCTCCTGGGCTTCGCGTTCCTCACGCTGGGGGCGCTGCTGACGGCGGTGGCCGCGGGGGGCGTCGCGATCGGCTGCGCCACGGGCCGCGTCGTCGTCGCGCTGGGCGACGCCCCACCGCGCGACGCGCTCGACCACCTCGCCGCCCGCGTGGCGCTCTGGCACGGGCTCGCGGGCGCGCTGCTGTTCGTGGCGGGGCGCGGGATGGTCGTCTGGCTCGGCCTCGCCGAATCGCTCGCGGCGGTCGCGCTGGCCGCCGTCGCGTGGCGCCGCGACGGCGCGCGCCTCGCGTGGGTCGAGCGCGTGAAGGCCGGGCGCGAGCCCCCGTGGCGCTGGGAGACGTCGCCGCGCGCGGGCGCGCCCCGCTGGTCGGCGGCCGACGACGCGACGGCCACGGCCGCGATCGTGCGGGGCCCCGAGGCGCGCGCGGAGTCCCCCTTCCGCGATGCGCCCGCGGAGCCGCTGGAGGCGTGGTCCGCGTCGGAGGCGCTGACCGACCGGCTCCGCGCGCGCCGCCGGCGAACCGCGGTGACGGCGGGCGCGACCCTCTGCGCGCTCGGCGTGGCCGCGCTCGTGTACCGCTCGGTGGCCGCGCACTCCTTCCCAGAAGGGACCACCGTCCCCGCGCGCGTCCGCTCGCTCGGCGGCGACGTCGCCCGCGCGCGCGGCGCCAACGGGGCCGTGTGCGTCGAGCTCGACGGCGACCCGACGCCGCGCTGCTGGGGCAACCACGCCTGGCGCTTCGCCGGGATCGACCAGGCCCGCCGCGCGCCGACGTCCCTCGACGCGCTCCGCGGGCTGCGCGGACTCTCGCTGGGCTTCATGCACGCGTGCGCGGTCCGCGCGGACGGGCGCGTCGCGTGCTGGGGCCACGGCGGCGACGGGCGCCTCGGCGGCAACGGCGAGGACGCACGGCGCCCGCGGGTGGTGGCCGGCGTCGACGGCGTCGCGCAGGTGGCGGTGGGCGGCGCCTTCTCCTGCGCGCTCCGCCGCGACGGGAGCGCGTGGTGCTGGGGATGCTCGCCGCTCCGCGCGCGCACCGACCCCGGTGGCTGCGCGGTGTACGCACCCGAGCGCGTCGCGAACGTCCCCGCCTTCGCGGAGCTCGCCGCGGGCGAGGCGCACGCCTGCGGCCGCACCGAGGACGGCGCCGTGTGGTGCTGGGGCGCCATCGGCGCGATGCCGGCCGAGCAGGGCGTGTTCGCGCTCGGCCCGCAGCCACCGCGGCGCGTGCCGTTGGAGGCGCCGGCGCGCGCGATCTTCGCGGGGCCCTACGGCGGTATTGCGCTCGACGCGCGCGGCCGCGCGTGGTGGTGGGGCGACGTGCGCGGGCTCGACCGGCCGCCGGGCGTCGTGCCGGGCGGCGTCGCGGAGCTGCCGCTGGCGGTCGCGTCGGTGTCGCAGGCGGCGGATGGCGGCTGCGCGCTCCTGCGCGACGGGGCGGTGGCGTGCTGGGGCGACAACGGCCGCGGGCAGCGGGGCCTCGGGCACCGGAACGCGGTGGTGGGCGTGACGCGCGTGCCGGGCGTCGCGGGGATGCGGGGCGTGACGACGGCCGACGGCGGCGCGTGCGCGTGGGGCCCCGCGGGCGTGGTGTGCTGGGGAACGATGGGGCAGGAGGGCTGGTAGGGAGCAGCGGGACGCTCACCCCCTCGGCGCCCACGCCGCGTCGAGGAAGCCGAGCAGCTCGCGGTCGAGGCGCGCCGGGCTCCAGCGCCACTCGAGGATCGACGTCGCCTCCACCAGCCGCGCACCCGGCAACTCGCGCGCGAGCATGTCGGCGTCGCTGAAGGGGTGGATCGGGTCGCGCGCGTGGCCGATCACCAGCGCCGGGTGCTTGAGCCGCTTGCGCTCGGAGGCCGGCGGCGCGACGCGGCCGAAGGTGATCCCGTCGAGGATCGCCAGGGACGTCTCCGGGTCGCGCCGCACGAAATCGATCATCAGGTCGGCGAGGAAGACCGTCCGCGGGATGAGCCGCGTGGCGGCGGCGAGGAGGTTCATCCCGCGGCGGCTGACGCGGATGGCGAAGGCCAGGGGAACGAAGAGCGCGCCGGCGCCGGCGAGGCCGTTCTCGAGCACGGGCATCTCGACGACGAGGGCGCGCACGCGGTCGGGCGCGGCCACCGCCACCTCCAGCGAGACGTTGGCCCCGAGCGACGTGCCGCCCACCACCGCCTGCGGGACGCCGAGGTGGTCGAGCAGCGCGATCACGTCGCGCCCGTAGAGCGTCATCGAGTGGGCCGTCATGTCGCGCACCGGGTCAGAGTCGCCGTGGCCCAGCATGTCGACCGTCAGCACCCGGTACCCCCGCGCCGCCAGCTCCGGCGCCAGCTTCTGGAACATCCTCCCGTCCATCAGCAGCCCGTGCGTGAGAACCACCACGCGCATGCCCGCGCCGTACTCGCGCCACGCGATCCGCCGGCCGTCGCGTTCGAAGTGCTGGGAGGGGGGGACGTTGTTCGCCATACGCCCGCGGAGACTACGACAGGCGCGCGCCGCGAGACGAGCCTCCGTCGCGCTCAGCCGCCGTCGATCGCGTCGCGGGGGGCGTCCGCGGCCGCGTCCACCGCCGCGTCGGCGTCGCGGGGGACGTCCGCCGCGTCCACCGTCGCGTCGGCGTCGCGGGGGACGTCCGCGGCCGCGTCCACCGTCGCGTCGGCGTCGCGGGGAACATCCGCCAGAACGTCCGCCGCGGCGTCCGCCCCCGCGTCAGGGCCCGGCGCGCGGCACGCGCCCGCGACGCAGCTCTGCCCCGTCGGGCACGCGGCGCCGCACACGCCGCAGTGGGCCGAGCTCGTCTGGAGGTTGACGCAGACGGCCGACGCGCCCGTGCCGCAGGCGATCTGTCCGGCCGGGCACGCGCACTCGTTCGCGACGCACGACGCGCCCCCGACGCACGCGCGGCCGCACGCGCCGCAGTGGGCCGAGCTCGTCTCCAGCACCGTCTCGCAGCCGTTGGCCTCGACCGCGTCGCAGTTGCCGAAGCCCGTCACGCACGTCCCCAGCCGGCACACGCCCGCCGCGCAGGAGGCCGCCGCGTGGGCGAAGGCGCACACCGTCCCGCAGCGCCCGCAGTTGCGCCCGTTGACCGCGAACTCCGCCTCGCAGCCGTTGGCGAGGCTCGCGTCGCAGTCGCCGAAGCCTGCCCGGCACGCGATGGCGGCGCACGCCCCGCCGGCGCAGGTGGGCGTCCCGTTGGTGGCGTTGCAGGCGCGGCCGCAGCCGCCGCACGCGGTCGCGCTGGTGAGGGTGTTCTGCTCGCAGCCGTTGGGTGCCATGCCGTCGCAGTCGGCCAGCGGGGCCGCGCAGGTGGCGCCGACGACGCACATGCTCCCGACGCACGTCGCCGTGCGCCCGGTCGGGGCGGTGCACCGCACGCCGCACGCGCCGCAGTTGGCGGGGTCGGCGGCGGTGTTCACCTCGCAGCCGTCGGCGGGCATCCCGTTGCAGTCGGAGAAGCCCGGGTCGCAGGCGTCGAGCGCGCAGGCGCCATCGTCGCAGCGCGCCCGCGCGTTGGGGAAGCGGCAGCGGGCGCTGCACGCGCCGCAGTTGGCGGGGTCGGACGCGGTGCTCACCTCGCAGCCCGCGCCCGCGCCGCAGTCGGCGAAGCCCGGCGCGCAGGCCACCTGCACGCAGCCCCCGGCGAGGCACACCGCCAGCCCGTTCGGGAAGGCCGTGGCGCAGTTGACCCCGCAGGCGCCGCAGTGGCGGTTGCTCGACCCGAGGTCGGCGCAGACCTCGCCGCACGCCGCGAGCCCCGCCGGGCAGCGGCACGCCCCGCCCGAGCACACCCGGCCCTCCGGGCACGCCATCCCGCACCCGCCGCAGTGGAGCGCGTCGGTGGCGGGGTTCACGCAGCCCGCGCCAGCGCAGAACGTCTGCCCCGACACCGGGCACGCGCACGCGCCCGCGGCGCACACCTGGCCGCCCGGGCACGCCATGCCGCACGCGCCGCAGTTGAGCGCGTCGGTCGCGAGGTTGGTGCAGCCAACGCCGGCGCAGAAGCTCTGCCCGGTCACCGCGCACTGACACGCCCCCGCGCGGCACACCTCGCCGGGGTTGCACGCGCGGTCGCACGCGCCGCAGTGCTCGCTGTTGGTCTGCGCGTTGACGCAGCCCGCGGCCACGCAGAAGGTGAGCCCCGGCGTCGGGCACGCGGCCGCCTCGGGGGCGACGTCGGGCGCGACGTCGGGCGCGACGTCGGGCGGCTCGCGGAGGTCGGGCGCGACGTCGGCGGCCGCGTCGAGGCAGGCGGCGGCGCAGCGCCCGCCGCAGAGCGTCTGGCCCGCGGGGCAGGGCGCGCAGTTGGAGAGCTCGGCGGGGTCTCCCTCGCACGCGAGCCCGGGGGCGCAGGGCGACGCGCCGCCGTCTTCATTGGGGCGGCAGCAGCGCTGGCCGGCGGCGCCGCAGGGCCCGCGCGGCGGCGCGTCGAGCGCGGGCGCGCACGCCGCGAGGAGCGCCAAGGCCGCGAGGCGCGCGAAGCGAAGGAGGGTGCGTCCGTGCATGCGGTGACTCAGAAGCGAAGGTGGAGCGACGCGCCGGCCGCGCCGGCGCCGAACATCGGGGACACGCGCACGGCCGCCGCCCGCCGCGCGGGGGACGGGAGCGCGAGCAGCACGGCGCCCGCGCCCGCGAGCGCGAGGCCCGCCACGCCGAAGCCGACGTACAGCGCCGCGGCCCCGTCGCGCCCGTCGCAGAGCGAGCGCGCTGGAGAAGCGACCGGGCGCGCGTCGGCCCGCGCGCGGTCGCACACCACGTCGGCGGAGAGGCGTCGGTCGAGGTTCACCGCGTCCTGGTAGCGCTGCCAGCCGGCGCCGAACTCGCCGGTCGCGTTCGAAGCGTCGTCGGCCGCGGCGGAGGCGCGCGCGTAGAAGACGATCGACGCCACCCCCGACGCGACGCCGAGGCCCACCAGCGCGAGGCCCGTCGCGCGCAACGGCGTGAAGAACGAAGCCGGGGGCGGGGGTGGCGGAGGTGGAGGAGGCGGTGGAGGCGGAGGCGGCGGCGGAGGCGGCGGAGGCGGTGGCGCGACCGGCAGCGGGAGCGCGACCTCGACGCGCTCGGTGGCGCCCGCGGCGAGGGTGAGGTCGCGGCGGAAGGGCGCGCGCTCGGGCGCCGAGGCGTCGACGGTGACGGCGCCGGGGAGGAGGGCGATCGGGGCGTTCCACGCGGCAGCGGGGACGGTGCGGTCGCCGACGTGGACGAGGAGCCCGTCGGGCGCGGGCGACGCGACGCGGAGCTCGAGGTGCGCGAGCTGCGGCGCCACGCGGTCGCGGACCTCGGCGCACTCGCGGAGCACGCGCTCACGATGGCGCAGCCCGGCCTGCGCCTCGGCCTCCGCGAGGCACGCGCGCGCCATCGCCTCGGCGTCGATCAGGTGCGCCGCGCCCCCCGGCTCGCGCGCGAGCGCGGCGTGCTCCTCGGCGAGGAAGAGCCGCAGCGCCGGGGTCATCTGGGTGGCGCCGGCCTCGGTCGCGCGCCGCAGCGCCTCCGCGTGGTCGCCGCGCGTCGAGAGTTCGAACGCGCGCTCGAGCTCGGCCTGCCAGCGCCGCCGCGCGCCGCCCGAGAGCTGCGCGCGGGCGTCGGCCGACGCCAGGAGCGCCGCCGCGGCGATCGCGATCGAGAGGGGGCGCATGCCGGCGGCCTACTGCTCCCAGGGGCGGACGCGGTTGCTCCGGCGCACCCGGCCGCGGCGCGCGCGCGGGGTCTCCTCGGCGGGCGCCGGGGGCACGACCACGGACGCGTCGGCCGCTGCGATCGCGGGCGCGGCGGGGGGCGGCGCGACAGGGGGCTGCGCCGCAACGCGCGCAGGCACCGCGGGCGGCGCGGCGGGCGGCGACGACGAGGCGCGGACGGCGACGACGGCCACCGCCGCCCCGAGCGCGACGAGGCCGAGCGCCGAGGCCCACGCGCGGAGCGGGCCGCGGGGCGGCGGCGTCGTGACGATCGTGGTGGTCGGCGAGGTGGTGTGCGCGGGCTCCGAGGTCGCCGAGACCGCGAACGACTCGCCCGACACGCGCGCCGCCGGGAGAACAGAGACGCGCTCGGGCACCGCGGCCTCCAGCGCGTCGAGGAGCTCGCCCGCGTTGGCGTAGCGGTCGGCGGGCAGGAGGGCGACGGCCTTCGCGAGCACGGGCTCCCACGCGCCGACGTCGACGCCGAAGCGCGCGGGCGTCGGCCGCGTCGGCGACATCACCCGGATCTGCAGGGTCATCTTGTCGGCGGCCTTGTAGGGCGGCGCGTCGACGAGGAGCTCGGTGAGGATGAGCCCGAGCGCGTGCACGTCCGTCCACGGGCCCGTGCGCGTGCCGCTGGCCTGCTCGGGCGAGGCGTAGCGCGGGGAGAAGGCCGGCATCGCGGAGGCCGTGCGGGTCTGGCCGCTGGCGGGGCCGTCGGACTCGTCGACCACCTTGGCGAGCCCGAAGTCGAGCAGCCGCAGCGTCGGGGTGATCGGGCGCGACGAGGTGCGCGTGGTGGTGGCCGTCGCGGTGGTCCCGAGGTCGAGCTTCGGGATCATCAGGTTGCCCGGCTTGAGGTCGCGGTGGACGACCCCGCGCTCGTGGGCGAGGGCGACGGCCTCGAGCACCGGGCGCATCAGGGCGAGGGCCTCGCGCGGCGAGCGCCCGCCGCCTCCGCGGCGCGCCGCGAGGTGCTGCGAGAGGGTCTCGCCGTCGATCCACTCCAGCGCCATCCACGGGGCCTGGAGGTCGTCGCGGAGCAGCATCACGCCGAAGTCGGTCACCCGCACGATGCACGGGTGCTGGAGCTGCGAGACGATCCGCGCCTCCTCGAAGAACTGCCGGACGAAACCCGCGTGGAGCCTACGCGGCAGGGTCTCTGGGATCTTCAGCACCTTGAGCGCAACGGGCGCCCCGAGCACGGCGTGGCGCGCGCGGTACACGACGCCGAAGCCCCCCGTCGCGACGACGGCCTCGACGACGTACTTGTTCTCCAGCGTCAGGCCGACGAGGCCAAAGACATCTTCCATGCGCGACGACTGCGCCGATGAGACACGGTCGAGTGCGCCGGCGTCAAGCACGGGTCGTCACAACACGGCGCGTCGCTCACGGTTGACGCGCCACGGCCCCGCGACGGCGTGCGAGCATCGGCCGCCATGTCGACGCGCCCCCCCGCCGACCCGTCGCTCGAACGCGCGCTCCTCGTCAACCTCGCCGTCCACGCCCTCGCGATGCTCTCGATGGCCCTGGTGCTCCTGCCGATGCTCCCCGGCGGCCCCGTCGCCGACCCGCTGGAACGAGCGCGGGCCATCGCGGCCTCCCCCTGGGCGCTCCGGCTCGGGTGGGTCCCGTGGCAGCTCTGCGCGGCCGTCGACGTGTGGATGGGCGTCGCGATGGCGCGGGCGTCGTGGCTGCCGCGGGCCGTCACCGCCCCGACGCTGCTGGTGACGTTGGCGGCGGTGATCCCCGACCAGTGGGGCGAGACGCGCTGGCAGACGGAGCTGGTGGAGCTCGCGCGGGAGGCCGTGCGGACGGGCGACGCGGCGGCCTTCGCGGCGCGGGAGGCGCAGGCGTTCACGGCGACGGCGGCGTGGGGCGCGGGGCTCTACACGCTCGGCGCGCTCGGGTGGACGCTGGCCTTCCAGCGGGCTGGGGCGTGGTCGCGCGGGCTCTCGCTGCTCTCGGGGCCCACCTGGGCGGTGCTCGGCGCCGCGTCCGTCGCCCCGATGCTCCCGCCCGCGTGGCGCCCGCCGGGCCCGGTTGTCGGTGCGATGAACGCCCTCGGCTTCGTGTTGCTGGAAGCGTGGCTCTGGCTCGCGGCGGAGGCCGTGCTGCGCCGCGCCCGCCCCGACGCCCACGCGGGCCGCCACGCGCCCTGGCGCTACCCCGAGCGCGGCGCGGTGGGCGCGCTGTGGGACTTCGCCGCCAACAGCCGCGTGGCCGAGGCCCTCATCGAGCCGATGCCCGTGCCCCCGATGGTGAGCGACATCGGCGAGGTTCTCTACGTCAACCACCTGGTGGAGGCCGAGCGCCTCGCGCCGCTCGTCCCCGCGGGGCTCGAGCTCCAGCGCCTCGGGCCCGACGGGCGCTACGCGCTCTTCACGTGGCTCACCTTCCGCCACGGCAATTTCGGCTTCGAGTTTTTGGGGCCGCTGCGGAGGCTGCTGCCGTCGCCGGTTCAGACCAACTGGCGCATCCACGTCGTCGACCCGCGGACGGGCGTGCGGGGCATCCATTTCGTCACCAACGCGATCGACCGCGCGCCGCCCGCGCTCGCCGCCCGCCTCACCACCGAGGGGATGCCGATGCACGTGCTCCGCGCGGCCTCGCTCGAGCGCCACCCCGACGGCGCGGTCACCCTCGCGCTCGACCCCGGCGACGGCAGCGCGCCCGATGGCCGCTGCGCGCTCCGCCCCTGCCCGACGCCCGCGCTCGAGGGCCCGTGGCGCGCGTGCTGGGGCGACTGGCGCGCCTTCCTCGACTACTGCGTCCCGCAGGACCGGGCGATGTCCACCGAGCCCTGGCTCGACCGGGTGACGCGCCACGAGATCGAGCTCGGCCTCGACCCGGCCCGCTGCGAGCCGCTGGCCGGCGAGGTCTCTTCGAAGCGCGCCGCGGCGTACGTGGGCGACGCGCCGCCGCTGTGCTTCCGCGTGCCGGCGGTGCGCTTCCGCTACGCCGTCGAGCGCCACGACCGCCTCGGGGCGTGACTCACAACGCGGTGAGCAGCGCGCTCCGCGTCGCCGGCCCCACGCCGTCGAGCAGCGGCAGGAGCTCGGCCCGGTCGACGCCGCGGACGCGGGTGAAATCGAGGTCCTCGGCGCGCTCGACGACGAGGCGCTCGGCCTCGGCGGGGTCGACGTCGGCCAGGAGGGCGATCGCGATGGGCCCCTTCCACGGCCCCCAGTACGCGTCGGGCCCGAACACCACGTCGAGCGCGAAATGCCGCCGCCACGGCGCCGGCGCGCGACGCAGCACCGCGAGCGCGTAGCCCGGCGCGGGCGAGGCCTGGTTCGCATGGTCGTCGAGGTTGAGGAAGGGCTCCGCCCGAGGCGCGCACGAGGGGTCGCGCGCCACCGCGAGCACGCCGAGGCCGTTGACGATCATGTGGCTGTGGGGCCGGTTGCGCGCCCGGGTCGCGGCCGCGGCCTCGAGGATCTCGTCCACGCTCCACGCCGCGCTCAGCGCGTGGAGCGTGGGGAAGTTCACCTGGAAGCCGCACACCTGCTCGGGCGTCATCGCGGGCGCCGCCAGCAGGATCGCGTCGGGCGACGGGTACAGCGGGAACGTCCCCGGCTGCGTCGCGACGGCGCCGTGCCCCGCGAGGAGCGCGCGGTGCGCGTCGGCGAGGTCTTCGACGAGGGCGGGGCCGAAGAGCCTTCCCGCGACGGCGACCATCGCCGCGCGGCGCGCCTCCTCGGGGTGGGCGACGCGTGTCACGACGTTGTTCTCCACGGTGAAGCCCGGCACCGTCATCCCACCGGCGGCCCAGGCGCTCGCGAGCGACGCGCGGAGCGCCGCGGAGACGCCCGGCGGGGCCACGCCCGACTCGGCGCGGGCCAGCTCGACGAGCGCGCGGACGGCGGGGTTCTCGCTCGCGGCGGCGGCGTCGAGCGCGCGTGAGTCGTCGCGCAGCGCGCGCCCGAGCATCGGGCCCACCGTGTGGTAGTTGGCCAGCGCGGAGACGTACCCCTCGGGCACCGCGCAAAGCACCTCGCACGCGAAGCGCGTCGGCACGTGGTCCGCCACCTCCCAGCCGACGAACCACGGCGCCACCGCGGGCATCTTCCCAGCTTCGAAGGTCGCCGCGAGGGCCTCCCAGGTGCCGGGCTCGTGCAGCACCGTGCGGAGCGACGCGTAGCGCTTCGCGGCGGCCTTCTCGCCGACGTTCTTCCAGGCGGTGATCAGCTTGCGGTCGTAGGGGAGCGCGGGCTTCGGGGGCTGTGGCGGGCGCGGGGGCATGGCGCACCGTACCGGCGGGCGCGGCGCGGTTTCAACCCCGCGAACTCTACGGCTTCACGAGGGCGATGGGCTGCCCCTCGGGGACGTGCTTCATCGAGACGGAGTTGATGCAGTAGCGCAGCCCCGTGGGCGGCGGGCCGTCGGGGAAGACGTGCCCGAGGTGCCCGTCGCAGCGCGCGCAGAGCACCTCGGTGCGCATCATCCCGTGCGATCGGTCGACCCGCTCGGCCAGCGCGTCGGGCGCCGCGGGCCGCGTGAACGACGGCCACCCGGTGCCCGACTCGAACTTCTCGCCCGAGCGGAACAGCGGGTTGCCGCAGCCCGCGCACACGAACGTGCCGGGCTCCTTGGTGCCGACGAAGCAGCCCGTCCAGGGCCGCTCGGTGCCGTGCTGGCGGAGCACGGCGAACTCCTCGGCGCTCAGGCGCCGACGCCACTCGTCTTCGGGGAGGTTCAGCTTGTCGATCATGTGGGGGCTCGCTCCTCGTCGCGTTGGATGCGGACGGGGGAGCCTACGCCGCGCGGGCCGCGGCGGTCACGGCGGTCACTGCGGGACGACGAAGTGGTAGCGGAGCCCGCCGAGGGGCAGGTCGACGCTGCCGTCGGCGTTGACGGTGGCGACGTACACCGACCCGGTGGCGGCGTTGCGGAAGTCGAAGGTCGAGGGGGCGCCCTCGCGCGCGCGGTAGGTGCCGGCGGAGACGTGGGTCCCGCTGGCGTCGAGGTTGGCGCCGAGGTCGCGGTAGTCGTAGCGGAGTTCCCAGGTCCAGTCGGCGCGCACGGTCAGCGAGCCGGCGCTGATCTGCCGCGAGGCGTCGGCGGTGACGCCGATGGACACCGGGACGCGCCAGGCGCCGACGCCGTCGAGCGACCACGACTGGTCGAGGGGCGTGACGGTGATGGCCGCGGCGCCGCCCTCGGCGACGTCGCCACAACCGGCGAGCGCCCCGAGGGCGAGGGAGAGGGCGAACACGAACGGACGGATGGTCTTCATGGGCGGTGACGGGCTCCTTTGCTTTCGAAGAGCCCAACGGTTGCGCTGCGCCGGGGCTTGAGCGCCGCGGCCGGGCGCGGGACACCCGGCGCGGGCGTCGTTTCCCGTTGCCATCGCCGACGGGCGTGACCCCGGCGCGCCCAACGCGCGATTGACACCCCGCGGCCCGTCGCGGTGTGATCGCCCTTCGACGCTGCATGATCTCCCGCGCGCGCCCCGCCCATCGCCCATCGCCGCCGGCGCGCGCGGGGCTCCTCGCCGCCGCGCTCCTCGGGTGCGTCTCGCTCGAGCGCCCGCGCTCGCTCGACGACCCCGACGCCGCCGTCGCCGACCTGCCCGTGGGGATCGACGCGCCGGCGTTCGACCTGCCGCCCGGGCTCGACCTCCCGCTCCCGCCCGACCTCCCGCTTGCGCCCGACCTCCCGCTTACGCCCGACCTCCCCGTTGCGCGCGACGTGCCCGACGCCGACGTCTTCGACGCCGACGTGCGCGACGCCCTCGACGTCAACGCGCTCGACTTGCCCGACGCCGACGTCGCCGCCGACGCCCTCGACGCGCGCGACGTCCCCGACGCCGCCGACGCCCTCGACGCCCCCATCGCGCGCGACGTCCTCGACGCCGGTGTGCGCGACGCCGACGTCACCGACGCGCGCGACGCAGCCGATGCCACGGACGCGGCCGACGCCGCCGACGCCGCCGACGCATCGGACGCGGCCGACGTCGCCGACGCATCGGACGCGGCCGACGTCCCCACCTGCGAGGCCGGCGCCACCCGTTGCGGCGCCGCATGCGTCGAGCTCAACACCGACCTCTCCAACTGCGGCGCGTGCGGGCGCACCTGCGGCAGCGCCAACGGCGTCCCGCGCTGCGTGTTCGGCTCGTGCCGCGTCTCGTGTCTCGCCGGCTTCGGCAACTGCGACGGCGACTTCGCCAACGGCTGCGAGACGCGCACCGACGCCGACGACGCCAACTGCGGGAGCTGCGGCCGCACCTGCGCCGCGAGCCGCGTGTGCGCCGGCGGCGCGTGCGTCGCCCAGCGGAGCTGCACCTCCGCCGCCACGCCCGGCTGCGGCACCGTCTCGATGCCCTCCGCCACCGTCACCGTCGGCGCGACCCTCGACTGCGCAGCGTCGGCCGACACGGCCTGCGCGGTCGACGCGACCCCGCAGCTCACCGACCTGCGCGTGAGCGCCTTCCAGCTCGACGCCTACGAGGTCACGGTGGCGCGCTTCCGGCTCTTCTGGGCCGACCGCGCGCGCGACGGCGGCGCCTCGCTGCGCGCGTCGCCCGTGGCGTACCCGGGCGGCTCCACCGTCCCTTGGATCGGCGTCGGCCGCGAGCCCCCATCAGGCGGGACGTTCAACTGGACGTCGACGGCGGGCGCGCGCGAGGCGCACCCGATCAACGGCGTCGACTTCTGGACGGCGCTGGAGTTCTGCGTGTGGGACGGCGGGCGCCTGCCGACGGAGGTGGAGTGGGAGTACGCCGCGCGCGGCCGCCCGCCCGTCTCGCGGCTCTACCCGTGGGGCGACACCGCGCCGTCGACGATGGACTGCAGCGGCCCCACCCACTGGGCGCTGTGCCTCGGCGAAGACGGCGGCGTCACGCGCCAGGTGGGCCGCTTCCCCGTGACGGGCAACGGCTTCTTCGACCTCGGCGGCAACGTGCAGGAGTGGACCGCGGACGTCCGCAGCGCCGACCGCGCGGGCTGCTTCCGCCGCACGCTCGACCCGCTCTGCCAGGACGCGCCCACGCTCGCCGGCGAGCGCCTCGTCCGCGGCGGCTCGTACGCCACCACCGAGGAGACGGTGATGCGCTCCGCCTCGCGCGCGTCGCTCGCGGCCACCGCGCTCAACCCGCGCGCCGGCTTCCGCTGCGCCCGCGGACCGTAGCGCGCTACGCCGCGAACCACACCGTCACGCGCGCGCCGCCGCCGGGGAGGTTCTCCGCCTTCGCGCCGCCGCCGTGGGCCTTCGCGATGCGGGCCACCAGCGCGAGCCCCATCCCGACGCCCCCGCGCTGCCGCGCCTCGCGCCCTTGATAGAACGGCTCGAACGCCCGCGCCTCGTCCCCCGCCGCGAAGCCCGCCCCGTCGTCCTCCACCGCGAACCGAACCGCCCCCTCCGCGCGAGACACCCGCAGCGCCGTCGCGCGCCCGCCGTGCCGCGCCGCGTTACCGAGGAGGTTGCCGAGGGCGGCCTGCACCAGCGTCGCGTCGCCGCGGAAGCCCCCCGGCGCGCCCTCCACCGCGAGCAGCGACGCGTCGAGCCCGGCGCGCTCCAGCGCCCGAACTGCCACGTCCGACGCGTCGAGCGCCACCTCCTCGCGCGCGCCGAAATCCATCCGCGACGCCGCGAGCAGATCACCCACGAGCGCGTCGATCCCGCCCACCTCGCGGTCGACCTCGTCGAGCGCCCTCTCGCGCGCCGCGTCGCCGTCGCGCAGCGTCTCCAGCAGGAAGCGCAGGCGCGCCAGCGGCGAGCGGATCTCGTGCGACACCGCCGCGAGCAAATCGCGCTGCTCGTCGATCTGCCGCTCGATGCGGGCGGCCATCTCGTTGACGGCGTGGGCGATGGCGCCGAGCTCGCCCGCGTCGTGGCGCCCGAGCTGCATCCGGCTCTCGAGCTTGCCCTGGCCGATCGCCTCCACCACCCGGACGAGCTCCGTCAGCGGGCGCGTGAGGCGCCGCGCCACGAGCCCCGCCATCGTCCAGAGCACCGCCACCGCGACGCCGAGGCCGACCAGGGTGTTGCGCCCGCCGCGCGGGCTGCGGTGGCGCTCGGTGCAGACGCGGACGTCCCCGCGTACGCCCGCTTCGAAGGTGAGCGCCGGGCGCAGACACGCGGGGGTGTTGCTGCGGCCCGCGGGCGAGAAGCTCGCGAGGTCGACGCCGCGCGCATCGGTGAGCGTGAGGTCGACGTCGAGGTCGCGCGCGAGGGCGAGGGAGAGCTCGTCGCGCCGCGGGGCGTCGTCCCACACCGCCGCGAAGCGCCCGCCCGCGAACGTCGCCAGGCGCACCTGCTCCTCGCGCCACGTCGGCGCGTCGCTCAGCGCGGTGAGGAGGCCCGTCACCACCAGGCCCGTCACCACGATGGCCCCGGCGAACGCGACGAAGAGCCGCCGGCGCATCGCCGCGCGGAGGTACCAGCCCAACACGCTCCCGCGCCGCGGCGGCGCGCAGTGCGGGCCGTGCCCGTGGAAGGGGTGGTCGTGCGGATGGAGCGGGTGCGGGCCGTGCGGGCCGCGCGGGCGCCACGGGGGCATCAGCCCTCCTCCTCGCGGACGAGCACGTAGCCGACGCCGCGCACGGTCTTGAGGAGGCGCGGCGCGCGCGGGTCGTCGCCGAGCTTCTGGCGCAGGTGGGAGATGTGCACGTCGACCGCGCGCTCGCCCACCATCGCGTCGCCGCGGCCGGTCTCGTCGAGCAGCGCCTCGCGCGACACCACGCGCCCCGCCCGCCGCGCCAGCGCCACCAACAGGTCGAACTCCACCCCCGTGAGCTCGACGCGCTGCCCGCCGACGCGCGCCTCGCGGCCGGCGAGGTCGATCGCCACCGGGCCCGCGCGCAGCTCGGTGGCCACCGCGCCGGGCTGCGCGCGCCGCAGCACCGCGCGCAATCGGGCGAGGAGCTCGCGCGGGGAGACGGGCTTGGGGAGGTAGTCGTCGGCGCCGAGCTCGAGGCCCACCACCCGGTCGGTCTCGTCGCCGCGGGCGGTGAGCATGAGCACGGGGACGTTGCTGCGCGCGCGGATCCGGCGGCACACCTCGAGCCCGTCGAGGCCCGGCATCATCACGTCGAGGAGGACGGCGTCGTACCCGCCGCCCTCCAGCATCGCGAGGCCGCGGCCGCCGTCGGGGGCGTGCGCCGCCGTGACGTCGTGCTGCGCGAGGTAGGCGGCGACGAGCTCGGCGAAGCGGGCGTCGTCGTCGATGTGCAGCACCCGGACCGGCACGGCGGCGGGGAGCATACCAGAGGTCAGCGCGGGGGCTGGGCGTGTCGCGCGGCGTCGACGCAGACGCGGGCGACGTGCTGTTCGAATGCCTCCCGGCGGGCGTGGCGGTGGCACGACCAGGAGCAGAAGGCGCTCCCGTAGCCGGCGACGGTGCCGAGGGCGAGCAGGGCGATGGCGAAGCGGCGGCGGATCATGGCGTGGGGTCTCCTCGTGTGGTCGTTGCGTTCAGGCGCGGTAGGGCCCGGCGCCCCAGCGGCCCCAGGGGCCGACGCCGCGCTCCATCATGTCGGCGAGCTCGCGGCGCTGCCGCTCGTCGAGCGCCTCGTGCACCTTGGCCAGCGCCTCGAAGAGCGCCTTCTGCGCCGACTCGAGGGCGGCGTCCTGCTTCGCGAAGGCGTCGGCCATCGCCGCCTCGTCGAAGCGCTCGCCGCGGAAGGCCTTCGCCGCGTGCCCGCCGGTCGCGTGGACGGCCTCGCGCGCCGACCGCGCCTGCTCGCGCATCCCCTCCACCGCCTGGACGATCACCCGCTCCTGCCCGGGCGTGGTCTCGAGGCGCTCGAAGAGGCTGCGCAGCATCCAGCGCTGCACGTCGCCGCCGCCGCCCCAGCGCCCGCCCTGGCCCTCGTGGCCGCCGTGCCCGCCCCAGGGGCCCTGGTGGCCGCCCCAGCCGCGGCGCATGCCGCACCCGCCGCCGCACCCGCCGCCGTACCCGCCGCCGTACCCGTAGCCGTGGCAGCGGCCGCGGCGCAGCACCTTCACGAGTCCGATGAGGCAGGCGGTACCGATGAGAAATCCGATCATGGTGGCTTCTTCCGTTTCCGACGCCGCGCGGGGAGTGATGCCCGGCGGCCTCGTTGGGGAAGTTCGCGCCCGTCTGTGAAGGCCGTTCGGGGCGGCGCGTGAAGAAGTGTGAAGGCCCACGCGTCCGTGGCGCGCACGGCCCTCAAGGTCCCGGTGGGGGCGGTCGTTGGAGGGAGGCAGGAGCGATGGCCCATTGATCCCCCAAGAGGAAGAGACTCGCATCGGCGCGCTGATCTCCGGGAAGTACCGGCTGGAGCAGCGGCTCGGCGCGGGCGCCGTGGGCGAGGTGTTCCGCGCGCGCAACGTGCTGATCGGGCGCGACGTGGCGATCAAGTTCCTGCGCCGCGAGCACGTGAACAACGAGGAGCTGGTGGAGCGCTTCGTCCGCGAGGCGCAGGCCGTGAGCCGCGTGCGCCACCCGCACGTGGTCGACGTGATCGACGTCGGCGTCGAGGACGACGCGCCCTACATCGTGCAGGAGCTGCTGCTCGGCGAGGACCTCTGCGGCCACGTCAACCGCAAGGGCGGCCGCGTCCCCGCGCGCGCCGCGCTCGAGCTCCTCCTCCCGGCGATCGACGGCGTCGCCCACGCCCACGACCGCGGCGTCGTCCACCGCGACCTCAAGCCCGAGAACATCTTCCTCGCCCGCACCGACGACGGCGTCGTGCCCAAGGTGCTCGACTTCGGCATCTCCAAGGTGAAGACGGGCAACCTCCGCACGACCGTCACCGGCTCGGTCTTCGGCACGCCAGGCTACATGCCGCCCGAGCAGGTGCGCTCCTTCGCCGACGCCGACGCGCGCGCCGACGTGTGGGCGCTCGGGGTGATCCTCTACGAGCTCGTCGCCGGCCGCATCCCCTTCGACGCGCAGGAGCCCAACGCGCTGATGCTGGAGGTGTGCACGCGCACGCCGACGCCGCTCGCCGAGGCCGCGCCCGAAGCGCCCGCCGACTTCGCCGCCATCGTCGACCGCTGCCTCGCGAAGGACCCGGCCGACCGCTTCGCCGACGCCGGCGCGCTCGCCGACGCGCTGCGCAAGCTCGCCGACGCGCCCGAGCGCGTCACGCGGCTCCAGTTCGTGAAGGCCTCGCTCCCGCCGCCGGTGTTCTTCGTCGAGGACGACTCGCGCATCTCGCTCGACAACGAGCCCCTCGTGATGCTCCAGGCGCTCCCGACGCGCGCGAGCATCGTCCACCCCGCCCGGCAGAGCGTCGTCCACCCGCCGCGCGCGAGCATCGTCCAGCCAGCCCGCCCCTCCATCGTCGGCGAGCGCCCCTGGGCCCTCGACCTCCCAGCCGCCGCGCGCGGCCTCGACGCCGACAGCACCCTCGCGGGCGCCACGATCCTGTCGCGCCCGCCCGCGGCCATCGTCCCGCCCAACCGCCTCCCCGCGCTCACCGTCGGCCTCGCCCTCGTCGCCGTCGGCGCCGTCGCCTTCCTCGCCTCGCAGAACAACGACGCGCGCGAGGCGCCCGTCACCGTCGTCGCCCCGCGCCCCGCCGCGCGCCCTCCCGCCCCTGCGCCGCAAGCCCCCGCGGCGCCCGAGCTCGCCGCGCCCGACGCGGCCTCCCCCGCCCCGGCGTCCGCCGCGCCCGACGCGATGGTGCGCCCCGCGGTGAGCGCCCCGGCCCCGCGCCGCCGCCCCGAGGCGAGCGCGTGGGAGCGCGCGATGGAGCCCGCCGCGCGCCCGCCGTCCCCCGCGCCGCCCGCGACGGTGCCGGAGGGGGCGCCCGCGCCGGCGCGCGTGTCGACCGCGGCGCTCGAGTCGGCGGTGCGGCGCACGTCGGCGATGAACATGGGCCAGGTCGCGTCGTGCATCGCCCGGGCGCGCGACGAAGACCCCGCGCTCGCGGGCCGCCTCTCGGTGCGCCTCACGCTCGCACCCGACGGCGCCGTCCGCGAGGCCACCCCCGTCGCGCCGCGCCCGATGCAGCCCTTCGCGCGCTGCCTCGCCCGCGCCATGAGCACCTGGAACGTCGGCCCCACCGGCGCCGCCTCGGACACCGTGCTCACCTGGCCCTACGAGCTCGCCGCCCGCTAGAACACCCCGCCCACCGTCGCCACCGCGCCGCCCGGCACCGGCGCCACCGCGAGGTCGACCCCGATCCCGCGCGCCCGGCGGTACACCTCCCAGCTCTGCTCCAGCGGGTCGGGCGCGAACAGGATGCCCGCCCCCGCCGCCGCGGAGAGCGCGCCGGTCACGATGGCCAGCGTCCCGCTCGCGTGCAGCGTCGTCGAGCTGCTGCTGCTCTCGCGCGTGAGCGCCAGCGCGACGCCGCCCCCCATCACCACCGCGCCGAGCCCGAGCACCACCGACCCGCCGATGCGGCGGAAGCGGCGGCTGCGCTCGGCCCGGCGCGCCCACTCGGCCTCCGCCGCCGCGACGCGCTGGGCGGGCGTGAAGCCCGCGCCCGCCGAGGCCTCCAGCGCGTCCCGGACGGGCTGGAGCGGGTCGTTGAGGAAGAACCCGATCGCCGACCCGAGGATCATCCCGAAGCCCCCGGCGCCGATCATCAGCCCGTAGATCTCGTCGTTGCGCCGGCCGCGGTCGATCAGGACCGCGCCGGTCACGATCGCCGCGGCGCCCGCCGCGATGCCGGTGATCCCGACGGCGAGCCGCATCGAGCGCTGGTTGCCCTCGAACCACGCGAGCGTCCCCTGGAGGCGCGCCAGGGCGGTCGAGCCGTCGCCCTCCGTGTCGATCGCAGAAACCGCCGGCGGCGCGCCCGGCGTGCGCAGCGCGGGCGCGGGGGCGGGCGCGGGCGCGGGGGCGGCCGTCTCCCAGGGGGGTGGCGGCGGGGCGCCGGCGGTCTGCGCGCGGGCGGCGGCGGGGAGGCTGAGGCACGCGAGGGCGAGGCAGAAACGGGCGGGTCGCATCGCGATGACGCTACGACGACGGGCGCCGGGTGCGATAGCGTCGTGGGGCCATGCACGGACGGATGATGAACTTCCCGCTCACGATCACCCACCTGCTCGACCGGGCCGCGCGGTACTTCGGGCGGCGGGAGATCGTCTCGCGGCGGGCCGACAAGGGCCTGCACCGCACCACCTACGCCGAGGTCCACGCGCGCGCCGGGCGCCTCGCCCACGCGCTCGAGAAGCTCGGCGTCCGCCGCGGCGACCGCGTCGCCACCCTCGCGTGGAACCACGCGCGCCACCTCGAGCTGTACCTCGGCGTCCCCGCGATGGGCGCCGTGCTCCACACGCTCAACCTCCGCCTGCACCCGACCGAGATCGCGTACATCGCGCGCCACGCGCACGACAAGGTGGTGGTGGCCGACGAGACGCTGCTGCCCTTGCTCGCGAAGTTCATCAAGGACGTCCCCTCCGTCGAGCACGTGATCGTGCTGCGCGAGACGCCCGCGCCGCTCGCCGACGGGCACCTCGACTACGAGGTGCTGCTCGCGCCCGAGTCGCCCGCGTACCCGTGGCCGACGCTCGACGAGAACAGCGCCGCGATGATCTGTTACACCTCGGGCACCACGGGCAACCCCAAGGGCGTCGCGTACAGCCACCGCTCCTGCGTGCTCCACACCCTCGTCGCGTGCATGAACGACGCGCTCGGCGTCTCCGAGTCCGACACCATCCTCCCGGTGGTGCCGATGTTCCACGCCAACGCCTGGGGGCTGCCCTTCTGCGCGGCGGCGACGGGCGCGAAGGTGGTCTTCCCGGGGCCCCACCTCGACCCGACCTCGCTGCTCGACCTGATGGCCAGCGAGAAGGTGACCGTGGCCGCCGGCGTCCCCACTATCTGGCTCGGCATCCTCTCGCTGCTCGACCAGGACCCGAAGCGCTACGACCTCTCGTCCGTGCGCTCGATGGTCATCGGCGGCTCGGCCGCGCCGCCCGCGATGATCAAGGGCTTCCGCGAGCGCCACAGGCTCGAGGTGACGCACGCCTGGGGGATGACGGAGACCAACCCCCTCGGCACGCTCGCGCGCATCAAGACCACGCTCGGCCCGCTCGACGAGGACGCGCGCCTCGCGGTGCGCTCGACGCAGGGCTACGCGGTTCCCTTCGTGGACGTGCGCCACGTCGACGACCAGGGCAAGGAGCTGCCGTGGGACGGCAAGACCATGGGCGAGCTCGAGGTGCGAGGCCCGTGGGTGGCGTCGAGCTACATGGGCGACGAGGGGGCGGAGAAGTTCACGGCGGACGGGTGGTTCAAGACGGGCGACGTGGTGACGCTCGACGCCGACGGGTACGTGCGCATCACCGACCGCGCCAAGGACGTGGTGAAGTCCGGCGGCGAGTGGATCTCCTCGGTGGCCCTGGAGAACGCGCTGATGGCCCACCCCGCGGTGCTCGAAGCCGCGGTCTTCGCCGGGCGCCACCCGAAGTGGGACGAGCGCCCGATCGCCGCGGTGGTGTTCAAGCCCGGCACGAACGCGACGCGCGAGGAGCTGCTCGCCCACCTCGAGCCGGTGTTCCCGAAGTTCTGGCTGCCCGACGCCGTGGTGACGGTCGCGCAGATCCCGCGCACGTCCACCGGGAAGTTCCTCAAGTCCAAGCTCCGCGAGGAGTACGGCGACATGCTCGCGAAGGAGTGACGTGCGTCTCCTCCCCTCCCTCCTCCTCACGCTCACGCTCTCGCTCGGCTGCGGCGGCGACCCGAACGCGCCCGCGATCCCGCCCGCCGACGACGCGGGCGCCACCCCCGACGGCGACAAGACCCCGGCGCCCGACGCGCCCTCGCGCGACTGGGGCCCGCCCGTCGACCCCACCCTCTCGGTGCCCACCTTCGACGCCGCCACCGTCGCCCGCGTCCGCGCCCTGCGCGCGATGGGGGCGACGCGCGGCATGCGGCCCGACGTGGTCGCCAAGATCGGCGACTCGATCACCGAGAGCGCGAGCTTCCTCTCCGACATCGGGCACGGCTGGCACGAGCTCGGCGCGCACGCGTACCTCCAGCCGACGGTGACGTACTTCAGCCGCACGCGCTTCGCCGACGGCACCAACTCGCTCAACCGCGCGAGCTCCTGCGCGATGGGCGGCTGGGTGGCCGCCTACGCGCTCGCGATGGACCCGATGAGCGCCCTGCGCAACGAGATGGACTACACCCGCCCCGCCTACGCGATCGTCATGTACGGCACCAACGACCTCGACCGCATCGCGCCCGAGGAGTTCACCCGCGACATGACCCGCATCCTCGACATCATCGAGTCGTACGGCAGCGTGCCCGTCATGAGCACCATCCCCGACCGCCTCGACCGCGCCGAGGCCGGGGCGCGCGTGCCCTCCTTCAACGAGGCCATCCGCGCGATGGCCGCGTCGCGCCACCTCCCGCTGATGGAGTTCTGGCGCTCGCTGCAGGACCTTCCCCGCAAGGGGATCGACCCCGACGGCATCCACCCCTCGGCCTACGTCTCCAACGGCAACGTCGCGTGCGGCGTGCTCACGCCCGACGGGCTGCGCTTCGGCTACAACATGCGCAACCTCGTCGCGCTCTTCGCCCTCGACCGCCTGCGCAACCTCGCGCAGTAGGGTCAGTCGCGCGGGTCGTCGAGCCCGAGCGCGCGCTCGGCCAGGAGGCACGCACCGCCGAGCGCCGCCAGGCCCACCAGCAGCGCGAAGAACAGCAGCGACGTCGCCACCGCCGCGTCGGGCCGCACCCCCACCAGCCCGAACATGTACTGGAACACCAGCTCCCGCTGCCCCACGCCCCCCGGCGTGAGCGGCACGTACGTCGCCAGGATCACCGCCGGCACCACCCGCGCGCACACCAGGAACGACACCCCCGGCGCGAGCGGCCGCACCAGCAGCGCCACCGACACCACGGCCATCCCCTGCGTCCCCACCGACTGGAGCACCGAGAGCGCGAGCCCCGCGTACGAGCGCGGCGAGGGCACGCCGAGCAGGAGCCCCCCGAGCACCGGCACCCGCCCCACCAGCGCGCGCAGGCCGTCGAAGCGCTTGAGCGCCCACGGCGCCGTGAGCACCGCCGCCGAGAGCCCGAGCGCGCCGAGCAGCCCCGCCTCGAGCAGCGTCGCCACCGCGTCGTCGCGCATCTCGTCGCCGAGCAGCATCGCCGTCGCCGCCACGATGCACAGCCCGAACAGCCCCGCCACGCGCTCGAGGAACGCCACCGTCAGCGACGACGCCATGTCGGGCATCGCCCGCGGCACCACGCGGTGCGCGCGCACCCCGTCGCCCGCCACGCCGCTTGGGAGCATGTTGAAATAGAGCCCCACCAGGTAGTGCCGCAGCAGCGTCGGGAGCGGCGGCGTCGCGGTCGCCCCGTACGCGCGCATCATCGTGCGCCAGCGCGCCGAGGCGATGGCCGTCGACGCGAGCACCGCGCCGAAGGCGAGCGCGAGGTTGCCCGGGCCCACGTCGCGCGCCCGCGCCAGCACGTCGGCCCAGGCCACGCGCCGCGTGAGCCACGCGATGGGGAGCAGCGCGAAGAGCGCGCGCAGCGCGGTGCCGGCCGGGCCCTTCCACAGGGCGGCGAGGCGCGAGGGGGGCGCGGCGGCCTCGGGCGCCGGCGGCGGGTCGGGGGGGCTCACGCTACGAAGAGAAATCCATGCGGACGGGCTGGCGCGAGCCCGGCGCGACGGTGATCGTCTGCGTGCGGGTGCCGCGCTCGGGGTTGACGCAGCGGACGGTGTGGCGCCCCGGCGCGAGCGGGATGTCGCGCGTCGGCGTCTGCCCGTACGAGCGGCCGTCGACGAAGGCCTCGCACCACGCGCCCGTCGCGCCCACGCGGATCGTGCCCGGCGTCGCGTCCTGCGGCGGTGGCGGGGGCGGAGGCGGAGGCGCGTGCGCCACGGCGTTGGCGGCGCGCGGCGCGAGGTGCATCGTGCGGACGGCCACCGTCTGCCCCGCGGCCGGGCGCAGGTAGCGGGTGACGCTCTCGTAACCGGGCGCGCTCGCGGTGACCACGAGGGGGCTCGGCCCGACCGTCACGCGCACGCGGTAGGGCCCGCCGCCGGTGAGGTCGCGCTCGCCGACGCGGAGCGACGCCGACGCGGGCTCGGTGGGCACGTTGATCCACGCCTCGTTGGGGCCGAGCGGGCGCTCGCGGAGCGCGAGGTCGCGGGCCTCGACGCGCCCGGGCGCCGCGGTGAAGGTGAAGGCCTCCTCGATGTGATCGGGGCTCCGCACCACGACCGTGTGCTCCACGCCGGGCCGCAGGTCGCGGACGGTGAGCGGCGTCACCCCGGGCGCCTCGCGGCCGTCGACGAACACCTGCGCCCCCGGCGGCGCCGTCCGCACCTCCAGCACCGCGACGGACGCGGCCGCCTCGCGCGCGAGCGTCGCGCTCACCTCGGCGCGTGTGCCGGGTGAGGGCAGCGCCACCTCGCGCTCGTCGGGCGCGTAGCCCTCCGCGGTGAGCCGGACCCGGTAGCGCGCGCGCGGGCCCGTGGCGAGGCCGGTGAGCTCGTGCGGCGTGCGGTGCGAGGTCGGCGCGCCGTCGAGCCAGACGTGCGCACCCGCGGGCTCCGAGCGAACCGCGATGACGCCGTCGTGCACCACCGCCGCGGCCGCGGGGGCCTGCGTGCGGCCGTAGACGTAGTAGCCGCCCGCGGCGAGCGCGGCGAAGGCGAGGAGGACGCCGGCTGCCGCCCAGGGGGGCCGAGGCGAGGCGGCGCGCGGGGCGACGGAGACGGTGCCCGACACCTGACGCTCGTCGTCGTCCGCGGCGGGCGCGAGGCGGTCGGAGGCGGCCTTGGCCTCGGCGATGAGCCCGTCGTGCTCGGCGAGGCGCTCGGCGAAGAGCATGGTCATCCACTCGCCGAGGCCGACCTTCGAGACGGGGATGTGGTCGGCGCGGGCGACGGACTCGAGGTCGGCTTGGAGCTCGCGCGCGCTCTGATAGCGGGCCGCGCGGTCGGGCGCGAGGGCCTTCACGATCACCGCCTCGAGGGCCGGCGAGACGCGCGGGTTCACCTCCGAGGGCCGGGGGTAGTCGCCGTCGGTGATCAGCTTGATCGTGTCGGCGTCGGAGGGCGCGCGGAAGAGCCGGCGGCCGGTGCACAGCTCGAAGAGCATGATGCCGAGCGAGAAGATGTCGCTGCGGTGGTCGAGGTCGTCGCCGCGGGCCTGCTCGGGCGACATGTACGGGATCTTCCCCTTCACCTTGCCGGGCCCGGTGCCCTCGTCGAGGGAGTTGAGGCTCACGTGCGTGTCGCGGCGCACCTCGCCCGAGGCGTGCTCGGAGCCGCGCGGGGGCGCCGTCCGCGTGGCCCCGCCCGCCACAGGCGACTCGGCCTTCACGAGCGACGCCTTGGCGATGCCGAAGTCGACCACCTTCACGTCGCCGGTGAAGGTGACCACGACGTTCTGCGGGGAGACGTCGCGGTGGACGACGCGGAGGGGGTTGCCCTGCAGGTCCTTCTTGTCGTGCGCGTAGGCGAGGCCCGCGGCGACGCCGATCCCGACGGCGAGCGCGTGCTCGAGCGGGAACTCCGTCACCCCCTTGGGCTTCATCGCGCGGACCACGGCGCGGAGGTCCTCCCCGTGGATGTGCTCCATCGCGATGAAGAACTCGCCGTCCGCCTGCCCGACGTCGAACACCGTCACGATGTTCGCGTGGGCGAAGGTCATCGCGATGCGCGCCTCCTTGAGGAGCATCTCGACGTAGCCCTTGTCGCGGCCGTACTCGGGCAGGATGCGCTTGATCACCAGCAGCCGCTCGATGCCCGCGATCGACTTGTGGATCGCGAGGTAGAGCACCGCCATCCCGCCCGCCGCGAGCCGCCGCACCAGGGTGTACTTGCCGAAGCGACGCGGGAGCGCCTCCTCGGTGGGCGCCGGGGCGTCGGGGCTGTTCGGCGCGGGGCGCGCGGCGGCTTCGGGCACGGGCTTCTCTGCGCTTCAGCGCGGTGGGGCGGGCGTGGACGTCGGGCGAGGTGCGAGACCCCGCGCGGGCGCCATCCTACGGTTTGTCACCCCCCTGTCAATCGAAGCAAACGTCCATCAACCCGGTGGCGGGGTTGATGCGCCCGCACTGCCTGCCACCGGTCTGCCCCGCGGCGGGGCGGCCGTTGGCGGCGGTCGGGGCGGGCCTCGTCCCGCGCGGCGCGGCCCCGACGCGGACCTCCTCGCCTTCGCGCGTGGGCGTGACGTTCATCGTGCCGATGCGGCGGCCGTTCTGCACGGTGACCTGGAGGGCGACGCCGGCGAGCACCTGGCGGCGGCAGTCCTCGCCGTCCTGGCAGGGCGCGATCGTCGGCGCGTTGGCGGGCGGCGCCGCCGCGTACCGGAACGTGATCGTGCGCGCTGTGAAGCCGTGGGGCACCACGTGGATCGTCACCCGCACCGGCGCGGCGGGCACGGGCGGCGCGGCCGCGTCTGCCGTGACCGCAGGCGTGGGCGTGGGCACGGGCACAGCAGGGCCGCCCGACGCGCCGGGCTGCGGGTTGGCCGTGGGGGGCGCGGGCGTCGGAGGCGCAGGCGTCGGGGGCGCGGGCGTCGGGGTCACGCGCGGCGGCGCCGGGTCGGAGCCGCTGAGGGCCCACGCGACCACCGCACCGCCGGCGATGAACACCAGCGCGAGCACGGCGACGACGAGGGCGATGAAGCGCTTCTTCGGCGGCCGGTTGAGCTCGCTCTCGACGGTGCGCGAGACGCCCGAAGCGGCGGGCTCGGCGGCGAGGGACGGGGCCTGCGGGAGGGGTGCGCCGGGGGTGGAGTTCAACCCGAGCACCTGCGCGGCGACCGGGGGGACCACCGGCGCAGTCGGCGGCGCCATCGCCGCGTTGGTGCGGGCCCCGCTGCGGAAGCGCTGGAGGTCGTCGGCGAACTCCTGCATCGACTGGTAGCGCTGCCCCGGGTCCTTCGCGAGCGCCTTGAAGATCACCGCCTCGAGCTCGGGGCTCACCGACGCCTGCGGGTTGATCGCGGAGATCTTCGGCGGCTGCTCGAACATGTGCTGCGTGAGGATCCCCATGAACGAGTCGCCCACGAAGGGCACGCGCCCCGCGAACATCTCGTAGAGGATCACCCCCGCCGCGTAGATGTCGACCCGGTGGTCGACCGGCTTCCCCGCGGCCTGCTCGGGCGACATGTACTCCGGCGTGCCGAAGATCATCCCGGTGCGCGTGAGCTTGCGGCTCCCCTCCGAGGAGCTGCCCGAGATGTCCTTCATCTGCGCGATGCCGAAGTCGACGATCTTCACCACCTCGCGCCCGTCGTCCGCCCGCACCAGGAAGACGTTCTCGGGCTTCATGTCGCGGTGGACGATGCCCTTCTGGTGGGCCGCGTGGAGCGCGCGGCACACCTGCGCGGCCACCTCCACCCCGCGCTCCTGCGCGAGCGTCCCCTCGCCCTGGAGCACGTCGGCGAGGTCGGTGCCGACGAGGAGCTCCATCGCGATGAAGAAGTTGCCGTCCTTCGTCTGCCCGTAGTCGGTGACGTCGAGCACGTTCTCGTGCTTGATGCGCGCGGCGCTCTTCGCCTCCTGGGTGAAGCGCGCGACCACGTCCTGCCGGCGCGCGAAGTCCTCGCGCAGCACCTTCACCGCGACGTGCTTCTCGAGACGGTCGTCGACCGCCTCGTACACCACGCCCATGCCGCCCTCGCCGAGGCGGCGCAGCACCCGGTAGCGCTCGGCCACCACCGCGCCCACCAGCGACGGCGCGTCGGACTCGCGCGCCTGGTTCACCGGGGACTTCATCGCCACGGTGGGCTGGTCGGGGAGCTCGTCCTCCTCCGGCGGGGCGGTGCCCACGGCGCGCATCTCCGTGCTCACCGCGGGTTGGCGCGTGGTGAGCTCGCTCGGGTCGAGCTGCTCGGGCTCGGCGAGGTTGGCCACGGCCTGCGCGGCGCCGCCGAGCGGCGTGGGCGTGCGCGCGGCGGGGGCGCGCCCCGAGGCGGCCCGCGGCGCGCGGTGCGTGTCAGAACCCCGCGGCGGCGTCGGCACCTGGAGCGCGGTCGACCCGAGCGCGCTGATCGGCTGCGACGAGAGGACCACGCTGTCGTTGCCGAGCGCCATGCCCCCGAGGCCCCCGCGGGGCTTCGCCGGCGGCCGCTGCGACCTCGCCTGGAGACGGCTGCCGTCCGCTGCGCAGAAGACGGTCTCGTCGTCGTAGTCGAGGTTGCACTGGGGGCAGTACTTCATGGGTCCGTCACAAGAATCACACCCGTTCTCTGCCTTCGGGCGGCGGCCACGCTACCACCCCCGCGGACGCAGGGTCAAACGACGGATCACGCGGTTGTGATAGCGTCCCGCGCCCCATGACGCGCATCGCCCTGCTGCCCCCCGACGTCGCCAACCAGATCGCCGCGGGCGAGGTGGTCGAGCGCCCCGCCTCGGTGGTGAAGGAGCTGGTGGAGAACGCCCTCGACGCCGGGGCGCAGTCGGTGACGGTCACCCTCGACGGCGGCGGCCTCGCGCGCATTTCGGTGACCGACGACGGCTCGGGGATGGGCCCCGACGACCTGCGCCTCGCGGTGGTGCGCCACGCGACGAGCAAGATCCGCTCGGCCGACGACCTCGTGGGCGTGTCGACCTACGGCTTCCGCGGCGAGGCGCTCCCGTCGATCGCGTCGGTGTCGCGCTTCCGCGTGACGAGCCGCGCGCGCGGGAGCGACGAGGGGGCGGAGGTGGCGGTGGAGGGCGGCGCCGACGCGACACTGCGCCCCGCGGGCTGCCCGGTGGGGACGACGGTCTCCGTGGAAGACCTGTTCTTCAACACGCCGGCGCGGCGGAAGTTCATGCGGTCGCCGCAGACGGAGGGGGCGGCGTGCGTGGAGGCCGTCGTGCGAATGGCGATCCCGCGGCCGGACGTCCGCTTCGCCGTGCGGCGCGACGGCCGCGTGGTGCGCGAGCTCCTGCGCCACCCCGACGTCGCCGCGCGGGTGCGCGAGGTGTGGCCCGACGAGAACCTCGCCGACCTCCGCGGGTCGCGCGGCCCGGTGAAGGTCACGGCCCTGCTCGGCCCCCCCGAGCGGGCCCGCGCCGGGGCCAACCACCTCGCGCTCTACGTCAACGGCCGCCACGTGCGCGACCGCGTCCTCCTGCGCGCGGTGGCGCAGGCGTACGGCTCGACCCTGGAGGGCGGGCGCTACCCGGTGGGGGCGTTGCTCCTGGAGGTGCCGCCCGAGGAGGTCGACGTCAACGTCCACCCGCAGAAGACGGAGGTGCGCTTCGCGTCGCAGGGCGCGGTGTTCGAAGCGGTCGCCGCGGTGCTGCGCGACGCCGCGGGCCCGGCCCCCTGGGCGCAGGCATCGCTGCGCCCGAGGGACTTCTGGGCCGAGCACCTCGCGACGGGCCCCGCCGTGGAGAACAAGGCCGCCGCCCTCATCGCCCGCGCCGAGGCCGAGGAGTCGGCGCCCCCCGCGCCTGCAACTTCACCCGCCCCCGCAGCAACCGAGCCCGCGTCCCCGAGCGCGCCGCCCGCAGTGACCCACGCCTTCGTCGAGGCGCCCGCCGACCCGGCCGACCCGTGGGCCCGCATCCTCCAGGCGCCGTACCCGCCGAAGCCCTACGACCTCCCCGCGCGCGGCGCGCCGACGGCGGCGCCCGCTCCCCCCGCGCCCGCGCCGTCGTCCGCGTCCGAGCAGTTGCCGGGCGGCGGGGCCTTCGGCGCGCTCCGGTACGTCGGCCAGCTCCGGCGCATGTACCTGCTCTGCGAGAACGAGACCGGCGTGGTGATCCTCGACCAGCACGCGGCCGCCGAGCGGGTGACCTTCGAACGCCTCCGCAAGGCCTACGCCGCGCGCGCGGTGGCGATGCAGCCGATGCTCGTCCCCGAGCGCGTCGAGCTCCCGCCGGAGGACGTCGCCCTCGTCGAGGAGCGCGCCGACGACCTCGCCTCCGTGGGCATGGACCTCGCGCCGATCGGGCCCACCACGGTGGCCGTCCGCGCCGTGCCCGCGCTGCTCCTCCGGGCCGACCCGCGGCGCCTCGCGCGCGACCTCGTCAGCGAGCTCGCGCGCCAGGGCAACGACTTCTCCCGCGCCCGCGACCTCGTGCTCGCGACGATGGCCTGCCACGGCTCGGTGCGCGGCGGCGACGCGCTCGCCGACGACGAGGCGCGCGCGCTGCTGCTGGCGCTCGACGCGGTGGACTTCGGCGGCCACTGCCCGCACGGGCGGCCGGTGGTGTGGACGGTGCGCTGGTCGGAGCTCGAGCGGAAGGTGGGGCGCTGACTACGCCTGCGGGACGTCGAGCAGCAGGTGGTTGTAGCGGCTGCGCTTGCGGAAGGTCTCCTTGGCGATGCCGAACTGGCGCATCTTGCGGCGCAGGGTGCGCTCGGGGACGCCGAGCTCGAGCGCGGCGCGGGCGACGGCGCCGTTGGCCGACTCCAGCGCGCGGCGCACGACGGCGCGCTCGTAGGCCTCCACCTGCTCGACGAGCGAGCTGCCGCGGTCGACCGCCGCGGCGAGCCGCGGGGGCAGGTCGTCGCGCACGATGACCCCGTGGCCGTTGGAGCGCCCCGCCGACTCGCGCACCACCTGCTCGAGTTCGCGGAGGTTGCCCTCCCAGGGCGCGTCGATGAAGGCCGCCATCACCGCGGGGGCGACGCGCGGGGCCCCGCCGCCCGGGCGCATCACCTGAAGGAAGTGCTCGACCAGCAGCGGGATGTCCTCGCGGCGCTCGCGCAGCGGCGGGATCACCACCTCGGTCGCGCGCGCCCAGGCGAGCAGCTCGGAGCGGCGCGCGTCGCGGCGGGGCGCGGCCGTGGGGAAGCCCTCGGCGACGGCGACGACCCGCGGCGCGTCGGGGCCGACGACGGCCTCGAGCACGCGGGCCCTGAGCTCGCGCGGCATCGCGGTGACCGACTCGAGCACCAGCACCCCGCCGCGCGTGGCGAGCAGGGCGGCGCGGGTGGAGGTGGCCGAGCCGAAGAGCTCGCACTGGACGGCCACCGGCTCGCGGGCGCAGTCGATCACCTCGACGGGGCGCTCGGCGCGCGCGGAGAGGGCGTGGATGGCGCGGGCGGTGAGCGTCCGGCCGCTGCCGCGCTCGCCGACGACGAAGACGGGCCCGCTGCCGTTGGCGGCCTCGCGCACGCGCCGCTGGACGGAGGCCATGGTGGGCCCGCCCGTCATCAGCGCGGTGAAGGCGTCGCGCAGCGCGACGGCGGAGCGGAGCGATTCGACGCGGCGGGCGAGGGCGGCGCGCTCGCGGACGCGGGCGAGGAGGGCGGCGACGTGCTGCGGCTCCACAGGCTTGAGCAGGAAGTCGTAGACGCCCTGCTGGAGCGACGCGTGGACCTGCTCGACGGTGGCGAAGGCGCTCACCAGGACGACGGCGGCGTGGGGCGAGCGCTCGCGCGCCTCGTCGTGGAGGCCGGCGCCGCCGCGGGGCAGGCGGGCGTCGCAGACCAGGAGGTCATAGGGGCGCGACCGGGCGAGCTGGCGAGCGGCCGGGAGGTCTTCGGCGAGGTCGACCTCGTCGCCCGAGCGGCCGAGGCTCGCGGACAGGGCGCGGCGCGACGCCTGGTCGTCGTCGATGAGCAGGATGCGGAGTCGGTCGTTCACGGCGGTGTTCGCTCCCGGCGGGTCGGTCGTTGCTGCCCGGTTGATCGTCGGGAGGCGCGCCCGGCATGAGGCCCGGAGGGGGTCGACGGAATCGCTGCCAGGAAATGGACGGCGGTCGAGTGAACGTTATATGTCCACGCCCGCCATGACCGTCCGCCCCCTGCCCGTCCTCTGCCTGGCCGCAGCGTCCGCCTTCCTGCCGCGCCTCTCCGGGGCGCAGGTATCGACCGCGCCCGAGCTCCCGACCTCGACGCGGATGATGGCCCTCGGCGGCAACGCCCAGGCCCTCGCGCAGAGCACCTCCGGGGTCTTCTCCAACCCCGCGGCGATGAGCCTGGGGCGCACCTACCACGTCGACTCGCTCACCCTCTACGACCCCACCGTCGGGCGCTGGATGTTCGGCGGCGCGGTGGCCGACACCACCCGCATGGTGAGCGCGTCGTTCGCCTACAACTACTCGCTCATCGACGGCGCGACGGGGGTGCGCAACCACCACGACGTGCGCCTCGGGCTGAGCGTGCTGCTCACCGAAGGCATCGCGCTCGGGCTCACCGGCCGCTACATGAACCTCGGCGGCCCGCTCTCCTCGAACACGCGCCTCGGGACGGACTTCGCGGGGGTGACCTTCGACGCCGGCGCGGTGGTGCGGCCGGTGAGCTTCCTCACCCTCGCGGTGACGGGCTACTCGCTCACCAACCCCGACACCGCGGCCTCGCCGCTCTCGATCGGCGGCGGCATCGCGATCACCCCGGTCGAGGCGCTGAGCATCGTGGGCGACACCGTCTGGGACCTCCGCACCTACAGCGAGCCCCGGATGCGGCTGAGCGGGGGCGTGGAGTTCCTGCTCGACAAGGTGCCGCTGCGCGCGGGCTACCTCTTCGACGACACGCGCCTCGGGGGCCCGGTGCACACGGTAACCGCGGGCGTCGGGTACATCGACCGGCTCTTCGGGGCGGAGTTTTCGATGCGGCAGGACGTGGCGGGCGCGGCGCTGTCCCAGACCACCCTGATGCTCAACCTCCGGTACTTCTACAACCCGGGCTCCAGCTAGGAACCCCTCGACACGGGTCACTGTCTCGGCGTATGTGCCGAAGCGTGGTCCCTTCGCAGACACGGGCGGCGGCGAGGCGCTGTTCGCCGTGAGCCTCGACGCCGAGGCCGAGCGCCGGCTCGTCGAGCGGCTCAAGCGCCGCGACGAGGCCGCCTTCAACGTCTTCATGCGGACCTACAAGGACAAGGTCTTCTCCCTCGTCCTGCGCATGCTCAACAACCGCGCCGAGGCGGAGGACCTCACCCAGGAGGTCTTCATCACCGTCTTCCGCTCGATCGACTCCTTCCGCGGCGACGCGCGGCTCAGCACCTGGCTCTACCGGGTCGCCGTCAACCACTGCAAAAACCGCGTAAAGTACCTCGACCGCCGCGGCCGGAAGAACTCCACGGAGATCGACGACGCGCCCGAGTCCGAGGTGTCCCGCGGCGGCCCCGTCACCGCCCGCGTCGACCGGCCCGACGAGGCCACCGAGGGCGTCGAGCTGCAGGACAAGATCCGCGCGGCCCTCGCCGCCATCGACGACGACCACCGCGAGCTCATCGTCCTGCGCGACCTCGAGGGCCTCGCCTACGAGGAGATCGTCCAGATCACCGGGCTCCCCGACGGCACCGTGAAGAGCCGGCTCCACCGGGCCCGCGCCGCCCTGCGCGACGCCCTCCAGCGAGGGGTAGGATGGAAGCTCCCGCAATGACCGACGACGAGGCGCGCGACCTCTTCTCCGCCTACCACGACCGCGAGCTCCCGGCCGACCAGCACGAGCGCGTGCGCGCGGCCCTCGAGGCCTCGCCCGATCTGGCGAAGGAGTACGCGGCCTTCAGCGAGATGCTCGGGGCCCTCGCCAACGTCGGCGCCGAGGCCGCGCCGCCGGCCCTGGAGAAGCCCGAGGACAAGGCCCCCGACGCGATCATTGCCGGCGTCCAGCGGCGCCTCCACAAGCGCTCCGGCGGGAAGTACTACGCCGACCGCTGGTCCCGCACGGCGGGGCTCCTGCCGCTCGAGCTCATCGCCACGCTGCTGCTCGTCGGGCTGGTGGTGGCCTACGTCGCGATGACGATGGTGTCGGTGGAGTCCGCCGGTCAGGCGCCCACGCCCGCGGCGCCCGCACGGTAGTCCGACACCGCGGCGAGCACCTCCTCGGTCGTGAGGACGCGGCTCTCGCCCTTGGCCCGCTTCAGGATCTCCTGCACGAGCGGGGCGTCGGGCTCGACCCGGTGCGCGCGCAGCCAGTGCTGCACGTTGCTCGCGCCGCTCATCGGGCCGATCTCGATCTCCTGCGCGCGACCGAACATCCCTGCCGGGACGCCCGAGTAGATCCGGTCGGCGAGCCAGGCGTCGCCCTTCGCCTGGGCCTTGATGATCGCCGCCGCGTGGACGCCCGTCGACGTGCGGAAGGCGTCGGCGCCCACCACCGGGTAGTTCACCGGGATGGGCATCCCCGTGGCCTTGGAGGCGACCTCGCAGTAGCGGATGAGGGCGGTGAGGTCCTGGTGCTCGAGCGCGCCGGCGAGCTTGAGGTTGAGCAGGATGAGCTCCATCGCGGTGTTGCCCACGCGCTCGCCGATGCCGCCCGCCGTGCCGTGCACCCGGTCGACGCCCTCCTCCACCGCGATGAGCGCGTTGACGAGGCCGAGGCCGCGGTCGTTGTGGTTGTGGAAGTCGACCTTCACGTGGTGAGCGCCCATCCCCGCGAGGAGCGAGCGGGTGAAGCGGACGAGGTTGCGCACGCCGTCGGGCGTCGCGTGCCCCACCGTGTCGCAGAGGCAGAGCCGCGCGGCGCCGTGGTCGACGGCGTTCTTGAAGAGGGCCGAGAGGACCTCGGGGCGCGAGCGGATGGTGTCCTCGGTGACGTAGGCCACCGGGAGGCCGTGCTTCACGCCGAAATCGATCGCCTCGGCGCTCGCCTTCAGGAGCCGGTCGACGTCCCAGCCCTCGGCGTAGAGCCGGATCGGCGAGCTGCCGATGAAGGTGTAGACCTCCAGCGGGATGCCGACCTTCTGCGAGATGTCCGCCATCGGCGCGATGTCGGCCACCACCGTGCGCCCCGCCGCGGCCGGGCGGATCTTCAGCTTCGCCGAGACGATCTCCTGGCACATGCGCAGGACGTCGTCGTAGGCGCGCTTCGTCGAGCCCGGGAGCCCGATGTCGGCCGCGTGGATCCCGAGGCGGTCCATCAGGTGGATGAGCTCGAGCTTCTCCTCGATGGAGGGGTCGCGCACCGAGGGGTTCTGCAGGCCGTCGCGGAGGGTCTCGTCGAAGAACTCCACCGCGCCGAAGGGGGCGTGGCGGCGGCCCACCTCGTTCCAGTCGTAGATGAGGTCGTCGGAGGGGTGCTCCATAGGGGGGCGGAGCGTAGAGGCTTCGGGGCGCGAGGGGAAGCACCCACGCCGGGCCGTGTGCTACCACCGCCCGCCGATGACCCCCCGCGCCGCGCTCCTCGCCCTCGCGCTCGCCACCCTCGCCTGCGCGGGCGCCCGCCCTCGATCTGGCGCCGGGTCGATGCAGTGCGCCGACAACCAGACCGCGGTGTGCGTCACCGGGCGCGTCTGCGCGTGGGACGGCGCGCGGCAGTGCGAGCGCTGCCGCTGCGCCGACCCGTCGTACGTGCCCCTCGGGCGCTGAGCCTCTACGCCTCGGGGAGGCGCTGCTCGTAGCGGCGTCCGTCGATCTCGACGGAGAAGAACCGGTGCCCGGGCGGCAGGCGGAACTCGAGCACCGCGGGCAGGCGCCCCTCGTAGCGCCGCACCACCGCGCCCTGCGAGTCGTACACGGTGCCGCCGGTGGCGACGGACATGGTCTCGTCGACGAGGCCCGAGACGAGCTCGCTCATCCGGTGCATCTCCTCGGCGACGCGGTGGCACCACAGGTGCTCGGCGCCGGGGTGGTCGACGTGGGCGATCTCCTCCATCTGCTTCTCGCTCACCTGCTCGCCGACGCCGACCAGTACGAGGTGGACCTTCGGCAGCTCACCGCGCGAGACCTGCTCGGCGATCTTGCGCGAGAGGGTCTGGACGGCGCCCTGGTCCTGGATCTGCCCGTCGGTGACGAAGACCCCGCAGGCGCGCGCGCAGCCCTGCTGCTTGAGCGGGCGGACGTACGCGACGAAATCTTCGAGGGCGGGCGCGAGGCAGGTGCCGGTGCCGGGATCCTGGGGCCCCGGGAAGGTCTTCTTCGGGGCGTCGGCGGCGGAGAGCTCGCCGATCTGCTCGAGGTGCCTGCCGCCCTTGCCGCAGGCCCAGTACGCGACGCGGAGCTTGCCGTTGCGATCCTTCGTGGCGAGGTACTGGAGCATCTCGCGGACGGGCTGCTCGACCTCGTTGGTGCGCTCCATCGGGCCGCCGTGATGGTCGTCGTGGTCGCCGTCCTCGTCGTGGTCGTCGCCGTCCTCGTCGTGGTCGTCGCCGTCCCCGTCGTGGTCGTCCTTGCCACCGAACCAGCCGAACAGTCGCGCGAGCCAGCCCTTCTTCTCGCCGCCCTTGCCGTGGTCGTCGTCATCGTCGTCGTGGTCGTCAGCCGCGGCGACCGCGCCGGAGGACGCCGCAGGCGGGGCGTTGTGGTGCCCGCCGGCGGGCATCATCTTGTACTCGTACTCCTCGCTCATGCTGGCGGAGCCGTCGATGTAGAGCGCCATCTCGACGCCCTCGATCACCGGGTCGTGCAGGAGGGTGACGCGGACGGTGCCGCCCTCGACGTGGAGGTCGGCGAAGGGGTAGCTCAGGGAACCGTGGGTGTGCGCGTGGGCCATGGCGCTGCATTGGTACCGCCGCGCGCGAGGCGATGTCGAGCGCCACGAAACGCCTTCCCTTTCCGCGCGGAAGCCCCTAGTTCTCCAATGCCTTGACCCCCCGCCGAGGGGGGTGTTAGAAGCCGCGCGCGTTCGACCCGGCCCTTCGCGCTGCACCCGCGAAAAGAATGCCGGATCGACCACCCGCCCCCCGTCGGTTTCGCCGGAGCGCCCTGATGCCCCTGTCCCTCCTCCTCGTCGCCAACGAACGCCCGCTCATCAACATCGACGTCACGCTCTTCGTGAACCTCGGTGTGTGGGCGGTGCTCTTCTTCTTCCTCCGCGCGGTGCTGTGGAAGCCGATGCTCGACCTCATCGACGCGCGCGAAGCCGGCACCGAGGGCGCGCGCGCCCAAGCCGCCGCGCTGAGCGCCGAGGCCAAGGGGCTCGAGGCGAAGCTCACCGCGCAGCTCGCCGCCGCCCGCGCCGCCGCCGCCTCCGAGCGCGACGCGCTGCGGGCCGAGGGCGCGCGCCGCGACGCCGAGATCGGCGCGAAGGTGCGCGACGAGGTGCAGGCCGCCGTGGAGAAGCAGCGGGCCGCGCTCGCCGCGCAGCGCGCCGCCGTCCGCGCCGAGGTCGCCGGGGTGGTGCCCGCGCTCGCCGCGGAGATCGCGTCGAAGGTGCTCCGCCGGGAGGTCCGCTCGTGAAGCGCTCGATCGTCGCCGCCAGCCTCGCCCTCGCCCTCGCCGCGCCCGCCGCGTGGGCCCAGGAGCACGGGGAGAACAACGGCCAGGAACAGGTCCAGGAGCACGGGGCGTCGCACGAGGGCTTCCACGCCCCGGCGGTGCCCTTCAACCTCGCCAACCCGTCGCCGCCGCCGGCGCAGGAGGGCGGGCGCGAGGTGAAGGCCCCGCCGCCCTTCCTCTTCGGGCCGGTGCTCAACTTCGCGGTGCTGGTGGTGCTCGGCTACATGGCCGTGCGCCGCGTGGTCAACCCGGGCCTCGCCGCCCGCCGCGCCGCGGTGGAGACGGAGATCGCCGAGGCGAAGCGCCTGCACGACGAGGCCGCGGCGATCCACAAGGAGTACACGACGCGGCTCGACGGGCTCGAGGGCGAGATCGCCGCGCTCAAGGCCGACCTCGTGAAGCAGGGCGAGGCCGAGCGCGACCGGATCGTCGCCGAGGCCCACGCCCGCGCCGAGCGGATGCGCGCCGAGGGGACGCAGGCGATCGAGCAGGAGATGCGCGCGCTGCGCGACGAGCTGCGCCGCGAGGCCGTCGTCGCCGCGGTGACCGCCGCCGAGGAGGCCGTCCGCAAGAACGTCACCGCCGCCGACCAGGTGCGCCTCGTCGACGACTTCGTCGCGGCGATCGAGGCCGAGGCGAAGGCCCAGCCCGCGAAGGGGGCCCGCGCGTGAGCAACCTCGTCGCCCGGCGCTACGCCCGCGCCCTCTACATGATCGGCGTCGAGGAGAACCGCCTCGACGCGCTCGCCCGCGAGGTGAAGTCCCTCGGCGACACCGTGCGCACGAGCGCCGAGCTCGCGTCGTTCCTGTCGAACCCGGTGGTGCCGCAGGCCGCGCGGCGCGCGGTGGTGACCGAGCTCCTCGGGCGCCTGACGCTCTCGCCCGTCGCGCGCAACTTCGCGCTGATGCTCGCCGACCGCCGCCGCGGGCACCTCCTGCCCGACGTCGCCGACGCCCTCGCCGCCCTCAGCGACGAGCGCGCGGGCAAGGTGCAGGCGCAGGTGACCAGCGCGACCGCGCTCACCGACGCGCAGGTGCAGAAGGTCCGCGCCGCCCTCGAGCGGCTGACCGGCAAGGCCGTGAGCGTGTCGCACCGGGTCGACCCGTCGCTGATCGGCGGCATGGTGACCCGCATCGGCGACAAGGTGTACGACGGCAGCCTCCGCACGAGGCTCGACGAGATCCGCCAGGCCGCCGCCGGCGCGAGCAACTGACAGAGCTTCCCGAGAACCGCAGCACGAAAGACCGCCAGAGGCAGACGATGCAACTCCGCGCCGAAGAGATCTCCCAGATCATCAAGAAGCAGATCCAGACCTACGAGAAGGCCGTCGAGGTGACCGAGACGGGCACCGTGCTCACGGTGGGCGACGGCATCGCCCGCGTGTACGGCCTGTCGGGCGCGATGGCGGGCGAGCTCGTGGAGTTCCCCAACCAGCTCATGGGCATCGTGCTCAACCTGGAGGAGGACAACGTCGGCGTCGCCGTCTTCGGCGAGGTCACGGCGGTGAAGGAGGGCGACGTCGTCAAGCGCACGGGCCGCATCGCCGACGTGCCGGTGGGCGAGGCGCTCGCGGGCCGCGTGGTCAACGCGCTCGGCTTCCCGATCGACGGCAAGGGCCCGATCGAGACCGCGCACCGCCGCCGCATCGAGATCAAGGCCCCCGGCATCGTCGCCCGCCAGACGGTGAACGAGCCCCTCCAGACGGGCCTCAAGGCCATCGACTCGATGATCCCCATCGGCCGCGGCCAGCGCGAGCTGATCATCGGCGACCGCCAGACCGGCAAGACCGCCGTCGCGCTCGACACGATCATCAACCAGAAGGGCAAGGGGGTCTACTGCATCTACGTCGCCTGCGGGCAGAAGCAGTCGACCGTCGCCCAGGTGGAGGCGAAGCTCCGCGAGCAGGGCGCGATGGAGTACACCACCATCGTCGCGGCCAGCGCGAGCGAGATGGCGCCGCTGCAGTTCATCTCGCCGTACACCGGCGTGACGATGGGCGAGTACTTCCGCGACAGCGGCAAGCACGCCCTCATCATCTACGACGACCTCTCGAAGCAGGCCGTCGCCTACCGCCAGCTCTCGCTCCTCCTGCGCCGCCCGCCGGGCCGCGAGGCGTACCCGGGCGACGTCTTCTACCTCCACTCGCGCCTGCTCGAGCGCGCCGCCAAGATGGCCGACCACTGGGTCATCGTGAAGAAGGGCGCCGAGGTGAAGGCCGACACCAAGGGCGTCGACAGCAAGGTGCACGTCGGCGTGCTCGGGAAGTCCCACGCCGAGGAGCACCTCAAGGCGATGAAGGACGGCGGCGACCACGAGGTCGCCAAGGTGCCCGGCACCGGCGGCTCGCTCACCGCGCTCCCGATCATCGAGACGCAGGCGGGCGACGTGTCGGCGTACATCCCGACCAACGTGATCTCGATCACCGACGGGCAGATCTTCCTCGAGAGCGACCTCTTCTTCTCGGGCGTGCGCCCCGCCATCAACGTCGGCATCTCGGTGTCGCGCGTCGGCGGCAACGCGCAGACCCCCTTCATGAAGGCGATCGCCGGCACCCTGCGCCTCACCCTCGCGCAGTACCGCGAGATGGCCGCGTTCGCGCAGTTCGCCTCCGACCTCGACAAGGCCTCGCAGGACCAGCTCAAGCGCGGCGAGCGCCTCGTCGAGATCCTCAAGCAGGGCCAGTACGTGCCGCTCGGCGTCGAGTTCCAGATCGCGATCCTCTACGCGGCCAACCGCGGCAAGCTCGACAAGTACGCCGTGAAGGACCTCGGGCGCTACGAGCAGGAGCTCTACGGCTTCCTCCGCGAGAAGCACGGCGACCTGCTGAAGGAGATCGGCAGCCCGAAGACCAAGCCCGGCAAGAAGGACGGCCTGCCCTTCCACGAGGGGCTCGACAAGGCGCTCGACGCCTTCGACGCGCAGTTCAAGTGAGCCAACCGGGAGCGCGCTGAATGCCCTCGCTGAAGGTCATCCGCCGGCGCATCGCGTCGGTGAAGAACACCCAGAAGATCACCCGCGCCATGAAGATGGTCGCGGCGGCGCGGCTCCGTCGCGCCCAGCAGCGCATCACCGAGCTCCGGCCCTACGCGCTCAAGACCGTCGAGGTGCTCCGCTCGGTGGCGGGCGGGGCCGACGGCTCGGCGCACCCGCTGCTCGACGCGCGCCCGGTCAAGCGCGTGCTGCTCGTGGTGATGACGAGCGACCGCGGCCTCGCCGGCGCCTTCAACGCCGCCATGACCCGCGCGGCCATGGCGAAGCACAAGGAGCTGCAGGAGCAGGGGCACGAGGTGGCGCTCGCCGTCATCGGGCGCAAGGGCCGCGACTTCTTCAAGCGCCGCGGCTATGACGTGGCGATGGAGTACACCGGGCTCCCCGAGGGCGACACCGCCCGCTCCGACGAGGTGGCGCGCGCCCTCATGGACGCCTTCACCTCCGGCGACTACGACCAGGTGATCCTCGCGTTCAGCGAGTTCAAGAGCGCGATCAGCCAGAAGCCGGCCTTCCTGCAGGTGCTGCCGATCGACGCCGGGTCGACCGCCGCGGCCGACGACGCGGGGCCCCGCACGCTCGTCGACATGATCTACGAGCCCTCGCGCGACGCGCTGCTCGCCAGCCTGCTCCCGATGTACGTCAAGGTCTCGGTGTACCGCGCGCTGCTGGAGTCCAACGCCAGCGAGCACGGCGCCCGCATGACCGCGATGGACAACGCGACCAACAACGCCAAGAAGATGATCGGCTCCCTCACGCTCCAGTACAACCGCGCCCGCCAGGCCGCGATCACCAAGGAGCTCATGGAGATCATCGGCGGCGCCGAGGCCATCAAGGATTGACCCGCGCCGCCCCGCGCGGGCGACGCCTTCCCTCCCCTCCCCTTGTCGCCGCGTCCCCCGTGCGGCGGGCGCCTCCAGAGCGTACGGTCCCATCATGGTCCCCTTCCTTCCGCACCCCGGCGTGGTCGACGCGATCGTCGTCCGCGGCGCCGCCGCCCCCGCCCTCTCGACCCCCGACCTGCTGATCGAAATCCCCCACGGCGCCACGCGCACGGCGGACTTCACCGCGCTCGAGGGGCAGCTCCGCTCGCCCCTGCCCGACGGGCTGGTCGACTTCTTCCACGTCAACACCGACGCGGGCGCGCCGGAGCTCGCCGAGGCCGTCGCCCGGCGCTTCGTCACCGCCGAGCCGCGCCGCACGGCCGCCATCCTGCGGTGCCGCATCCCGCGCACCTTCATCGACTGCAACCGCCGCATCGACGCCGACCCGTCGGACTTCCGCGCGGGCAAGGTCACCCCGGGGCTCATGCCCTGGGTCACCGCCCCCGAAGACCGCGCGCTCCTCCGCGGGCTCTACGACCTCTACGCCGCCTCGGTGCGTGCGGCCGCCGACGCGGTGATGTCGCGCGGCGGCGCGATGCTGATGCTCCACACCTACGCGCCCCGCTCCGTGGACGTCGAGGTCGACGCCGACATCGTCAAGAACCTCCGCCGCGCCTACGAGCCCGAGGTGTACCCGACGTGGCCCGAGCGCCCCGCGCTCGACGTGATCGGCCGCGGCACCGACGGCGTGCCGTACGCCCCCGAGGCCGTGGTGGCCGCGCTCCAGGAGGGCCTCGCGCCGCTCGGGCTCGCCGCCGCGGACAGCGCGACGTACCCGATGCACCCGAGCACGATGGCGTGGCACTTCGCCCAGGCGTGGAAGGGCCGCACGCTCTGCCTGGAAGTGCGCCGCGACCTCGTCGCCGACCCCTTCGACCCCTTCGTCGAGATGTCCATCGGCGCCGACAAGGTGCGCTCGCTCGCGGCCCCCGTCGCCGAGGCGCTGCGCCGCTGGTGGCCGTAGGGATTACTTCCCGCCCTCGACCATCCGCTTGAGCTGCGCCACGAGGTGGAGCGCGTCGAGCGGGGTCATGCGGTTGACGTCGGCCGCCGCGAGCGCGTCGAGCGCGGGGTGGGCGACGGGCGGCGGCGCGCTCGGGCGCTCTTCGAAGAGCCCCATCTGTCTGGGCGCGCGGCGGAAGGGCCCCTCGCCCCGCTCCATCTCCTTGAGCAGCGCGCGCGCCCGCGCCAGCACGGGCTCGGGCAGGCCCGCGAGCTTGGCCACCGCGACGCCGTAGCTCCGGCTCGCGCCGCCCTCCGAGAGCTTGTGCAGGAAGACGATGTCGTCGCCCGTCTCCCGCGCCGACACGTTGACGTTGACCACGTGCTTGCGCGACTCCGCCAGCGCGCAGAGCTCGTGGTAGTGCGTCGCGAACATCGCCCGCGCCCGCACCACGTCGTGCAGGTACTCCGCCACCGCCCACGCGATCGACAGCCCGTCGAAGGTGCTCGTCCCGCGCCCGATCTCGTCGAACACCACCAGCGAGCGCGACGTGGCCCCGCGCAGGATGCTCGCCGTCTCGCGCATCTCCACCATGAAGGTGCTCTGGCCCCGCGCGAGGTCGTCGCTCGCCCCCACGCGCGTGAAGATCCGGTCGACGCGCCCCACCGTCGCCTTGCGCGCCGGCACGAAGCTCCCCGCCTGCGCCATCAGCGCGATGAGGGCCACCTGGCGCATCAGGGTGCTCTTGCCGGCCATGTTGGGCCCCGTCACCAGCATCAGCCGCGCGCCCTGCATGTCGAGCGTGACGTCGTTGGGCACGAAGGCGCCCGGCTCGAGCGCGGCCTCCACCACCGGGTGCCGCGAGTCCTCGAGCGCGATCACGGGGCCGTCGTCCACCGTCGGGCGCACGTAGTCGCGGCGGTGCGCGGTCTCGGCGAAGCTCGCGAGCGCGTCGAGGTCGGCGAGCGCCCCGGCGAGGCGCGACAGGCGCGGCGCGGCCTCGGCCACCTTCGCGCGGAGCTCTTCGAAGCGCGCCGACTCCAACTCCCGAACCTTCTCCTCGGCCTCCAGGATCTCGCGCTCCAGGGTGATGAGCTCCTCGGTGACGAAGCGCTCGCCGGTGGAGACGGTCTGCTTGCGGAGGTAGTCCTTCGGGACGGCGTGGAGGTTGGCCTTGGTGACCTCGATGTAGTACCCGAACACCCCGTTGTACTTCACCTTGAGGGAGGCGATCTTGGTGCGGTTCTTCTCCCGCTCCTCCAGCGCGAGGATGGTCTCCTTGCCGTTGGCGCGCAGGGAGGTGAAGCGGTCGAGCTCGGGGTCGAAGCCCGCGCGGAAGACACCACCGTCGTCGAGCGCGCCCGGCGGCGCGTCGGCCAGCGAGCCCGCGAGGAGCTTGTAGAGGTCGGCGCACGTGTCGCTCACCCGCACGGGCTTGAGCGCGTCGGCGATGTCCTCCTGGCGGGCGAGCGCGTCCATGATGGCGGGGACGCGCCCGAGGCCGTCGCGCAGGTGGCCGAGGTCGCGCGGCGAGGCGGCGCCCAGCGACGCGCGGATCGCGATGCGCTCGAGGTCGGGCACGTTGCCGAGCCACTCGCGGACGGCGGCGCGGAGCTCGGGGTAGGTGACGAGCGCGTCGACCGCGTCGTGACGTCGGCGGATGCGCGCGGGGCTCTGGAGGGGGAAGGCGATCCAGGTGCGGAGGCGCCGCGCGCCCATCGGGGTGATGGTGGCGTCGAGGTGGGCGAGGAGCGTCCCCTTCTTCTCGCCGCGCATCGTGCGGAAGAGCTCGAGGTGGGCCTGCGTCGTCTCGTCGAGGTGGAGGTGGTCCTTCGGGTCGAGCCGCCCGACGCGCTGGACCGGGAGGCTGTGCCCGGGCTGCGAGGCGACCGCGTAGCGCAAAGCCACCGCGGCGGCGACGCGGGCCGCGGGCGAGAGCCCCTCGAGCGAGCCCCGCACTTCCCCCTCGGGCAGCGTCTTCGTCAGGAGCGCCACGGCCTCCGACGCCGTCATCGCCGGCGCGCCCCGGACGAACACGCGCGGCAGCACCTTCACGAGCCCGCGGACGAAGGGCTCGGCGTCGCCCGGGCAGAGGAGCTCGCGGACGTCGAGCCGGGCGAGCTCGCCGAGCAGGTTGAGCGCGTCGGGCACCTCGGCGCTGAAGAGCTCGCCGGTGGTGAGGTCGTAGGCGGCGATGGCCCACGCGCCCGGCATCTCCGCGCCCCCCTCGGGCGGCACCGCGGCCGCGAGAAACTGGTTGGCCCGCGCGTCGAGCGAGTCGCCGTCGAGCACCAGGGCCGGGGTGAGAACCCGCACCACGCCGCGCCGGACGATCCCCTTGGCCTTCGAAGGGTCCTCGAGCTGCTCGCAGATCGCCACCTTGTGCCCGAGGTCGAGCAGCCGGGCGACGTAGGTCTGCGCCGCGTGGTAGGGCACGCCGCACATCGGGATCGAGTCGGGCTCGTTCTTGTTGCGCGAGGTGAGGGTGAGGTCGAGCGCCTTCGCCGCCGTGAGGGCGTCGTCGAAGAAGAGCTCGTAGAAGTCGCCCATCCGGAAGAAGAGGAGCGCGTCGGGGTGCGCGTCCTTCTCCCGCAGGTACTGCTGCATCGCCGGCGCCTGCGCGCCCTTCGAGGAGGCGCCCGTCATCGTCCCGTTGGCCATTGAGGTTCGAGGCGTACGACGGACGGGCGCCCGGAGGGAAGGGGGTGGCGCGTACGGCCCACCACCCCTACGCCCCGTTGTGGTATGAGCGCCGCGGACGCACCCCGTATGACCGCGACGAACGATCTCCTGGCCCTCGCCGACCGGCACCTCCTCAAGACGTACAAGCAGCCCCCGCTGGTCATCGACCGCGGGGAGGGCTGCCGCCTCTGGGACACCGAGGGCAGGCGCTACCTCGACCTCTACGCCGGCATCGCCGTGTGCGCCCTCGGCCACGCCCACCCCGCCCTCGTGCGCGCCGTCAGCGAGCAGGTGGCCCGCCTCGGGCACATCGCCAACTACTACTACAACGACAAGCAGATCGAGCTGGCCGCCGAGCTCTGCCGCCGGACCGGGATGGACCGGGTCTTCTTCGCCAACACCGGCACCGAGGCCAACGAGGGCGCGCTCAAGCTCGCCCGGCGCTACCACTGGACGCGCGACGACCGCGAGCGGACGGAGGTCGTGTCGACCTGGAGCTCGTTCCACGGCCGCACGATGGGCTCGGTCACGATGACCGGGCAGGCGAAGTACTGGGAGGGCTTCGGCGCGCCGCTCGCCGGCGTCTCCCACGTCGCGTACGGCGACCTGGAGGCGATGCGCCGGCGCGTGAGCGACCGCACCGCGGCCGTCATCGTCGAGCCCGTGCAGGGCGAAGGGGGCGTGCTCCCGGCGCCGCCGGGCTACCTCGCGGGCCTGCGCCGGCTCTGCGACGAGCGGGGCGCGCTGCTGCTGGTCGACGAGATCCAGACGGGCGTCGGGCGGACGGGGAAGTTCCTCGCGGTGCAGCACGAGGGGGTGGTCCCCGACGTGGTGACGCTGGCGAAGGGGATGGCGGGCGGCGTGCCCATCGGCGCCTTCCTCGTGCGCGAGCACCTCGCGTCGGCGCTCGCCCCGGGCACCCACGGCACCACCTTCGGCGGCAACCCCCTGGCCTGCGCCGCGGCCCTCGCGGTGCTCCGCACGCTCGACGGCGACGACCTCCTCGGCCGCGCCACCCGCGTCGGCGCCCACCTCCTCGCCGGCCTCGAGGCCCTCGCGAAGAAGCACCCCCACGCGGCCACCGGCGCGCGCGGCCGCGGGCTCCTGGTCGGGCTCATCCTCGCCGACGGCGTCGACCCGCGCGGCGTGCTCAACGCCATGCGCGAGCGCGGTGTGCTCGTGAGCCAGGCGGGCGAGAGGGTGATCCGCTTCGCGCCGCCGCTCATCGTCACGGAGGCCGAGATCGACGAGGGCCTCGCCGCGCTCGACGCCGTGCTCGCCGACCCGCCCCGCACCGCCCCCGCGAAGTAGGCGAATCCCCCGATGCGCATCTCCAAGACACCCAAGCGCGACTTCCTCACGGTGGCCGATCTGCACGCCGATGAACTGATCGCTGTGCTCGACCACGCGACGGCGATGAAGAACCAGCGGGCCACGGGCGGCAGGCGCAAATCCCTGGAGGGGCGCTCGGTGGCGCTCATCTTCGAGAAGGCCTCGACCCGCACGCGGCTGTCGTTCGAAGTCGGCGTCTTCGAACTCGGCGGGCACCCCCTGGTCATCTCTTCGAAGGACACGCAGATGGGCCGCGGCGAGCCCCTGGAGGACACCGCCCGCATCCTGTCGGGCTACGTCCACGGGATCGTCATCCGCACCTACGGGCACGACCGCGTCGCGACCCTCGCGAAGCACGCGGCGGTGCCCGTGATCAACGCCCTCACCGACGACCACCACCCCTGCCAGATCCTCGCCGACCTGATGACCGTGCGCGAGCGCTTCGGGCGGCTCAAGGGCCTGCGCTACGCCTGGGTGGGCGACGGCAACAACGTCGCGCGGAGCTGGGCCGACGCCGCGGCGGTGCTCGGGCTCCAGCTCACCCTCGCCTCGCCCGAGGGCTTCGAGCTCCCGGCGTCGGAGCTCCGGGGCGACGTGCGCGCCGTGAGGAGCCCCGCCGAGGCCGCCCGCGGCGCCGACGTGGTGATCACCGACGTCTGGGCGAGCATGGGCCAGGAGGAGGAGACAGAACGGCGGCGGAAGGCCTTCGCGGGTTACCGAATCGACCGCGCGCTGATGGCCCACGCCAACTCCACCGCCATCGTGCTCCACTGCCTCCCGGCGCACCGCGGCGAGGAGATCGACGCGGAGTACCTCGACGGCCCGGGGGCGGTGGTGTGGCAGGAGGCTGAAAACCGACTGCACACGCAGAAGGCGCTCCTCGAACACCTCCTGTGAGGATGGAAAGTTCCGGGTTGCGAAAAGCCCCGGAGTGCAAGACCGTAGAGGGCGGCAACGCCCTGTCAGGGACGAGAGCGGGACTTACCGGATGGACAAGGTCATCGGCATCGATCTGGGCACGACGAACTCCTGTGTGGCCGTGGTGGAGAACGGCACCGCGGTGGTGATCCCCAACCGGGGTAGCTACAAGACCACGCCTTCGATGGTGGCGATGACGGAGGCCGGCAAGCGGCTCGTCGGCCACCTCGCGAAGCGGCAGGCGATCACCAACGCGGAGAACACGGTGTACTCCGCGAAGCGGCTGATCGGCCGCAAGTGGAACTCCCCGCAGGTGAAGCAGGTGGCGTCGAGCGCCTCCTACACCATCGTGGAGGGGCCGCACGGGGACGTCCGCATCCAACTGCGGGACAAGACCTACTCGATCCCCGAGGTCTCCGCGATGGTGCTGGCGGAGATGAAGCTCATCGCCGAGGAGTACCTGGGCGGCGAGGTGACGCGCGCGGTGGTGACCGTGCCCGCGTACTTCAACGACAACCAGCGCCAGGCGACCAAGGACGCGGGGGCGATCGCGGGCCTCGACGTCATCCGCATCATCAACGAGCCGACGGCGGCGGCGCTGGCCTACGGCTTCGGCCGCAACATCGACCGCACGGTGGCGGTGTACGACCTCGGCGGCGGCACCTTCGACATCTCGATCCTCGAGATCGGGTCGGAGGGGGTGTTCCGGGTGGTGAGCACCAACGGCGACACCTTCCTCGGCGGCGAGGACTTCGACGCGCGGGTGATCGACTGGCTGGTCGAGGGCTTCAAGGCCGAGCACGCGATCGACCTGCGCAAGGACCGCATGGCCCTCCAGCGCCTGAAGGACGCGGCGGAGAAGGCCAAGATCGAGCTGTCGAGCGTGCGCGAGGTGGAGATCAACCTCCCGTTCATCATCTCGTCGGGGCGCAACGAGGCGCTGCACCTCCAGCGGGTGCTCACCCGCGCGGAGTTCGAGCGGCTGACGGCCGACCTCGTCGAACGCACGGTGGAGATCGTGCGGCAGACGCTGGAGGACGCCGGGCTCTCGCGCGACGAGGTCGAGGACGTGGTGCTCGTCGGCGGGATGACCCGCATGCCGCGGGTCGAGCGGACGGTGGCGGAGTTCTTCGGGCGCGAGCCGTCGAAGGGCGTGCACCCCGACGAGGTGGTGGCCGTCGGCGCGGCGATCCAGGGCGCGGCGCTCTCGGAGGACGCCGAGCAGGCGCAGCGCGTGGTGCTGCTCGACGTGACCCCGCAGACGCTCGGGATGATGGTGGCCGGCGGGCTCTTCGAGCCTCTGATCCCGAAGGACACCACGGTGCCCACCATGCGCACCAAGAGCTTCACCACGTCGCGCGACAACCAGACGGCGGTGAAGATCCTCGTCATGCAGGGCGAGAACGAGCAGGCCGACAAGAACGAGCTGCTCGGCGAGTTCATCCTGACGGGCCTGCGCCGCGCGCCGGCCGGGGCGGTGGAGATCGAGGTCACCTTCGAGATCAACGCCGACGGCATCGTGAGCGTCCACGCGAAGGACCTCGAGACCGGCAAGGAGCAGTCGATCACCGTCACCGCGACCTCGGGGCTCACCCAGGAGGAGATCGCGGCGATGGTCGACGCCGGCAAGCAGTACGCCGTCGAGCGCAAGCGCGACGAGGAGTTCGAAGGCAAGAAGCAGGAGGCCGAGAACCTCATCCACGAGATCGAGCGCCTCTTCGACAAGGTCGCCAAGGTGGTGGGCGGGAGCGACTACGGCCGCGACGCCCTCGAGAAGGCGCACAACGTCATCGACAAGACGCGCACCGCGGTCGAGCGCCACGACACGGCCGCGATCAAGGAGCAGATCGAGGCCCTCTCGCGCACGCTGCGGATGTTCCGCGGGGTCGTGCAGAAGGCGTGACGGTGAGGACGGAGCCGCGCGGCGGTGTCGCGGCGGCGAGGAGCGCGATGGGCAACGGCGATCGCAACCACGACGCCTCGGGCGACGCCTCGGTCGACGGGTGGTTCGACCTGCTCGACGAGGAGCTCGAGCAGGAGGCCGCCGCGCGCCCGGCCGCCCCGGGCCGCGCCTCCGTCGCCCCCGTCAACCTCGCCGGACTCAACGAGATCTCCAACAAGGTCACCCCGGTGATGCTCGCCCCGGTGAACCACCTGCTCCCGATCGAGCCCTCGGTCGCCCCCGAGCCCGCCCGCGACGCCTGGGACGACGACCTCGCCCATGACCCCTTCGGCGGCTCGCTGCTCTCCGAGCCCGCGGCCAACGGGGTGAGCGCGCCCCCCACCAGCCACTCGCTCCCGCCCCTCATCAACGGCGAAGACGAGCACGGGCAGGAGTTCCTCGAGTTCGGCGAGGCGCCGAGCGCGGTGCTGGGCTACGGCGCCGCCGCCCCGCCGCCCCCGCAGGTCGTGACCCCGCGGCCCCCGCCCGGCCTCGCGGTGACCCCCTTCGGCGCCGAGGCCGCCGACTCGCTCCCGCCGCCCCGCGAGGCGCCGCGCTCGTCGCACCCGCCGCCCACCGGGCGCCTCTCCCACCTGCGCCGCTCGCGCCCGCCGAGCGTCGTCTCGATGCCCTCGATGCCCGCGCCCGCGCCGTCGTCCCCGCCGCGCACGCCCACCCTGCTCGGCCAGTCGATCTCGGTGCCCCCGCCGCCGGCGTACCCCATCACCGCCCCCGACGAGGACGCCTTCGACCTCAGCGATTTCGACCGCTGGGGCGAGGACACGCCGCGGCCTTCGACCTCCGTGCAGGAGATGTTCGCCTCGCCCGCGTCCCGTCCCGCGCCGCCGCCGCTGCCCGCGCCCCCGCTGCCCGCGCCCGCGCCGATGCCGTCGATGCAGGGGCTCTTCACCGACGGCTCGGAGTTCGTCTCGCCGCCGGAGCACGAGTCCTTCTCCGAAGCGCTCACGGTGCCGCGCCTCGGGCCGAACATCCCGTCGGTCTCGCACGCGCGCAGCACGCCCGACCGCGCCACCCCCGCCGTCCGCTCGTCGCCCCCCGTCGCCGTCCACGCCGCCCCCACGCGGCCCTCCGGCGCGACCTCCAACGCCCCGCCCCGGCGCAACAGCGCGACGATGGCCTGGGCCGAGGCGCCGACGCCCGTGCTGGGCACCCCCGCGCCCGCCCGCGACGCGCTCCCCCCGAGCTCCCGCCGCGCCGGCCCCCGCCGCTGCCGCGCGCCGAGTCCGCCGCGCCGCCCCCCGCCGCGCCGCCCCCCGCCTCGCCCGGGCCGCGACGCGCCCCCTCGTCGTCGCGGGTGACGCCCGACATCGCGCCGCCCCGCCGCGTCTCGCCCCGCCAGGAGATGCACGAGCGGCTCGACGTCGGCGACTTCACCGCCGCCCTGACCACCGCCGAGACGATGCTCGAGGTCGACCCCGACGACCAGGACGCGATGCACGTCGCGGAGGTCTGCCGCGCCAAGCTCAAGGCGATCTACATCGGCCGCCTCGGCTCGCTCGACAAGATCCCCGTCCTCGCGGTGCAGCGCACCAACCTCCGCGGGCTCTCCCTCGACCACCGCTCGGGCTTCCTGCTCTCGATGATCGACGGGATGTCGTCCATCGAGGAGATCGTCGACATCGCGGCGATGCCCCCCCTCGAGGCGCTCCGCACGCTCTACAACCTGGTCACCCAGCAGATCGTCACGCTGCGCGACCGCTGACGGTCACTCGTCGTCTTCGATGCAGCACGCGGGGTGGCGCTGCGGGCGCCAGCGCGTGTAGTGGAGCCGCGGTCGCAGTCGAACGATCGCCTCGAGCTCGGCCCCGCCCGTCGACACGCCCTCGGCGCCCGACACGCCCGCCGCGAGCGACTGCGCGATGCGCCGGTCGAGCGCGTCGACGTGGCGGGTGAGCACCCGGACGCGCCCGACGCTGCCGCTCGGGAGCAGCACCACCGCGAGGCGAACGTCGGGGGTGTGGAGGTCGCCGTCGCCGTCGACCAGCGACGGGAGGTCGTCGGCGAGCGAGGGCCCGAGGTCGCTGAAGTGGTCTTCGAGCATCGCCCGCAGGTGCGCCGGGAGCGCGGCGCCGGAGAGGTAACGGGCGGCCTCGACGTGGGCGGTGACGGCGGCGCGGGCCCGCGTGGGGACGGGGCGCTCGCCGAAGCAGCGGTAGTCGCCGCGGTCGTAGAGGGGGTTGCCCGGCACGCAAGGCGCGCGCTGGGCGAAGGCGCCGGCGGGCAGGAGGGAGAGGAGGCCGGCGACGAGGGTGGTGCGGCGGTTCATGGCGTTGCTCCGTGAGATCGATCGTACGTGAGGAACTTTGGGACGGTCGAGTTGCCGGGGCGGTTCCCCCGCGGGGGCGATTCTCCGGCGCGAGGGGGTGCGTGGGTGACGCGCGCTCACCCGCGGCGCAGGGCGGCCTCCACCTCGGGCTCGGCGTCGCGGCCCTCCGCGATGGCCGCCAGCGCGGCGCGCTCGGCGGGCTCGGCGCCCGACTCCGCGGCGACCCGCACGCGCGTCCGGCCCCGCTCGCTCGTCGAGAGCGCGAGGGCCGCGGCGATCCGCTGCTCGGGGCTCGCGGAGGGGTCGGTGACGAGCGCTTCGAGACGTCGGCGGTCGAGCGCCTGGCTGCGGTAGTCGTTGGGGCGGTCGCCGAGCTCCTTCAGGTGGTCGCGCCACGCGGCGTAGGGGCGGTCGCCGCGGGCGAGCGTCGTCAGCGGGTCGCCGGCCGTGCCCGCCGCGCGGTAGTCCGCCAGCGCCTCGGCGATGCGCGCACACACCGCGCTGCGGACCCACGGGTCTTCGGTGTCGCACCAGAGGCGCACCTCGCGGCGGTCGGCGAGCGTGACCACGACGTCGGTGCCGTCCTCGCGCGCCGAGGCGACCTGCGACCACGGGAAGAAGCGCGGGAAGAGGCGCGCGCGGCTCCAGAGCCCGTCGCGGCCGACGGTGAGGTCGAGGCGCGGGAAGATCGCGCGGCGCAGCGCCACCACGAGCACCAGCCCGAGGGCCATGGCGCCGAGCACGAGCTGCCCGCCGTCCGGCGCGAGGCCCGCCTCCCGCAGCGCCGTGAGCACGGGGAGCAGCGCGAAGACGCCCACCATCGGCCCGAGCACCACCGTCAGGAGCTGGTGGAAGATGCGCTTGTGTTCGAAGCGGGTGCGGCGCTGCGAGGGGTCCTGCCCGACGGCGGAGAGCACCGCGCGGGCGTCGTCGAGGTCGCGCACGGACAGGCGGAGGAGCGTGCGGTTGCGCAGCTCCAGCACGACCGCGAGGGCGTCCTTCTCCTGCGAGACGTAGCCCGCGGCGATGTCGCGCGTCGCGACCGAGGGGCCGCCCCCCAGCACGAGCGCGTCGCCCTGCACGCGGGCGGTGATGTCGCGGCGACGCGTCATCGACCAGAGGGGGAAGACGAGCGGTGTCAGCCACACGAAGAGGCCGGCGAGCGCACCCACGAACGAGGCCGAGAAACAGGCGCCCGCGAGGGCGGCGATGAACAGCGCGACCGCGCCCGGGTCGAGCCAGTAGCGGTCGGTCCAGAGCGTGCGGCGGCCCAGGTCGAGGTCAGCCACGGGGCGCGGCCCTCCTACGCGGGGACGATCACGTCGCGGTTGGGCAGCTCGCCCTGCATCTTGCGCCGCTTCACGCGCTCCCCCTCGGCGACGACGCCCCTCGCGCGGTGCACCGTGTTGGCGTGCGGCGTCCGCTCGCTCTCCTCCCAGTCGCCGCCGGCGCGGCCCTGCGCGTAGAGCGTGTGGTCGAAATCCGCCGTGGCGGGCAGCGTCCCGTCGTGCACGTGAACCGTCGGGAAGAAGAGCGTCTCCGGCGCGCGCGAGCGGAAGGTGAGCCCCATCGGGTGGAAGTGCTGGCGGCGGAGGGCGGTCGTGGGCGGCTCGTCGCCCGAGAAGATGCGGCGCCACCAGGGCTTCGGCGGGGCCGCCACCGTCTCCGCCCCGAGGCCGCGGAGCTGGAACACTGCGAAGCCGAAGCGCTCCTGCGCGCAGAGCGCGTCGACGACGCCGGGCGAGAGGCGGAAGCGCGGGTCGAGGCGTTCGAAGTCCTCGGGCGCGGGGACGAACGACGCTTCGAAGGACCCGACGGCGTGCACCGCGAGGGTGGGGCCCTTCGCGCGCGACGCCTGCGGGGCCGCCTCCGTCTCGAGGTCGGCCATGGGGAAGAGCGCGTCGAGGGCGGAGAAGAAGTACGACTCCTCCGAGAGGTCGACGAAGCGCACCGCCTCCTCGCCCGCGGCGGGGTCGGTGGGGAGCGGGAGCACCATCGCGAGGTCGGCGGCGGCGGCGACGTTCATCGCGTAGGCGAGCGACTGGGTGCGGTCGTCGACGCGGCGGGCGAAGACGCGGGTGTGCTCGACGAGGGTCACACGGCCGGAGAAGCAGCACATGGCGCGATGCTACCGCCGCCCGGACGTCCGGCGGTAGCGCCGAGGGCTCCCCACGTCGAGCCCCACCGCCTGCAGCGTCTTCATGAACCGCGCGAACGCTTGCGACCCGGTGGCCACCGCGTGCGCCTCCCCCCGCGCGAGCGCCGCGTCGAGCGCGCCGGCCGCGTGGAGGTCGTCGCCGCGCGCCCCGAGCGTCTCCCGCAGTGTCTCGGCGGCGCCCCAGGCCATCAGCGCGGACACCGCGTCCTCGTCGAAGGGCTGCCCCGGCGCGTGCGTCGCGTCGCCCACCGGCTCGCGCGTGGTGCCATCACGAGGGCCCCGCGCGCGCGCTTCGAAGACATCGTCCACCAACGGCGTGAGCTTCAGGAGGTGCAGCGCCCCGACGCTCACCGGCGCCCGGAAGGGCTCGCCCGTTCGCCCGTCGCGCAGCCTCACCGTCTCGCCGCCGCCCGCGTAACGGTCGCAGCACGACACCACGCGCGGGAGCTCGATGGGCGACGCGCCCCCCGAAGCCATCATCTCGCAGAGGATCCCCACCGCGTCGCCGCCTTCGAACACCGCCGCGGGGTCGACCACGGCCTCCACCGCGCGCCCGTCGTCGAGCAGCGGGAGGTCTTCTTCGGCGACGATCCGCGCGACGGCCGAGCGCTCGCCGTGGCGGCTCCCGACGAGGTCGCCGACCGAGAGGGGATGGCGCTCGACCACCCACACGCGAACCACCGCGGTCCCCTTCGCGCGGCGGTCGGGGCGGTACACCTCGGCCCGCGTCACCACGCCCTCGCACCCGCGCAGCGCCCGCAGCGAAGCCCCCTCCGCCACGCCGTCCCGCACGAGCACGCGACCCGCGAGCGCGTCGCCTTCGCGCACCCTCGCCCCCACCCGCGCGAGGCCCTCGTCGTCGAGCCGCGCCCGCTCGCCAGCGTCGAGGTCGGCGGCGTCGCGGGTGAGCTCGTGACGGCCGCCCGCGGCGCGCCCCAGCGAGCCCGTGACCACGCGGACGTGCGCGGTGCAGAGGCGCCCTTCGCGCACGAGGCGCTCCGAGACGGCGACGGCCCCGTGGTCGTTGAAGCCCGCCCAGGGCATGAGCGCGGCGAGCACGTCGTCCCCGCAGGCGAGCGTCCCGTCGACGACGCCGTGGCCCTGCGCGAGCGCGTCGCCGACGGACACGCGGTCGCCCTCGTCGACGCACGGGCGCTCCCGGATCACGCCGCCGCGCGCGGGCTCGAAGCTCCGCAGCGGGTGCGTCACCTCGTCGCCGTCGCCGCGCACGACCACCTCGCGCGCCGTCGCCTTCACCACCTCGCCCCCGACGCGAGACACGACGCTCGCCGTCGCCGCCACGCGCGCGTCGAGGGCGGTCGCCACGCGCGGCGCCGTCGCGCGCAGCGGGGGGAGGGCCTCGCGGAGGTTGCGCGCGCCTGCGCTCCACCGCTCGGGCGCGTCGTGCACGGCGAAGGGGACGAGCGCCGCCGTGACGCCCACCCACTCGTCGCGGGACGGGTCACGCCACGCCACCTGCTCCCGGCTCACCGTCGTCGCGCCGGCGCCCGTGATCACGGGGACGAAGGGGCCGTCGGCCTCGCCGTCGTCGACGCGGAGCGGGGCGCCGCCGAGCGTGAGCGCGTCGACGGAGCGCGCGTGGAGCTCACCCTGCGCGCCCACCATGATGAACGTCGCTTCGAGGCGGCCCTGCCAGCCGACGCGGGCGCCGAGCGCGAGGGCCGAGCCCGGCGGCCCGTGGTCGTCGCGGGCCTCGATCGGGCAGAGCAGCTTGTACTGCGACCACGCGGTGTCTTCGAGGGCGAAGCCGCTGCGCTTCGAGGAGCCCGACGCAGGCTCGACCGCGGCGAGCCAGCGCGACTGGGCCACGGCGGCGACGGGGTTCACGCGCGCGACCGGCGCGCTGACGCGGGTGCGGGTGAAGAGCTCCAGCACGGCGCGCTCGAGCGGACGCGCGACCAGCGAGCTGTGCGGCCAGAAGGAGGCGTCGAGGTCGAACAGCGAGAGCCGCTCCTCTGCGATCGCCGAGACCCGCGCGAGGCCGTCGCGCACGGCGCCTTCGAGCAGCTCGCCGACGCCGCGCACCACCGCGTCCCCGAGGCTCGGCTCGTCGGGGTCTCGCGCGAACCCTTCGACGCGGCGAACGAGCGCGACGAGCGTCGCGACGACGTCGTCGGCGGAGAGCGTCCGCGCGTCGCCCGACGTGCCGAGGAGGCGGTTCATGCGCGCGCGGCCCGCGGGCGAGAGGTCGAAGCGGGTGACGTCGCCGAGCGCGCGCCGCACGAAGTCCGCGGTGACGCGCGGGTCGGCGTACTCGGGGCCGTGGACGCTCTGCCAGAGCGCGAGGCGGGCCTCCTCCTCGCCGTCGTCGCGGCGGCTCATCTCGGTGCGGAGGATGACGTCGCTGAGGTCGCGGAGCGTGCGGTCGTACACCGGCCCGAACGGCTGCTGCGCGACGACGAGCAGCGGCACCTCGCGGACCCCGGCCGCGCGCAGCCGCGCGAGGCGGCGCAGCGTGAGGGGGTCGCCCGCCTCGATGACGACCTCGCCGGTGTCCTCGTCGACGACGTCGCGCGCGGCGACCGCCCCCTCGACCTCGTGGTCGTCGTACGCGAGCTCGGTGACGCCCGCCGCGGCGAGCGCCTTCACCGCGGCGCGGGTGAACTTGCGGTGCCTCGCCACACGGACCTCGCCGTTCACCACGACGTCGCGCGCGGCGCGCCGGCCCGCCAGCCGCGCGGGGTCGAAGCGCAGCGCGACGTCGCGCTCGCCGACGCGGAGGGCCTCGACGGCGTAGGCCCGCGTGAGGAGTTCCTCGCGGGAGAGGCCCATCGCGCGGGCGAGCGTGGTGGCCGGAACCCACCGGGCGCGGGGCCCGAGGCGCGCCTCGAGCGTGCGCGTCTTCTTCGCCACGCGGACCTCGACGCGGGGCCCGCGGAGCGGCTCGATGCGCGCCCCGTCGCCCCGCGCGAACCCGTGCGCGAACACGTCCTCCGTCGTGAACCACACGCCCGGCTCGCGCGCGAGCTGCGGGTGCACCACGCGCTCGACGCCGTCGATGACGAAGGTGCCCGCGTCGGTCATCCACGGGATCGCCCCGAGCACGACGTCCTCCTCCGCCGCGGCCACGATCCGTCGGGCGCCGTCGGGGGCGACCTCGAGGCGGACGCCCAGCACGGTGACCCGGAGGGCGCGCTGCCAGGTGGTTCCCGCGAGGAGGCAGTCGTGGGGGGACCCCTCGGGCGCGTCGAACGCGTAGCGCACGAGCGCGAGCTCCTGGCGCTCGCAGAACGAGCGCATCGGGAAGCGCTCGCGGAGGCACGCCTCGAGGCCCTGCAGGAGCCGCGCGTCGGGCGCGACGTCGGCCTGCGTGAAGGCGTCGAACGACCGGCGCTGGTGCGCGATGAGCGGGTCGGTGTCGGGCATCGGGTCGCCGGGGCGCGATGGTAGAGCGCGACGGCACCGCGCGTCGCGGGCGGCGACGGACGCCACGCGGGGTATTCCCGGGGCGCCTCTTTCCGGTCATGCTCCCGCGCGCCTCACGGGAGGCGCCACGGAGCCACGAACGCCATGCAGAAGTATGTTTTGATCGCCGCGGCGGCGATGCTCGTCGCGTGCAATGACGAGCGACCCACAGCCGGTGACGCGGCCGCCGACGCGGCTGCCGACGTGACCGTTGACGTGGCCGTTGACGCGGCCGCCGACGTCGCCGCTGACTCGCTGGCCTCCCCCGACGTCGCGGCGGACCAGCCCCCTCCGACGGACGCTGGCGACGCCTCGCCCGACGCGCCATCCGAAGACGTTCCCGTCCCACCCGACGCGGCGCCTGATGCGCCCGGAGACGTCGCGGCGCCCGATGCGCCCGGAGACGTCGCGGCGCCCGACGCTGCGTCGACGGACGGCATGACGGTCGACGCGGCGACGGACGCGCCCGACGACCTCGGCGCCCGCTGCACGCCCGGCACCTCCCGCCCGTGCTACGGCGGGGCCGCGGGGACGGCGGGCGTCGGGCGGTGCCGCGCGGGGACGCAGTACTGCAACGTGTCGGGCGGCTACGACGCCTGCCTCGGCGAGCAGCTCCCCGCGGCGGCGGAGACCTGCGGCGACATGGTCGACGACGACTGCAACGGCATGGCCGACGACGGCTGCGGCGAGTGCTCCCCCGGCGCCACGCGGAGCTGCTACGCCGGCCCCGCCGGCACCGCGGGGCGAGGCCGATGCCGCGCCGGGACGCAGACCTGCGGCGCCGACCGGCGCTGGGGCGCCTCCTGCGCGGGCGAGGTCGTCCCCGGCGCCGAGACCTGCAACAACCAGGACGACGACTGCAACGGCACGGCCGACGACGGCGCCGCGACCGCCGGCTGCGCCCTCGCCAACGCCACCGCGACGTGCCGCGCGGGGGCCTGCGCCGTGGCCGCGTGCGCGACGGGCTTCGGCGACTGCGACGCGGCGGCGGCCAACGGCTGCGAGACGGCGCTCGCCACCGCGACCGATCACTGCGGCGCGTGCGGCAGCGCGTGCGCCGCGGGGCAGACCTGCGCGGCCGGGCGCTGCGCCGGCGGCTCGGCGGACGACCTCGCGGCGGGCGGGGCCAACGCCTGCGCGATCCTCCCGGGCGGGCGCGTGGCGTGCTGGGGCGCCGACCAGTACGGGCAGCTCGGCAACGGGGCCACCGGCCACCGCGCGGCGCCCGTGTTCGTCTCGGGCCTCAACGACGCGACGGACGTCGAGGCCGGCGCCCGCGCGCAGCACGTCTGCGCCATCCGCGCGGGCGGCGCGGTGGTGTGCTGGGGCGAGAACGGCAACTACCACCTCGGCGACGGCACCAACGTGAGGCGCCTGACGCCGGTCGCGGTCGCCGGGCTCACCGACGCCGTCCAGCTCGCGCTGGGGTCGCAGCACACCTGCGCGCTCCGTCGCACCGGCCGCGTCGTGTGCTGGGGCTACAACGCGACCGGCCAGCTCGGCGACGGCACCACCTCGACGCGGCCCGTGCCGAGCGAGGTGCCGGGCATCGCCGACGCGACCCAGGTGGTCGCGGGGGCCGACCACACGTGCGCGCTGCGGGCGACCGGCGCGGTGCTCTGCTGGGGCCTCAACGCCAACGGGCAGCTCGGCGACGGGAGCCTCACGACGCGGCTGCTCCCCGTGACGGCCGGCGTGACGGGCGCCACCGCGCTCGCGGCCGGCGGCGCCCACACCTGCGTGATCCGGGGCGGCGGGGTGGTCACCTGCTGGGGGGTCAACAGCTCCGGGCAGCTCGGCGACGGCCTGCGGGCGGCCGGCCGTGCGGCGGCGGCGGACGTCGTCGGGGTCACCGACGCGGCCGAGCTCGCGCTCGGCTTCACCCACTCCTGCGCGAGGCGGCGGGGCGGGGCGGTCTCCTGCTGGGGGTACAACGGGGCCGGCGCGCTCGGCGACGGGACCTCCACCGACCGCCTGACGCCGGTGCCGGTCGCGGGGCTCGCGGACGCCGCGCGGCTCGTCGCGGGCGGCGGCTTCACCTGCGCGCGGCGCACCTCCGGGGCGGTGGCGTGCTGGGGCGACAACACCGTCGGCCAGCTCGGCGACGGGCGGCTGAACAACCGCCCGCTCGCCAACCGGGACATCCAGGGCATCCCCGGCCCGCTCCCCTGCACGGGCGCCGGCTGCGCGCTCCCGATCTCCGCGGGCTCGGACGCCACCTGCGCGGTCCGGCCCGGCGGGGCCGTCTCCTGCTGGGGCGGCAACGGGGTGGGGCAGCTCGCCGAAGCCGACGCCGCGCCCCGCTCCGCGCCCTACCCGGTGACCCTCCCCGCGGCCGCGACCCACGTCGCGCTCGGCGGGGGCCACGCCTGCGCGCGACTCGCGACGGGCGCGGTCGCCTGCTGGGGCGCCAACACCTCCGGCGAGCTCGGCGTGGCGTCGCCCGCGAGCAGCGCGACGGCGGTCGTCGTCGCCGGGCTCGCGGACGTCGTGGAGGTCGTGAGCGGCGCCTACCACACCTGCGCCCGTGTGACGGACGGGCGGGTGCTCTGCTGGGGCCAGAACTCCCTCAACCAGCTCGGCGAGGGGAGCACCGGCAACCGCTCCATTCCGGCGGCGGTCGGCGGCGGCGCCTCGCCCGTCGCCGATGCGTCCGCGGTCGCGGCGGGCAGCTATTCGACCTGCGCGATCCGCGCGGGCGGCGCGCTGTGGTGCTGGGGGTACAACCGCGACGGGCAGCTCGGCGACGGCACCACGACGGCGCGGTCGCTGCCGGTGCAGGTGCGCGCGCCGGACGGGATGGTGGGCGCGTTCACCGGGGTCGAGCAGGTCGCCGTGGGCATCTCGTTCGCCTGCGCGCTGCGCGGCGGGGCGGTGTCGTGCTGGGGCGACAACTCCGCGGGCCAGCTCGGCGACGGGACCACCACGACGCGCGCCACCGCGGTCACCGTGCCGGGCCTCCGCGACGCGGTGGAGATTCGCGCGGGGGCTGGCCACGTCTGCGCCCGCCGCGCGACCGGCGCCCTGGTCTGCTGGGGGCGCAACGACCTCGGGCAGCTCGGCGCGGGCACGATGATCAACGCCCGCGCGCCGACCGCCGTCGTCGGCATCACCGACGCGGTCGGGCTCGCGCTCGGCGACCAGCACACCTGCGCGCGGCTCGCGAGCGGGGCGGTGACGTGCTGGGGCTACCGCACGGGCGGCAGGATCGGCGACGGGCTGGTCGAGGACGGCATGACGGTGTCCGTCACGGCCCCGGCGGGCGCGATCTTCAGCCTGCCGTGACCTCCGGCGGACGTCGCCGCGCAGGTGCTCGCCTCGCTCGACGCGCGCCCGCGCTGACGCCCGTCGCGCCACCCACCGCCGCCGCAACCCACCGTCGGCGCCTCCGCGCGGCATCCGCTGCCACCGCGAGGCCCCCTCCCAGCCTCCGCGCGGCATCTGTTGCCGCCCCGCCGCCCCTGCGCCCCCCGCTGCCCGCCATCTGCTCCCGCGTGCGGGCACCGGACGCGCCTCCGTCCGGCATCCGTTCGCGCGCCTCACACTCCGGCGCGCCCCGCCGTTGTTCGCGGTGATGCGTTCATCCTCTGCCAAGGCGAAGGCCGCCGCGCGCTTCGTCCTCCCGCCGCAGCTCCTCGGGGCCGCGGCGCTCGCTGCGTTCCGCGAGGAGGCCCAGAGCCTCGCGGACGATCAGGTCGTGGGGTTCAACGTCGACCCCGCGGTCATGATGGCCAACCTGCGCACCGGCGTCGCGTCGGTGCACCCGCGCCTCGGCGAGCTCGTCGAGGCGCGGCCCCGCACGAAGGTGCCGTGGATCCTCTCCATCGCCAACCTCGGCCACGCGATCGAGTACGCGGTGGCCAACTGCAACACCGCCCCCGCGGTGTCGCGCGCCGAGCTCGACGCGAAGTACGCCGAGCTCCAGCGCTACCGGGAGCCCGCGCTCCACTTCGCCCGCGGCCTCGCGTCCGACCTCTTCGCGAAGCTCCCCGCGCAGGAGGTGAGCGCCATCGAGGCGGGCAAGGGGTACTACGACCACGGGCAGGACGGCGTGTCGCTCGCGTCGCTCTTCCGCCGCCACGCGGACGAGATCGCGGGGATGCACCCGTTCACGCCCGCGCAGCTCTCCACCATGGAGCACCTCGGCGCCGAGGTGGCCGCGTCGGTCACGCCCGGCGGCGCGCGCCCGAAGGACCGCGTCGCCGTCGGCGTCTCGCCCGCGCTGCGCGACCGGCTCTGGACGCTGCTCCGCCAGCGCCACGCCGAGCTGCGCAAGTGCGGCGTCGAGCTCTTCGGCGAGGACGAGGTCGACGAGAAGGTGCCGCGCCTCAACCGCCGCGTGCAGGTCGTCAGCGCCCCGCAGAACGACAACGGCGGCGGCGAAGAGCCCGCGCCCGCCCCCGACGCCTGAGCGTCGCCCGCCCCTCTCTGCCGCATCGACGCCCGCGTGGAGACCGTTGCGCTCCGCGCGGGATTGCGTACCGTGCGGCCGATGGAGATCGGGTTCTCGACGCTCGACCGCCGCCGCCTCGAAGACCTGAAAGATACGGACTTCGAACGCTTCTGTGAGGAGCTCGTCCGCTTCGAGGCGCGCGAGCGCCACGTCGACGCGGCCGTCCGCGGGCCGCTGAGGTCCGGCGAGGTCGACGGCGGCAAGGACCTCCTCCTCGTCGTTCAATCCCCGCCGCGCCGGAGTCGTGCTCAGTTTCCAGAGGCGCTGACCGAGGACGGATTGAGCGAGACCTTCTTCTCGTGCAAGGCCGGCGCGGACTGGCAGGCCGATGTGAAGGACGACGCCGCGCGCAAGGGCGGCATGGCCCGCGTGCTGGCGCGCGGGGGCCGCTTCACCCTGCTCGTCAACCGGCCCGTGGACGTCGAGCGCCTCACGGAGAGCGCCCCGAAGGCGTCGAAGGCACGCGCGAGGAAGAGCTTCGTCCGGCAGGTCGCGGAGCTCGCTTCGAAGGCCATGGCGGGCGCGCGGAAGAAGCCGCCGAGCGTGGAGGAGATCGAGGCCCGGATCACGATCTACGACGCGAACGCGATCGTCGCCTTCCTGCGCGTCCACCGCCCGTCCCTCGGCGCGGAGTTCAAGCGCGCCCTCGGGATCGTCGAGCCACCCGGCGTCGTCTCCGTGGAGCGTTGGCGCCTGGAGCAGAAGCGCGGCCCGCGGAAGCTGCCGGACTTCGCGCGCGACGCGGCGCGCGAGCGGGCCATCGCGGAACTCCTGGCCATGTTCGAAGGTGGGGAGTCGCGCGCGGTGTGGATCGACGGCGCGCCGGGCATCGGCAAGACGCGGCTCGTCCTCGAGGCGCTCACGCGCGCCCGCGATCACCAGCCGCGCGTCTGCGTCGCGCCGCGCGAGCCCGTCGGCGCGGAGGCCCTCGAACGCTACGACCTCGTCGCGAAGATGCCCGAGGTGATCCTCGTCATCGACGAGTGCCCCGCGAGCCGGGTCCATCTTCTCTACAGCAAGTTCGCCGCCGCGGTGGACGACTGCGGCGAGGCCGCGCGGCGCGCGTGCCTGGTGCTCATCGGCCCGCCCGGCGAAGCCATCGCGCCCTTGGGCCTCCGCCGGATGCCGCTGGAGCCGCTCGGCGACGACGCACTCCGTCAGGTCATCGAACGGGAGTACCGCGGGGACGCCGCCCAGGTCGACGCCGTGCTCCGGCTCGCGGAAGGCTTCCCCTGGTACGCGGTGTTGTTGGCGAGGGAGTTCGGCCGCAGCAACGTCTCGCCGACGGACGGGGCCGACACGAGCTTCGCGGCGAAGGTCGCCATCGCCCCGCTGCCCACCACCGGCTCGGGGGACGACGAGTGGAGGCGGGAGGTGCTGGCAAGGGCGCGGGCCCTGCTCGCGGTCATCCTGCTGGAACGGCGGCCCTGGCCGTCTCGCGACGAAGCCGCACGGACCGCGCTCTTCCGCGCGGTCGGCCTCCCCTCCTGGGAAGACCTGAACGACCGGATCCGGGCCTGCGTCGAGCGCGGCTTGATCCGCCAGAGCGAGGACACGGAGTTCCGCTATGTGACGCCGGCGGTGCTGGCGCGCGAGGTGCTGATCCTCCTGCTCACGCCGCCCGGAGGTGGCGGCCCCAGCCTGTGCCGCCACGCGCCGGAGCTCGCGGACGGCCTCCACGAGCGCCTCTCGGAGTTCGGCGTCCCGGACGGCCTGCAGCGCGAGCTCGCGCGGGAGACGCTCGACGACTGGCGAAACGCGCGCACGCTCCCCGAGCTCGCCCGCCGCGCCAGCCGGCGGTCTCTCCTGTTCGTCGCGACGCGGTGCCCCCTGGAGGCCGCGACGTATCTGCGCGAGGTCACCGCACGTCCCTTCCCGCAGGAAGAAGCCCCCCGGGCCATCGCCGCCGTGGCGCCGGCCCTCGGCCACCTCCTCTCGCGGCGCGGGTGCTTCGCCGAAGCGGAGGGGGCTCTCTTCCCGCTCGTCGTCGCGGAGAGGGGAGAGTCGATGCGGCCCGCGACGGACGTCTGGGCGAGGTCCCTCATGCCGGCGTGGGGGGAGACCTACGCGACGCATCGAGAGCGTGCGGACACGCTCGCCCGACGGGTGCGGTCGGCCGGGGGTGAAGACCGCCTCGCCGCGCTCGCGGCGCTCGACGCCGTCGCCTCGTCAAACTGGTGGACCGTTCGGACGCCCCTCGACGGCGAATGGCCGAGGCCCGATCCGACGGAGGTGGTGCGCGCGACCGCCTTCGCGTGGCACCTGCTGGCCGAGCGAACCGCCGACCCGGACCCCTCCGTCGCTCATCGGGCGCAGGCGATCGTCTGCCGTCACGTGCGCAACGCCGTTCGCGCCGGGGTGGCGCTCGACGCGGTGGGCGAGCTCTCTCGCCGCGCGAATGGGTGGCCCGACGCGAGTCGCTCCGATCTCCGCGCCGCGCTCGACTTGATCGACCGATACGATGGCGCCTTCGTGGCGTCCGCGCCGGGCCTCGCGGAGCGCCTCGCCGCGCTGCGGGCGGCCCTGGAGCCTCGCACCTGGCGGGACCGTCTCTTCGACCGCGTCGCCCACTGGCATCCCGGCGCTTCGAAGGCGAGCGACGAGCGAGACGCGGACCGCGCGCTGGCGCGTGAAGGGATCGCGAACGGCGACCTCGACCGATCACTCGACTGGCTCGACGGGCCCGACGCGCGCCGCGCGAACGTGTTCATGCGCGGCGCGGGGGAGGTCGACGAGGCGCGCGCTCTGCTCCCGCACCTGCTCCAGCGGGTCCGCTCGGGTGCTTCGAAGAACCCCCTCCTCCTCCCCCACTACCTCGGGGGCATGGCGGACGGCGGCGCGGGCGATGAGGTGATCTCGCTCCTCCGGTCGTGGAGGGGCGAGCCGGCGCTCGCTCGCACGACCTTCATGACGACATGGCTGCTGGGCGCCTCCGAGGAGGGCGTGGCGTGGATCCTCGAAGACCTTCGCGCAGGCGACCTGTGGCCTTCCGACCTGCACCTGCTCGAATCCGGCCCGTGGGACCGGGACGTGTCGTGGCGGGCCGTCGAACCCCTGGTGACCGAGCTGCTCGGCGCCGAGGCGGCGCACGCGACGCAGCTCGCGGCCTCCCTGCTCAACCGCCGCCTGCGGCGCGACCCCGACCTCGCGGACGCGATCGCACCGCAGCTCGCGCGCGCGCTGGCTCGGCTGATGGCGGGCGCGGCCTCCGGCGAAGCGCTCGCGGCGCACGAATGCGAGGTCGGGCTCGATCAACTCCTGGCGCTCGGACGGCGCGGCGAGGTGCTGGAGCTGGCGTCGGAAGCGCTCCGGCGAGGACCGGAGTCCGCGGGCTTCGAGCACGCCTGGAAGGCGCTTCTCCAGATCGCGCAAGACGACGCCGTCGCGGTCTGGCAGCGCGTCGCTCCCGTGCTCGACGGGCCTCGCTCGGATGAGCTCCGTTGGGACTGGCGCTGGCAGGCCCTCGGCAGGCTCCTGCCCGCCGACGAGGTCCTCTCGTGGATCGGGGATGACTTCTGGCGCGCCCGCGTCGCGGGGAGCTTCGCCGTCGTCACGGAGGCCCCCCTGCCTCACCTCACGCGCTCGCTGCTCATCCGATTCGGGGCGCGCGGCGACGTGGCGTCGATCCTCTACACCCGCGTCCTGTCCGCGCCTCCCCAGGCGGAGAGCCATGCGTCCTTTCTCCGCGAGCAGGTGCAACGGGCGCACGCCTGGGCCGCGGACGAGGACCCCGAGGTGGCGACCTGGGCGCGCCGATGCGAAGCCGGCCTACGGGAGAGCGCGGAGCGGTCGCTGCGGGCGGACGTCGGCTGACCCGCCGCCCCCCGCCCTCACCCCCGCCGCGCCGCGCACAGCAGCCCGCGCTGCGCGATCTGCCGCGCGGCCTCCTCACGCACGCCCCAGTGCCGCGCGGTGAGCGCGAGCCGCAGCATCACCGCCCCCGCCTCGTCGCCGAGCGCCCGCGCGAGGCCCGCCACCAGCGCCTCCGCGGTGTACCCCTCGCCGTCGGACGCCTCGATCGCCGCCGCCACCGCCGCGCGGTGCGCCCGCATCACCTCCGGCGCCCACGCGAGCCCCGCGAACGTCTCGCAGCGCGCGGCCCCGGTCGCCTCGCGCGCCGCCGCGACGAGCGCGTCGACCGTCGCCGCGTCCCGCCGATGCACGAGGCACCACCGCGCCGTAGCGCCCACCGCGCCGCCCGCGGCCGCGAACGCGCGCAGCGCCGCCACGTGGTGGTCGCCGCCGCGCAGCCGGTCGATCGCGCCGAGGACGTTGTTCCGCACGCCCTCGTCGCCGACGTCGAACGCGAAGTCGAGCGCCGGCAGGTCGGCCGCCGTCGCGCGCACCAGCAGGGCGCAGGTGAGCTGCACGCGCCGCGCCCGGTCGCCGAGGGAGGCGAGCCACGCGCGGGCCGACGCGCTGTAGTGCTCGTGCCAGCGCGCGAGGAGCGCTGCCTCGACCTCCAGCGCGAGCGTCGCGCCGCGGACCAGCGAGGCCGCGAGGGCGGGGCCGTACGCCCACTCACGCAGGTGCCTCAGCGCGCGGGAGTAGCGCGCCCAGAGCGCTGCGTCGCGGGCGAGGCCGGGCGTCCGCGCGTGCGCGCTCCACCGGAGGACGGCGTTGCGCAGGCGCCGCGCGAAGAGGCCCGGGCCGAGCGCGTCGGCCAGCGCGCCGGTGGGGCCGAGCAGCGCGGCCTGCGCGCGCTCCCGCACGCCGGGGAGCTCGCGGAGCAGCGGCCAGAGGTCGGGGACGTCGTCGATCGCCTCGACCACGCCGTCGCGGCCCGCGAGCACCTCGGCCCGCCAGTGGCGCGCGAGGAGCGCGAGGGCGCGCTCGTCGCGGCCGGCGAGGCGACCGGCGAGCCAGACGTCGCGCTCCTCGGGGGGAACGGGGGCCTCCGCCGTCCAGCGCGCGATCAGGGCGTCGAGCAGCGGCGACGCGGGCTCGTCGTTGTTGAGGACGACGGTGTGGAGCAACTGGAAGGCGGCCCGGGGCGCGAGTCCCTCGACCCACGCGAGCGCCTGCTCGACGAGCGCGGGCGCGCGGGCCGCGCAGAGCACCGCGGAGGCGGAGACAGGCGTCGGCGCGTCGGGGGCGCGGCGGCAGTGGAGGGCGCCCGCGGCCTCGCCGAGCAGCGCGCGGTAGCGGGGGACGGGCACGTCGACGCCGACGCGGACGAGCGCGGCGAGCGCGGCGGAGCAGAGGCGCCCGTCGACGTCGTCGTCGTGCACAACGGCGAGGAGCTCGTCGGCGAGCGCGGGGATGACGGCGTGGCCGACGAGCCCGAGGGCGGCGAGGCGGGCGTGGAGTTCGCCCTCGCGGCAGCGGGCGCGGAGGGCGGCGAGGCAGTCGTCGAGGGTGTCGAGCGGTGGGTTCATCGGGGGGCGCGCGGAAAAGCGCCGTCACCCGGGAGCGCGACCACACCCACCGGCGCGGGTACACTCGCGGGCCGTGGGCCTCGCCATCGCCATCCTCGACGTCGACTACCGCGACGACCACGCCTTCGCCGCGTGCGTGCTGGCCGACGCCTGGGACGCGCCGGCGCCGCGGCGCGAGCTCGCGGTGCGGGTCGACGGGGTGGCGCCCTACGAGCCCGGGTCGTTCTACAAGCGCGAGCTGCCGTGCCTGCTGGCGGTGCTGGCGGCGGCGGGTGAGCCTCTGGCGTGCGCGGTGGTCGACGGCTACGTGCGGCTCGACCGCGACGGGCGCCCGGGGCTCGGCGCGCGGCTCCATGAAGCCCTCGGCGGCGCGACGCCGGTGGTGGGCGTGGCGAAGAAGCGCTTCGGCGACGGCGCCTTCGCCGAGCGCGTGCTGCGCGGCGAGAGCGCGACGCCGCTGTGGGTCACGGCCGCGGGCATGGGCGACGCAGAGGCCGCCGCCCACGTCCGCGCGATGCACGGGCGCTTCCGCGTCCCGACACTGCTGACGCGCGCCGACCGGCTCTGCCGCGACGCGCGGTGAGGCTCAGCCGTTGCGCGATTCGAAGCGCTGCGCGCCGTCGCCCTTCCACCACTCGACGTAGCGCTGGTGGGCGCGCTCGCGGTCGCGCTTCGGGAGGTTGAAGTAGTAGCCGAAGTACTGGCCCGTGAGCCGCTTGAGCTCCTCGCTGGCCTCGTGGCGGACGGCGGGCTCCGGGTGCAGGAGCGCGTCGATGAGCCACACCACCCGGTGCTGCTGCCCCGAGCGGCCCCACCACGTCACCCAGGGCGCGGCCATCGCGCCGAAGTCCTGCCGGGTGATCACCGTGAGCGCGCGGTGCGCGGCCTCGACCACGCCCGCGTCCGCGTCGCCGAGCGCGGCCACCAGCGCGGGCACGGCCTCGGCGTCGCGCAGCTCGCTCAGCGCCGCGGCGGCCGCACGACGCGCGGCGGCCCGCGGGTCGGAGAGCGACGCCCGCACCGCCCGGCCCGCGCCCTCGAACTCCTCGAAGCGCTGGTGCGCCCGGAGCGCGTCGACCGCCGCCGCGCGCACGGCGTCGTCGTCGTCGAAGAGGCGCGCGACCAGCGGCGCGATCGCCGACGGGTGCGCGCACTCGCCCAGGCACGCGACCGCGCAGTAGCGGACGTCGGGGTCGACGTCGTCGAGCGCCTTCACCAGCCGAGGCGCCGCGGCCTGGCGGAACGCCACCACCGCCCGCAGCAGCGGCGCCCCCTCGTCGAGCGCCGCGGCGCGCGCGCCCGGCTCTGCCCGCCGCGGCCGGTGCGGCCCCGGGAAGGCGCGGAGCAGCGCGTCGAGCCCCGCGTCGCCGTGCGCGAGCAGCGTGTCGAGCGCGCCGGGCACCGGGGAGCTCCCTTCGAGGAGTTCGCGCACGACGGAGGCGCACACGTCGCCGGGCGCGCGGACGGGCGTGGCCTTGAGCCCCGGCGGCGGCGCCTCGCGGCCCACCTCGGGCTCGACGGGCCGGTCGCTCCAGAGGGGCGGCGGCGCCGAGGTGGCGGGCGCGGGCGCGTCGGACGAGAGCGCGCCGCGCAGCGCGTGGAGCCGGGCCGAGCGGTCGGGCAGCGGCGCGCGCTCGACGGGGCGGGCGGAGGTGGCGAGGGTGATCTGCGGCTGGCTCGCGCGGTTGGGGCGCTTGCGGGCGGCGATGAGGCGCTCGAAGGCCGCGGCGCAGCGCTTGATGAAGGCGTCGAGTTCGCGCACGGCGAGGGCCGTCGGCGCGCGCCGCCCGTTGTCCGCCCAGAGGAGCAGCGCCACCTTCGCGCCGATGCGCACGGGCGCGACCACCACCTCCTCGGCGACGGGGCGCTGGAGCCGGGCGCGCACCTCGGCGTCGAGCGTGTCGGGCTCGACGCGCGCCACCTCCACCGCGCCCGACTCGAACGCGAGCCGGAAGGTGGAGGGGCGCTCGAGTTCGAAGGACACGCCGCGCAGCGCCGCGCCGAGCGCGCCCTCGCCGAGCGCCGCGACGCCCGCGCCCTGGGCCCCCTGCACGACGAAGAGGGCCGCGTAGGCGAAGCGCTCGTGGACGTGCGCGAGCATCGCGTCGACGACGGCGTCGCGGTCGTGCGCGGCGTCGAGGCGGCGGAGGGCGTCGTCGAGGGAGATTCCTCGCGGCGGCGGCGGCAGCGACGACAGGCGGACGTCGTGGAGCAGTCCGTCGCCCCCCTCGAGCAGCACCTCGATCGCGGGCGGCGGCATCGAGGCGATCACCCCGCGCGGGAGCCGCGGCTCGCCGGGCAGGAGCGGCGTCGGCGGCAGCGACTCGGGCGCCGACGTGGGCGCGGCGGAAATCGCGGCGGGCACGGGCGCGCGCTCGGGGGCCTCGGGCGAGCGCTGCGAGGGGACGGCGCGCGCGGCCACCGAGGGGGCGGGCAGGATCGCGGGGCGCGTCGCGGGCGGCGGGTCGGTGGGGAAGCCCATCGGCGGCGGCGGCGACGCGGGCCGGGCGATCGCGGGCGCGGACGCGCGGGGCTCGACCGAGGCCGCGGAGATGCGCACCTCCACCGAGGGCGCGGTGGCGCGCGCTTCGACCACGGGCGCGGGCGTCTGCGCTTCGAGCGCGGGTGACGACGTGCGCGGTTCGATCGCGGGTGCGGACGTGCGCGCCTCCACCACGGGCTTCTCCGCGGGCCTCTCCGGGGGCGGGACGGAGGGCGTCCCGAAGGGCGGCGTGGTGGTGGGGAGGTTGAACGCCATCGGGTTGACGGCGGGCTCGACGCGCGCGGGCTCGACGCGCACGGGCTCGACGCGCGCGGGCTCGACGGAGGGGCGGACGATCTCCGGGGCCGAGCGGCGCAGGCCCGGCGGCGGCGCGGGCTCCGACGGCGGCGGCTGCGACGAGCTGCCGTCGTCGTCGTCGTCGTTGAGCATCGCGTCGAGGGCGGCGAAGGCGTCGAGGGCGGGCGTCGAGGTGCGCGCGCCGTTGCGCGGGCGGACGAGGGGGACGATCACCTCCGCGGGGATGGGGCCCGGCGGCACGGTGGAGAGGCGGCCGGCGAGGCGCTCGAAGCGCGGCGGGAGCGGGAGCTGGTAGTAGCGCCAGAGGGCCCACGCGAGGCGGACGGAGGTGACGCAGCGGGCCTCGAGCGGGAGCTTCACCGTGGCCTCGACCTCGGCGCGCGCGGCGGGCTCGACAGGCGCGGCGACGGCGACGATGAGGCGCCCCGCGTCGATGAAGAGGGCCGCCATCCGGTGGCGCTCGGCGAGCGCGCGGGGGAGGCGCGCGATGGCCACGGGGTCGGCCTCGGCGACGTCCTCGCGGGTGGCGTGCGGGAGGCCGTGGACGGCGGCGCAGTAGCGGGCGAGCGTGTCCTCGCCGATGGCGCCGCCCTCGAGCAGGCTCGTCTCGAAGTCGCCGCCGTTGATCACCTGGCGCGAGATGGCCTCGTCGATCGCCTTCGGCGAGACGACCTGATCCTGCGTGAGGAGCGCCGAGAGGAGGGACATCGCGTGTTCAGGCCCGCGGGAACCATCGCCCACCGGGCGCGACCGTGTCAACGCGCGTGCATTTCAGCGCGGGCGGAGGTCGCCGCGGAGCACCGAGAGCGCGGCGAGCATCGCGGGCGCGACCGTCTCCGCGCGCAGGATGCGGGGCCCGAGGGAGACGGCGACGAAGCCCCGCGCGGCGCAGCGGTCGACCTCGGCGGCGTCGAGGCCCCCTTCGGGCCCGGCGACGACCGCGACGGGCCCGTCGCACCCCGGTTGCACCGCGCGCGCGAGGGAGCCCGACGCGGCCTCCCAGGCGACCAGCCGGACGCCCCCCGCGGGCAGCGCGTCGAGGGCCTCGTCGAGCGGGCACGGGGCCCGGAGCGCGGGGACGTCGGCGCGGCCGGACTGACGCGCGGCCTCTTCGGCGATGCGGTTCCAGCGGTCGAGGCGGGCGGCGAGGCGGTCGCCGCGCTCCTGCGGGACGGAGCGGGCGGTGAAGACGGGCCAGATCGCCGCCACGCCGAGCTCGGTGGCCTGCCGCACGATGGTGTCGAGCTTGTCTCCCTTGGGGTAGCCCTGCACCCAGGTAACCTTCGCGCCGTCGGCCCCGACGCCCGCGCGGGGCGCGTCGAGCAGGGTGGCGGTGGCGCCGCCGGAGTCGAGCGTGGCGTCGCATTCGAAGCCTTCGCCGTCGAAGAGGACGAGGCGGGTGCCCCAAGGAACGCGGGCGACGCGGAGGTGGTGGGCGGCCTCGCGGGGCAGCGCGACGGCCCCCTCCGCGCGGACGAGGGCGGGGTCGACGCGGAGGCGCTCGGTCACGCGCGGCGGAGCTCCGGGGCGACCCAGGCACCTTCGACGTCGGCGCGGTCGAGGGTGAAGCCGAGGGGCGCGTAGGCGCGGACGACGTCGTCGCGCTGCTCGACGAGGATGCCCGACAAAATGAGCCGGCCGCCGGACGTCACGTGCGCGGCGACCTCGGCGGCGTGCGGGACGAGCACGGAGGCCTCGATGTTGGCGACGACGAAGGGGGAGGTCTCGGGGACGACGTCGAAGCCGCCGACGCGGAGGTCAACGCGGTCGGAGAGCCCGAGGTGCTCGGCGTTCTCGCGGGCGGCGACGATGGACTCGTCGTCGATGTCGCAGGCGACCGCGCGCGGGAGCCCTTGCATCACCGCGATGAACGAGAGGATGCCCGAGCCGCAGCCGAGGTCGAGGAGCGTCGCGCGCTCGCCCGCTTCGATGGCGCGCTCGATGGCGCGGGCGGCGAGGGCGGTGGAGGGGTGCTGGCCGGTGCCGAAGGCGCGCCCCGGGTCGAGCGGGAGGACGAGGTCGCCGGGCTGCGGGTCGTACGTCGTCCAGCTCGGCACGACGACCACGCGCGGGGTGATTCGCGTCGGGCGCCAGTGCTCCTTCCAGGCGTCGCGCCACGCGTCGCCGACGAGCTCCTCGCGGCGCACCGGGAACTCCCCGCGCAGCGCCTCGTACGCCTCCTCACGGGATGCCTCGTCGGGGAAGGACGCGATGAGCGTGGCGCCGAGCTCGCCGCCGCGGGCGAGGGTGGTCTGGTCGCGCTCCTCGATGCCTTCGGCGCCGAGGAGGGTGAGCCGGCCGACGAGCGCGTCGACCTCTTCGACGGGGGCCTCGACGACGAGAAGCGGGTAGGCGGGGACCGTCACATGCCCTCCCCGAGGTTGATGGTGAGCCGCGCGGGCTCCTCGGTGGTGTCGCGGAAGATGAAGTACGAGCCGACCGCGACGCCGGCCACGAGCACCGCGGCGCCCGTCCAGAACCACCAGCGCGTGAGCACCGAGGGGCTCTCGTCGGCGGGGACCACCACGCGGAGCGGGGCGTAGGCGTCGCCGCGGGCCGCGACGGCGATGCCGTTCTCGTCGACGGCCTCGAGGTAGTACTCGACGACGGGGGGCCTCACCTCGGCGGCGGGGACGGTGGCGGCGAAGGTGCCGGCGCGGTTCTGCGCGGCGGCGCGGTGGAAGAGCCCGCGGCTGCCCGAGCGCCACGCGAGGACGAGGCCCGCGCTGCGGCGGTCGGGGTCGGTGAGCGAGGCGGTGAGCTCGAGGTCGCTGTTGCGCGCGTGCTGCGGCGGCGACGTGTGCTGGATGGTCACCGGCCGCGCGGCCCGCGGGGGCACGTCGGCCTGCGCCACGCCGGGCCTCCCCTCGGCCACCCAGCGGTCGCGCGCGCGGTTGAAGAACTCCACGATCCGCGGCGCCGTGCTCGCGTCGAGGCGCCGCTCCGGGTCGCGCGCGAGCATCAGCCGGAAGGCGCCTTCGGCCTCGTCGTCGCGCGAGAGGGCGAGGTACGAGAGACCGAGGTACTCGTAGATCTGCGCCTCCTGCGCGGGCGTGTTGCCGCGTCGGATGATCGCCGCCGACAGCGTCTGGACGGCCTCCTCGAACTGGAGGTTGTCGTACTGGGTGCGCCCGGTCTGCACGAGGCCGCCGTTGTCCTGCGCGAGCGCCGTGCCGGGCAGGAGGGCGGGCGTGAGGGCGAGCGCGAGCGCGAGCGCGACGCTGCGGGGGGATGGCATCGCGGCGGATGCTACACCAGCGCCCACGGGGGGCTGTGAGAAACTATCGCCGGGCCGCCGGGCCGTGAGAGCATCCGCGCCATGTCGATCGTCGTCGGCCCGCCCGGTGCGCTCGTCGCCATCGAGGGCATCGATGGCGCGGGCAAGACCACGCAGTCCCGCCGCCTCGCCGAGGCCCTCGCAGCCGACGGCTACGAGGTGGTGCGCACCCACGAGCCCACCGACGGCCCGTGGGGGCGGCGCATCCGCGCGTCGGGGGAGACGGGGCGCCTGTCGCCGCGCGAGGAGTTCGAAGCCTTCCTCGAAGACCGCCGCGAGCACGTGCGCGACCTCCTCGCACCGTCGCTCGAAGCGGGGCGCGTGGTGCTGGTCGACCGCTACTACTTCTCGTCGATGGCCTACCAGGGCGCGCGCGGGCTCGACCCCGCCGTCATCCGCGCGGAGAACGAGCGCGTCGCCCCGCGGCCCGACCTGCTGGTGATCCTCGAGATCGAGCCCGCCGCGGGCGTGGCGCGGGTCAACGCGCGCGGCAAGGGCAACCTCTTCGAACGCGAGGACGACCTCCGGCGCGCGGCCGCGATCTTCGACGCGATCACCGACCCGGCGCCGCTGCGCCTCGACGCGACGCGGCCCGAGGGGGAGCTCACCAAGGAGATCCTCGCGGCGCTGCGCGGGGTGCTCTCGCACAAGAAGCTCGGGTGAGCGGTCACCCCGGGTCTGGCGCCGGCGGTTCGCGGAGCATCGCGACGACCTTGCCGACCAGGTAGCCGAGCGACGGGACCGCCGCCAGGAGACTGGCCCGTTGCTCCGCAGTCAGCCGCCTCGCGGCGAGCTTGAAGAGGATGTCACGGCTCGCCACGTCCTTGCGCTCGATGGCCAGCGCGAAGGCCTCCTCGCGCCCCTGGACGGCGCCGAGCGAACGGAGCCCGACGAGGACGCTCTCGGTGTTCTGCTCGATCAGCACCACGCGCAGGAGCGACGCGGGGTCGCACCCTCGCTTGATCGCCTCGGTCACCCTGACCTTGCACGCGTCGAGCGCGAGCTTCGCCATCGACCGCACCCGGTCGTTGTCGAACACCGCGACCACGACGTGGCCCGTGCGCGTCAAGCGTGGAAGCTCCTGGCGGCACGCAGTCCAGACCTTGCTGTTGCCGTTCTTCGGGTACCCGCGGAGGCGGTCCTTCAGCGCCCAGGGTTCGCAGCCCAGCCGGTCGGCCACGCAGCAGACGACGAGGTCGTGAAGCCCGAACTCCGCCCGCTCCCCCGCGGAGTCTTCATAGAGAAGCGTCACCCCCGGGAGCACCTACGCCTCCGTCCTCGTCATCACCTCGGCCTCGTAGCCTGCGTCGAGGATCCGGCCGAGCCCGTCATAGTCCTTCAACCAGTCGTCCAGCGCGGCCCGATCGGGGTAGCGCAAACGGGTGGCGCCGTCCTCGTCGAGCTCGCACAGCACGGCGGACGTGGCCGGGTCGCGGAGCTCGTCGAGCAGCCGTCGCGAGTGCGTCGCGAGGAGCACCGGGCTGCGCTCCGAGATCCGCTGGAAGAAGCCCACCACGCGCGCGAGCAGCCGAGGGTGGAGGTGCACCTCGGGCTCGTCGAACACCAGCAGCGAGCGCTTCGAGGGCAGCCGGAACATCGCCACGAACGCGAGGTACGCGAGCGTCCCCTCCGACAGCGCGGCCGCGGGGACCTGCTCGTCGCGGCCCCGGAGCTTCACCCACAGCGCGATCGAGCCGCCCGCCGGGTCGGCGCGGGTGTTGACGGACTCGACGCGGTCGCCGAGGCCGAGGCGCACGTAGTCCATGGTCTCGCGCCAGTGCTCCTCGCCCACGTCCGAGCGGAGCGCGTGCCAGGCGTTGGCGAGGTTGAGGCCGAGCCGCTCGACGCTCGAAGCCGACTGGATGAGCGACGACCCGCGCGGGATGGAGGGGCGGCCGTGCGCGCGGCTCACCCAGCCGGGCGTGACCTCGAAGGGGACGTGGACCTCGATGTTCTTCAGCGCCGCCGCCATGCGAGAGATCGCGGGGTGCGGCGGGTTCAGGCCGAAGGAGGTGAGCGCGAGGGCGTCCTGGGGGACGGTCTGCGATCGCCTGCGTTGTTCGAGCGCATGGGGCGCCCAGGCGCCGGTGGGGTCGCGCTCCAGGAGGACGGCCGAGAGGGGCGGGTCGTCGGGGTAGCCGAGGGTGAGCCGCTCGTACGAGACCACCGCGCCTCCGCCGGCGGGGGCGAGCCGGAGTTCGTAGTGAAGCGGCGGGCCTGCGCCGTGGACTTCGACGGCGAGCGCGAGCTCCCGGGCCCCGTGCCGAAGCAGCAGCCGGAGGCCGCCGTGGATGGCGTTGAGCTCGTCGACGAAGGCGGGCGAAGCGACGCGCCGGAGCAGCTCGCACGCCTCGACGATCGTGCTCTTCCCCACGCCGTTCTCACCGATGAGAACGATGAGCCCGTTCAGCGCCAGATGCGCCTGCGCCACCGTGCGGGCGCCCCGAACCGTCAGGGCGCGGATCACGTCGGGGCGCGCCGAGGTTTGCACGTCGACGGGCCACAGCGCGCCGTACGTTTCGCGCCACTGCGCGTGGGCTTCCGCGATCTCGCCGGCGCACTCGAGCCGGACGGCGTGCTCCGCCACCGCGGCGCGCGCGTGGAGCCAGAGGGCGGGGTGCTTCGCGGCGAGCAAGCGCAAGACGTCGCGCACCCGAGCGCTCGTGCGAGGCGCGCCGCCCAGACTCACAGACGCGGCCATCGCGCCGACCGACTCGACGGAATCCCCACCGGGCGCGGACGCGATCAAACACGCGACCAGCCGGGCCAGCGACGCCGCCGGCGCAGCAATCGCTCCCTCCTCCGGCGTCAGAGACTCCGCTCCCCCCGCGCCACCTTCCGCGTGCGCGGACGCCAACGTTCGACTCAACGCTTCGAACGCCTCTTCGATCGTCGGCAGCTCGTTGCGTGCGGTCGTCACGGGCCTCGTGCGGGTGTATCGCGCACCGTCGGGCGTGGTCAACGCTCGCGTCTCGATGACCCCTACCGCCACACCGCCTGCATTGCGTTGACGTCGCTGCTGCACCCGGCGCGGCCGGCGCCGCCGCAGAAGGGGCGGTCGCCCCAGGCGCGCTCGCCCGGGTAGCCGAAGGGGCTCAGGTCGTCGACGAAGTCCGCCGCGCCGTGCGACGCGCGCTCGCCCACGTTGGCCCTCCCCCGCGGCAGCCCCTCGCGCTCGACCGCCGCCTCCACGCGCTCGCCGCGGCCGTCCATCGCCTCGGCGCAGCCCACCGAGGAGTACGGCGACCCGTGGCCGTCGACCCGCGTGTCGAAGTACGGGTGGTGCTTGCCCGCGCTCAGGAAGATCACCGGGTGGCGCCCGTCGGCGAAGCGGAGCGCGTGGGTCGGCCAGCCGAAGCCCCAGGCCCACAGGTGACGCAGCGACGCCGCGCCGTCGCGCAGGTCGATGGTGAGCCGGAGGTACTGGTTGTCGCCGGGGTGGGCGCTGCTGCACACGCCCGACTCGACGTAGCCGCCGTCGTCGGCGAAGAGGTAGGCGTAGCGGAGCTCGACGGAGGCCGCGCCGCACGCGCCGAGCGGCGTCACCTGGTAGGGCGTCGCGGGCTCGCTCGGACGGCGGGCGTTCTCGCGGCTGTCGAAGACGAAGAGGGGCGCGTACCAGCGGGCCAGGGCGTGCTCCACCTCGTCGTCGAGGCAGTCGCCATCGCGGTCGCGCGCGCGGTCGTCGGTGAAGGCCTCGCCCGCGAGCGGCATCGGGTCGGCGGCGCCGGGCATGCCCGCGGCGTCCCAGTCGTCGAAGTCGAGCCCGCACGCCGCCACGAGCGGGACGGAGGCCGCCAGCACCCATCGCATCGCGGCCCCGGACGTTACCCTCACCCGAGGGGACAGGTCGACACCCCCACGCGGCGCCCGTCGGGGTCGCGGAAGTACGTGGTGAACTGCGTCTCCCCGTCGAGCGCCACGCCCCGCGCCGCGAGCCGTTCGCGCACCGCCGCGCGGCCCTCGTCGCTCACCGCGAAGGCCACCAGCTCGCGCGAACCCGCGGGGACGTCGGGCTCCTCGGGGGCGGCCTGCTCGATCATCACGACGGCGCCGCCCGCGCGGAGCCACGCGGAGTAGCCCGGCGTCTCGCGCGCCACGGGGAGCTGGAAGATGTCGGTGTAGAAGTCGACGAGGCGGGGGAGGTCGCGCGTGCGGAGGGCCAGGTGATGAACCGCGAGGCCCTCCACACGCGCCACCAGCGGCTCAGTGCAGGCCGTCGCAGTCCTCGCCGCAGAAGCGGCAGGCGGGCTGCTGATCGAAGCGGGGGGCCCGCAGCGCGTCGCCACGGCGGCGATCGCTCACGCGGAGGTTCTGAACAACGGGCTTCTCGGTCTTCTTCATCGGCGAGGCCTCCTTCGACGTGTAGTCTGCACACGAAACCGCGCGCATCAAGAGCGAACGCGGTGCTTTCGAGGCGCCGGGATGTGCGCCGGCCGCGCGCTTCACCCCTCGCGCGGCGCGGTGGGGTTGGGGTAGATGCAGCGGGCGATGAGCATCCAGTGGTACCCCGGGCACATGGCGAAGGCGCGGCGCGAGCTCGCCGACCTCCTCCCCTCGCAGGACGTGGTCATCGAGGTGCTCGACGCCCGCATGCCCTGGGCGAGCCGGAGCCCCGCGGTCGTCGAGCTGCGTCACGACAAGCCGTCGGTGAAGGTGCTGAGCAAGGCCGACCTCGCCGACGAGGCCGTCACCCGGCGCTGGCTGCGGTTCTTCGAGGAAGACCCCAACGTCGCCGCGATCGCCACCACCCTCGCCACCGCGAACGAGACCCGCGCCCGCGTCCCCGCCCTCTGCGAGAAGGTCTCGAAGCGAACGCGCGGCGCCGACAAGGCCACCCGCGCGGTGATCGTCGGCATCCCCAACGTCGGCAAGTCCACGCTCACCAACATTCTCATGGGCCGCAAGGTGGCCGCGGTCGGGGACGTCCCCGCGGTGACGCGCGTCCGGCAGCAGGTGACGCTCCCGGGGGGGATGATCCTCTCTGACAACCCGGGGCTCCTCGCGCCGCGCATCGAGGACAACGCGGCCACGACCCGCCTCGCGCTCGGCGGCGCGATCCCCGACACCGCGCTCGACTACGGGAGCGTCGCCCTCTTCGCCGCGGGCTTCCTGCTCGAACGCTACCCCGGGCTCGCCGTCGCCCGGTACAAGCTCAAGGTGGTGCCACCGTCGCCGACGGCCCTCGTCGAGGAGGTGGGGCGCCGCCGCGGGTGCCTGCGCGCGGGCGGCGTGGTCGACACCAACAAGGCCGCGGCGATCCTCGTCCACGACTTCCGCTCGGGCGCGCTCGGCCGCATCAGCCTGGAAGCTCCGCGCGGCGAGTGGCCCTGACGAATCAGCCGTTCGCGCGCGCGCCGGGCGGTTGCCCGCGTCGGGAGAATGCGCGTAGGCTCGCGCCGTGATCCGCCTCCGCGCTGCCACGGTCGCCCTGGCGTTGTTTTTCGCCCCCGCGCTAGCGCTAGCCGACGACCCCGCGTGCGCGGCCGCGTCGTCGCGCTCGCGGCTGTCGTTCACGAAGCGCGGCGAGGTGGACTTCGGCCCGGGGTTCACGGGCGACGCGGGGAGCTCGACGCTCGGCATCCGGTACAACTTCCTGCTGCTCGGCGACTACGACTGGATCATGCCGGGCACGCTCAACGTCCGTTGGCCGCCGGTGCTCACCGCCAGCGCGACGGGCGACCCGATGGGGGGCAGGCTCACCGTGCAGTACGGTTTGCGGCTCCAGTTCTGGCTGCGGCTGTTCGGCGGGGAGTTCATGATCCCGGTGCCGATGTGGGCGGGGGTCGACCGGAGCGAGCGCGGGTCGTCGATGTTCACCCCGTGGGCGTGGGACCCGATGCCGACCGCGGTGACGGTGACCGCGCACGAGCGCCTGCTGCGCATGGACTACGTGAGCACGTCGGTCGGCGTGGTCAACTACGCCATCTACGGGAGCTACGAGCTCACCACCTCGGTGCGCACGCGCGAGATCTCCTTCCCCCAGGCGATGACCTCGATCACCGAGACGATGCCCGACGCGCGCCTCTCGGTCACCGCCAACGGCGACATGGACCTCCCCACCCGCTGGCTCGGCTCGCTGCGCTACGTCGGCGCGCTGCGCCTGCGCGTCGAGGTCGAGTACCCGGTGCCGGGCGTCGGGATCCGCCGGCGCGACACGATCTTCAACGAGCCGATCCCCTTCGCCAGCCGCTCCGAGCAGCAGATGAGCGTCGACCGCAACGTGCACCTCTCGATGCCCGGCGCGGAGGTGAACCCCGGCTTCGAACTCAACCTCGGCACGGTGCGCCTCGGGCTCTCGGGCCGCGAGGTGATCACGCTGCGCAACCCCGGCACCGCCACCGTGGCCTTCACCCCGGTGGCCCCGATGGACACGCACTTCCAGGTCGCCACCGACCCGCTCTGCGTCGTCGGCGGCGCGTCGCGGCAGCTCTCGGTCCGCTTCGTCCCCGACCGCCCGGGGCACTTCGAGAGCGAGCTCGTCCTGCGCACGACCGCCCCGTCGGCGCCCGAGGTCCGCGTCCGCCTCGTGGCCGACGTGCCCGACACCAACCGCGACGGCGGCGTCACCCCGACGCTCGACGGCGGCGCGCGCGACGCGGCGATCCCGGCGGATGACGCGAGCGTGGAGGAGGACGTCCCGCCGACCGACAAGGACGCCTCGACGGGCCCGATGGACGCCGACGACGGCCTCGTCGAAAACGCCCCCGCGTGCAACTGCCGCGTGCCCGGCGGCGCCCCGCGCGCGTCGGGTCGCGGCGTCGTCGCGGGCCTCGCGCTGGCGGCGTTCGCGTTCGGGCGACGGCGGCGCGCTACCGACGCGCGCTGACCCGGCGGCGACGACGGCACGAAGCCACCACCGCCGCGGCGAGCCCGAGGGCGCCGGCGTGGGTGTGTGCGTGAGCGCCGACCGCGGCGCAGCGGCAGCCGTCGGCGGGCGGCGGGGGGGTCACGGGCGCGTCGGGTGCGGCGTCGAGTGCGGCGTCCATCCCGGCGTCGCGTCGTGCGTCCGTCGCCACGTCGCGCGCGGCGTCGCGGCGGGTGACGTCGGCCGGCGCGCTCGCGTCGAGGGGGTCGGGGTTCTGGAGCATCCGCTGCATCATGGGCCAGCGCTCGACGCAGAACTCCGCGCCCTCCGAGCGGCGGTCGCACACGGGCGGGCCGAGGAAGTGTTCGAAGTCCCCGAAGCGGAGCATGGGCTCGAAGGTGGCGCCGTCGTCGCGCGAGCGGCCGAGCGCGAAGTCGTGGCTCACCCAGTCGGAGCAGGCCCAGAGCGCGCCCGCGTGCTGCCGCAGGCAGATCACGGGGAGCGTGTTGACGCGCCGGAAGGAGTCGCCGCCGTCGTCCGAGCGGAAGAGCCCCTCGGCGATGCTGCCGTACCACACCGTGCGGCCGTCGTCGGAGATGGCGAAGCCGAGCATCGGGTCGCCGGTGGACGCGACGCGCGTGAAGCTGCGGCCGCCGTCGCGCGAGCGCAGCAGGTCGGTGCGGAGGCCGGACGGGGCGCGGAGGAAGAGCGTGTCGGGGTCGCGCGGGTCGACGCCCGCGACCCACCAGGAGTCGGCGGGGCCCGGGGTGGTGGTGGCGAGGAGCGTGAGGTTCGTGCCGCCGTCGTCGGAGCGGTAGAGCTTCGGGAGGAAGGTGTTGGCGTCGGTCCCCGTGACGTAGAGGCGCATCGGGTCGGAGGGGGCGACCTCGATCGTGTCGAAGTTGACGTTGGTGACGCCGGTGCCGAGCCGTCGAAACTCCAGCGTCTCGCCGTCGCCGCGGTAGACGGCGTTGGGCACGCCCTGCCCGCTCTCGATGCCGAAGATCGCGTCGCCCCGCGGCGTGGCCGTCAGGTCGAAGAAGGTGTGCATCTGCGTGCCGCGCAGGTCGTCGGCCTTGCACGCGTCGTCGGTCGAGCGGACGCCGATCTCGTAGCCCCAGACCACGCTGCCGCGGGAGGCGACCTCGATGGGCGCGTCGAAGTTGGAGGCCGGGACGAAGGGGGCGAACATCCCCTCCTCGCACATCCAGCGCCACGTGCGCCCGCCGTCGCGGCTCAACACCAGCCCGAAGGTGACGCGCAGCGCGACCACGTCGCTCGCCGCGCCGGGGCCCACCACCACATGCTGCGCCGCGGGGAAGCGCCCGTTGGCGAGGGCGGGGACAGCGACGGCGAGCGCCGCGGCGAGCGCCGCGAGGGGGGTGAACCTCATGCGCCCGGGACTATTGAACAACCACCGCCGCGCGGCAATGGCCGCGACGCCCCCGGCGGTGGTACGACCCTGTTGTGAGCGCGACGAACCTCTCCTACGAGTTGCACGGCGCGGGCCCCGACGTGGTGTTTCTCCACAGCTTCCCGCTCGACCGGTCGATGTGGAAGGGGCAGCTCGTGGCGGCGGGCGCGGCGGGGCGGCGGGCTGTTCTCGTCGACCTGCCGGGCTTCGGCGCGTCGCCGCTCCCCGCGGGCGCGGCGCCCTCGCTCGACGCGATGGCCCACGCGGTGCTCGACACGCTCGACGCGGTGGGCGCGGCGCGCGCGACGCTGGTCGGCCTCTCGCTCGGCGGCTACGTCGCGCTCGCGGTGGCCGCGCTCGCGCCCGAGCGCGTGGAGGCCCTCGTCCTCGCCGACACCCGCGCCGCGTCCGACGACCCGGCCACCCGCGCGGGCCGCATGCTCAACCTCGCCCTCGTGCGCGACCGCGGCGCCGGCGCGCTCGTCGACAAGATGCTCCCGAAGCTCCTCGCCCCCGACGCGCCCGAGGCCCTCCGCGCGGAGGTTCGTGCGCTCGGGGCCGCCCAGTCGCGCGAGGCGGTCACCTTCGCGCTCCTCGCGATGCGCGACCGGCCCGACCGCGGCGACGTCGCGGCCGCCCTCGACGTCCCGGCGCTGGTGCTGGCGGGCTCGCGCGACGAGATCACGCCGCCGAAGGAGATGCGCGCGCTGGCGGCCTCGATGCGGCGCGCCCGCTTCGAGGAGCTGGAGGGCGCCGGGCACCTGTCGTCGCTCGAGCGCCCCGCAGCCTTCAACGCGGCGCTGGAGGGCTTCCTGCGGGGCGGGCGCTGACGGCCTTGCGCGCGCGCTCGAGGCGCTCGATGCGGGCGTCGATGCGGTCGAGGTGGACGGACGAGAAGCGGTGGTGGAGGACGCGCCCCACCGCGAGCAGGGTGCCGAGCGCGACGATCAGCTCGGTGCGCTCGGGCGCGCCGAGGAGCGAGCGGGCGACGTAGCCGACGCCGTAGCCCGCGGCGAAGAGGGCGATGGCGATGGGGAAGAGGGCCTCGTACCGGTGGAGGTCCCACCAGGTGACGCGGTCGAGGATGCGCTGGCGCTCGCGGCGGGCCTCGGCCAGCTCGTCGTCGTCGGGTGCGGTCATTGCGGGGCGGCGACTCTACCGTGTTGCGGCGCGGAGGTGGCGGGGCGTCGGCCGGCGCACGGGCGTGCCGCTCGGGAGCGTCGCGCGCAGGGCTCCGCGGCGGAAGACCAGGAGCGTCGCGGGGTCGGCCGGCGTCCACGACTCGTTGCGGGTGAGCGGCGCGGTGGCGACGACGGCGACGCGGTCGCGGGGCGTGGTGACCGCGGAGAAGTCGACCGTCACCTCGTCGTCGGCGAGGGTCGCCTGGCCGAAGGGGGGCTGGCGGACGATGTGGCAGAGCCGCGTGTCGCAGCGCGCGAAGAGGTGGTCGCCGTTGCCGAGGATGAAGTTGAACGTCCCCTTGCGCGCGATGCGCCCGGCCTCGTGGGCCACGGCCTCCCAGAGCGCCTCGGGCCGCGCGGGCTCGTCGCGGAAGGACGCGCGCAGCGACTCGAGGAGGACGCAGAAGGCGTGCTCGCTGTCGGTGGCGCCCACCGGGCGGAAGCGCCCGAGCCGCAGCGACGCGGCGTCGCGCACGGTGCCGTTGTGGGCGAAGACCCAGTGGCGGCCCCAGAGCTCGCGCATGAAGGGGTGCGTGTTGGCGAGGCGCGCGCGCCCGCGGGTCTTCTTGCGGATGTGCGCGACGGCCTGGAGCGTCTTGATCGGCGTGCGGCGGAAGAAGTCCGCGAGCGGCGAGCGGGCGCACGCCCCGGGGTCGAGGAAGAGCCGCGCCGCCCGCCCCTCGAAGAAGGCCAGGCCCCAGCCGTCGCCGTGCGGCCCCGTCGCGCCGCCGCGCTGGGAGAAGCCCGTAAAGGAAAACACCAGGTCGGTCGGCGTCCGGCAGTCCATGCCGAGCAGTTCGCACATGAGAAGTTCTGGGCGCGATCCTACGCCGAAACCCTTGCGGCGCAGCCCTCGGGTGACAGAACGCGGGAAGTTGCGCGGCCTTCCGGGGCCGGGGTATGTTCGTCACCTGCGAAAGCCGTGCGGGGTTGTCCCGCGTCGGTGACGCCGACGCCCAGGAAGCTTTTGATGTCGTCCACGGAGAGCCCCCGATCGCTGCGCCCCACGGCCCGCCCCTCGTCGCGGCCGGTGGGGCACGAGTTCGTCTCCGCGATGCGGCGGCTGTGGGTGACGCACGACCCGCTCCGCTTCGTGGGCGACGGGGCCGAGACGCTCGACGTCTACGACCACCAGGCCTACGTCACCGCGCTCTGCGCCGACGAGATCGGCTCGGCGGCGGACGCCGAGAAGGTGATCGCGACGATCCTCCGCCACGAGTTCGGCATCCGCTCGCCCATCTGGTCCGACCCCGAGTTCGCGCCGCGGCTCCAGCGCCTCGCCGAGGACGTCGCCGCCGTCGTCGCGCGCCGCCCGGCCCGCGCGATCACGCAGCCCTACGCCGCGCGCTAGACCGTCGCCGCGTCGGGCTCGTTCGTGAATGCGCCCTGGTCTCGCCTCATGGCGTCGAGGGCCCTCTCCCCCTCGCGGCCTCCATCCCCCGCTCGCCGAGCCCACGAGATGCGCAACGCCTCGCACGGAAATGCTTGCGCGCTCGATGTTTCGAGAAGGTGGAGCATCTGGTTCATCTGCTCGCGGCCCCGAGTGCCCAGGGTTCGCCCGCCCGCCCTCACTGAACGGGTTAGGCTCACCCTGGGCAACCGGCATGGGATCATCCGCCTGGTGGCGGATTCAGGCTGCGTGGCTGCGTGGCTGCGAGGCTGCGTGGCTACGTGGCTGCGAGGCTGCGTGGCTCGTTGTTTGTCGCTCGCAGCTCGTCGCCTGAATCCGCCACCAGGCGGATGATCCCATGCCGGTTGCCCAGGGTGAGCCTAACCCGTTCAGTGAGGGCAGGCGGGCGAACCCTGGGCACTCGGGGCCGCGAGCAGATGAACCAGATGCTCCTACTTCCGCGATCTCCAGGTCGACAAGCACTTCCGCGCGAGGCTCGGCGAGCGGGGATGGACGCGCGAGGTGACCCCTGACGGCCCTGCGTCGAGAAATGTGTCCGGCGCAATGCCCGGTACGGGAGAGGGGGACGGAGGGAGAGGGCGCTTCGTGAACGAGCGCGGGGCGCCGCCCGCTAGACCGTCGCCGCGTCGGGCTCGGCCGACGTCGCCGCGGGGGCCTTCGCCGTCGGGGCCGCGAGGCGCACGGCCTCCCGCAGCTTCGCCAGCAGCGCGGCGTTGCCCGCGAGCGCCTCGCGGCAGCGCTCGCGCCCGTTGCCGAGGTGCGCGCCGCCGAAGGAGAGGTGCGCGCCCGAGCGGTCGACCACGCCCCGCTCGACGCCGACGTCGAGCGCCTCGCCCACCGCGTCGATGCCCGTGCCGTAGCGGACGTCGAACTCCGCCTCGCGGAAGGGCGGCGCGAGCTTGTTCTTCACCACCTTCACCCGCGTGCGGCTGCCCTGCACCTCGTCGCCCGACTTGAGCGAGCCCACCCGCCGCACGTCGAGCCGCACCGAGGCGTAGAACTTCAGCGCGTTGCCCCCGGTGGTGGTCTCCGGGTTGCCGAACATCACCCCGATCTTCATCCGGAGCTGGTTGATGAAGAGGATGCACGCGCCGCCCCGGTGCGCCGCCGCGGTGAGCTTGCGCAGCGCCTGCGACATCAGCCGCGCCTGGAGCCCGACGTGGCTGTCGCCCATGTCGCCCTCGAGCTCCGCCTTCGGCACCAGCGCCGCCACCGAGTCGATCACGATCAGGTCGACCGCGCCCGACCGCACGAGCGCGTCGGCCACCTCCAGCGCCTGCTCGCCGGTGTCGGGCTGCGAGATGAGGAGCTGCGCGAGGTCGACGCCGAGGCCCTTCGCGTAGGCCGTGTCGAGCGCGTGCTCGGCGTCGATGAAGGCCGCCACGCCGCCCCCGCGCTGCACCTCCGCGATCGCGTGGAGCGCCAGCGTGGTCTTGCCCGACGACTCGGGCCCGTACACCTCCACGATGCGCCCGCGGGGGTAGCCCCCGACGCCGAGCGCCGCGTCGAGCGCGATCGAGCCCGACGGGATCACCGCCGCCGCCTCGCGCGCCCCCTCGTCGCCCAGCGTCATCACCGTCCCCTTGCCGAACTGCTTCTCCAGCGCCGCCACCGCACCGCGCACCGCGCGAAACCGATCCGTCGTGCTCGAAACCGCCGTCGTCGTGTTCATGTTCTCTCGTGTCCTTCCGGGTTGGGCGGGGAGCGCCACCGCGGCGCCGCCCGCACGAGTCCCGACAAAGCGACGGCCGTGCCGCGCGCGGGAGTGGCTTGATTCAAGGCGTTTCGAAGGCGCGGGGGTGGCGGCCGAGGGGTGGCGGCGGGGTGGCGAGGGGGTGGCGGCGGGGTGGCGGGGTGGCGGGTCGCGCGCAGTGGGTGCAGCGCGGCCGCGCTCCGGGATATGCTCGCGCCGGCTTATGGCAGAACCCAAGGGTCGCATCCTCATCGTCGACGACGAGGCCAACGCGCGCGCCGCGCTCTCGGAGATCCTCCGCGAGGAGGGCTACGAGACCGAGACCGCCGCCGACGGCTTCAAGGCGCTCGGCAAGCTCGGGAGCTTCGCGCCCGACCTCGTGCTCACCGACCTCAAGATGCCCGGCCTCGACGGCATCGGGCTCCTCCAAGAGGCCCGCGGCGCGTCGCCGTCCACCGTGGTCGTCGTGATGACCGCCTTCGGCACCATCGACTCGGCGGTGCAGGCGATCAAGCTCGGCGCCGAGAACTACCTCACCAAGCCCCTCGACCCGACCACGCTGGTCGCGGTGGTCGAGCGCGCGATGGAGAAGTCGCGGCTGCTGGCGGAGACCGCGGTGCTGCGCGAGCGCCTCCGGGAGCGCAACGCCTTCGGTCACATCATCGGCGAGCACCCCTCGATGCGCGCGCTGCTCGACACGGTGGGCCAGGTGGGGCCGAGCCGGTCGAGCGTGCTCATCGTGGGCGAGTCGGGCACCGGCAAGGAGCTCATCGCCGCCGCGCTCCACCGCGCCTCGCAGCGCGCCGCGGGGCCCTTCGTTCGGCTCAACTGCGCGGCCCTCGCCGACTCGCTGCTCGAGAGCGAGCTCTTCGGCCACGAGAAGGGCGCCTTCACCACCGCCATCGCGCGGCGCGAGGGGCGCTTCAAGCAGGCCGACGGGGGCACGCTCTTCCTCGACGAGGTCTCCGAGATCCCGCTGCCGACGCAGGTGAAGCTGCTGCGCTTCCTCCAGGAGAAGGAGTTCGAGCGGGTCGGCGGCAACGAGACGCTCAAGGTCGACGTGCGCATCCTCGCCGCCACCAACGCCGACCTCGAGGAGCGCGTGAAGAAGGGCGCCTTCCGCGAGGACCTCTTCTACCGCCTCAACGTGATCCGCCTGGAGATCCCGTCGCTGCGCAATCGCCGCTCCGACATCGCCCTCCTCGCGGCCTTCTTCCTCAAGCGCTACAGCCAGGAGAACGGCAAGAGCCTCAAGGGCTTCACCGAAGAAGCCCTCCAGCGCCTGATGAACTACGCCTGGCCCGGCAACGTCCGCGAGCTCGAGCACGCGATCGAGCGCGGCGTCGTCCTCGCCCGCGGCGAGCGCGTCGACGTCGAGCACCTGCCGCCCACCGTCGCCCCGGCGGGCCGCGGCGCGCACGGCGCCGACACCCGCCCCCCCGTGCCCGGCAGCACCATCGCCGACCTCGAGCGCCACGCGATCCTCGAGACGCTCAAGGCCGTCAGCGGCAGCACCTCCAAGGCCGCGCGCATCCTCGGCATCTCGCCCCGCAAGATCCAGTACAAGCTCCACGAGTACGGCAGCCCCAACGCGCCGCCGCCCGTCCCCGCCGACGACGACTGACCGCGCTACACTCTCCCCCGCCATGGACCGCCGCGAACGCCTGGCCCGCAACCCCTTCCTCGTGCTCGGCCTCGCGCCCGACGCCGCGCGCGCCGACGTCGAGCGCGCCGCGCAGAAGCTCCTCGGATTGCTCGCCGTCGGGGCCAGCGCCGCGAAGCGCTACGCCACGCCCTCCGGCGAGCGCGAGCGCACCGAGGACGACGTCCGCGCCGCCGCCGCCGAGCTGCGCGACCCGGCCCGCCGCGCCCTCCACGAGCTGTGGGCGGAGGCGCCTGCAACACCGGGAGACGCAGCGCCCGACGTGGGGGAAGGGCCGCGCTGGGAGGGCGCGCTCGCCGACCTCGGGCTCGCGGCGCGGAGGCCCACGTCGTGATCCCCTGGGGCGCCATCGCCGTCGCCGCCTGGGCCGCGTCGCGGGGCCTCGACCCCAACCGCCCGCCGAGCCCCGGGCTCCCGCTCGCCTTCCTCGTCGTCGTCGCGCGGTGGGGGCTCGCGCTGGCCGTCGTCGTCGCCGCGTCGGGGCTCGCGGGCATGTGGCCGCCGGGCGCGCCCGTCGTGATGCCGTTGGGGCTCGCGCTCGCGTTCGTGCTCACGCGGCCGACGGTTCTGCTCGAGCGCGTGCTCGTCCCGCGCGGCCTCGCGCGCGCCGCGTACTGGTGGGCGTACGTCACCGTGCCCATGACCGCGCTCTACGACACCCCGGGGGGCCGCGCCTTCTACGCCGCGCGCGCGCTGCTCCGCCGGCCGACGCCCGACGCCGACGCCGCCACGCTGGCCGAGCGCGCGCTCACCGCCCCGCGCACGACGCAGCGGACGGGGCTCTCGGTGGCGGCCGAGGGGCTCCTCGCCATCGCGCGGGGCTCGGTCGACCACGGGCGCGTCCTCCTCGCGTCGCTCGATGCGCTCGACGAGGGGGCCGTCCGCGCGGCGGCGCGCGTTGTCGCGCGGACGTGGCTCGTGGCCGACGCGCTCGCCGCGGGCGACGTCGAGCGGGCGCTCCGCCACACGCAGGGCCCCGGCTTCACCGCGTGGCCCGCGCTCGTGCGCGTCGAGGTCGAACGGGCCCGCGGGGTGAAGTTGCCCTGGTGGAGAGAGCCGCGGCGCTGGGCGCTGTGGGTTCTTTCGCCGGCGCGGCGTGCGACGAGGCGCTTCCTCGACGGGTGGCGCGAGCGGACGCTGACGCTCCCCGCGGAGGCGGGCGACGCGCTGGCCGACGCCCTCGCGGTGCACCGGCTCCTGCTGGCCGCGGACGCTCGGACGAAGGGCTACGCCACCGCGCTGGCCGAGGCGTGCCGGCGCTGGGAGGCCGCGCTCGCGTCGAACGCGCTGCGGGCCCGCGTCGAGCGCCGCAAGCTCGCGCTCAACCTCGCGGAGGAGGCGCCGGCGCTGCTCGATCGCTTCGCGGCGGAGGTGGAGGGCGACCTGACGGCCTTCGCGTCGGCGGTCGACGGCCCGCTCGCCGAGCTCGACGCCACGACCCTCGGCGAGCGCGTCCGGTACGCCGTGCGCGAGGCCGACTGCGGCGAGGTCGAGGCGCTGCTCGGCACCCTGCGCGCGCAGACCAACGGGGACTTCCCCGCGACGCCCGAGGCATGGGCGCTCTTCGCGCGGCTGCGCGACCGGACCGACGCGGCCCTGCGGCGCCACGGCGACGACGCGCGCGACGCGCTGGCGTCGGAGATCTTCCACGGCGCCACCAACTGGACCTGCCGGCTCTACAACGAGCGCCGCGAGCGCGCGCTCGGCCGCGCGGTGTTCGTGTGGATCCGCGCCCACGCCGACGCGCTCCCCGCGAAGGACCTCCAGCTCGCCATCAAGAACGCCCGCGTCGCCGCCCACTGACCGCGCCGGGGGATCGCGGGGTGTGGCCTGCGCGCAGACCGGCGGCGGGCAGTGGGCAGTGGGCAGTGGGCAGCGGGAGGCGCGTCGTCAGCCGACGGGCGGGGCGGGGGTCTTCGGGGCAGGCGCCTTGCGCTTGGCGAGGCCGAGTCGGATGAGCAGGTCGCGGCGGGAGATCACCGCCCGCGCGGTCGTCGACCACTCCTCGAACCACCCCTTGAGCGCGCGCTGCGCGTCGCGGCGCTTCGCGGTGCGCGCGGCCTCGGCGGCGGGCTGGAGCTCGACCGACTCGGTGCTCCCGAGGGCCACCTGCACGAGGCCCCCGAGGCGCGTGCGCTCGTCGCGGTCGAGGCCGCGCTGCGCGAGGAGTTCGACCGCACCCTTGCACTCGGCCGCGGGGACGTCGCGGAAGAGCTCGCTCGCGGTCGCCACCGCGTCGCTCGCCTTCTTGTCCTCGCCGTTGCGCGCCGCGTGCTCGCAGCCGTCGACGCGCAGGAGCAGCGTGGCGACGCCCTGCACCGCGGCCGCGCCCGTCGACGCGGTGAGGTCGCGGAACATCCGCTCGCCCACCGCGGGGAAGCGCCGGTCGAGCGCGGCCTGGTAGCGCGCGAAGTTGGGCTCGTCCCAGGCGTCGAGCGCGGCCACCGCGTTGCGCTGCTGCTGCGCCCCCGCGGAGTCGCGCTTCGCGGCCTCGGCCGGCGGCAGCGCGAGGCACGCGGTGAGGAGCCGCGTCCCCTCCTCGACGTCGGCGTCGCGCATCCCGGCGTTCTCCAGCAGCGTGCGGATCACCGCGCTCCCGCCCACGCCGGAGATGAAGCGCGTCACCCGCGACGGCGTCTCCTCCAGCAGGCTGTCCGACCACTCGACCTTCTCCATCGTCGTCCTCCTTCTCGTGGGTGCGTGGCGAACCGTCGCCCCACCCACCGCCACCATAGGAGAAGCCACGCGTGGCCGACGCCGAGGACAGGTCGAATCCCGACTTCACACACCGGGGCGCCGCGGAGACCTTCGCCGACGCTCCGGGGGCTTCGCCGACGTCCCCGAAGGCCATCGCCACGCGCAGGAAGCTGTTTTCAAAGGGCTTCGTGAGGCTGCACGGCGTGCGGGAGGGCGGTGGCCGCGCGGAGGAGGCGGATTTCCGGCGTCGGCGAAGCTCCCGGAGCGTCGGCGAAGGACTCCGGGCGGTGGCGGAGGGGTTCGCGGGCATCGCCGAGGTGCACCGCGTCGGCGGCGACCTCTGGGTCCTCGTCGAAGACGTCGACGTGCCCCGCGAGTACCGCATCAGCCACGCGCTCGGCGACCTCGTCGACGACTACCAACTCGTCCCCCGCCGCCTCCACCGCTGACCTCTCCGCCCCCTCTGGTACGCTCGCGCTCGTGCGCATCACCGTGACCGTCTCCGCGCCCGTGGCCCGCTCGCTGCGCGGCCTCGCCCCACCCACCGACGCCTCCCGCGCGCTCCTCGCGTGCGCCGCGGGCGTCGGCGCATCGCTCGCCCCGCAGCACCCGCGCGCCCACGACGGCCCGCTGGCCGGCTACTTCACCGCGACGCTCGCGCCCGGACGCCCGCCGGAGGCCGCGCTCGCCGCCTTGCGCGCCGACCCCTCCGTCGAAGGCGCCTGGTCCACGCCCGCGGAGGAACTCCCGTGACCCGCCGCCAGCTCATCGTGGTGATGCCCCCCGCGCGCGCGAACGACGTCGCGCTCCTCGACGCGCTCGGCGACGCGCTCCTCGGGCCGCTGCTCGCGTCGGCGGACGACGCGCTCGCGCGCTTCCATACGGTCGACGCGCCCGACGCGGCGCTCGACGCGCTCGCGGTCACCCTGCGCGCGCTCCCCTTCGTGGAGGGGGCGTACGTGAAGCCCGCCGACGCGCTCCCGGTCCGCGCGATGCCGACGCCGCGCGTGCGTGACGGGGGCGACGCGACGCCGGATTTCACGCCGCGCCAGGGCTACCTCGGCCCGGCGCCCGCGGGCGTCGACGCGGCCGCGGCGTGGGCCCTGCCGGGTGGGCGCGGCGCGGACGTCCACGTCATCGACGTCGAGGGCGGCTGGGACTTCGAACACGAAGACCTCCGCGTGAACAAGGGCGGCGTGGTGACGGGGACGCCCTTCCGCGACCGCTACTGGCGCGACCATGGGACGGCGGTGCTCGGCGTGGTGGCGGGCGACGCCAACGCCTTCGGGGTGACCGGCATCGCGCCCGACGCGCGGGCCAGCGCGGCATCGCACCGGGGCCGCGGGACGGCGCCGGCGATCTACGACGCGGCCGAGCTCCTCTCGCCGGGCGACGTCATCCTCGTCGAGGCGCACCGGCCGGGGCCCCGCTTCGACTACGAGCCTCGCCCCGACCAGCGCGGCTACATCGCGATCGAGTGGTGGCCCGACGACCTCGCCGTCATCGCGCACGTCACCGCGCGCGGCGTCCTCGTGGTGGAGGCCGCGGGCAACGGCGCGGAGGACCTCGACGACCCGCTCTACGACGTCCCGGGGGAGGGCTTTCCGCGCGACTGGGTCAACCCCTTCCAGCGGGCGCGGGACACCGGCGCGATCTTCGTGGGCGCGGGCGCGCCGCCGCCCGGCACGCACGGTCGCGACGTGCACGGCCCTGACCGGAGCCGCCTCGACTTCTCCAACCACGGGTCGAGCGTCGACGCGCAGGGCTGGGGCCGCGAGGTCACCACCGCGGGCTACGGCGACCTCCAGAACGTCGACGAGCACCGCGCCTACACCGACATGTTCTCGGGCACCTCCAGCGCGTCGCCGGTGGTGGTCGGCGCGCTCGCGTGCGTGCAGGGCGTGCTCCGCGCGGCCTCGCGGCCCCCGCTCACGCCCGCACAGGCCCGCGCGCTCCTGCGGACGTGCGGCTCACCGCAGGCCGACCGCGGGTCGGTCCCCGCTTCGAAGACGCCCATCGGCCCGCGCCCCGACCTGCGGAAGATGCTCGCCGCCGTCGAGTCGCCGCTGCTCCCGGTGGCGGTCGGCGATCGGCGCGTGTGGCTGGCGACGGACTGGTCGCGCGGGCCCGTCGCGCTCTACACGCTCACCGCGGGCGACACCGCGAGCGGGCGAGTGGAGCTCGACGTGTTCGATACGAACGGCGCGCGGCGCGGGCGCTTCGTGACGGGCGTCGACGCGAAGCCCGGCGCGGCGCTGACGTGGGCGCTGGCCGAGCGCGACGAGGGGGCGCCCGACCTCCACGCGATCGACCTGCGCGGCGACGACGGGCGCGCGACGGTGCGCGTGCTCCGCGCGGACGACGGCTACGCGCGCGTCCGCGAGGTGCTGCGGATGCCCGCGACGGAGGCGGTGGGCGTCGGGCGCGCGGAGACGAGCGACGTGGAGCGGCTGGTGTTCTGGGCCGACGAGGCGACGCTCTGCGTGGTGCGCGAGACGGCGCTGGGGCTCGCGGTCGTGCGGCGTCACCCGCCCGCGAAGAACGCCCGCCCGCGGTGAGCGCACGTGCGCCGGAAAGTGGCGCCGCCGCCCGTTCCCGTGCGAGGCCCTGGGGGTGAACCGCACGCCCTTCGACACATACGCAAAGGACCTGACGGCGGCGGTGGTGTCCCGCTTCGGCGTGGCCGAGAGCGACGCACGGCTGTCCGCGGAGCCGCAGTTCGCCGACCTGCGCTTCGTCCTCGACCCGGCCCGGCGGCCCAGGCGCCCGCGCGACTTCCTCGAGCGGCTGCTCGCCCCGCAAGAGCTCTTCGAGTTCGCGCAGAGGCCGCCGAGTTCGGCGGTGATCAGCTCGTGGCTGCGCAAGCGCGACGTGTGGTGGCAGGCGCTCATCCTCGACGCGGAGAAGCGCAAGGCGCGCCCGCCGGAAAAGCCGCCGTACCTCTGCGCGCTCTGCGCGGGGGACCCGGTGGAGGGGCGGCGCCGGCAGTGGCTTCGCCCGTGGCCGGGGCGCCCCGGGTGCTGGGTGGGCCCGCCGGACGCGACCTTCCGCCTGGTGGTGATCCCGAGGCTGCCGGAGGAGCGGGCGACGCTGCTGGTGCGGACGATGGGCGCGGGCGCGACGCGGGAGCGGGCGCTGCGCGAGCTGGAGGCCCTTCCGCCCGACGCGCCGGAGCGTATAGTTTCCGCGCGCATGGTGGTGCGTCTGCACCTGGAGCTGGTGAAGCAACCCGACCTCGACCTCGACGCCAGGAGGACCCTGATGGAGACCCAGAAGCTCTACGACCAGTTGATGCAACACCAGCTCGAGCGGGGCATCGAGCGGGGCATCGAGCGGGGCATCGAGCGGGGGACGTTGGGCACGCTCCGCGACACGGTGGTGCAGGTGTTGGAGGCGCGGGGCATCGCGCTCTCCGCTGCGCAGCGGGCGAAGGTCGCAGCCGAGTCCGACCCCGCCGTGCTCCGGCGCTGGATCACGCGCGCGGCGACGGCGTCGTCGGGCCGAGCGGTCTTCGCGCAGACGTAGACGTCACCCGCCGGCGAAGAACTCCCCCTGGTCGACGTAGCGGATGCCCGCGCGCGCCGCGAAGGTGCGATCGGTGGTCATGTCGCCCACCATCGTCGTGTGGGCGCGCGAGAGCTTGTGGCGCTCGATGAAGGCCACCGCGAGGCCCGGCATCGGCTTGCGGCAGAAGCAGTTGATGGGGGCGGGCTCGTGCGGGCAGAAGGCCACCTCCACGTCGAGCCCGAGCAGCTCGTTGGTGCGGGCGAAGCACGCGCGCGCCGTCTCCTCGGTGAGCTCGCCCTTCGAGACGCCGCTCTGGTTCGACACGCCGAGGAGCTTGTACCCCTGGGCGGCGTAGCGCCGGAGCACCTCCGCGCGGCCCGGGAGCAGCTCGACGTCGTCGGGGGACGTCGGGTATTTCGCGCCGCTCTTCGTCCGGCGAAGGGTGCCGTCGTAGTCGACGAGCACGGCCTTGTTCACGTACCCCGCGGGCTGTGATGCGCGGGCGAAGCGGGCGCGCTCGACGGCGGTGAATCCCTCGGCCACCGTGGGCTCCTCGAACACCTTGCGGTGGCGGAAGAGAACCGCGGGCGGGAAGGTGTTGGGGTCCTGGCGGGCGAGCTTCTTGATCTCCGCGGGCGACGGGAGCGACCCGTACTTCCGCACCATGCGCTCGGCGGCGTTGTACTGGGCGTCTTCGATGGTGGTGTCGAGGACGACGGCGCGCACCGGCACACCGCGCGCCCGGCCGAGCGCGAGGATGGACGCGCGCGAGGCGCGGTCCGCGTAGGTGTTGTCGAGCACCACCGGGGCGCCCTCGTCGAGCGCGGCGGCGGCGAGGGGGACGAGGTCGTCGAGGGTCTTGTCCCCGAGCGAGTCGCGGTTGAGGCGGCGGTGCGCGGGGAAATGCGCGAGCGCCCACGACGATTTCCCCGACGCGGGGTAGCCCATGACCAGCACGATCTCCATGGCGCCGCGGAGGGTACCAGAGGCGCCGCCCGCGAAGTGTCGCTTGACGCTCCGCCCGCTCCCACAGGAACATCCCGCCGATGCCGACGCTCCGCCCGTACCGCGAGACCGACTGGGACGACTTCCTCGCCCTCGACCTCGAGACCGGCGACGCGACGCTCCGGTACGCCTCCGAGGCCGCGCGGGCGCGCTTCCGCGCGCGCTGGCCCGACGTGCTGCGCGAGCGCTACGGGTGGTCGGCCGCCGGGCCCACCGCCGACAAGGCCGCGCTCTACGTGCTCGAGGACGACGACGGCGGCTACGCCGGGCACCTCTGGCTCTCCGAGGAAGACGACGTGCGGACGGGCATCCCCCGGCTGTGGGTCAACACCATGGCCATCGTGCGCAAGCACCGCTCGCGTGGCTGGGGGCGGCTGCTGGTCGAGAAGGCCGAGGAGGTGGCGCGCGCCCGCGGCCTCGGCGGCATCGGCCTCGGCGTCGACGCCGACAACGTCGTCGCCCGCAAGCTCTACGAGGAGATGGGCTTCGAAACCGTCCGCCTGCGGATGATCCGCGACCTCTGACCCGCGCGGTGCCTACGCGCCGCGCTCGAGGTCGTGCTTGCGGATGAGGCGGTGCACGTAGGTGCGGTCGAGGCCGGCGGCCTGGGCGACGGCGGAGACGTTCCAGTGGTGGCGCTGGAGGAGGCCGGCGACGTAGGCGCGCTCGAGGTGGTCGAGCCAGCGCTCGCGGAGGTCTTTGAAGGGCTGGTCGAGGTCGACCGAGGGGAGCCCGTCGGCCCCGGCGCCCTCGGGCTTCTTCTGCCCCGCGGGGATCATCGCGAGCGCCTCCTTCGCGCCGAGGGCCACCGCGCGCTCGACGAAGTTGCGCAGCTCGCGCACGTTGCCGAGCCACGGCCGCGCGGCGAGCTCGCGCATGAGCTCCGGCGGCAGCGCGCCCCCCGCGCCCGGCGGCAGGAAGTGCTGGACGAGCAGGGGAATGTCCTCCGCGCGGCCCCGCAACGGCGGCACGGCCACGGGCAGCACCGCGAGGCGGAAGTAGAGGTCCTCGCGGAAGGCGCCCGAGTTGACCATCGTGCGCAGGTCGCGGTGCGTGGCCGACACGATGCGCACGTTGACCTTGCGGTAGGCGCTCTCGCCGATGCGCCGCACCGCGCGCGACTCGATCGCCCGCAGGAGCTTGGGCTGCATCGAGAGCGGCAGCTCGCCGACCTCGTCGAGGAAGACGGTCCCCCCCTCGGCCGTCTCGAAGGCGCCCGCCCGCGCGTTGGCCGCGCCGGTGAAGGCCCCCTTGGCGTGGCCGAAGAGCTCGGCCTCGAGGAGGTTCTCGGGCAGCGCGCCGCAGTCGACGATGACGAAGGGCTCCGCCGCGCGGGGCGACGCGCCGTGGATCGCCTCGGCGACGAGCTCCTTGCCCGTGCCCGTCTCCCCCTGCACGAGCACGGTGGAGTCCGTCGCCGCGATGCGGGCCAGCCGCGCGAAGAGCTCGCGCATCGCCATCGAGCGCCCGAGCAGCGGCCCGAAGCGCCCGTCGGGGTGCAGCTCCACCGGCGAGGGGGCGGGCTCGTAGCTCACCGTGAGGGACGTCGCCCCCGCCTGCACGCGCCCGCCGTCGGGCACGCGCGCCGACTGGACCAGCACGCCCTCGACGAAGGTGCCGTTCCTGCTCCCGAGGTCGCGCACCCAGACGCCGTCGTCGCGCGCTTCGAACTCGAGGTGGAGGCGCGACACCGCCGGGTCGCTCACCACCAGGTCGACCCCGGGCGCGGCCCCGAGCACCGCGCGCCCGTCGAGCGCGGCGGCGTGGGGCCCCGAGGCGTCCTGCCAGGCGACCCGCGGCCGGCGCCGCGTGGCGGTGAGCGTCGCGCCGAGCGCGTCCCGCTGCACGACCGTGACGTTGGGCAAAGGCCCCGCTCGTTCAGCCATCGGGGGCGACGATACACCAGCCTCCGCGGGAAAGATCCACCCGTCGCGGCCGCGCGCCCCGCCGCCGGGTGGAGCGTCTTCGTACGCCCGCCGCGAAGCTCAAGTGTTCGAGCGCCACGCCGTTGGAGAGTGATGTTATGGAAGCAGCGATGGAGAACGCAGCCGCCGCCCGAGCCGCCGCCCGCGCCCGGGTCTTGTTCGTCGACGACGAGCCCCAGATGACCACCGCGCTACGGCGCGTCTTGAGCTGCGAGCCCTTCGAGGTGGCCGCGGCCAACAGCGTCTCGGACGCCTTCGCGCTGATGGCCGAGCGCGAGTTCGACGTCGTGGTCTCCGACGAGCTCATGCCCGACATGAGTGGGTCGGAGTTCTTGCGGCAGGTGCGGTCGTCGCACCCGTACACGGTGCGCATTCTCTTGACGGGCAAGGCCAGCCTCGACACCGCCATCCAGGCCGTCAACCGCGCGGGGATCTTCCGCTTCCTCCAGAAGCCCTGCTCCGCGCAGGACCTCATCGAGAGCCTCCGCGACGCGGTGAGCCACCGCAACGAGCGCGTGCTCAACCCCCCGACGCTGCTCCCGCCGCCCGACTCCCTCTCCATTGAGCTCTCGGGCCGCTACGAGCGCGCCCTCAAGGGCCTCTGGGTCGCCGTCCAGCCCGTCGTCTCGATGACCACGCGCAACGTCTTCGCCTACGAGTGCCTCGTGCGCTCGAGCGACCCCTCCATCCCCCACGGCGGCGCCTTCGTCGAGCTCGCCGAGCGCCTCGGCCGCTCCGTCGACCTCGACCGGCACATCCGCCGCCACGTCGCGCGGATGATCGAGGGCGCCCCCGAGTCGCTCACCGTCCTCGTCAACCTCCACCCCTCCTCCCTCGACGACGCCGACCTCTTCGACCCGCAGTCGCCCCTCTCGCGCTGCGCCGAGCGCGTCGTGCTGGAGATCACCGAGCGCGCCTCCCTCCACGACCTCAACGGCGCGCGCGAGAAGGTCACCGCGCTGCGCGCCCTCGGGTACCGCATCGCCGTCGACGACCTCGGCGCCGGCTACGCCGGGCTCACCAGCCTCGTCCTCCTGCACCCCGAGATCGTCAAGATCGACATGGAGCTGGTCCGGGGCATCCACGCCTCGCCCACCAAGGCCAAGCTCGTCTCCGCGGTGATCACCCTCTGCCGCGAGCTCGGCACGCAGGTGATCGCCGAGGGCATCGAGACGCTCGACGAGTGCCGCGCGCTCGAGACCCTCGGGTGCGGCCTCCTCCAGGGCTACTTCTTCGCCCGCCCCGGCGCCCCCTACCCCGCCGTCCACTGGCCCCGCGCCTGACGCAGCCCCTCAGCGCCCCAGAAACTCCGCGAGCAGCATCAGCGACGCCGACACCGTCGCCACGCCGCCGTCGGCCCGCAGCACCCCGTCGCCCGCGATGAAGGGCACGAGGAAGCGCGTCGCGTCGACCCGCGCCGCGAGCCCGAGGCGGGCGAACGCGCCGAGGTTGTAGGTGCCCCCGGCCGACGCGCCGAGCGCGACGCCCACCGTGCGCACGCCGAGCAGCTCGCCGAAGAGCGCCACCGCGCCGCTCACCCCCGCGAAGGCCTCGAAGTTGTGCGCCGCCGTCGTGAAGAAGAGCCAGCGGTGCTCGATGCGCACCTGCTGGAGCGTCGCCGACGCGAAGAGGTTGCGCGCGTTGCGCAGCGAGAGGTCGTAGCCCGCCAGCCACTCGCGCGTGCGGTGGTAGCGGTAGCCGCCGCCGACGAAGATCCCGCCGCCGCCGCCGAAGGGGCACACGTCGCTCGCGTCGGGGCACACCGAGTCGGGCACCAGCAGGGCCGACGTGGAGACCGCGCCCACCGCGAAGGTGTAGGGCAGGAAGGGGAAGGTCACGCCGGGGACGGGCCTCGGCGGGGTCGCCGCGGCGCCCGACGTGACCGGCGCGCCCGACGCGCCCGATGCGCCCGCGAAGTCCTGGGCGCGCGCGGCCGGCGCGAGGGCGGAGAGCCCGGCGAGGAGCGCGGCGGCGGTGAGGCGCGGGGGGGCGGCGGACACGCGCCGACGATACGGGACGTCGAAGACAGTTGAAAGCGCCCCGCGGATCGTGTTTGTTGGCGGCCCACGGGGCGCGCGACGGAGTGTCGCGGGCCGGTACTACAAGAGGCAGAGCAGCGATGGAGATCGTTCTCGACAAGCGCGCGGTCAAGCAGATCCGTCTCTCGGCGCAGGACGCCATCGAGGAGGGCGACACCGATACGCTGCGCGACGACATCCTGGACTCCTTCAGCGAGGACCAGGTCGAGGAGATCGAGCGGCGCATCTCCACGGACTTCTACGACTTCCTCGGCGACACGCTGGAGGAGTGGTCGGCGGAGGACGTCGAGGAGCTGCTCGACCTGCTCGAGTCGCAGCTCGCGGACGTCGGGATCGAGCTGAAGTACGAGACGCAGGAGTCGGTCGACGACGAGGACCCCGACCCGGACTACGACGACGTCGACGACGACGACGACGCGGACGCCGACGAGGAGCCCCTCGATGAAGACGACTGACCGGCGGACGTCGGGCGGGCGCGTGGCCCGCTTGACACCCCCGGGCGGTGCCTTCTAGCTTCCGCGCCGCGCACCGGCGCACTTTTTCCCTGCCCCCCCGATGAGCCACTGAGACCCCGCACGACACCGTGACGCCGGCGCCGCCCGCGGGCGCGCGCACCCCTCCCCCGCCCCCCACCGGAAACACCGACCGCACGGCGCTCCCTGCGCCGGCGCACCGCCCACCCCACCGTAAGAGAGACCGAGAGACATGGAATCGATCAACCTCCGCGACCTCAAGCAGAAGCCGATGCCCGAGCTGGTGCAGATGGCGAAGGACCTCAACATCGAGAACGCGGCCGGCCTGCGCAAGCAGGAGCTGATCTTCGCCTTCCTCCAGGCGTACGCGGGCCGCAAGGGCGAGGTCGGCGCCGAGGGCGTGCTCGAGTGCCTCCCGGACGGCTTCGGCTTCCTCCGCGCGCCGGACTACAACTACCTCCCGGGCCCCGACGACATCTACGTCTCGCCGTCGCAGATCCGCCGCTTCAACCTCCGCACCGGCGACGCGGTGCAGGGCACCGTCCGCCCGCCGCGCGACAACGAGCGCTACTTCGCGCTGCTCAAGGTCGACAAGATCAACGGCGACGCGCCCGAGGTGTCGCGCGACAAGATCCTCTTCGACAACCTCACGCCGCTCTACCCGCAGCGCCGCTTCAACCTCGAGTACGACCGCAAGAACAACTCGACCCGCATCATCGACCTGCTGGTGCCGATCGGCATGGGCCAGCGCTGCCTCATCGTCTCGCCGCCCCGCGCCGGCAAGACCGTCCTCCTGCAGAACATCGCCAACGCCATCAGCGCCAACCACCCCGACGCCGAGCTGATCGTGCTGCTGATCGACGAGCGGCCCGAGGAGGTCACCGACATGCAGCGCTCGGTGCGCGGCGAGGTGATCTCCAGCACCTTCGACGAGCCCGCCACGCGCCACGTCCAGGTGGCCGAGATGGTGATCGAGAAGGCCAAGCGCATGGTCGAGCACAAGCGCGACGTGGTGATCCTCCTCGACTCGATCACGCGCCTCGCGCGCGCCTACAACACGGTGGTCCCCGCGTCGGGCAAGATCCTCTCGGGCGGCGTCGACGCCAACGCGCTGCACAAGCCGAAGCGCTTCTTCGGCGCGGCGCGCAACCTCGAGGAGGGCGGCTCGCTCACCATCATCGCGACGGCCCTCGTCGACACCGGGTCGCGCATGGACGAGGTGATCTTCGAGGAGTTCAAGGGCACCGGCAACAGCGAGGTGCACCTCGACCGGAAGCTCATGGAGAAGCGGATCTTCCCGTGCCTCGACATCAACAAGTCGGCGACGCGCAAGGAGGAGCTGCTCCTGCCCGAGTTCACGCTCCAGCGCGTGTGGCTGCTCCGCCAGCTCCTGCACCCGCTCAACGTCATCGACTCGATGGAGTTCCTCCTCGACAAGATCACCCGGACCGAGAGCAACCGCGAGTTCCTCGAGTCGATGAACCAGTGACCGCGCGGCGCGGTTGACGCCGCGCGCGCTCCCGTGCCCCAATCGCCCCCAGCACCGGTGGGCGACCCCTCCCCCAAGCCCCGCGCCCTCCCGACGACGCGCGCCGACGTCGCCCACGACGTCACCGCCGTCGCCGACGTCGCACACGACGTCACCGCCGTCGCCCCGTCACCCCTCCAGGCCGGCTCGATGAAGCCCGCGGCCTCCCCCACCGGCGCCGCCACCGTGGCCGCCCGCGGCGCGATCCACTCGCTCGCCGAGCGCCAGGACCTCGCCCACGCCGCGGCCTTCTACCGCCGCGCGCGCGTCCCGGGCTACCTCGGCTGGCTCGTGTGGGCGCCGTTCGACCTCGCGCTCGACCGCGCGATGTACCCGGGCACCCTCGCCCGCTCGCTCGCGATCCGCGCCGTCGTCTTCGCGCTCCTCGCCCTCTGCCTGGAGGGCATCATCCGCGCGAAGAGCTACCGCGCGATGACCCTCTGGCTCCTCGCCCTCGCGGTGTGCGTCAACGGCGGCATCGCCGCGGTGGGCACGCGCCTCGGCGGCATCCACAGCCCCTACAACCCCGGCGGGCTGGTGATCCTGGCCGTCCTCGGCTTCAGCCCGCTCCCCTGGCAGCGCATCCTGCCCGTCGCCGCCGCCTGCACCCTCGTCTACCCGCTCGTGCTCGTCGGCTACGCGGTGCGCGACCCGGTGCAGCACGCCGCGATGCACGCGCCCGGCGCGCTCGTCCCGCTCGCCGTCAACACGCTCCTCGGCGTGCTCGTCGCGGGCCTCGCGTCCATCGGCGCGAGCCTGTCGTGGTCGCTGCGGCAGCAGGTGTTCGAGAGCCGAAGCATCGGGCGCTACCAGCTCCGGCGGCGCCTCGGCGCGGGCGGCATGGGCGAGGTGTGGGCCGCGTGGCACAAGGGCCTCCACCGCGAAGTCGCCGTGAAGATCCTCCGCGCGCCCGGCGACCCCGCACAGGCCGCCGCCCGCTTCGAACGCGAGGTGCGCGCGATGACGGAGCTCACGCACCCCAACACCGTGCGCGTGTTCGACTACGGCGTCACCGACGACGGCATCCACTACTACGCCATGGAGCTTCTCGCCGGCGAGAACCTCGTCGAGCTCGTCGAGCGCGAGGGCCCGCTCCCGCCCGAGCGCGCGCTCTACCTCGCCGCCCAGGCCGCCCGCGCCCTCGCCGAGGCCCACGGCCGCGGCCTCGTCCACCGCGACGTGAAGCCCGAGAACCTCTTCGTCACCAACGCCGGCGGCGAGCGCGATTTCGTCAAGGTGCTCGACTTCGGCATCGTGCGCCGCGAGGCCGAGGCCGAGAATGCCCACCTCACCAAGACCGGCGCCATCGCCGGCACCCCCGCGTACCTCGCGCCCGAGGTGGTGCGCGGCCAACCCGCCACCGCGCGCGCGGACGTGTACGCCCTCGGCGGCGTGCTCTACTTCCTCCTCACCGGCCGCCACGTCTTCGAAGGCGAAAGCGCCGTCGCCCTCCTCCTCGCCCAACTGAACGAGCCCGTCGCGCCGCCGAGCGCCGTCCGCGGTTCGCCCGTCCCCGCCGACCTCGAGGCCCTCGTCCTGCGCTGCCTCGACAAGTCCCCCGACGAGCGCCCGGCCGACGCGTTCCAACTCGCGGAGGCGCTCGCGGGCTGCTCGGTCGCGGGCCACTGGCGCCCAGCGCTCCTCACCTCGCCGGGCTCCGTCAAACCCGACCGCGCCGCCATCGCCGTCGCCGAGACCGTCCAGGTCGAGCGCCCCTGAGCGCGTTGCCCTGACGCTCCGCCCGCGGCCTCCACCGTTGCTCTAGTGGGCGGCCGACGTTCGATCGCGTGCGCTTGTGGGGATGCGTCGGGCTCCGCAAGCTGCGTCGCATGAAGCACCGCGACGACGACCCCGACGAGCTCACGCGCCGCGAGGCGATCGCGGCCCTCGGCGCCGCCGCCCTCGCCGCGTGCACCACCGACCGCGCCGCCACCCCCGCGCGCCGCCCGGAGCGTCACCCCATGAACACCTCCCGCCTCCCCGTCGCCTACCTCCCCCACGGCGGCGGCCCGTGGCCCTTCGTCGAGGGCCTCGGCGACCCGTCGGAGCTCCGCCCCCTCGCCGACTACCTCCGCTCGGTGCGCGACCTCGCGCCGACTCGCCCGCGCGCCGTGCTGATGGTCTCGGCCCACTGGGAGGAGCCCGTCGTCACCGTGATGACCTCCCCCCGCCCGCCGATGCTCTACGACTACTACGGCTTCCCGCCCGAGTCGTACCAGGTCACCTGGCCCGCGCCCGGCGACCCCGCGCTCGCGGGCCGCGTGCGCGAGCTCCTCACGGCCGCCAACATCGAGAGCCGCGAGGACCCCGCGCGCGGCTTCGACCACGGCACCTTCGTCCCGATGAAGCTCACCTGGCCCGACGCCGACGTCCCCACCGTGCAGATGTCGCTGCGCCGCGGCCTCGACCCCGCCGAGCACCTCCGCGTCGGCCGCGCGATCGCCCCGCTGCGCGACGAGGGCGTGCTCATCCTCGGCAGCGGCATGAGCTACCACAACATGCAGGGCTTCTTCCGCGGCGGCGACGTCGCCACCGCGTCGGCCGCGTTCGACGCGTGGCTCGACGAGACCGTCGCGATGGACGCCGCCGCCCGCGACGAGCGCCTCACGCGCTGGGCCGGCGCGCCCGGCGGCCGCCGCTCGCACCCGCGCGAGGAGCACCTGCTCCCGCTGATGGTAATCGCCGGCGCCGCAGGGAGCGACCGCGGCCGCACCGCGTGGCGCGGCGGGCTGATGGGCGCGCGCATCTCGGCGCACCACTTCGGCTGAACCCCCCTCCGCGGCTCAGTGCCGCCGCCGCCGTCGCCGCGGCGCGGCCTGCGCCACCTCCGCGCCCTCGCGCCCCTCGGGCCTCGCCTCCGCCGCGCGCCGCTCGGCCGCCGCGCGCGCCTCCGCCGCGGTGAGCCGCGCGCGCAACGCGTCGGCCGTCGGCGTGGTGGGCTCCTGCGTCAGCGCGGTGCACCCCTCCGAGCGCGCGATCGCGTCGCGCAGCGCGGTCGCCTGCGTCGCCGGGGCGCTCGCCGCCTCGGCCCGCGCCACCAGCGCGCGCAGCGACTCGGCGCAGCGGGCGCGGCCGCGGACGAGCAGCGGGTCGGTCTGCGCCGGCTCCGCACCGTGCTCGAGGGCGCGCGTGGTCTCGTCGCGCACGCAGCGGCCGTCGCCCGCCTCCACGCACGCGCCCGCCCGCCGCAGCGCCGCGTCGCGCAGCAGCCGCTCGCGCAGCGGCGGGGCGAACTCCCGCGCCAGGTCGGCCAGCGCCGTCGCGCGCGCGTCGTCGGCGCCCGCGGCGGCCTGCTCGATGGACGTCGCAACGGCGCGGCGGGCCTCCTGGCGCGACTCGTCGCGGTACCAGGGCTCGCGCGCCGACGCGGCCTTCGCCTCGGGCGTGGCGGCGCGCGTGAGCCTGCGCAGGTGGACGCGGTCGAGGATCGCCTCGCCGGACGCCCGGTCGACGTCGAGCGCGCGGAGGGCGTCGGCCTCGAGGGCGGCGCGCGCGAGGTCGCCGGCGTCGAAGCTGGCCTGCGCGTGGGCGGCGCGGGGGCGGCCGCGCGAGGCCACCAGCGCGAGCGCGCCCGTCAGCAGCATCAGCGCGCCGGCGGGGACCCACAGCCGCATCGGCGTGCGCGCGGGCGGCGCGAGCAGGAGCCCCGCGAGCGTGAACGTGGACGCGAGCGAGAGCGCCACCGCGAGCGCCACCAGCGTCGGCCCCTGCGCCCCCTGCGCGTACCACGCGTGCCGCGACGCGTTGCCCGCCGCGAGGAACACCCCGGCCCCCACCGCGACCGCCCCGAAGGCCAGGGTGACGTTGCGCCGCAGCTCGATCGGGCGCCAGTCGGCCGTCCCGTCGACCTCGGGGGGCGTGCCCCCCACCGGCACCACGCCCGTCGCGAGCGCCGTCCCGTACGTGACGAGGCACCGCACCGTCTGGAAGCGCTGGACCCTCGTGCTCACCACGCGCTCGTCGGGCTTGAGCCCCGCGGGGAGGAGCTCGCGCGGCGCGTCGCCCGGCGGCCGCGCGCCCGTGTCCTCGACGCGCGTGGCGACGAAGCGCGACGGGTCGAGGTCGAAGTCCGCCGGGTCGCTCACGTTGGGGTGAGCGCGCGCCGCGGCGCCCATCGGGTGGACGCACGCCGCCGTCCGCGTGCTCCGCTCGACCTCGAGCCACGCCGTCACCTCGCCCGCGCCCTTGCAGCCCGTGCACGGGAGCTGACCACTCTTGCACTCGGTGCACGGGAGCTTCTTCATCCCGCCGCACTGCGCGCACTCGGCGCCGCGCGCGTCGACGCCGGCGCCGTCGCAGCGCGCGCAGCGGACCTTGCCCGCGCCGCGGCAGGCGGGGCACTTCGAAGCGCCGCTCCCGAGGCACGCCGGGCACCACGCGACGACGCGCGTGGCGTCGGGCAGCGCGTGGACGTCGACCGCCCACGGGTCGACCCCCTCGGGCGCCGGGAGCGCCTTCTGCTCGCGCGACCGGCCGGGCCCCGGGCCCGTGCGCAGGAGCACCTTGCGCCGCTCGACGACGTGGAGCGCGCGCGCGTAGACGTCGACGTCGTCGCGGACGCCGAGCACCGAGTCGCGGAAGGCCTCCTCCGAGAAGCCAACGCGCGCGGAGGCCCGGGCGGCGGCGTCGATCGACTCCTGGTGCCGTCGGGTGCTGGGGGCCTGGAGCTCGGGGAGGAGGCTCTCGGACATGGGGCGGACGTCTCGGTCGGCGCACGGCGCCTGACGGTCCCCGGCGCGCGGGGCGCAGTCTCACCGACCGGGACGGCGGCGCACAAGGCGGAAGTGGCGAGGAACACGGCGTGACGTCGCCGCGCGACGGAGATTCAGCGGTCGGGCGCGCCCGCGTCGACGAGGGGCGTCCCTCCGCCGCTTCCGCCGCTGCCGCACATCTGCAGGCGCATCGAGAGGGCGTCGCAGGCGGCGGCGGGCCGCGGGTTGCCGCCGCTGCAGACGAAGCCGTTGCGCTGGACGCAGATGAGCAGTTGGTCGAACACGCGCTGGCACGTCCCACCGAGCATGGTGGCGGCGTCGGAGCAGTTGGCGGCGCAGCCCGTGTCGCTCATCCCGCACGCGCGGTCGGCGAGGGCGCAGGCCTCGGCGCAGCCGGGGTAGGTGGGCGCGGGGCCGCCGTCGCCCGGGGGAGGCGGCGGCGGGGGCGGCGGGTCGACGCCGCCGTTGAGGCAGCCCGTCGCGGCCATGAAGAACGAGGCGCACGCGCGCGGCGGCTGCGCCATCCCCATCGGGCCGCAGGTGAAGCCCGTCCGCGTCACGCAGTCGTAGGCCGCGAGCACCTGCGCGCTGCACGTCGCGTAGTTGGGCGCGCCGCCCACCATCGCGCACTGGTCGACGCAGTTGCTGGAGGCCGTGCCGCAATCGCGTGCCATGCGGTCACACACCCGGGCGCAGGTCGCACGGAGGGGGTCCGTCCCGCCGTCGCCGGGAGGCGGCGGAGGCGGCGGCCGGGTGACGTCGACCGCGGGCACGTCGATGGGCGGCGGGGGCGGGATGACGCTGCCGTCGTTGACGGGTGCCCCATCGGGCGCGACGGCGTCGGGCGTGGGGGAGACGTCGGGCGTAGGGGCGGCGTCGGCGCGCGGGCCGATGGGAACCACCACCACCGAGCCGCACGCGGCGAGCGCGGCGACGAGCGGGGCGATGAGGAGGGAGGCGCGGTTCATGGGAGGGGCTCCTGAGGGTGTCGGGCGCGCGGGATGTTGCACCCCCGGTGCCAGCGCTGTCACCTTCGCCGCGGGACGGGCAGGCGCATGAGGTCGTCGAGGGCCACCGTGTCGGGGAAGATCTCGCGCGCCTCGCGGACGTGCTCCGCGGTGCTTTCGTAGCGCTGGGAGAAGTGGGTGAGCGCGAGGCGGCGGGCGCCGGCGGCGAGGGCGGTGCGGGCGGCGTCGGCGGAGCTCGCGTGGCCGTGGGCGTCGGCGAGCGCCTGGTCGGCGGCGCTGTACGTGGCCTCCATCACGAGCAGGTCGGCGTCGCGCGCGAGGGCCACGGCGCCGGGGCACGCGCGGGTGTCCATCACGAAGGCCACGGCGCTCCCCTCCTTGGGCACGGAGACGTCGTCGAGGGCGACGGCGCGGCCGTCGACGGTGACGCTGCCGCGCGCGGCGAGCTCGCTGATGATGGGCCCGGCGAGCCCGAACTCGCGCAGGCGCTCGGGCACGAAGCGCCGGCCGGGGCGCTCTTGAATGCGGTAGCCGACGGTGGGCACCGGGTGGTCGAGGCGGTGCGCGTGGACGGTGTAGTTCGCGCTCTCGGCGATGCAGACGACGCCCGCGTCGGGGACGGTGACGGGCGCGGGGACGAGCTCGACGGCCGGGTGGTAGATCGACGCGAAGCGCAGGCGCTGGAAGAACTCCTCGCCGCTGGCGGGGTAGTGCACGGTGACCGGGTGGTCGCAGCGGTCGAGCGAGAGGCGCTGGATGATGCCCGCGAGGCCGAGGCAGTGGTCGCCGTGGAAGTGGGTGACGAAGATGCGGTGGATGGCGCTGGCGGGGAGGTCGCCGAAGGCCATCTGGCGCTGCGTCCCCTCGCCCGGGTCGAAGAGGAAGCCCTCGTCGTCCCAGCGCAGGAAATAGCCATTGTGGTTGCGCCGTCGCGTCGGCACCTGGCTGCTGGTGCCGAGGGCGATGAACTCACGGACGCTCATCGTCGTGCTCTCGTGGAAGGGGTGTGGCGGAGGGAGAGGGTGGAGGCGGCGGCGGCATCGGGCGAGGCGCCGCGCGGGGCACCGAAGATGGCACACCCGGCGGCGACGGGCCACGCGGGAAGGTTGCGGCGGCGGCGCCCCGCGAGGTACACGGACGCTTGCGAAGAGGCGACCGCACCCCGTGAGCAACTCCAGGCGCCCCCCACCCCTGCAACCCGCGCCGCCGCGCCCGCCCGCGGTGTCCGCGCCCCCGCGCCCGCCCGGGGCGTCGATGCCGCCGCGTCCGCCGGCGCCTCCGGGGTCGGCCACGGCGTCGAGGCCCCCGGCCATCCCCGAGGGCGCGAAGCCGAGTTCGACGGGGCGCTTCGGGCCGAAGCCGGGGCCCATCACGGCGCGGCGCTCGGCGGTGCCGGGCTCGCTGCTCATGGTGAGCGCGCAGCAGCGGCTCGACCTCGCCGGCGCGGCGATGAAGCTGCGCGACGAGCAGGTGAGCGCGCGGGTGGTGTTCTTCGAGCCCGACCAGCGCACCAACGCGGAGCTCGACAAGATCACCGACTCGGTGATCGCGGAGCTCAAGGCGATCCAGAAGGTGCGGGGCCCGACCGGGAGCACGGCGCCGTCGGCCAACGACCGCGAGGCCGAGCTCACGTCGCTGCTGCGCGGGCGCCTGGAGCAGCTCCTCGACGCGAAGCGGGCGACCTTCATCCGGGCGAAGCTCGACACGCTCTCGCGGCGGGTGACGACGCTCTTCTTCGAAGCCGCGCTCGGGCACAACGCAACGCCCGACGAGCTCGCCGCCCGCGTGGTGATGCTCCCCGAGCAGGCGGTGTACTACGCGATGCTGCGCGCGAAGGCGCAGATCGTCGACGACCTCCAGTCGCTCAACTACGAGACGGAGGACGTCTACAACGAGTCGCTCGACCGGCTCGCGCGCCTGGAGAAGGACCTCCAGGTGTCGCTGCTCTCGCGCAAGGCGCCCGAGCTCGAGAAGCTCCTGCCGGTGGTGATCGAGGTGCTGACGGAGTTCCTCACCGACACCTTCCGGAGGGACCTGCGGGGCTTCACCGCGCAGGTGGTGAAGGAGTCGGGGGCGGGGCCGGGCGAGGGGCTCGCGCCTCGGATCTCCGCGGCGGCCTTCCCGCGCTTCCGCGAGGCCTTCGAGCGCAACTTCCTCGAGCGCCTCGTGATGGGCGTGCAGGAGCCCATCCTCCTGCGCCTCGAGGCGATGGAGGAGGAGTCCGAGGCGCAGCTCTTCCAGGACGAGACCCTCGACTTCATCGCCGACCCGCGCGTCTTCTCCGTCGTGTGCGGGGTGATGTGCGACGCCTTCTACGACGCGCTCCACTCCGACGGCCTCGTCGAGCTCCCGGCCGCCTGGCGCCACGCCGACCCCTCCATCGCCAACGCCTACTCCCGCGTCTGGAGCCCCAACACCGCCCACGGCGCGAAGCCCCGCTGACCGCGCCGCCGGGGTGCCCACGCCCCACCGCGTCCCGGGCGGGTGGTGCCTCGGCACCCCAGGGGCCCCACGCATTCCCGGGCGTTTCGCTCGGCACGCGCCGCGCAATTGCCGGGGGCCATGACGAACACCGCCCCCTTCACCATCGAGAGCGCGGCCCGCACCTTCACGGGCCGCCGGAGCAACAACGAGGATGCCTTCCTCGCCGAACCCTCGCTCGGCCTCTTCGCCGTCGCTGACGGGATGGGCGGCTACGAGGGCGGCGAGGTCGCGAGCGGCCTCGCCATCACCGCGATGCGCGGCTTCTACAAGCGCCTCGCGCGCGACGACAACGCGACCTGGCCCTTCGGCCTCGACCCGAGCCTCGGCCTCGACGAGAACGCCCTCGCCGTCGCCATGCGCGTCGCCGACGCCGAGGTGTCGTCGCAGAAGCGCGGGCGCCTCTCGTCCATGGGCTCCACCGTCGCGGCCGTGGCCGTGCGCGGCGGCCACGTCGCCATCGGGCACGTCGGCGACTCGCGCGTCTACCGCCTGCGCGACGGGGCCCTCGCGCAGCTCACCCGCGACCACTCGCTCTACGAGGAGATGCGCGCCACGGGGATGGAGCTGCCGCCGCGCGAGCGCTTCCCCCACGCCAACGTGATCACCCGCGCGCTCGGGATGTGCGCGCGGCAGGGCCCCGAGGTGAGCGGCGAGGCGCTGCGCGCGGGCGACGTCTACCTGCTCTGCACCGACGGCCTGCTCGAGACGCTCGACGAGGCGCGCATCGGCGAGGTGCTCGCGTCGGGCGACCCCGAGGCCGCCTGCGAGGACCTCGTCACCGAGGCATTCGAACGCGGCGCCCGCGACAACATCACCGCCGTGGTGCTCCGGGTGCGGTGAGGGGCGCCGGGCCGCATTTTTCCGGCCCGCGCGAAGAACGCCCCGAAGCTCGGCGGTGTCTCTCCCCGACACAGGAGGCCCACGATGGCAGGAGTTCAGGTGGAGACGGGGCGCCGCGGCGCGGACGGCAACGTCAACATGGTCCCGATGATCGACCTCATGGTCTCGATGATCGCGTTTCTCCTCATGGCGGCGGTCTGGTCGGAGAGCGGCTCGGTGCGCGCGAACCAGCCCCACGGCGCCGCCGACGCCCCGCCCGTCACCGCCCCGGAGAACGCCCTCCGCGTGGTGGTGAGCCCCTCGGGCATCGCCGTCGGGCGCACCGCCAGCGACCTCCAGCCCGTCGCCGGGAGCGCGCGCGCCGACGACGCCCTCCGCCGCGCGCTGGTCGCGCACCGCCGCGCCGACCCCACGCTGCGCAACGTCACCATCCAACCCGACAGCGCCGTCGCCTACGACGACCTCCTCCACGCGATGGACGTGGTCTACGACGTATGGAGCGACGGGCTCCCGCGCTCACGCCACCGCGACGAGCGCGTGACCGTCAGCCTGATGTAGTTCGCGTGACGGAAGGCTTCGCGCCCGGCCACCTTCGGGGCATGCGAGCCTTCGTCGCCCTCTCCTTCGCCCTCGCCGCGTGCGGCAGCGCCACGATCGTCCCCGCCGCCCCCGACGCCTCCACACCCGTCGACGTCGCGTCCCTCGACGTCGCCGCGCCTGACGCCTCGCCCGACGTCGCCTCACCGCCCGACGTCGCGCCGCCGCCCGACGCCGACCCGCCCGCGCCCGGCCGGTGCGCCTCGTCCTCGTTGATCACACGCGACCTCGTCGGCGCCGCGCAGGTGGCCTCCGTCGCGGGCGGCCTCGTCATCGCGTGGTACCCGAACGGCGGGGGCAGCGTGATGGTGCAGGGCTTCTCCGACTCCCTCACGCCCTACGGCGCGGCCCTCGCGCTCCCGCTCCTCACCAACGGGGTCGAGAACCTCTCGCTCTCGTTCGACGGCGCGGCGGGCGTCGTCGGCGCGGGCTCGTCGCTCTACCTCCTCGCCCTCGACGGCGGGATGAACCTCTCCCTCACGCGCCGCGCGGACTTCCCGCGCGCGATCGTCCGCCACGCGTGGATGGCCACGGAGTCGCTCGCCCACGGCGTCCTCGCCGACGGCCGATACGTCTTCGCCAACGCCATGGCCGAGAGCGCCAACACCCCCAACACGGCGCTCTCCCCGCCGCACGGCGCCGCGGCGTCGTTCGCCCCGACGCTCGGCGGCTACCTGTCCGTCGAACCCGTCGCGACCGCCGGCGGGACGCGCGTGCTCCAGCGACGCTTCGTGTTCGGGCACGGGGCCGCCCTCCAGGTCGGGAGTTCCACGGGCGACGGGGTGAGCGCGTCGCCGACGGTGATCGCGGGCGACGCGCTCACGCGGCTCGTGCAGAGCGAGGGCCGCGACGTCGACGTGAGCCTCGAGCGCCGCGACGTCAACACCTTCGCCCTCCTCGGCGAGCCCACCCTCCTCCAGCGCGCCGCCGCCTGGAACGGCACCCACGGCGCCATCGACGGCTCGGGCGGCGAAGCCTTCGTCGCGTGGGCCGCGCATCCGCCCTCCGGCGGCTTCAACAGCGCCGTCCAGGCGATGTGGGCCGGCGAGCGCGGACCGCGGGAGGTGTTCCATCACGCGCGCGGCGTGCCCGTCCGGGTGTTCGCCGCGGTGAGCGCGGCCGACGCCGCCCTCGGGTGGGTGCTCTACGGCGTCGACGAGATCGCCGGCGGCTTCGTGCTCTTCGGCCGCTGCGTCGTGCGCGCCTCCTGAACGCCCTTCCCTTCCGCGCCGGCTCTTGAGACGCTCCGCGGCCATGAAAGCCGCCGTGCTGCGTGGTCTGCGTGAGCTCGTCATCGAAAACGTCCCGACGCCCGCCATCGGCCCCAAGGACGTCCTCCTGCGCTCCCGCGCCTGCGGCATCTGCGGGACGGACGTGCACATCTACGACGGGGAGTTCTTCCCGACGTACCCGCTGGTGCAGGGGCACGAGCTCGCGGGCGAAATCGCCGCCGTGGGCGACGAGGTGAAGGGCCTCGCGGTCGGCGACAAGGTGATGGTCGACCCCACCGTCACCTGCGACGAGTGCCACTTCTGCATGACCCAGCGGCAGAACCACTGCCTCGCGTGGAACGCCGTCGGCGTCACCCGCGACGGCGGCTTCGGCGAGTTCGCCCGCGTCCCCGCCCGCAACTGCTACCGCTTCGACAACGTCAGCTTCTCCGAGGCCGCCTTCACCGAGCCCCTCGCCTGCGTGGTGTTCGGCCAGGACCGCGCCCGCATCGACATCGGCTCCGAGGTGCTCATCCTCGGCGCCGGGCCCATCGGGCAGCTCCAGCTCCAGGCCTCGCGCGCCAACGGGGCCGCGTCGGTCACCGTGGTCGACACGGTGGAGGCGAAGCTCGACATGGCCCGGCGCTTCGGCGCCGCCCACACCGTCGTCGCCGACAACGCGATGGACGAGAAGCTCCGCAAGATCGCCCGCTACGGCTTCGACGTGGTGATCGACGCCACCGGCAACCCCCGCGCGGTCCAGTCGGCCCTCAAGCACATCGCGCCGGGCGGGCGCTTCCTGGTGTTCGGCGTGTGCTCGCCCGATGCCACCATCGAGATCAAGCCCTTCGACATCTACCGCCGCGACATCGAGATCATCGGCAGCTTCGCCATCCGCCGCACCTACGACCGCGCCTTCAAGCTCATGGAGAACGGCGTCGTCAAGGTGAAGGACCTCATCGCCGAGGCCCTCCCCGTCGAGGAGCTCGCCCGCGGCCTCGACGCCCTCCGCTCGGGCCGCGCCGGCATGAAGCTCCAGGTCGTCTGGGACTGAACCATGAACCTCCTCGTCGGCCTCGACGTCGGCACCTCCGCCCTCAAGGCCATCGCCGTCGACGCCGCCGACGGCCGCGTGGTGGCCTCCGCCTCGCGCGAGTACCCCCTCCACACGCCCGCGCCGGGCCACGCCGAGCAGGACGGCGACGACTTCGCCCGCGCGGCCTTCGAAGCGCTCGCCGAACTCTCGCAGCGCCTCGGCGACGCGCGCGCCAACGTCCGGGGCATCGGGCTCTCGGGGCAGATGCACTCGGCGATGCTCCTCGACGCCGAGCGCCGGCTCGTGCGCCGCGCGATCCTCTGGTGCGACACGCGGACGCGCGCCGAGTGCGAGGCCATCACCGCCGCGCTCGGCCACGAGGGGCTCCGCCGCACCGCGCGCAACCTCGCGCTCGAGGGCTTCACGCTCCCGAAGCTCCTCTGGGTGCGCGCGCACGAGCCCGACGTGTACGCCCGCATCGAGCGCGTGGTGATGCCCAAGGACTTCGTCGCCCTCGCGCTCACCGGCGAGCTCGGCACGGACGTCTCCGACGCGAGCGGGACGCTGGCCTTCGACCCCGCGGCGCGATCGTGGTCGCGCGAGGTGCTCGACGCGGTGGGCGTCGACGCGCGGTGGTTCCCGAAGGCGCGGGAGTCGTGCGAGGTGGTCGGCGGGCTGACGCGCGCCGTCGCCGAGGCCACCGGGCTCCGCGAGGGGACGCCCGTGGTCGCGGGCGCCGCCGACAACGCAGCCGCCGCCGTCGGGCTCGGCGTGGTGCGCGCGGGCCGCGGGATGGTCTCGCTCGGCACATCGGGCACCGTCGTCGCCCACACCGACGCGCTCCGGGTCGACGCGGGCATGCGCCTCCACAGCTTCTGCGCGGCCGTGCCCGGCGCGTCGTACCTGATGGGCGTGATGCTCTCCGCCGGCGCGTCGCTCCGGTGGTTCCGTGATGTCGTGGCGAAGAAGCCCTACGAGGCCATCACCGCCGACGCCGCACGGGCCACGCCGGGCGCAGGGGGCGTGCTCTTCCTCCCGTACCTGATGGGCGAGCGGACGCCGCACAACGACGCGAACGCGCGCGGCGCCTTCGTCGGGCTCTCCGCGGTGACGGGCGAGGCCGAGCTCGCGCGCGCCGTGCTCGAAGGCATCTCCTTCGGCCTCGCCGACTCGCTCGACCTCATGCGCGAGGCCGAGCCCCCCGTGGCGCTCGACGAGCTGCGTCTCACGGGCGGCGGCGCGCGCAGCGCCGTGTGGCGCCAGATGCTCGCCGACGTGTTCGGCGTCGAGGTCGCGGTGACCAACTCCACCGAGGGCGCGGCCTTCGGCGCGGCGGTGCTCGCGGGCGCGGGGGCCGGGGTGTTCGCCGACGTCGCCGGCGCGGCCGACGCGCTCGTGCGGGTGACCGAGCGCGTCTCCCCGGACGCCGCCGCGCACGCGCGCTACCGCGAGGCGCACGCGCAGTACCGCGCGCTCTACGGGGCGCTCAAGCCCCGCTTCGCCGCGATGGCCGGGCGCTAACGCTCGAACTGGTAGCGCGCCGGGTCGTTGCCCCGCACCCGCACCACCACGCGCGAGTCCGTCAGCCGCGCCACCGCCCACGTCGCCGCGGGCAGCCCCGGCGCGTCGTCCTCCAGGTTCTCCACCAGGCTCTGCACCGTGACGTACGGGATGCCCCGGATCACGTCGCAGTGGTTCCGGTGCAGGTGCCCGTTGAACACCGCCCGCACCTCGCCGCTCGCCTCCAGCACCGCGCGGAGCTCGGCGCGGTTCTTCACCAGCGCGAGGTGGGGGGCCTTCGAAAACCACCGCGAGTCCTCGATCTCCTGCTCCGACGCGCTGTGGTGCATCAGCACCACCGTCGGGCGCCGCGCCGCCGCGAGGTCGGCCCGCAGCCACTCGAGCTGCTCCGACGACACCGCGATGTCCACGTCGCGCCGCTCCACCGTGTGGAGAACCACCAGGTGCCAGCCGCGCAGGTCGAAGCTGTAGTAGAGCGCGCGCGGCGCCCCGAGCGAGCCCTCCCAGGCGTGCACGAGTTCGCGCGACTTCAGGTGGATCAGGTCGTGGTTGCCCGCCACGTTGACCAGCGGCGCCTTCGAGTGGCGGAGCGCCGCCTGGCACTCCAGGTAGCGCGCGAGGTCGAGGTCGTGCGACTCGTCCTCGATGTCGTCGCCGAGGTTCACCAGGGCGTCGACGCCGACGCGGTCGACCGCCGCCACCGCCGCCGAAGCGAGGGAGCCCGCGTGCGCGGTCAGCTTGCGGAGCTTGCCTTCGAAGCGCGCCTCGGGGCCGAAGTGCAGGTCGCTGACGAAGCCCAGGGTGAGCGTCTCGGTCGCCATCCGCGCGACGCTAGCACCGAGCGTTCGGCGATTGAAGGCGCCGCCCCCCTCGTGCGACCCTCCGCGCCATGCGACCGATCATCATCGGGGCCGGGCGCGGCTCGCGGCTCGGGCCGCGCACCGACGAGGTCCCCAAGACGCTCGTCCCGGTGATGGGGCGCCCCATGCTCGACTGGATCCTCGACGCCCTCGCCGCCGGCGGCTTCTCGCGCCGCGACGTGGTCTTCATCTGCGGCTACCGCGCCGAGGTGGTGCGCGCGCGGTACCCCGAGTTCACCTTCGTCGACAACCGCGACTGGGCCCACAACAACATCCTCCTCTCGCTCCTCTGCGCGCGCGAGCACCTCGGCGACGGCTTCCTCTGCACCTACGCCGACATCGTCTACCGCCCCGCCATCGTGCGCGCGCTGATGGCCTCCGCCCACGACGCCACCCTCGGCTGCGACACCGACTGGCGCCGCCGCTATCGCGACCGCTCGCAGCACCCCGAGAGCGACGGCGAGAAGCTCCTCGCCGAGGGCGACCGCGTCACCCGGCTCTCCCGCACCATCGACCCGGCGAGCGCCAGCGGCGAGTTCGTCGGCGTCGCGCGCTTCACCGCCGACGGCGCGCGCACCTTCCTCGACGCCTTCGACGCGGCCCGCGCGCAATACGCCGGCGGCCCCTTCCGCGAGGGCCGGAGCTTCGAGAAGGCCTACCTCATCGACCTCTTCCAATGGATGATCGAGCGCGGCGCCGCCTTCCACCGCGCCGACACGCACGGAGGCTACATGGAGATCGACACCCTCGAAGACCTCGCCGCGGCCCAGCGCTGGTGGGAGGAGTCCGCGCCGTGAACGACCGCCCCGTCGCCCCCCTCTTCCCCACCACGGTCGTCGGCTCGATGCCGCGGCCGCAGATGCTCAAGGATCTCTTCGACGACCTCCACGAGGGCCGCGTCTCGCGCGCCGACTGCGACCGCGTCCTCGACCGCGCCGTCCCCTACGCCATCGCGCTGCAAGACGCCGCCGGCGTCGACGTCGTCTCCGACGGCGAGTGGCGCCGCTTCTCCTACGTCGCCGTCATCTGCGACGTGGCCTCCGGCTTCCGCCGCGGGCTCTCGGGCGCGGGCCAGGACGGGCGCTACTGGCACACCGTCGTCGGCCCCGTCGCCACCACCGACCCCGACGGCCTCGCCGCCGACGCGCGCTTCGCCCTCGCCCACACCGCGCGCCCCGTGAAGGTCGCCCTCCCTTCGCCCTACCTCCTCTCCGTCCGCATGTGGGACGAGGCCCAGTCGGCCAACGCCTACCCCACGCGCCGCGAGTTCGCGAAGGCGCTCGTCCCCGTGCTCCGCCAGCAGGTGATCGCGCTGCGCGACGCGGGCGTCCACACCGTCCAGCTCGACGACCCGCACCTCTGCCTCTTCGTCGACCCCGCCGTCCGCGCCCGCTTCGCCGACCCCGACGAGGAGGCGATGCACTGCGTCGGGCTCATCAATTCGGTGTTCGAAGGGGTGACGGGCGTCCGCCGCGCCGTCCACCTCTGCCGACGCAACAAGGGCCGCAAGGGCTGGGTCGCCGAAGGGTCCTACGACGCCATCATGCCGCAGCTCCGCGCGCTCGACGTCGACCAGCTCATGATGGAGTTCACCATCCCCGCGGCGGGCGACATGCGCTGCCTGCGCGACCTGCCCGAGCGCGTCCACGTCGGCCTCGGCTGCGTCGACTGCCGCGGTGAGGTCATCGATTCGCCCGCCACCATCGTCGAGCGCGTCGAGCGCGCGCTCGAGCACCTGCACCCGTCGCGCGTCGCCCTCGCCCCCGACTGCGGATTCGCGCCGGGCAACGCCGCCGACATCCCCGTCGACGAGGCGTACCAGAAGCTCCGCAACATGGCCGCCGCCGCGCGCGTCCTCCGGGAGCGCCACGGGTGACCGACGCGGAGGTCGCGCTCGAGGGGGTCTCCCGCACGTACCCGGCCCTCCCCGGCGCGGCCCCCCACGCGGCCCTCTCCGACGTCACCCTCCGCGTCAACCGCGGCGAGGTCGTCGCCCTCATCGGCCCGTCGGGCTGCGGCAAATCCACCACCCTTCGGCTCATCGCGGGCCTCGACGACCCCGACGCCGGGAGCATCCACATCGCCGGCCGCGACGTGCGCGACGTCGCCCCGCAAGACCGCGACGTCGCCATGGTCTTCCAGGGCTACGCGCTCTACCCCCACATGACCGCGCGGGAGATCATGGCCTTCCCGCTCAAGATGCGCGGCGCTTCGAAGGCCGAACAGTCTCGCGCCGTGGAGGAAGCCGCGGCGCGCCTCGGGCTCGCGAAGCTCCTCGACCGCCGGCCCGACCAGCTCTCCGGCGGCGAGCGGCAGCGCGTCGCCATCGGACGCGCGCTCGTGCGGCGGCCGAAGGTGTTCCTCTTCGACGAGCCGCTGAGCAACATCGACCCTGCGCTGCGCGAGGGCATCCGCGCCGAGCTCGCCGCGCTCGTCCGCTCGCTCGGCGCCACCGTGCTCTACGTCACCCACGACCACGTCGAGGCCATGACCCTCGCCGACCGCGTCGCCGTCCTGCGCAACGGAAGACTCCTCCAGGTGTCGCCCCCGCGCGAGCTCTACGAGCGCCCCGCGGCGGAGTTCGTCGGCGTCTTCGTCGGCTCCTCCCGGATGAACGTCCTCGCCACCACGGCCCGCGACGGGAAGCTCCGCGCGGGCCCCTTCGCGCTCCCCTTCGACGCGACGTCCGTCCCCGCGGGCGTGCGCGTCGGCGTCCGCCCCGAGCACGTCGCGCTCGGCGACGAGGGCGCGCGGGCCGCCGTTCGCACCGTCGAGCCCCACGGCGTCGAGACGCTGGTCACCGTGGCCGCCGGCGACGTCGAGCTCCGCGCGCGGGTGCCGGGCTTCGCCTCGCTTCGAACGGGCGACGACGTCGGCGTCACCCTCGACCCGCGCGGCCTTCACCTCTTCGACCCCGCGCGCGACGGGGCCCGCGTGGAGCCGACGTGAAAGCCCTCTCCCGGCGCCGCTGGTTGCAGGCGCTGGGCGCGTCGCTCGCCGCCTGCCGCGCGCCGCGGCGCGACGGATCGCGCACCGTCGTCGACCTCTGGTTCGCCTACGGCGGCACCAACAGAACAACGCTCCTCGCCCTCGTCGATCGCTTCAACCGGTCGCAGCGCGCGGTCACCGTCCGCCCCGTCTACCAGGGCGACTACTTCGAGTGCCTCGCCAAGCTCCGCACCGCCATCGCCGCGGGCGTCGCCCCCGCGCTCAGCCACGTCGTGGGCGAGGTGGTCCCCTACCTCGCGGGCGCGGGCGTGCTCGACGCGCTCGACGACTACGAGGGCGCGCACACGCTCCCGCTCGTCCGAGCGCTCGCCCAGTCGGGCAGCTACGTCGGCGGAGACCGTCACCCGCTCGTCGCCGTCCCCTTCAACCGCTCGACGCCCGTGCTCTACGCCAACGCGCGGATGCTCGGCGACGCCGGCGTGCGCGTGCCCGACACCTGGGACGCGCTCCGCGACGCCGCGACGGCCCTCACCCGCCGCGACGGAGCCAACGTCCGCTGGGGCTTCGAGGTGCCGATCTCGTGGTGGTTCTGGGTCGCGCTGGTGGGGCAGGCGGGGGGCTCCGTGCTCGACGCCGACGGCCGCCCCACGCTCGGCGGCGAGGCCGGCGTGAAGGCCCTGCGCTTCTGGCAGGAGCTCGTCCACGAGCGCCGCGTGATGCGCCCGCCGCCGGGCCGCGACTACAACGCCTGGCAGGCCGCCAACCAGGACTTCCTCGCCGGCCGCGCCGCCCTCGTGATGACCAGCAGCGCCTTCCTGCGCTACCTCGAGCGCAACGCGTCGTTCCCGGTGACGGCCGCGCCGGTGCCGCGCGACGTGCGGGCGGCCGTGCCGACGGGCGGGACGTTCTTCGTGCTCTTGAAGCAGGCGCCGCGGGCCGAGCGCGAGGCGGCGTGGCGCTTCCTCCGGTGGATGTGCGGGGCCGACCAGACCGTCGAGTGGGCCACGCGCACGGGCTACCTCCCCGTCGCCACCGACGCCGTCGCGAAGCTCGAATCCGAAGGATATTATCGTTCGCACCCGAACGACCGCGTCGCCCTCGACCAGCTCCGCGACGCGCAGCCGTGGCCCTGGTCGGAGAGCCTCTTCCGCGTCCAGCGCGACGCCGTCGAGCCGCGCCTGGAGGAGGCCGTCCTCGCGCGACGCGACGCCCGCGCGGCCCTCGACGAGGCCCGCGCCGCCGCCCGGGAGGACGCCCCGTGAAGCCCCGCGCCCCGTGGCACCCGTGGGCCATGCTCGGCCCGACGCTCGCCTTCCTCGGGCTCTTCTGGGTGCTGCCGGTCGTGCGCGCGGCGGCCTACTCCCTCTACGCCTGGGACCTCCTCACCCCGCCGCGCTTCGTTGGCCTCGCCAACTACTGCGCCCTCGCGTCGAGCGGACTCGCGTGGCGCGCGCTCGTCGCCACCGCGTCGTACAGCGCGATGGTCGTCGCCGGATCGATGGCCCTCGGCCTCGCGCTCGCCCTCGCACTCCAAGGGAGCGGGCGCTTCGTGTCCTTCGTCCGCGCGTCGATCTTCAGCGCGTACGTCGTGAGCTGGGTGGCCGTGGCGCTCCTGTGGATGTGGCTCCTCGACCCCGACGCGGGCGTCGTGGCGGCGCTCCTCCGCGCGCTCCACCTGCCGCGCTCGGGCCTGCTCGGCGATCCCCGCTCCGCCCTCCCCACGCTCGCCGCCGTCACCGTGTGGAAGCTCACCGGCTACGCGATGATCCTCTTCACCGCGGGCCTCCAGGACGTGCCGCGCTCGCTCCACGAGGCCGCCGCGCTCGACGGCGCGGGGCCCGTCGCCCGCTTCCGCTACGTCACGTGGCCCGCGCTCGGCCCCACCGCGGCCTTCGTCGCCACGACGAGCCTCATCGTGTCCTTCCAGGCCTTCGACATCGTGCGGATCATGACCCAGGGCGGGCCCGTCCACGCCACCACGCTGCTCGTGTACGCGATCTACGAGCAGGTGTTCCTCGACCTCCGCGTCGGGCGGGCGAGCGCGCTGACTGTTGTGTTCTTCGTCGCGCTGGTGGCGCTCGCGGCGCTCCAGATGCGCGCGTGGCGGGCGCGCGGCGGAGGCAGCCCGTGAGGCGCCCGTGGCCGCTCCGCGTCGGCGTGGGCGCGCTCTGCGCGACGGCCGCGGCCGCGTGGATCGCCCCGTACCTCTGGATGGTCTCCACCTCGTTCAAGTCGCTGCGGGAGATCGTGCGGGCCCCCACCGCGCCACTCCCCGAGCGCCTCGACGCGGGCGCGTACCGTGAGGTGTTCGCGGCGATCCCGGTCGGGCGCTACCTGCTCGTCTCGACCCTCATCGCGCTCACGATCGCGCTCCTCCAGGTGGCCCTCGCGCTGCCCGCGGGGTACGCGCTGGCCAAGCTGCGCTTCGCGGGGCGGCGCGCGGCCTTCGCGGCGGTGGTGGCGTGCCTGCTGGTGCCCGCGCAGGTCACCTTCGTGCCGGTGTTCGTGATGTTCTCACGGGCGGGGCTGGTCAACACGGCGGCCGCGCTGGTGCTGCCCTTCGCGGCGAGCGCGCTCGGCACCTTCCTGGTGCGCCAGGCGCTCGCGGCCGTGCCCGACGAGGTGATCGAGGCGGCCCGCATGGACGGCGCCCCCGAGCGCACCATCGTGTACGGCATCCTCGGGCCCATCGTGACGCCCACCCTCGCGTCCCTCTTCCTCATCAGCTTCGTCTTCCACTGGAACGACTATTTCTGGCCCCTCGTGATGACCACCGACGACACCGTGCGCACGCTGCCGCTCGGCGTCGCGCTCCTGCGCGAGCAGGGGACGGGCGTGCGGTGGCACGTGGTGATGGCCGGCAACGTGGTGCTCTCGGTGCCGCCGCTCGCGCTCTTCGCCGTGCTCCAGAAGCACCTGCTGCGCGCGGTGGGCGGGCGGTAGCGGTCCCTCACCGCGACCGCGCTTCCCCCCGTCGTTTCAGAGGCACCCCCGGCAGGAATCGGACCTGCGACCTTCGGCTTAGGAAGCCGCCGCTCTATCCACTGAGCTACGGGGGCGTCGTCGCCGCTGCGACCCGGCGGCCGCGGCGCGGGGCACTCGATGACACGCCCGCCGGGCCGCTGTCAATCGCCGCGCACCGCGGGCGTTCGCATCTTCCGTTGTGATTCCGCGGGAAGTGGGTTAGTCGTCCGGGCGCGGGCCGCCGGGAGACGGTAGGCGGCGCACCGCGGGAGCACCGACACACCCTATGAGCCTCACGAAGCGCACTCTCCTCATGGCGGCCGCGGGAGCGGCCCTCACGCTCGCGCCCGGCGCCGCCTCGGCGCAGGACTACTCGCGCTGGGTGTTCCGCGCGGAAGTGGGCGCGGGCACGATGCTCCACGACTTCTTCAACCCGCCCGACACGCTCGACACCGGCACGCTCGCGGGCCAGCTCTCGGCGCGCGTCACCTACCGCTTCGTCGGCCCCCTCGGCGTCCAGCTCGGCGCCGGCTTCGGGCGCTTCTTCCAGCCCAACAACCGCGACGACGTGCCGGTCATCTTCGGCATCGGCGGCCTCCGCGTCGACCCCGAGATCGGCCGCGTCGGGCGCCTCTGGCTCGACGCCAACGGCGGCCTCTTCGCCGTCGGCACCATCAACCGCGGCGGCATCGACGCGGGGCTCGGCTTCGAGTTCCGCCTCTCCGACACGGTCGCGATCGGGCCCTTCGCACGCTACGCGCGGGTGTTCGACGGGCGCTACGTGCCGCCCTCCAACGCGACCGGCACGATGCTCGGCGGCGCGGGCGTGGCCGGCGACATCGACTGGTGGGTCGCGGGCATCAACCTCGCCATCTACTCCCTCAACGACGCGCCGCCGCCCCCGCCGCCCCCGCCGCCCCCGGCCGACGGCGACAACGACGGCGTCACCGACCCCAACGACCAGTGCGTGGCCGTGCCCGCGGGCGACCACCCCGACCCCGCGCGCGCCGGCTGCCCGCTCGCCGACGACGACCACGACGGCGTCTACGGCAGCGACGACCAGTGCCCCACCGACGCCGCGGGCGACCACCCCGACCCCGCGCGCGCCGGCTGCCCCGCGTCGGACGAGGACCACGACAACGTCTACGGCGCCGACGACCTGTGCCCCACCGACGCCGCGGGCGACCACCCCAACCCCGAGCGCGCGGGCTGCCCCGACGCCGACGGCGACAGCGACGGCGTCTTCGACCACGGCGACCAGTGCCCGGCCGAGGCCGCGGGCCTGCACCCCGACCCGGCGCGCGCCGGCTGCCCGCTGCCCGACCGCGACCACGACAGCATCCCCGACGCGACGGACGCTTGCCCCGACCGCCCCGGCGCCCCGAGCTCGACGCCCGCGCGCAACGGCTGCCCCGGCCTCCTCGTGATCGAGAACGGCGCGCTCCGCATCCTGCGCCCCGTGTTCTTCGCGCCCAACCGCGACGCGATCCTCCCGGCGAGCACCCCCGTGCTCAACGCGATGGCCGACGCGCTCCGCACCACCACGGAGATCCGCCGCGTCTCGATCGAGGGCCACACCGACGACGTCGGCGCCGACGAGGCCAACCTCGACCTCTCGCGCCGCCGCGCCGCCGCCGTGGTGCGCTGGCTCACCACCACCGGCCGCGTCGACGCCGCCCGGCTCACGTCCGAGGGCTTCGGCGAGGCGCGGCCCCTCCAGCCCATCGCCGGCCTCGCCGGCCCCCGCCTCGTCGCCGCGCGCGCGCAGAACCGCCGCGTCGAGTTCCGCATCACCGAGATCGCCCACTGAGTGTTCGCGGCGCGTGAACGCCGCCCCCGCCGCGGCGCATCCCACCGCGCACGGTGAACGCCCCCCTCCACTCCCCGACGACAGGCGAAGCGATGGTCCCGACGCAGGTGAAGACGCTCGTGAAGGAGAGCTTCCTGTACCCGTGGGTGCAGGCGGGCCGGGAGTGGGTCCACTCGCGGCGCGAGCTCGACCAGTGGGTCCGCGAGGGCTGCGAGGGCGCGGCGCCCCACCGCGTCAAGCAGGGCCTCGTCCGCTCGTACGCGCGCAAGCACAACTGCCGCGTGCTGGTCGAGACGGGCACCTACCTCGGCGGGATGGTCTACGCCATGCGCCACGACTTCGACCGGATCTTCACCATCGAGGTCGACGAGGCCCTCGCCCGCATGGCCCGCCGCCGCTTCGCCGGCCGCGTCAACGTCAACGTGCTCCAGGGTGACAGCGCGACGGTGATCGCCGACGTGCTGCGCGACCTGCGCGAGCCTGCGGTCTTCTGGCTCGACGGCCACTACTCGGGCGGCTTCACGGGCATGGGCGCGAAGGAGACGCCGATCGTCGAGGAGGTGGAGGCCGTCTTCGCCCACGAGGTGAAGGGCCACGCGATCCTCATCGACGACGCGCGCTGCTTCGGCACGCTGCCCGACTACCCGACGCTCGAGGCCTTCCGCGAGAAGGCCGAGCGCGAGCGCCCCGACCTCGCGTGGGAACTCGCCCACGACATCATCCGCCTCACGCCCCGCTGAAGCTCAGCGACGGTCCATCCGCGCGAGGATGGTCAGGTACGCGTCGGTGAGCCCGGTCACCACGGCGACGGACGAGGCGTGCTGCTCGGGGTCGCCGAGGTAGCGGTCGGGGTGGTACTGCCGCAGGAGCGAGCGCCACGCGCGCTGCACCTCGAGCCGCGAGGCGCCCACCGGCAGCTCGAGGCGCGCGTAGCACTTCGCCAGGGTGACCTCGCGCATGCGGTCGCGGCGGGCCTGGGCGGCGGCGGTGAGCTCGTCGTCGGCGGCGTTGCGGCCGCTGGCGGGGCGGCCCCGGGCGCGGCGGCGGCGCTCGAGCTCGGTGCGGAGCTGCTCGTCGGTGAGGGCCTTGAGGTTCAGGCGCTCCTGCAGCGTGGCGCCCGGCGCGTTGGGCGCCCCCGCGGCGCGCGGGTCGAGGGCCGAGCGGACGCCTTCGGTGAGCCGGTCGAGGATCCCCACGCCGTCACCCCGCGTTGCGCCGCGCGAGCATCCGCTCGATCACGGCGGCCGACTCGGGGGTGAGCTCGGAGAACACCACGCCCACGCCGGGCGGGTCGTTCTGCACCCGAACAACCTCGCCCACGCCCGTCACGGTCTCCATGTCCTCGTGGAGCACGGTGAAGTGGAGGTTCACCTTCGTGCCCACCGGGAGCGGGGTCTTCGTCTTGATGAAGGCCCCCGTGCGCGAGAGGTTCGTCACGTACTCATCAATGAACGCGTCGAACGATTCGAACTCCTGGTTGATCGTCACGCGCTCCTCGGCGCGCCGCCTGTCGTCGCTCATGCGCGCTCCTCCGCGGGCCCCTTCAGCCCCCCACCAGGTCGAACTGCTCGATGTGGTACTCGGGCCGCCCCGCCACCATGATCTGCCGCGTGTAGCGCCGCTGGGCCTCCTCGAGGTCCTGCCGGAGGTCGCTCTTCAGCGTCTCGGCCACCGCGGGGTGGGCGTTCACCGTGATCGCGTACCCGCGGAGGTCGTCCTTCTCGCGCCGGATCTGCCGCAGGATCTCGTAGGCCACCGTCAGCCGCGACGAGGTGTGCCCCGTGCCGTCGCAGTAGAAGCACGGCTCGAAGAGCGTGCGCCCGAGGCTCTCGCGCGTGCGCTTGCGGGTCATCTCGACGAGCCCGAGCTCGCTGATGCGCACCATGGTGGTCTTGGCCTTGTCGTTCTTCATCGCCTCGGCGAGGGCCTTGTCGACGCGGTCGCGGTTCTGCGGCCGGTCCATGTCGATGAAGTCGATCACGATCAGCCCGCCGAGGTTGCGCAGCCGGAGCTGGTACGCGATCTCCGCCACGGCCTCCATGTTGGTCGCGGTGACGGTCTCCTCGACGTCCTTCTTGCCGACGAAGCGCCCGGTGTTCACGTCGATGGCGGTGAGCGCCTCGGCCTGGTCGATGATGAGGTACCCGCCGGATTTGAGCGGCACCTTGCGCGAGAGCGCGCGGCCGATCTCGTCCTCGATGCCGTACGCGTCGAACACCGGCTCGCGCCCCGAGTAGAGCTCGACCGAGTCCTTCCGGTCGGGCATGAACTGCTCGACGAAGCGCACGAGGCGCCCGTGCGCCTCCTTGTCGTCGATCACGATCTTCTCGATCTCGGGGCCGAACACGTCGCGCACGGTGCGGAGCACCACGTCGAGCTCGGAGTAGAGCAGCGCCGGCGCCCGCGCGCCCTCGCGCTTCTTGCAGATGTCCGACCAGAGGTGGACGAGGTAGGCCACGTCGGTCTTGAGCTGCTTCTTCGTGAGGCCCTCGGAGAGCGTCCGCACGATGAGCCCGCCCTTCTCGGGCTTGATGCCCTCGATGGCCTCGCGCAGCCGCCGCCGCTCCTTCTCGTTGCCGATGCGCTTCGACACGCCGAGGTGGTCGACCGTCGGCATGTAGACCACGTAGCGGCCCGGCAGCGAGATGTGCGACGTGACGCGCGCCCCCTTGGTGCTGATGGGCCCCTTGGAGACCTGCACGATGATCTCCTGGCCCTCCCGCACCAGGTCGCGGATGGGCTTCTGCGGCCGCGCCTCGCGCGCCTGGCGCTGCGGGCGCTTGGGCTTCGGGCGGGCCTCGCGCGGCGCCCCCTCGGCCCCCTCCGCGCCCTCCGCGGGCGCCTCGGAGTCCGCCTCCGCGGCCTCGTCCTCGTCGTCGGCCTCCGCGTCGAACATGGCCGCGCGCAGCTCCTCATCGGGCAGCGCGTCGTCCACGTGGAGGAAGGCCGCCCGCTCGAGCCCGAGGTCGACGAAGGCCGCGTTCATGCCCGGGAGCACCCGGGTCACCTTGCCGAGGTAGACGTCGCCGACGACGCTGCGGTCGCCACGGCGCTCGACGTGCAGCTCCGCCACGATCCCGTTCTCGATGATCGCGACGCGCGTCTCGCCGATATCTACATTGATGACGATCTGGTTTCCCGCCATTGAGACTCTGTCAGTGCGAGGATGAAAAACTCTCCGCGACGCAGCGATGCGCCGCCGGGCGGCGCGGACTCTAACACACACCGCGCCCCGCCCCTGAAGGACGAACGCACGGGAATCGCAGGTCGGGGAATGTCCGGGAGGAGGGAGGCGGGGAGAGGGGGCGGGCGGCGCTTCGGTCAGTTGTTCGTGAAGATCGCCTCGATCTCCTCGCGGACGGAGTCCTCCGTGCGGTCGAGGGCGATGGCGAGCTCCTTCACGACGAGGGTGCGGGCGTTGTCGAGCATGCGGCGCTCGCCGAAGGAGAGGGACTTCTCGGCCTTGAGGCGGTAGAGGTCGCGCAGCACCTCGGCGACGTCGTAGATGCTGCCGGTCTTGATCTTGTCCATGAAGCCGCGGTAACGACGGTTCCAGGTCTGGTTGTCGAAGGCGACGGTGCGCTCGCGCAGGATCTCGAAGATCTCCCGGATCTCCTCCTCGCAGATCACGCTCCGCAGCCCCACGGTCTCCGCGTTCTTCACGGGGACCATGATCTTGCGGTCCGAGTCGAGGATCCGCAGGACGTAGAAGCGCTGGCGCGCCCCGGCGATGTCCCGCTCCTCGATGCTGACGACCTCGGCCACACCCTGCGCGGGGTACACGGCCTTGTCGCCCACCTTGAACTCGGAGACGCTTCGTGCCTGTTGCATCATCACTCCACTTTCCTTGCTTGCAGCGCCGGCGGAATACGGCGGGTCCCAACGGAGCCGCGCGCAGACGGGTGCTGCTTCAGGCCGCGCGGCGCTGCGTCCGCACGTCCTGACTCAACCTGTTTGCGGCGAGTCCCATTCCCGCGTTCCCTCCCCACGACGGCGTGAGTCCGGGCGCCCCGCGCTCCGTCGCACGTGGCACCCCGAAAGAGGAACGCGTGTCGCCTCCCCGTCGCGACAAGCACCTCTGAAAGCGCTCTACCGAAGGGGGCGAACCAACCTGATCGACCGCGCACCCCTCCGCGAGGCGCGCACTTGTATTTCAGCGTGTTCGCCGGAGTCCAGTCCTCCGGGAGCGGCCGGACTGTAGTCAATCAAGACGCTCCAGTCAATAGTGACCTTCGCGCGCTGAACGGCGATTCAGTCGGCGAGGAGCCCGACGCGGACGCCCCCGTCGGAGACGACGAAGTCCCTCACGCCGGCCCAGTCCATCACGGCCTGGACGATCACGGCGCCGGCGACGATGACGTCGGCGCGGCGGGGGTCGAGGCCGGGCACCGCGCGGCGCGCGTCGAGCGGGAGCGAGGCGAGCCGGTCGACGAGGAGGTCGACCACGGGGCGCGCGAGGCGCATGCCGTGGATGCGCTCGTGCGCGTAGGGGACGACGGCCTCGTGGACGGCCGCGAGCGTGGTGACGGTGCCGGCGACGCCGACGAGGGCGTGGTGGGCGGGCGCGGCGTCGAGCGAGGCGAGGGCGCGGTCGGCGGCGGCGCGGAGCGCGAGGAGCTCGGTCGCGCTCGGTGGGTCGTTGCGGACGTGGCGCTCGGTGAGCCGGACGGCGCCGACGTCCACCGAGCGCGCGGAGCGGGGCGCGGGGTCGCCCGCGAGGCCGACGGTCACCTCGGTGGAGCCGCCGCCGATGTCGAAGGTGACCACGGGCGCGCCCGCGTCGAGCGCGAGCCCGAGGAGCGCGCCGCGGAAGGCCGCGCGGGCCTCGGCCTCGCCCGAGAGCGTCTCGACCTCGACGCCAAGGAGCTCGCGCGCGGGCCCGAGGAAGTCGTCGCGGTTGGACGCGTCACGCACCGCGCTCGTGGCGACCGCGCGCACCGAGGTGACGTTGCGTGCGCGGAGCTCGGCGGCGTAGTCGCGCAGGACGTCGAGCGTGCGGGCGACGGCCTCGGGCGCGAGCCGGCGGGTCGCGTCGACGCCGGCGCCGAGGCGCGTGACCACGGCGCGGTCGACCACGCGGGCGAGCGAGTCGCCCTGGACGTCGGCGATGAGGAGGAGGGTGGAGTTGGTGCCGATGTCGACGGCCGCGCGGAGCACGGTCAGCGCGCGGTGGGCGCGGTGGCCGGGGGCGCGGCGGGGGCGGTCGCGCCGGGCGCGGGCGCGGCGGGGGCGCCGGGCGCGTCGAGCGAGGTGAGGTCGGGGAGCTCCTCGATGTTGGGCATGAGGATGATCTCGACGCGGCGGTTCTGCCCGCGGTTCTCGTCCGTGTCGTTGGGCCGCGCGGGCTGGAACTCCGCGTACCCCGCGGCGCCGAGGTGCTCGGCGGGCACCTGGTTCTGCGCGAGGAAGCGCACCACCGTGGTCGCGCGCGCCGAGGAGAGGTCCCAGTTGTCCTCGTAGCGGCCGCCGCGCGAGAGGCGCTGGTTGTCGGTGTGGCCCGCCACGAGGAAGTCGCGGTCGCGGATCTGCGTGAGCACCGACGCGACCTGCGTGAGCACCTGCTGCCCCTCGGGCTTGAGCTCCGCGCGGCCCGAGTCGAAAAGAATCCCCGCGGGCAGCTCGATCACCATCCGCCCGCGCACCACGCGGACGCGGAGCTGGCCCGCCGAGATCATCGAGCGGAACGACTGGAGCATGTTGCGGTACGCCGCGAGGCGCGCCGCCTGGAGCTGCTCGCGCCGCCGCAGCTCGGCCAGCTCGGTCGCCGTCCGGTCGCGCTCGGTCGCCGTCCGGTCGCGCTCGCCCGACACGATGCCGAGCCGCTGCTCCATGTCGTTGGCGCGCGCGGTGAGCTCGTTGAGCTGCGTCTGCAGCCGGTCGCGCTCGCCGCTGCGCTCGTCGAGCTGGCGCTGGAGCTCCCGCTGCTCGCGGAGCTTCCCCTGCCACTCGTCCTCGTTGTGGCCGCAGGCCGCGACCGCCAGCGAAGCCCCGAAAAACAAGGGCATCGCGCGCGAAAACAGGGGGCTCCGGGGGGTCTCGATCATGGGCGGGGGACGGTAGAGAAGGTGTCAAGTCGGGGTCAAGGGAATTCAAAATGCCCACCGACGTGCTTTGCGTGCGACGTAGGTGCTTGACACCAAACAAAACGACGATACATTACGTCACAGACAACCCACCACTGGAGGTAAGGGTTCCATGGCAACTGCGAAGAAGACGGCGAAGAAGGCGGCCCCCAAGGCCAAGAAGTCCACGGCGAAGAAGGCGGCGAAGAAGACCGCGGCCAAGAAGGCGCCCGCGAAGAAGACCGCGAAGCGCGGCGCGGCCAAGAAGACCGCGGCGAAGCGCACGGCGAAGCGCGGCGCGGCCAAGAAGACCGCGGCCAAGAAGACCGCCAAGCGCGGCGCGGCCAAGAAGGCGGCGGCCCCGAAGGCGAAGAAGGCGCGCGCGGCCAAGAAGACCGCGGCCCCCGCGGCCCCCGCGGCGACGACCAGCGACAGCGAGGAGTAGCCTCCTCCGTCCTCCCAAGGACGACTGAAGGCCGGTGCTCACCTCACGGTGGCGCCGGCCTTCGGCTATTTGGGCCCCTCCGCCCTTGACCCGCCCCCCGCCCCGTGCATCAGCCCGAGGCCGCCTCGCCGCCGTCGACGAAGATCACGTTGCCGTTGACCCAGCGCGTCCCCTCGCCCGCGAGCGCGACGACCGCCTGCGCGACGTCGTCGGGCGTGGTGAGGCGCCCGTGGGGGTTGCGCGCGAGGGCCTTCGCCACGATCGCCTCGTGCCCCGGGATCTTCTCCAGCGCGGGGGTGCGCGTGACGCCCGCGCAGATCGCGTTGGCGGTGAAGCCGCGGCGCGCGCCCTCGAGCGCGAGCTGGCGCACCCACGCCTCGAGCGCGGCCTTCGCGGCCCCCACCGCGCCGTACTCCGCGATCGCGTGGCGCCCGCCCTCGCTCGTCATCGCGAGCACGCGCCCGTGCTCGCCGAGGTGCCCGCGCGCGACGAGGTCGCGCGTCCAGTAGACGAGCGACGAGGACATCACGTCGAGCGTCATCTCCACCTGCATCCGCGTGAGGGGCTCGCCGTTGATCCCGGGCAGCGCGGGCCGCAGCGAGCCGAACGCGAGCGAGTGGAGCAGCACCCGCACGCGCTCGCCCCTCCCCCGCTCGGCGAGGCGCGCGTCGACCGCGTCGAGCACCGCCTGGCGCTTGCCGTCGTCGGCCGCGTTGCTGTTGAAGAACCACGCCTCGCGCCCCAGCGCGCGGACCTTCGCGACCACCTCCTCGACGTGCGGCATCGTCGAGCGGCGGTCGAGGTGGACGCCGACGATGTCCATCCCCGCCGCGGCGAGGGCGAGCGCGGCGGCCTCGCCGAAGCCGCTCGAGGCGCCGAGCACGAGGGCGAAGCCGTTCAACGGGCGGGGGGGCGTAGGGTCGCTCATGGGTCGCGGGGATTCCTACACCGTCCCGCGGGCGCTTCCTACCCTGGACGCGCGCGGCGCCGTGCTGGTACGGTGCGCCCCGCATGGTGCCCCCCACGCTGCGACTCGTCGCGCTCGTCGCGCTCCTCGGCGGGTGCACCATCGAGGGCTCGCGCCAGGCCGGCGACACGTGCCTGATGGCCCGCGAGTGCGCCCCGCCCCTGCGCTGCGAGGTCACCTCCGAGGGCGTCGCGCGCTGCGTCCCGCCCGTGCGCCTCGAGCTCCCCGACGCGGCCGCGCCCGACGCGTCCCCCGACGTCGCCCCGATGGACGCCGCGCCCGACGCGTCCCCCGACGTCGCCCCGATGGACGCCGCGCCCGACCTCGCGCCGATGGACGCGCCCCGCGAGGCCGCGCCCGCGGACGTGCCCCGCGAGCCCGCCGCCGACGCCTCGCCCGACGCGCCGGAAGACGCGCGGGCCGACCTCGCCGTAGACGCCGCGGACGACGTCGACGACGCCGGCGACGACCGCCCGCGCGAGGCCGCGACCGATTGACGCGGCACGCGCGCTGCTTGACGACGGCCGCGGTGGCATCATCGTCCGCACACGCCATGAAGACTTCGAATGCCTTGCGCGCACTCGCACTCGGTGCCGCGCTCGCTGCGGGCTGCGGCGAGGACTCCGTGCGCTACCCCGACGCGCTCGACGGCGGCTGGCGGCCGGCGCCCGCGACGCGCTGGGCCCAGCCCGACGGCGGCGCCGGGGGCTACGCCTACGTCACCAACAGCCTGATGAACTCCGTCTCCATCCTCGACCTCGCCGCGCGGCGCACGGTCGCGACGATCCCGGTCGGGGTCGTGCCGCTGGCGGAGAACGGCCCCCACCACCTCGCCGTCATCGCGCGCGACAACGCGGTGTACATGCCGCTGTCGTTCCCGCCGCCGAGCGTCCCGTCGGGGCCGCACGCGGCGCACGGTTCGTCGACGCGGCCGGGCGTCTTCATCAAGCGCGCGCTCGACGACTTCCGCCTCCTCGGGCGCGTCGACATCGACCCCAACCCCGGCGAGATGGTCGTCTCCCCCGACGGCCGCCGCGCCTTCGTCTCCCACTTCGACCTCATCCGCGCGCAGGCCAACCCCAACGACCGCGCGGCGCAGCGCTCGAACCTCATCGTCATCGACACCCGCACGATGGAGCGCGAGTTCACCGTGCCCCTCTGCGTCGCGGCCCACGGCATGGCCGTCGCGCCCGACGGCCGCACCGTCTACGCCGCCTGCTACGGCGAGGACGCGCTCGCCGTCGTCTCGCTCGCCGGCGCGCGCCCCGAGGTCACGCTCGTCCCCATCCGCGACCAGCTCGCGCCCAACCCCACCTCGCCCGCCTACGGCCCCTACGCCGTCACCGCCGCGCCCGACGGGTCCACCGTGTGGGTCGGCTGCTCCGCCGTCTCCGGCAGCCGCGGGCTCTTCATCGCCTTCGACACCGCCACCCGCCGCTTCGACCCCGCCCGCGCCACCACCTCGCTCCAGGGCACGCCCATGTTCGGCGCGTACGCCGCCGACGGCGCCAGCCTGGTGCTCCCGCTCCAGGGCCGCGACGCGGTCGCGCGGCTCACCACCGCCGCGCCGCTGCGCATCATGGAGCAGCGCGCGATGCCCGCCGAGACGTGCACCCTCCCGCACGTCATCTCCCGCGGCCCCGACGGGCTCTACTACCTCGTCTGCGAGGGCCGCCACGACCGCATCCGCGAGGACCCCGGCGCCGTGCTCGCCCTCCACCCCGACACCCTCGACGTCGTCGCCACCTACCCCGTCGGCGAGTACCCCGACGCGATCGTCTTCACGGGGGCGCCGCGATGAAGCGCGCCCTCCTCGCAGTGGCTCTCTGCGCGCTCTCCTGCGGGGGCGAGGTGCGCGACGGGACGGCCGTCGAGCTCGGCGCGTCCCTCGCCGCCAACCCCCGCGTCACGCGCTCGCAGTACAACCCCTTCTCCTGCCTCACGTGCCACGCGGTGCGGCCCGGCGGCGACCGCGCGCTGCCCGGCGCTCCGCTCCAGGGGGCCGCGCGCCGCCCGAGCTTCTGGGGCGGCGAAGTCGCGCACCTCCGCGAGGCCGTCGAGCGCTGCTGGGTGGGCTTCATGCGCGGCGACGCCCGCGACCTCGACGCGCGCGACGGCCAGGCCATCGCCGCGTGGCTTGAGTCCCTCGCGCCGGAAGGCTCCACCGAAGGGACCGCCGCCGTCCCCCGCACGTGGGCCGTCTCCGTCCGTGACCCCGGCGCCGGCGGCGACCCCGCCCTCGGCCGCGCCGCGTGGCAGCGGGCCTGCGCGTACTGCCACGGCGCGCTCGACACCGCCGCGGGCCGCCTCGCGCCGCTCGTGTCGCGGCTCCCGCAGGACACCCTCGCCGAGCACTGCGACGACGACCTCGCCGTCGCCGGGTACACCGACCGCCAGGCATACCTCCGCGGCGTTCTCGCGGAGAAGACGCGCCACGGGAGCTTCCTCGGGTACGCCGGCGCGATGCCGCCGTTCACGCAGGAGGTCCTCTCCGACGACGACGTGCGCCACCTCGCCTCCCTCTTCCGCTGCCCCTGACGGAGATTCTTGACCGATGCCCACCGCCCACGTCCACGGCGTCGACCTCTACTTCGAGTCCTTCGGCGACGAGGCCGCGCCTCCCTTCGTGCTCATCATGGGCCTCGGCGCGCAGCTCCTCGGCTGGGACGAGGGCTTCTGCCGCCTGCTCGCGGCCCGCGGGTACCGCGTCACGCGCTTCGACAACCGCGACGTCGGGCTCTCGTCGCGCTGCTCGGGCCGCGCCCCCTACGCGCTCGAGGACATGGCCGACGACGTCGCCGGGCTCCTCGACGCGCTCGGCGCCCCCTCGGCCCACGTCGCGGGGTGCTCCATGGGCGGCATGATCGCGCAGCTCCTCGCGATCAGGCACCCCGCGCGGGTGCGTTCGCTCGCGTCGATCATGTCGTCGACGGGCGCGCCGGGCGTGGGCTGGCCGCGCGCCGACGCGATGTGGGTGCTGATGCAGCCCGCGCCCGCGGAGCGAGCGGCCTTCATCGAGCACATGCTCCGGGTGATGCGCTTCATCGGCTCGCCCGCGCACCCGATCGACGAAGAAGCCGCGCGGCGGCGCATCGCGCTGGGCTTCGACCGCGGCCACGAGCCCGCCGGCGTCGCCCGCCAGGCGCGCGCGGTGATCTCCCAGCGCGACCGCACCGCGGCCCTCGCGGACGTGAAGGCCCCCACCGTGGTGATCCACGGCGAGGCCGACGTGCTCGTGCGCCCTGACGGGGGCGAGGCGACGGCGCGGGCGATCCCGGGGGCGCGTCACGTGAGCGTGCCGGGGATGGGGCACGACCTGCCGCCTGCCCTCTGGCCGATGCTGGTCGACGCGCTCGACGCCAACGCGCGGCGCGCGGGCTGAGCTACAGGTCGGCGCAGCAGCGGAAGCCGATCTGGTAGTAGCGGAAGCCCTCGTCGTGGCGGCGCGTGGCGGGGCGGCAGCGGGTGCGGACGCGGCCCCAGTAGCCGCCCTTGAGCACCGACTGGTGGGGCGCGCCCGTGCGGCTGACGGCCCACTCGTCGACGTTGCCGGTCATGTCGCGCGCGCCGTAGGGCGACTCGCAGCGGGGGTACGCGCCGCTCGGCGCCGCCTGCGAGACGCGCGCGGCCTCCTCGGCGGCGCGCTCGCGGTCGTTGCCGGTGACGACGTCGCGCTCGTACTCGAGGTTGTGGCGGTCGATGTTGCACGTGGTGGCGTCGCGGTCGTAGCCCCAGGGGTAGGGGAGCATCGCGGGGCCCTCGCACGCGAGGGTCCATTCGTCTTCGGTGCAGAGCCTGCGGCCGGCGCGGCGGCAGAGGTCGGCGGCCTCGTTCCAGGAGACGACGACGGCGGGCGCGGCGCCCTCGCGGTTGGGCCACTCGTAGCGGTCGATGCAGAAGTCCATCGGGCGCGTGCGGCGGCTGCGGCAGCGCGTGGGCTTGCGGAAGTGCAGGCAGCGCTCGCGCTCGTCGTCCGACATCTCCAGGCACTCCTGGCGGACCTCCGGGCAGAAATCACCCGTCACGCGAACCGTCCCCTCGGGGCACTGCCCCGCCGGAGCAACGGGCACGTTGGGCGCGGGCGCGCTGGGCGCGGCGTCGGGCGCGCGGTGGTGGCGGTGGTGACGCGCGTCGCGGTCGTCGCGGTCGTCGGCGTCGCGGTGGCGGCGGTGGTGGCGCACGCCTTCGGGGGTGACGTCGGAGGCGACCTCGGGGGCGACGCGCGGGGCGTCGGCAGTGAGGGTGGCCCACGTGGAGAGGGTCAGCGCGGCGGCGCCGACCCCGGCGCTCATGCGAGGGGAGTTCATCCGTCGAGGCAATCCAACGGCACGGGAGGGCGCCGCGTCCAGCGCGCTGCGCGTCGAGTCGACCGAAGTCGAAACATCCCTCCCCGAACAGTCACTCGCGCGTGGTGTTGCGGCGCTCGGCGGCGCGCGGGGGAGCGGTGTCGACGGGCTCGGTGCCCGAAGGGACGGAGGGGGCGCCCGCGTCCGCGGCGCGCTCGCCGGTGGGGACCCAGTCGGCCTCGGTGAGCGCGCGCTGGAGGTCGGCGCGGTCGGTGTCGGGCAGCGGGGCGCCGGCCTCGATCATCTCGCGGGTGACGGCGAGCCAGTGGCGCGCGTCGGCGCGCTGCCCGAGGTGGGCGTGGCTGAGCCCGCGCACGTAGCCGTAGCGGGCGCGGTCGGCGCGGTCGAGGTCGCCGAGGGCGTGCTCGAGGTCGCTGAGGTTGGTCACGGCCTCTCCGTAGCGGCCGGCGCGGTAGTGCTCCTCGGCGCGGTCGAGTTGGCTGCGGTAGTTCCAGCAGCCGAGGGAGGCGGCGAGGAGCAGGGCGGCGAGGGCGAGGCGGGTCATCGGGCGCGAAGCTACCACCGGGGCGGCGGCGCTGGGAATGTCCCGGCGGGTTGTGGTGTTTCGAAAACGCCGAGGGCACCCGCCGTTGCGCGGCGCGTGCCCTCGAGTCGTCAACCGGATTCGGTGCAGTGGAAGCGGAGGAGAAGCCGTCACGAAGCCCAAGGAGAAGCGAGGCCCAAGCGAAGCGAGTCGAAGCGAGGTCAAGCGAAGCGGAAGGCCGAAGCGAAGGTGGAGGTGAGGCGAAGGAGGGAAGACGAAGGGAAGCGGAAGCGAAGACGAAGCGAAGCGCAGGCGCCTGCAAGCCAAGCGAAGAAGGAGCGAAGCGAAGGAGGTCAAGACCCGCGTTCACGTGGCGCCATCAACCTGGCGGGCGGCGGAGCCGCGTGAACGTTGCGGAAGCGACAGAAGAAGTGCCTCGGGCGGGGGGAGTAGCGCCGGAGACGTTTGGGATGTTTGCAGCCGCCGTGCCGGCCAAAGACGGGCGCGCTTTCACCACAGGTTTCCCGGTGATTTCAAGCCCAATCGTCCCGCCCGCGAGGCATCGGGCCCGCACGAGTCCCACCGGAATCTGACATCCGTGTCGCACCCGTGACGAATCACGGCGCGTTGCGGGGCTGTTCCTCGCAGGAAAGGGCTTGTTTTCCCGCGTGAGGTGGGACCCTGTCAGAAAACGTAGTGGAGGGCGGCCCCGCCGTAGAAGCCGATGAGGGCGAAGCCCCCGTCGAGGCGGACGTCGAAGTGGCGGTGGGGGCGGAAGTGCAGGGCGAGGTGCGGGAGGGAGATCCAGGGCACCACGGGGGGGATGCTGCCGTTGCTGGTGAGGTAGGGCTCGGTGTAGCCGCCGTAGTGCTGGTTGGCGCGGTCGCAGTACGACGGGTCGGGCGTGCCCTGGGCCTGGCAGTCCTGGTAGGGCCCGGCCGGCGGGGGGTTGCGGTACACCTGCGTGCGGTAGAGGTCGCCGCCCACGTACCCGAGGCCCACGCCCGCCCCGTACTGGAACTCGAACCAGTCGGTGGGCCGTACGCGCCAGAGGAAGAGCGCGTTGGCGTAGAGCGCCCAGAGCGAGCTCTTCACGCGCTCGGTGGCGATGTCGCCCTCGCTGCTGCCGTGGAAGTACCCGTCGGCGGCCTGGAGGCCCGTGTACTGGAGCCCGATCACCACGTCGAGGTTGCCGCGGCGGTAGGTGTACTCGGGCCCGATCGCGAGGTTGGTCGCGCCGCCCCACTCGGGGTTGACGCTCGCGAAGAGCCCCACCATCCACGACGGGACGGCGAACATCCACACGCGCACGCCGGCGGAGTGCTCCATCGAGCGGCCGAAGCGCGGGGGCTCGGCCTCGGCGGGCGGCGCGTTGGGGAGGATGGCCGGGGCCGCCGACGAGGCGGGCTCCTGGCTCTGCGCCCACGCGGGCGCCGTCGTCGTCATCAGGAGCGCGGCCGACAGGGCCGCGAAGCGGGTGTGTCTCATTGAAGCGATCGCCTCCTCGCGAAGTGGGGGGCGATGCTACGCGAGCGGTCGCCGCGGGATCAACGCCTCCGCGCGGCGCGCACGACGGCGCGGCGGGCGGGCGCGGGCGCGGCCGCGTGTGCCACGGGCACCACGACGGAAACGGCGGGCGCGGTCACGGGCGCGGGCGGCGCGTCGGCCTGCGCGAGCGTGGCGCGGACGGTGGGGTCGGTCTCCACCGCGAGGCGCGCGCGGAGGGCGGCGCGGGCCTCAGGGCGGGCCGAGCGGGAGAGCGTCCACGCGGCGCCGTCGCGCACCTCGGGGAGGGGGTCGGCGAGGTGGCGGGCGACCTCGGCGACGTCGTCGAAGCCCTCGACCAGCGCGTCGAAGCAGGCGCGGCGCACGAAGAGGTCGGCGTTGGGCTGGGCCGCCGTTTCGCGCAGGAGGCGCAGCACGCCGGCGTCGGGCGCGTAGGCCCGGAGCGCGTGGAAGGCCCGTACCCGCACCACGCCGCCGAGCGTCGCGTCGCGCGCGATGGCGAGGAGCGCGCGCTCGCCGTCGGCGCCCCACGCGCGGACGGCGGCGACGTCGGGCTCGCTCTCGTAGCCCGAGAGGGAGGCCTCGACGGAGGCGCGGGTCACCGGGTCGGCGGCGGCGGCGGGCGCGAGGGAGAGCGCGGCGCACGCGAGGGCGAGGCGAAGGATGCGCGTTCGGGTCACGGCGCGGGTACACTATCACCGCCGATGGCGCACCGACAGGCCCCGCGCGTCTCCGTCGCCGACCGCCACACCGTCCGCCAGCCCGTCGACGGGCACGGGGGTGAGCCCGTCACGCTGGTGAAGGAGGTGGTCCACGTCGAGGCCGACGCGCAGCTCGCGATGGTTCGAAAGCACCTCCCGGAAGGCGCCCCCCGCCTCGGCGCGCTCGTCCTCACGCACGGCTTCGGGCAGAACCGCTACGCCTGGCACCTCCCCGGCCGCAGCTTCGTCAACCACCTCGCGGCCGCGGGGTGGGACGTGTTCAACCTCGACCTGCGGGGCCACGGGCGCTCGGGGGCGCTCGGCTCGCGGCCCTGCGCGGCGATCGACGAGTACATCCGCCACGACCTCCCCGCCGCCCTCGACGGGGCACTCACCGTGAGCGGCGAGCGCCGCGCTTTTCTGCTCGGGCACTCGCTCGGCGGCCTCGTGGGCTACGCCGCCGCGCCCTCGCTGGGCGAGCGCGTCGCGGGGCTCGTGACGATCGGCTCGCCCTACGCCTTCGGCCGCGGCAACCGGCTGCTGCTCGCGCTCACACGCGCGCTGGTGGGCGCGACGTCGGCGCTCGACGCGCAGTCCCGCGTGCCGATGCGGCTGGTGCAGGGGTGGTTCCGCCGGCAGCGCGCGCTGTGGGATCACCCGTCGATCCCGCTGCCGGTGCGCGCGTGGCACCCGGAGAGCATCGAGCCGGCGCTGCTGGAGGAGTACCTGCGCCTCGCGTTCGACCGGGCGACCTTCGGCGAGCTGGCGACGGTGACGGCGAGTGGAACCGCGGGGCGCTTCGCGAGCACGGACGGGAGCATCGACTACGCCGCGCGCTGGGAGGCCGCCGACCTGCCGACGCTCGTCGTCGCCGGCACGCGCGACCTGCTCGCGCCGGAGGACTCCGTGCGCCCGGCGTTCGAACGGTCGCGGGCGCGGGACAAGACGTTCCATGCGGTTCCGCTCGGGCACGCCGACCTGCTGCTCGGGCGCGAGGCGCCGCGGCTCGTCTGGCCCGTCGTCACCGCCTGGCTCGACCGCCGCGCTGCACGGAACTCGCCCCCCTGAGCCCGCCCGCGGTAGGGGTCGGCGCATGGCCCGCGCCGCGTACCTCCTCCCGTCGCTGCTCCTCCTCGCGTCGCCCGCGGGCGCCACCGCGCTCGACGACGCGCTCGGCCCGCGCTGCACCGTCGACGCGCGCCTCGCGCCGGTGGCCGAGGCCGCCCGCGCCGACCCCGAGACCTTCGACCCGCTCGAGCTCCGCGAGCTCGCCCACGCGCAACACGTCGCCGCCCCCACCGTGCAGACGCTGGTACTGCGGGGCGACGCCGACGCGCTCCCCGTCGTCGCCGGCCGCTGGCTCGCCGAGCGCAACGCGAGCCCCGCGCTCTCGCGCTGCGCGGTGGCCGTCGGCGAGGGAACGCTCGCGCTGGTGATGGTCCCGCGGCTGGTGGAGCCGCGCGCGCTGCCCGCGAACGGGAACGTTCATGCGTGGCAGGTGGCGCTCCCCGCAGGCGTCACGGAGGCCGCGCTGGTGGCCACCGCGCCCGACGGGGCCGTCACCCGCCACGCGTTGAGCGGCGACGGCACGGCCTCGCTCGCGCTCGATCACGATGGTGCGTGGACGCTCCAGGTGCTCGCGACCTTCCCCTCGGGCCCGATGCCCGTGGCGCTGTGGGAAGAGCGCATCGGCGAGGGCGCGAGCGAAGCGCCGGCGGTCGATGGTTCGATCACGAACGACCGCCACCTGATGCGGGCGATCAACGGGCTGCGGCGCGAGCGCGGGCTCCCGGCGCTGCGGCGCGATCCCCTGCTCGACCTCGTGGCGCTCGCCCACGCGCGCCGGCTCGCTGCGTCGGGCACGGTGGCGCACACGCCCGCGCCCGGCGACACCCCCGTCGACCGCCTCCGCGCCGCCGGCGTGACGGCCGAACGCGTCGCCGAGAACCTCGCCCGCGCCCGCTCGCTCGCCGTCGCCCACGCGCGCATCGCCCGCTCGCCCGCGCACCGCGCCAACCTGCTCGACGCGGCGGTCGACGCGGTGGGCGTCGGCGTCGCGCACGCGGGGGGCATGGCCTACGTGGTCGAGCTCCTCGCCACGCGGCCCACGCTCGTCGGGCGGTAGCGCGGGGCGGGCAAATGGCGGACGTCCCCGGTCGCGCTTACCCGGTGGGGGTCGCGCGCGGGGACGTTGTGCCGTGGGGCGGGATCAGCCCTTCTTCTCGGCCGCGGCCTTGTGGACGGCCGAGACGATGCGCGACACGCGGCGCGAGGCCGTCGCGCGGTGGAGCACGCCCTTGGCCGCGGCGGCGTCGAGCGCCGAGGTGGCGGGCTTGAGCGCGGCCTGGGCCGCCTCGAGGTTGCCGTTGGTGAGGGCCTCGCGCACGGCCTTCACGAGCGTGCGGAACTCCGACTTGACGGCGCGGTTGCGCGCGGTGCTCTTGATGCGCTGACGGTTGCGCTTCTCGGCCGATGCATGGTTCGCCACGTAACTTCTCCTGCGGGGTATCGGAAGGGCGCGGACCCTACGCCGGCCCGTCGGAATCTGTCAAGCGGCTGCACGACGCCCAGAGGCCCTGGCGCGGCGCCCCGCCGTCAAGCGCTCGGTGACATTCCCCGACCGCCCCGGGCACCGCGGCTGGACAGGGCTTTCCGCGCGCTCCTATAGTTCGCCGCACCGCCCCGCAGGAGTCGCCCATGAAGTACCAGTTCGTCGAGCCCGTCGTGCTCTCCCCCCGCGAGGTTCGTCTCGACGTGGCCCTCATGCGCCGCCTGCACGCGCGCTGGAGCCGCCAGGCCCACGCGGACGACGTCCCCCCGCCCGCCGCCGCCCCCGCCGCCCCCGCCGCCGACGCCCCGCGCGCCTCCCGCGTCCCCGGCTGACCGCCGCCCCCTCCCTCCTCCCGCGCGATTCCCCCGAAAGCCATGCGCCTCCTCCACCTGTCCGACCTGCACGTCACGGGGCAGTTCGCCAGCTACGACGACGCCTGGAGCGCGCCCGCCGCCGCCCTCGGCGACCGCAGCTTCGACGCCGTCGTGCTCAGCGGCGACCTCACCCAGGACGCCTCCGCCGCCTCGTACACCCAGCTCCTCGACTTCCTCCGACGGCGCGTCTTCCCGCTGATCGACGGGGCCACCGACGCGGAGAAGCCCCGGCGCATCGTCGCCGTGCCCGGCAACCACGACGTCGACTGGCGCGCCGACGTCTGGGCGCAGCGCTCGGTGCGCGAGCTCCTCAAGGGCGACGGGAGCGCGCTGCGCGACCTCTTGCGTGCGGCCCGGCGCAACCCGCGGGAAGCGCGGTGCCGCGTGGTCGAGAGCCCCCTCGGGCACGTCGAGATCTTCGAGAAGCGGGCCAACTACGCCGACCGCCTCGCCCACGTGCAGGGCTTCTTCGACGCGCTCTACGGGGCGGACGTCGGCGACGACTTCTCGCCCTTCGCCGTCACCGCCGACCCGCCGCGCCACTGGAGCGCCCACGTCTTCCGCGCGCACGGCGTCGCGCTCTACGGCTTCAACTCCTGCGTCCACAACGACAACTTCTGGACGGGCGCCTCGCTCGACCCCGCCGCCGTCGACGCGGCCGCGGCCCACGCGCGCGCCCACGCCGCCGGGCTCGTCTGGGTGGCCGTGTGGCACCACGGGCTCTCCGACGGGCAGGGGCGCGCCGACGCGCTCGCGCCCGCCGACCTCGCGCGCCTCGTCAACGCGGGCTTCCGCCTCGGGCTCCACGGGCACATCCACGAGCAGCAGGCGGAGGCGCTCGACACGCTCTACCGCGGGCGCTTCGTCCGCCTCGCCGTCGGCACGCTCAACGCCGACCACGAGGAGCGCCCGCCCATGAAGGGCCGCCAGTTCGCCGCGCTGCGGGTGTACCCGTCGCAGGTGCACGTCGAGCTCTTCGAAGAGCGCGACGCGCGGGTGGGCGAGTTCGCGCCGGCGCCGCGGCGCATCGAGTCGCTCGACGTCGGCGAGGTCGAGCGGCGCAGCCCCGACGCGCGCCTCCACCGACGCGCGTGGCGCCTCGACGCGGCGGGGATCGCGCGGGTGTCGGTTCACTTCGAAGGCCTCAACGTGCACGACGGGGCGGTGCTCGGGCTCGTCACGCTGCCGTTCAACCAGGTGGAGCACGCGCGCGAGGCGGAGACGGGGCGCGGCGCGGTGCCGGTGCAGCGGCTCGACCTGCCCGACGGGCGCGTTCAGTTTCTGGTGACGGGGAGCGGGGCGTACGAGCAGCTCGAGTGGTCGTACGTGTCGTCGGCGGCCTTCGCGCTCGCGCAGGGCGACGGCGTTCGCCCCACGCCGAAGGCCGACCCCTCGGCGCGGCACCGCGACGCCGCGCGCTGGCGGCCGGTCGTCGCGCCCCACGAAGAAGCCTTCTGCCACACCGTCCACGTGCTCACCGAGCGGCTGGTGTTGGAGGTGGAGTTCCCCGACGAGGCCTCGCTCAACGGCGCCCGCGCGGTGGTCGAGCGGGCGCGGGTGGAGCACGGCGTCGAGCGGCAGGTGCTCGTCCCCGAGGAGCAGGCCCGCTGCGAGGTGACGTGCGACGGCCGCCGCGCGACGCTCTCGGTCGACGCGCCGCGCCTCGGCGACCGCTACGCGCTGGTGGTCTCGCTCGCGCGCACCACGCGGCCCCGCGCGCGGGCCTCGGAGCGCGTCGCGGGCGCCGTGCTCGAGCTCGCGCGCAACTGGAAGGGTTCGTCGCCCTCGCCCGCGCTCCCCGTCGTGACGCAGGTGCGCCAGGCGATCGACGACTTCCTCGGCCAGCGCCCCCTCGGCCCCGACGCCGTCTGGCTCACGCTGCTCTGGAACGCCCGGCGCGGCCGCATCTTCACCGCCTTCGGCGACTTCCCCGCGGCCGGGTACAACGCCCGCTTCGAGCCCGGCTACGGCGTGGCGGGGCACGCCTTCCGCTTCGACCGACCGGCCTGCTGGCGCCGCGACGCCGCGGGGCACCAGTCGCTCGTCTTCCAGGAGACCACCGACGTGCAGGGGCCCTTCAGCCAGCGCTACGAGTGGGTTCTCTGCGCGCCCATCCTCGACGAGGGCGGCGCGGCCGTCGGCATCGTGAGCCTCGCGTCGCCCGGCACGTCGGCCCCCGGCGACCGCCGCCTCGCGCAGCTCGCCGAGGACTTCGCGCGCAACGACGAGGCCGCCGTCGACCGCCTCGACGCGCTCACGTCGGCCGTCAGCATCGCCTTCTGGGCCGCCCTCGACGCGGTGCCCGAGCTCGACCCCGACGACCGCGGCCACGCCCGCCGCGTGTGCGCCGCCCTGCTCGGCGAGCCCTGAAGTCCGTCTCCCCCCGCGCCCGCAACATGCGTTAGGCTCCGCCGCCACGATGGAGCGCGAGAACCACTGCGAGAACTGCGGCTTCGACCTCGCGCGCCTCGAGCTCACCGTGCTCTACGCGCGCAAGGGGATGGAGACGCGCCGGCTCCACTGCCCCATCTGCCGGAGCGACCGGGTGAGGCTCGGCGCGCTCGAGCGCGTCTTCCCGCGGCCCTCCACCGGGCGCTGGGTGCGGTGGCGCGAGGGCGGCGCGGCGGGCTCGACCAACGTCATCCCCGTCGGGCGGCTCAAGCTCAAGGTCGAGGGCGAGATCGAGTCGCTCTCCAAGGAGCAGATCTGCTTCCGCTCGGTGCCGGCGTTCACCTCGGGCGGGCAGAAGGTGTGGCCCGCGCTGCCGGTGATGCCCGAGTACCTCGACTGCCTCGACCCCGCCCAGGTGCGCGAGGCCCGGCTCCACCCCGAGAACTTCGGCCGCGTCATCCACGAGAAGGGCAAGGCGCGGTACCAGTGCGTGCTGCCCTTGCGCGGGCTCAAGCCCACCGAGTGGCCCACCTACGAGTGCGACCTCCTGCCGGCGTCGCCCTTCACCTCGCCGCAGGGCGACGTCGACGCGCTCGCCTTCCGCGGCGTGTCCGTGCGCCTCTGGCCCAACCTCAAGCGCCCCACCCACGCCTGGCGCTACTACCTCGCCTCCGTCCAGGTCGCCAACGAGGACGGGATGAACCTCCTCGCCCAGGGCAGGATCTTCCGCGCGCGGATGCTCGTGCCGCCGAGCGACCCCGACGGGCGCCCCGCGAGCGAGACGCAGATGGAGCTCGTCCCGCTCGACCAGGAGACCGGCCGCGAGGGCGACTCGCAGCCGACTGGCTTCGTCGGCGCGTCGCGCAAGGGGCGGCCCGCGTGGGTGAGCGTGGAGTTCTACGGCGCGCCGTCGCCGAGCGGGGGGCGGCCCGAGCCGGTGGGCGGCGGCCTGCTCCCGGTGTCGCCCGCGGTCGACGCGGCGGCGAGCGAGACGTGGTCGCTCGGCATCGATTTCGGCACCAGCAACACCGTCGTGGCCGTGAAGCGCCGCGACGGCACCATGCAGTGCGTCTCGCCCGAGCGCGGCAAGGACAGGGCGCTCACCACCCAGTACCTCGTCGACGGCGGCGCGCAGACGCTCTTCCGGGGCCTCGACCTCTGGCCCGGCGGCGAGTGGTCGGGCCCCTACCGCGACCTCCTCCCGAGCGAGCTCGGCGCGGTGAAGCGCTGGACGGACGTCGCGAGCGAGGCGGCCATCGCGGGCCTCGCCTTCGGGCGCGACTTCGGCGTCCCCCTGCGCGGCGCGGTGGGGACGACGTCGTCCGACCACGTGGTGAGCGAGTTCAAGTGGCTCCGCGCGGTGGAGAAGGACAAGAGCGCGCTCGCGCGGCGCGAGGTGGTGCAGGCGCTCCAGTCGCGCTTCCTCGAGGGCGCGCTGCTGATGACGTCGGCGGCGCTGCTGGCGGAGGACGAGGTCGCGCCGCGGACGGTCAACGTCAACTACAGCTTCCCGCTGGCCTTCGACGAGGGCGACCTCGACACGCTCCGCCGCGCCGCCGAGGACGCCGCGCAGGGCCTGAAGGCGCTGACCGGGGCGGACTTCCTCTTCCCGCCGACGCCGCTGCTCGACGAGGCGCAGGCGGCGGCGGGCAACACGCCGTCGGACAAGATGTTCCGCGTGTACCTCGACCTCGGCGGCGGGAGCCTGGAGGTGCTGGTCGACGACACCCTCGCGCGCAACGGGCAGCAGGGCCACGCGGGGTACCACCCGCACGTCTTCTCCACGTCGATCTTCTTCGGCGGGAGCGTCTACCTCCGCTCGCTGCTCGGCGCGGCCGAGGGCGACCGCCGCGGCTCGTGCGTGATGCCCGCGGTGAGCTCGTACACGCGCCTCGCCAGCACCGTGCGCCAGAGCACCTCGGGCAAGGCCCTGCTCGACTCGCCCCACGTCATCGCCGAGCAGCGCAAGACCACCGCCGAGCGCCGCGCGCGGGTCTACATCGGGTACATCGTCGAGTTCGTCGCGCGCATCCTCGCGGGGGTGTGCCTCGAGCACGGCCGCTCGACGTCGGGCGCGGTCGACCTCTCGCGCAACCGCCTCTTCACCCTCGCCAGCACGCCCAACGGCAAGCGCTGGATCCTCGGCACGCAGCGCGGCCCCGCGCAGAAGCGGGCGGTGGAGTTCTCGCTGGTGCTCCTCGGCAACGGGTGGGGGTTTGGCGACATCGTCCGCGACGGCATGAAGACCGTCGAGCAGATGATGGCCCAGCGCGTCTTCGAACGGCTGATGGAGCTGCTGCGCGCGACCGACGTCGCGCCGCTCGTCACCGACGGGGACGTCTCGCTGCTCGACCCGCGGCTCGCCATCGACGTGTCGTACGTGCTGCCCGCGGAGGGGACGCACCGCAAGGCCGCGGTGGCGCTCGGGCTGCTGGGGGCGCACCACACCACGGAAGACGCGCAGCGCTTCTTCAAGAAGCGCGCGCCCGAGCGCCACGGCGTGCTCGGCTTCGACCTGTGGCTCGGCGACGCGGGGCGCAAGGTGCCGTGGTACCGCCCGTTCGGGCCCACCGCCGAGGATGACCCGCACCTCATGGAGCAGGTGCCCGTCGCGCCGCCTGCCGCGCCTCCCGCGCCCGCGATGCCTGTGATGCCTGCGCCGATGGCCGCGATGCCCGTGATGCCCGCGACGGCGTCGGTGATGCCGGCGATGGCGCCGATGATGCCCGTGATGCCCGCGGCCCCGATGATGCCGCCGATGCCCGCGCCCATGCCCGCGATGCCCGCGCCCATGCCCGCACCCGTGATGCCCGCGGCGGTGCCGCTGGAGACGGTGGTGTGGTCGTTCGTGCAGCAGTGGCCGCAGGTGGCGATGGCCGCGGCGCAGGCGGGGACGACGCCCAACGACTACGCCGCGCGGCAGCTCTGGGCCTACGTGGCGAGCGCGGCCGCGCAGCAGGCGGTGACGCCCGAGCGGCTGCTCGCGACGCAGCGCTGGCAGCAGATCGCCGCGCAGTGCATGGTGCCCGGCGCCCCGCCCGAGCAGACGGCGTGGATGCAGCAGCAGCAGGTGCAGGCGGTGGCGGCGGCGGCGGCGCAGCGGGGGGTGACGCCCGAGGCGCTCCTCGCGCAGCAGCGGTGGGAGGGGCTGGTCGCGCAGCTCCCCGCGGCGGTGGCGGCGCCGGCGCCCGGCGTGATGCCCTTCCCCTTCGGCAACTCGTGAGGTGAGCGACGATGGCCAACGACGCGAACAACCCCAACGCTTCCCCGCCGGTGATCGGCCCCCGCGAGGACTACCGCTTCGCCGAGGAGCCCGTCGCGCAGCGCGCGCAGGTCGCGGTGCTCGAGACGCCCGCGGTCGCCGCCGACCTGCCGGCCCCGCACAAGATCGACCCCAACCTCGAGCAGCTCAAGGTGGCCGTCGAGGGGCAGATGGCCCGCAACGCGATCGCGCCCATGATGTACGCGCCGCCGCACGCGACGCGGTGGTTCCGCTTCTCGCCGTTCGAGCTCTTCCTCGAGCAGGTGCTGGCGCGCAAGCTCTGGACGCTGGAGTGATTTGAGCATGGCCCGCACGCTCCCCACCGTCCGCTGCCCCCACGCGCGCCCCGAGGACACCTGCATGCTCCCGCCGGGCGTGCGCTACTGCGTCTGCTACGGCGACCAGCACCGCGACCACGTCGGCGCGGTGTCGATCCAGGGGGGCCAGCTCCTCTGGTCGGTGACCGCCAACGGCCGCCCGCGCGGTTGGTACTCCTACGTCGCCGTGGTGCGCCAGGGCGCCGCCGTCGTGCCCGTCGAGCTCCAGGACGAGGCCGCCGTGCGCGAGACCGTCGAGAACGGCCGCGCCCTCTACGTCGTCCGCGGCCCGCGCGACCAGCGCTACGAGATCGAAGCGGCCGCGCTGGTCGAGGCCGCCCTCGAAGGCCGGGAGATCGTCGATGCCGTCGTGTCCGCCGCGCACTGAGCTCGCGCTCGCCCTCGCGCTCCTCGCCGGCTGCAAGGAGCCGCGCACCGCGCCGCCCGCGCCCACGCCCTCGCCGGGCCCGGGGGTGAGCGCGCCGCAGCCGCAGGCCCCGAGCGCGCCGCCGGGCCGCGGGGCGCGCGTGGTGGTCGACGTGTCGGAGAGCATCCGCGGGTTCACCTCGGCGAGCTCGGTGGCGCTCCAGACGCTGCACACGCAGGTGATCGAGGCGTCGCTCTCGGCGCTCCAGCTCAACAACCCCTTCCAGCGCTGCGCGCTCGACACCGACCTGCGCTGCGAGGCCAACCTCACGCCGCAGCAGCTCCGCGCGCCGGCCACGTACCGCGGGGCCAACGCGGCGCTCCACCTCGCGCTCCGCCGCCCGCCGCGGGCGCCGCGGGCCGACATGCAGGCGCCCGACCCCATGGACCCGTTCGCGGTGACGGTGCTGGTGACCGACGGCTTCCAGAGCACCGCGACGCCCTTCCAGCCCGGCGCGACGGGCGACGTGGCGTGCACCGCGGGGGCCGACCCGAGCTGCCTCGCGGCCCTGCTCCGCGCACGCGTCGACGAGGGCTACGGGCTCTGGGTGGGCCGCCTCCACATGGCCTTCAACGGGCGCTACTTCGCCGAGCGGCGGCTCGACGCGGCGATGTGGTCGCGTACGCTCACCCACGTCGCGGCGCTCAACACCGACCCGTACTGGAACGGCGTCACCTTCGCCGCCGCCCGCCCCAACTTCACCGCCGACACGGGGCCCTTCGAGTGGCGCGGCGCGCGGCCGATGCTGGTGTTCGTGCTGACGCGGGACGTCGCCCGGGGCCGGGCGCTGGTGGCGGAGATGGAGCGCCGCCTCGCGGTCGAGCGCATCACCGTGCGCCGCGCGCCGGAGGACGTCGCCTTCAGCGAGTGGGCGCCGTTCGAGGGCCTGAGCGCGCGCGTCGCGACGGCCGTCCGCAACGAGAACGGCGGCGCCGCGGACACGGTGTACGTCGACCGCCCGCAGCGCACGGCTGCAGGGCTGACGGTTCCGCTGCGCTGCGACGTGCGGGGCAAGGCGCGGGTTCGGATGGAGGGCGCGGTGGCGCTCGGCGCGCTGCCGCCACCGCCGTTCGCGCGCGTCGAGCTCGGGTGGCGCCTCCTGTCGCGGCCGGCGACCGAGCTGCTGGTGCCGCGCGAGCCGGTGGCGCCCGCGGCGGGCACGCTGGTGGCGCGGACGGGCATCGACTGCACGGTGCTCCCGCAGGGGCGCTTCCAGTACGACCTGGGGCTGTGGGCGCGGTGGACGGTCGACCCGGCGATGCTCGCGCACGAGTGGTTCGTGCGCGAGGGGGGCGAGACGTCATTCGAGTCGCCGGAGAAGGTGTTCGGGCTGGCCGACCTGGCGCGCGCGGTGGTGACGGCGGGCGTGGCGCGCGAGGGCCTGCTCGACCGCGTCACCCTCTCCGTGCAGCGGGAGTGACCGCTACTCCACCCACACGCTCCGCGTCACTGTGAACGAGCGCATCCCCTCGCGCCCGAGCTCGCGGCCCCAGCCCGACACCCCGACGCCGCCGAACGGCAGCCGCGGGTCGGACTTCACCATCGCGTTGACGAAGGCCGCGCCGCCCCGCAGGCGCAGCGCCACGCGCTCGCCCTCGTCGCGGTCGCCCGCCCACACCGACGCGCCGAGCGCGTACTCGCTCGCGTTGGCGACGGCCACGGCCTCCTCGACGTCGCGCACCACGCGGACGGCCGCCGCCGGGCCGAAGGTCTCCTCGTCCCACACCGGCATCCCCGGCCCGCAATTCGTCAGCAGCGTCGCCGGGTACCAGTAGCCCGCGCGCTCGGGAACCTCCCCGCCGAGCGCCAGCGTCGCGCCGCGCGCCACGGACTTCACCACCTGCGCGTGGAGCTCGTCGCGGAGGTCGCGCCGCGCCATCGGGCCGAGCGTGGTGGCCGGGTCGCAGGGGTCGCCCACCACGGCCTCCGCGAGCTTCGCGCGGAAGCGCTCGACGAAGGCGTCGGCCACCTCCGCGACGACGATGAAGCGCTTGGCGGCGATGCAGCTCTGGCCGTTGTTCTGGAGGCGCGCGGCGGCGGCGGTGGCAGCGGCGCGGTCGAGGTCGGCGCCAGGGAGCACGACGAAGGGGTCGCTCCCGCCGAGCTCGAGCACCGAGGGCTTGAGGTGCCGGCCGGCGAGCGCGGCGACGGCGCGTCCCGCGCGCGTGCTGCCGGTGAGCGTGACGGCGGCGACGCGCGGGTCGGCGAGCAGAGCTTCGACCTGGTCGACGCGCGCGAAGACGTTGGCGACGACGCCGTCGGGGAGGCCCGCCGCCGCGCAGACGTCGACGATCGCCTCGGCGCACGCGGGCACGTTGGGGGCGTGCTTGAGGAGGATCGTGTCGCCCGCGGCGAGGGCCGACGCGCCGAAGCGGAAGAGCTGCCAGAGGGGGAAGTTCCACGGCATGATGGCGAGGACGGGGCCGAGGGGCTCGTGGCGGACGTAGCTCCGCGCGGCCTCGGTGGCGGCGGCTTCGGGCGCGAGCCACGCGGGGGCGTTGGCGGCGGCGTGGCGGCAGGCCCAGGCGCACTTCTTCGCCTCGCCGACGCCCTGCGTCACGGGCTTGCCCATCTCCTCGGCCATCAGCCGCCCGAGCGCGTCGGCGCGGGCCTCCAGCACGTCTGCGACGCGCGTGAGCGCCGCGCAGCGGTCGGCGAGGGGGGCGGCGCGCCAGCGCTCGAAGGCGCGGTGCGTCGCGTCGAGGGCGGCCGCGAGGTCGTCGGCGGTGGCGTCGGGGCGATCGCCGCGGGGGGATCCGTCGCGCGGGTCGTGGGGACAGAACTCTGCCATGGCGCGACGGTACCACCGCGCGGGCGCGCGCTCCCGTTGGTTTTGCGCTGGCGCGCGGCGCGGCCGTGATACTCGTTGAACGTTCCGCGTGCTGCGGAGCGAGAGGTGTCTCTTCCGAGGAGGGAAGAAGCAACGATGCGTTTCGTCATGCCGTTTCTGTGTGGGGTGTGCTGTCTGGTGCCCGCCGTCGCCGGCGCGCAGCAGGCCCAACCGCAGGGCCAGCCCGCGACGCCCGCGGGCGACGCCGCGCCCGCGACGACCGCCGCGACGCCCGCCGCGGGCGAGGCCGCGCCGTCGGGAAGCGCCGACGCCGCGGGCGCTTCCGCGAGCGAGGAGGGCGCCACGGCCGCGGCCGCCAACGCGCCCGCGGCGACCGCCGCGTCGGGCGACGAGGCCGAGGACCCGGAGCCCGCGATCGAGCTCCACGGCGCGGTGGAGGCCGCGTACAGCTTCAACTTCAACCGCCCCTCCAACAACATCACCGACTGGCGCTGGTACGACACGCACCACAACACCATCGGCCTCCAGAACGTGCTGCTCCAGACCGACTGGAACGCCGGGCCCGTGAAGGGCCACGTGCAGCTCCAGCTCGGCGCCTTCACCGAGCTCTTCTGGGACGCGGGGCGCGGCCCCGAGCGCGACCTCCTCTGGCGCCTCATGCAGGAGGTGACGGTGGAGTGGCGCACGCCGCACCGCGCGCTCTCCATCGAGGGCGGCGTCTTCAACGTCCCCTTCGGCCCCGAGTACAACGTCGCCTACCTCAACTGGAACTGGTCGGCCGACAACCTCTTCGCGCTGATGCCCTACCAGATCGCGGGCTTCCGCGCGAACTACGACCTCGGCCGCGGCCGGCGCGTGCGCCTCGGCGTCTACAACGGCTGGGACCAGATCGTCAGCGACAACAACGACGCGAAGTCGATCATGGCCTCCTTCGAGTGGGACAACCCCGACGACGAGGAGACCTACTTCTACGCGAACTACATGGTCGGCGACGAGCGCGACTTCGGCGACGCCCGCGGCCCCTACGCACGACACACGCTCGACGTGTACGGCCAGTGGCATGTGCTCGAGTGGCTGACCCTGCGCGGGCACTTCTTCGGCGGGATGGCGCCGACGCGCGGCGAGACGATCGAGGGCTGGGTCGGCGGCGCGCTCTTCGCGAAGGTGGCCGTGCACCGGTGGCTCTCGATCGCGGCGCGCGGCGACGTGGTCCACACCTTCTCGGGCGCCGACGGGGAGGACCTCTTCCACGCCGACGTGCTGCCCGACCCGACGGCGACGACGCTGATGGGGAGCGGCACGCTCACGCTCGACTTCCACCCCACCTCGCACGTCTCGATGCGCCTCGAAGGCCGCCACGACCGCGCCAACTTCGCGCGCTTCTACAGCGGGCAGGTGCCGCAGACGATGCCGATGATGGGCATGGGGACGCCGACCGACATCCACAACGACAGCAGCCAGACCACCGTCACCCTCGGCATGACCGCCTGGTTCTGACGCCATGACCCACGCACACCCGATGACTCCGGCGCGCCTCCTCGCGGCCCTCGTGGCCTTCGCGGTCGCGCTGCTCTCCTGCGCGGGCGACCGGCCCGCGGCCCCGGCGCCGTCCCCCCGCGACGCCGGCGCGGCCCCGAGCGACGCGCGACGTCCCGACGGCAGCCTCGCGCGCGTCCGCGCGGCGGGCGTGCTCCGCTGGGGCGGCGACATCCAGGGCGGCGCCCCCTACGTGTACGAGGACCCCAACCAGGCCGGGCGCAACAAGGGCTTCGAGGTCGACCTCGCCAACGCCCTCGCGCGCGAGCTCGGCGTGCGCGCGGAGTTCGTGCAGAACGACTGGTCGGCGCTGGTGCCGTCGCTCGAGCGCGGCACCTTCGACATCATCCTCAACGGCCTGGAGGTGACGCGGCCCCGCGTCGGGCGCATCCGCTTCTCCCGGCCCTACTACGTCTTCGGCGCGCGGCTGATGGCGCGCCGCGACAACCCCCGCGTCCGCGCCGACCTCGCCTCCCTGAGCGGGATGCGCATCGGGACGCTGACCAACTCCTTCTCCGAGGAGATCCTCAAGAGCAACGAGCGCATCAACGTGGTGGGCTACGAGGGCACCGAGGAGCCCTACACCGACTGCGTGGCGGGCCGCACCGACGGGGTGCTCCTCGACGACATCATCGCGACCATCTACGGCGTGCCGAAGCCCGAGCTCCGCGTGGTGGGCGACCTCCAGGACGGCTTCTACGCCATCGCGTCGCGCCCGGCGGACGAGGACCTCGCGCAGGCCCTCGACCGCGCCCTCGGCCACATCATCGAGACCGGCGAGCTCGAGCGCATCCTCCGCGCGGAGAACATCTACAACGACCGCCAGCTCGGCCTCCGAACCTGGGGCGACGTCGAGCAGCAGCGGATGCTCGGGCTCACCCCCGCGACGCCCGGCCAGGCGGGGCCCCCGGGCGCGCCGCCGGGCGCTGGGACGGGCGGCCCGAGCGGGCAGAAGCGCCGGATGAGCAGCAGCCAGGTGCTGATGTTCTTCAAGGGAGCCGGGGTCACCTTCCTGCTCTCGGTGATGGCGATGGCGCTGGCGATCCCGCTGGGGCTCTTCCTCGCGGTGATGCGGCTCTACGGCCCGAAGCCCCTCGCGGCGCTCTCCACGGCGTACGTGGAGTTCTACCGCGGCACGCCGGTGCTCCTGCAGCTCTACGTGCTCTACTACGGCCTCTCGGACGTCATCCGCCTCGACGCGGTCACCGCGGCCGTCCTCGGCCTGGGGATGAACTACGCCGCCTACGAGGCCGAGGTGTACCGCGCGGGCATCCAGGGCGTGCCCCGCGGGCAGATGGAGGCGGCCCTCTCGCTCGGCATGAGCACGCCCCTCGCGCTGCGCCGCGTGGTGCTCCCGCAGGCCTTCCGCATGGCGCTCCCGTCGGTGACCAACGACTTCATCGCGCTGCTCAAGGACAGCTCGCTGGTGTCGGTGATCACGGTGGTCGAGCTCACCAAGCGGATGACCATCGTCGCCGTCGACAACCGGAGCTACGTGCTCCCGGGCCTGCTCTGCGCGGCCCTCTACTTCGCGATGAGCTACCCCCTCTCGATCCTCGCGCGCCGGCTCGAGGAGAAGCTGGCCCGGTCATGATCGAGGTGAAGTCCCTCAAGAAGGTGTACGGCGACCGCACCGTCATCAACGACGTGTCGGTGAGCTTCGAGAAGGGCCAGGTCGTCGCCCTGGTCGGCCCCTCGGGCGGCGGCAAGAGCACGCTCCTGCGGTGCCTCAACGGGCTCGAGGACTTCCAGGGCGGCGAGATCAAGATCGCCGGCGAGACGCTCCACCCCGGCGGGTACGTGCGCAACAAGGCCGCGCTCCTGCGCATCCGCCAGCGCGTCGGGATGGTCTTCCAGCAGTGGAACCTCTTCGCCCACCGCACGGCCCTCGGCAACATCATCGAGGCCCCGGTGCACGTGAAGGGGCAGACGGTGGAGGCCGCGACGAAGCGCGCGCAGGAGCTGCTCGAGCGCGTCGGGCTCTCGCACCGCGTCGGCGCCTACCCCCACGAGATGTCGGGCGGCGAGCAGCAGCGCGTGGCGATCGCGCGGGCCCTCGCGATGGACCCCGAGGCGCTCCTCCTCGACGAGCCCACCAGCGCGCTCGACCCCGAGCGCGTGGGCGAGGTGCTCGACGTGATGAAGACCCTCGCCAGCACCGGCCTCACGATGCTCGTGGTGACGCACGAGATGAAGTTCGCCCGCGACGTGAGCCACCGGACGCTGGTGCTCCACGGCGGCAACATCATCGAGGACGGCCCCTCCCACGACGTGATCGAGAACCCCAAGCACGAGCGCACGCGGGCCTTCCTCGGCCACGCGCGCCTCGCATAGCCCCCCCTTACTCCGCCCGCACCACGCCGAGGGCCACGTCGAGCGCGGCGGCGAGCTCCTGCACCGTCAGCGGCTTGCGCAGCACGGCCGACACGCCCGCGTCGCGCAGGCGCTCCTCGGTGACGAGCTGGGTGTGCCCCGTCACCAAGACCACCGGCAGCGTGGGGCGGAGCTTGCGCACCTCGACCGCGAGGGTGTCGCCGGTCATCCCGGGCATGGTGAGGTCGGTGACCACCGCGCGGTAGGCGTCGGGCCGCGCCTGGAAGGCCTCGAGCGCCTCGCGCGCGCGGTCGAACACCTCGGTGGTGTAGCCGAGGCGCCCGAGCAGCCGCGAGAGCATGCGCCCGAGGGTGGCCTCGTCCTCGACGACGAGCACGTGCCCGTAGCTGGCCGGCACCACCGCGGAGGCCGGGTGCGCGCTGGTGATGCGGCGCGCGGGCGCGTTGGGCGCGTGCGGCATGAGGATGGTGAAGGTGGTCCCCTGGCCGACGGCGCTCTCGACGTCGATCGCGCCGCCGTGGGCCGCGACGATGCCGTGCACGACGGCGAGGCCCATGCCGGTGCCCTCGCCGACGGGCTTGGTGGTGTAGAAGGGGTCGAAGGCGCGCTCGCGCACGTGCGGCGGCATCCCGACGCCGGTGTCGCGCACGACGATCTTCACCACGGGGCCCGGCGCGATGCCGGGGAAGGACTTCGCGGTGGTTTCGTCGAGCGTGTCGCGCGCGACGCGGACCTCGAGCACGCCGCCGGCGGGGCGCATCGCGTGCTCGGCGTTGGCGCCGAGGTTGAGGAGCACCTGCTGGAGCTGCACGCGGTTGCCGCGGACGACGCAGTCCTTCTCGACGGAGACGCGGAGGTCGACGGTGGCGGGGATCGACGCGCGGAGCAGGCGCGCGCTCTCCTCGGCGATGGTGCCGACGTCGACCTCGACGCGGCGCGCGGTGTCGTGGCGGCTGAAGGTGGTGATCTGCTGGACGAGCTCGCGGGCGCGGCGCGCGGCGGTGAGGGCCTCGAGGAGGTTGGCGCGGGCGGCGGGCGCGGCGCCGCCGGGCAGGTCGAGCAGGGCGAGCTCGGTGAAGCCCATGATGGCCGCGAGGAGGTTGTTGAAGTCGTGGGCGATGCCGCCGGCGAGGGTGCCGATGGCCTCCATCTTCTGCGTCTGGCGGAGGCGCGCCTCGAGCTCGCGCTGCGCGGTGAGGTCGCGGATGGCGGCGTGGACGAGGGTGCGGCCGCTCATCGGGATGGCCGTGAGGAGCACGCCCACGGGGAGGTCGGCGCCGTCGAGGGCGCGGGCGTTCCATTCGAAGCGGTGGCTGCCGTCGGTGATGGCGAGGCGGACCTTCTCGGCGAGGCTGGCGTCGTCGGCGTGGCCGAGGAAGTCCGCGGCGGCGCGGCCGATGACGGACCAGCGGTCGGGCGCGCGGAAGAGGGTGGCGGTGGCGGCGTTGCAGTCGATCACGCGCTCGCCGTCGAGCAGGAGCTGCGCGTCGGCCGAGCGGTCGAAGAGGAGCTTGAACTTCCGCTCGCTCTGCGCGAGCGCCTCCTCCATCACGTGCCGGTCGGTGATGTCGACGCAGTTGCCGATGTACCCGATGAAGTCGCCGGCAGCGTCGAACATCGGCACGCCCGTGTCGATGAGCCAGCGGTACCGCCCGTCGTGCCGCCGCAGCCGGTACTCGACGCGGAACTCCTTCCGCTCCTGGAAGGCCGCGAGAAACTGCCGCCGGTACGCCGGGTAGTCCTCGGCCTTGATGTCCATCAGCCACGGGTTGGTGAGCAGCGTCTCGCGCGGCAGCCCCGTGAAGAGAACCCACTGGTCGTTGAAGAACGAGTAGCCCCCGTGCGCGTCGCACGCCCAGATCATCACCGGCGCGCTCGACGCCATGATCTTGAAGTGCGCGTCGTCGAGCGCGTGCGCCGGCGGCGGGATCGCCAGCGTCGCGGCGGCCTCCTGCTCGTCGGTCTTCGGCGGCCTCTCGGTCACGCGCTCCATTCAGCTCTCCGCGTCGGCGGGGGGGAGGCGCGCGCTCCGTCGTGCGCGCGTCGTCAACCCGTGACTCGAATCACATGATAGTGCTTCTTGCCCTTGCGGAGAACCACGTATCCGCCCGGCAGGAGGTCTTCGCGCGCGAGCACGCGCTGGGCGGAGGTCTCGGTGTGGTTGTTCACCGACACGCCGCCCTGCCCGAGGCCGGTGCGCGCCTCCGTCTTCGACTTGAAGAGCCCCGAGCGCGCGAGCACCGCGGGCATCGAGGCTTCGGGGCCGCCGAGCAGCGCGGCGTCCATCTCGGACTTCGGCGCGTCTTCGAAGGCCGCCTCCAGATCGCCCGCGTCGAGCGTGCGCCAGTCGTCGACTTCGAAGAGCACCTTCGTCACGCGCTGTGCCTTGTCGAGGGCGTCGGCGCCGTGGACGAAGCGGGTGACCTCCTCCGCGAGCCTCCGCTGCCCGGCGCGCTTCGACGGGTCGGCGGCGTGCGCGGCCGCGACGGAAGCGACCTCCTCCGCGCCGAGGAAGGTGAAGTAGTGGAGGAAGCGCTCGACGTCCCCGTCGAGCGTGTTGAGCCAGTACTGGTAGAAGGCGAAGGGCGGGGTCTTCCCCGGGTCGAGCCAGACGGCGCCGTCGGCCGTCTTGCCCATCTTCTCGCCGCTCGCGGTGGTGACCAGCGGCACGGTGAGCCCGTGCGCGTGGCCGCCGCGCATCCGGTGGATGAGGTCGATGCCCGACACGATGTTGCCCCACTGGTCGCTCCCGCCGACCTGGAGGGTGCACTGGTGGCGGTCGTAGAGCGCCAGGAAGTCGTACGCCTGGAGCAGCATGTACGAGAACTCGGTGTACGAGATGCCCTGCTCGCGCTCCTCCAGGCGCTTCCGCACCGAGTCGCGCTGCACCATCGCGTTGACGGAGAAGTGCTTGCCGACGTCGCGGAGGAAGTCGACGAGCGGGAGCTCGCAGAGCCACGCGGCGTTGTCGATCATGAGGGCGCCGTTGGCCTTCGCGTCGAAGTCGAGGTAGCGCCCGAGCTGCGCGCGGATGCCCGCGAGGTAGCCGTCGAGCACCTCGCGGGTGAGCAGCGTGCGCTCCTGCTGCTTGCCGCTCGGGTCGCCGATGAGCCCGGTGCCGCCGCCGACGATGGCGATCGGGCGGTGCCCGGCGCGCTGGAGCCGCACGAGGTTGAGGATCTGGAGCAGGCTGCCGACGTGGAGGCTCGCGGCGGTGGGGTCGAAGCCGATGTAGCCGGTGACCATCCCCTCGTCGAGGGCCTTGCGGAGCGCGGCCTCGTCGGTCGACTGGTGGAAGAGGCCGCGGGACTTGAAATCGTCGAGGAGGTTCATGGCAGTGTGGGGAGCGGGAGTCGTCCGAGGAGGCGCTCGGCGCCGTGGGCGGCGGCGAGCAGGCGCGCCTCCGCGAAGGGCGGCGCGACGAGCTGGAGGCCCACGGGGAGGCCCGCGCGCGTCACCCCCGCGGGGAGCGACAGCGCGGGGACGCCCGCGAGCGACGGCGGGAGCGTGCACACGTCGGCGAGGTACATCGCGAGCGGGTCGTCGCGGCGCGCGCCGAGTTCGAATGCGGGCACCGGCGAGGTGGGCGTCGCGAGGACGTCGACGTCTTCGAAGGCGCGGGCGAAGTCGCGCGCGATGAGCGTCCGCGCGCGCTGGGCCCGCCCGTAGAAGGCGTCGGCGTAGCCCGCGGAGAGCGCGAAGGTGCCGAGCAGGATGCGGCGCTTCACCTCCGGCCCGAAGCCCGCGTCGCGCGTCGCGCCGTACATCGCGCGGAGGTCCCTGCCGTCGACGCGGAGCCCGTAGCGGACGCCGTCGAAGCGCGCGAGGTTGGAGCTCGCCTCCGCCGGCGCGAGCACGTAGTAGGTCGACACCGCGTGGGCGGTGTGGGGCATCGAGAGCTCGCGCACCTCGGCGCCCGCGGCGGCCATCCGTTCGATCGCGGCGCGCACGGCCGACGCGACCTCGGGGTCGACGCCCTCGGCGAAGTACTCCTTCGGCACGCCCACGCGCAGGCCACGCAGGGCTTCTTCGCCGCGCGAGAGGTCGACGCGCTCGACGGGATGGCTCACGCAGGTGGCGTCGCGCGGGTCGGGCCCGGCGATCGCCTCGTAGAGCAGCGCGACGTCGGCGACCGAGCGGCCGAAGGGGGACACCGCGTCGAGCGACGAGGCGAAGGCGACGAGGCCGTAGCGCGACACGCGGCCGTAGGTGGGCTTGAGGCCGACGGTTCCGGTGAGGGCCGCGGGCTGCCGCACGGAGCCGCCGGTGTCGGAGCCGAGCGCGGCGTGGCAGAAGCCCGCGGCGACGGCGGCGGCGCTCCCGCCCGACGAGCCGCCGGGGGTGCGGGCGAGGTCCCAGGGGTTGCGCGTGGGGCCGAAGGCCGAGTGCTCGGTCGAGCTCCCCATCGCGAACTCGTCGAGGTTGGTCTTGCCGATCGACACCGCGCCGGCCGCGCGCAGGCGCTCGACGCAGTGGGCGTCGTAGGGGGGCACGTAGCCCGCGAGCATCCTGCTGGCGCAGGTGGTGGGGACGCCGCGCGTGGCGAGGTTGTCCTTGAGCGCGACGACCACGCCCGCGAGGGGCTGCGCTTCGAAGAGCTCGCCCGCGTCGCGGCGGGCGTCGAGGGCGGCAGCGGCGTCGAGCGCGCGGTCGGCGTCGACGTGGAGGAAGGCGTGGACGGCGCCGTCGTGGCGGGCGACGCGGTCGAGGCACGCGCGGACGGCGTCGACGGCGCGGAGCTCGCCCGCGCGGAAGCGGCGCGCGGCCTCGGTGGCGTCGAGGGCGGAGGGGTCGGCCACGGCGATCACCCGGCGACGAACTGCGGGACGACGAAGCCGCCGCCCTCGGCGCGCGGCGCGGCGGCGAGTGCCTCTTCGCGCGGGAGCGACGGGGCGGGCTCGTCGTCGCGGAGGGGGCACGCGAGGGCGACGACGTGGCTGGTGGGCGGTACGTCGGCGAGGTCGAGCGCGGCGAGCGACGCGACGTGGTCGACGATGCGCTGGAGCTGCGCGGCGAGCGGGGCGACCTCGTCGTCGCGGAGGTCGAGGCGGGCGAGGTCGGCGGTGGCGCGGACGCGCTCGGGGGTGACGTCGAGGGCCATGGCGGTGCCTGCGGAGGGCGCGGACCGTACCACGGACGCGCGCGGCGGTGGCGCCCATAGCGCCGGGGTGGCACGGGCCGCGCAGAGAGCAGTGCTCCGTCCGCAACAAGGAGCACACCCATGAAGAACAACGCCCCCGAGAAGCCCGCGGCCGAGCGCACCGACCCTGCGCGGAGCGCGTCCCTTCGCCGTGCGGCGCGCGATGCGGCGCAGCGCCACGCCCTGCGCGCCGATGACACGCACGCGTTCGTCCCCGACCCTTCGAAGGGCGACGCGCGCGTCAACGACGACCTCGCGGAGGAGCTCGGCGAGGACTTCCTCGCGACCGCGACGTCGGGCCAGGAGAGCGGCCAGGAGGCGCTCGACGCGGTGGTGGAGGAGGAGCTCGGCGGCCCCTTCCTCGAGACCGACGGCGAGCACCAGTTCGCGCCCGGCACCGACCGCTCGAACCCGCGCGGCGCGGAGCCGGCGCCCTTCCCCACCGCCAACGCCGACCGGCGGCGCTGAAGGGAGGCGCCCGCCATGCCGCAACCCTTCGAAGAGTGGACCGTGCTCCCGCACGGCCGCGTGAGGCTCCTCGCCGAGAACCTGGTCACGGTGACCGGCGAGCTCCAGATGCCGCTCGGGGAGTTCCCGCGGCGGATGACGGTCGCGCGGATGGACGACGGCGCACTGGTCGTCTTCAGCGCGATCGCGTTGAACGAGGCGGAGATGCGCGCGCTCGACGCGTGGGGCGTCGTCTCCTACCTGGTGGTGCCGGGCGACCTGCACCGCATGGACGTGAAGGCGTGGAAGCAGCGCTACCCCGACGCGAAGGTGATCGCCCCCGTCGGCGCGCGCGAGAAGGTCGAGCAGGTGGTCGCCGTCGATGAGACGCGGGTGGAGTTCGCCGACCCGAAGGTTCGCTTCGTGGTGGTGCCGGGCACCGAGCAGCACGAGGCCGCGCTCGAGGTCGACACGCCCACCGGCACCACCCTCGTCGTCAACGACCTCATCTGGAACCTCGACGACCGGCCCGGCTTCGGCGGCTGGCTCTTCCACCTCGCGGGCTTCACGGGCTCGCTGCCGCGCATCCCGACGCTCGTCGAGCTGGCCGCCATCAAGGACAAGGAGCCCCTGCGCGCGCAGCTCGAGGTGTGGGCGTCGAACCCGCGGCTCGAGCGCATCCTCGTGGCGCACGGCGACATCGTCGACCGCGACGCCACGGGCGTGCTGCGCAGCCTCGCCGGCTCGCTGAAGTAGTCGTCAGCCCTCGGGCTCGTCGACCTCGGGCGCGAGCACCGCGCGCAATGGCGGCGCGCGCAGCACCTCGTAGTCCTCGCCCTCCGCCGCCGGCGCCCCGTCGGCCGCGACGAACGCCAGACGCATCACCAGCATCACCTCGCCGCGCGGCTCGCGGCCAGTGACCGCGGCGAAGCGCAGGAGCCCGTTGGGGATCACCTCGTGGACGCCGCCGGAGAAGGGCTGCGGGAAGGCGAGGCACTCGAGCTCCGACGCGTCGACCGCCGCGAGCGTCGCGTCGCCGAGCGCCACGGAGGCCAGCGCGGGCGGGTGCGCGTCGATGCTGCGCGCGCGCGAGCGCCAGCGCACGAGGAAGCCGGCGCCCGGGTGCGTGGTCACCACGGCGATCCAGCGGGCGGGTGTGGCGGGGGCGTCGCTCATGGGGCCAGGAGGATGACCCGCACCTGGCTCGGGACGAGCCGGACGCCGGGGCAGTTGGTGGAGTTCTGCAGGGCGACGCTGGTCATGCGGGTGGCGGGCGCGCCGCCGACGAGCACGGTGAAGGCCGCGGTGAGGTGGCGCGCGGGGCCCATCACCAGACCCGACGCGACGCCGAGCGCCACGCCGGCGTTGTCGCCGTTGGTGAGCGGGATGGTGGTGAGCATGTTGTGGGCGGGCGTCGCCATGAAGAGGACGTTGTACGCCGCGGGCACGCCCATCGGGCCCATGGCGATGTTGGGGTAGGGGATGGGGACGGGCGCCGGCGTGGGCGTCAGGCACACGTCGGGGAAGCCCATGTCGACCCCCATCATCTGCGAGTTGGCGAACATCGCGGCGCCTCCTTCACCCGAGGTGGATCTGCTCGGCGTCGACCTTCACCAGCTCGTTGGCCGACACGAGCGCAGCGTCGGCGTGGAGGCTCAGGTGCTCCTTCGCGCGGTAGTCGATGTGCCCGGCGCGCAGGTGGTCGGACTCCTCCACCGTGCGGTGCGAGCGGCCGAGGCGCTGCGTGAGCCGACCGATCGCCTGGTCGACCGCCGCGGCCACCACCCGCACCCGCTCGGCCTCGCCGAACACCTGCCCCACCAGCGCCGTCAGCCGCTGGAGGGCCACCGAGCCGTCGACCGCGTTCACGTGCACGCTCGCGCCCGCGACGCTCACCGCGCGACCGGCGGCGAGGTCGACCGACTCGCGCGCGGCCACCGCGAAGCCGCCGTTCGGGAGCTCGACGCGCAGGTCGCCCTCGGCGCGGAGCGTGGTGGGCGCGCCTTCGGCCTCGCGCTCGAGGATGGCCAGCACGTAGCACGTCCCGTCGGGGAGCAGCGCGAGGAGCGCGGTGTCGCCGGGCGCGGGCTCGACGAGGCAGCTCACGGCGCGGCGGGCGTGGAGGGTGCCGGTCGCGGTTCGAACGCGCCAGGGCGCCCCCGCGGGGCCGCCGCGGTCGAGCACGGCGCCGGTGTCCTGCGTCGGGGGCTGCGTCTCGGGGAGCTTGCGGGCGATGCTGAGCATGGGGGGTGCGGTCCTGGGTTGAGGGGTTGAAAACGTCACGGGCGCCAGCGCTCCGCGGCGGCGAGAGGCTCGTCGTCGCCGAGGGCGGCGAGGCGGTTGCCGGAGAAGACGGCGCCCCGGTCGTTGACGTTGTGGAAGCGCGCGCGGGTCAGCGTGGCACGGGAGAACTCCGCGTACGACAGGTCGGCGTTGGAGAAGTCCGCGTAGGTGAGGTCGGCGCCGTCGAAGATCGCGCCGGGGCATTTCGCGCGGGTGAAGATGCAGGCGTCGAGCGAGGCGCCGTCGAAGCGCGTCTCGGCGAGGACGGCGTCTTGAAAGATCGACTGCGAGAGCGCGGCGCGGGCGAGCGAGGCGCGGCCGAGGCGGGCCTCGACGAAGAGGCAGCGCGTGGCGCGGGCGCCGTCGAGCCGGGCGCGGGTGAGGTCGGCGCCCTTGAAGTTGCACTGGGTGAGGGTCGCGTCGCGCAGGTCGGCCTCGGAGAGGTCGCTCCCCATGAGCTGCGTGAGCGCGAGGTCGAGGCCGCGGAGTTCGCGCCCGGCGAGGTTGCACTCGAGCACCGTCGCGAGCGTGAGCTTCGCGCCCGTGAACGACGCCGTGCGCAGGTCGCCCTTGAGGATCACCGTCTGGTGGAGCTGCGCCTCGTCGTAGCGGACGCGGTCGAGGCCGCACTCGACGAACTGCGTCTTGTCGAGCGTCGCGCGCGCGAACGAGGCGCCCGGCGCGGCCGTCTTGTAGAAGGTGGCGAGGGCTAGGCTGCAGCCCGCGAAATCCGCCCCCGCCACGCTGCTCTGGACGAATTTGGTGAGCCCCAGGAAGGCCCCGGCGAGGCGGGCCTCGGGGAGCGCGCACTCCTGGAAGACGGTGTGGTGCGCGTTGGCGCCGGTGAGGTCGGCGCCGGCGAAATCGCAGCGGGTGAGGACGGACTCGCGCAGGTCGGCCTGGGCGAGGCGGGCGCCGCGGAGCGACACCTCCTCCAGCATCGCGCCGGAGAGGTCGGCGCCGGTGAGGTCGACGCCGGAGAGGTCCTGCCGGCGGACGGGCTCGCCGTGGCGGAGGAGCTCGAGGAGTTCGTCACGTCCCATGGGGTGCCCTCGGCAGGATCTTGAGCTCGGTGAGGTTGGACCCTTCGAGCGAGCGGGCGCGGCCGCGCACGCGCCCGAAGTCGGCGCGGAAGAGGTTGCAGCGCGAGAGGTCGGCCCGGTCGATCAGCGCCTTCTGGAAGATGCCGTAGATGAAGTGCCCCTCGCGCAGGTCGGCGTCGGTGAGGTCGGCGCGGACGAACATCGCCTCGCGCCCCTTCGCGCGCGGGAAGGTGGCCTCGTGGAGCTTCGCCTCGCTGAAGTCGGTCTTCTCGACGTCGGCGTCGGCGAAGGTGCAGCGCGAGAGGTCGCAGCCGCGCAGGGTCGACTCGCGGAGGACGGCGCCGGTGAAGTCCGAGCCCGAGAGGTCGCAGCCGGCGACGGCGCGGAGGTTCTTCATCGTGGCGTTGTGGAAGACGCAGTTGCGGGCCTTCACGTCGACGAGCGCGGCCGAGGTGAGGTCGGCGCCGGTGAAGTCCCCGTCGGTGAGCGTCACCTCGATGAGGGTGATCTTGTGCAGCTTCGCGCCGACGAAGCGCCCGCCGGCGAGCTCGGTCTTGATCACGATGAGCTCGGGGGCCTCCACCGCTTCGAAGTTGGTGGGGCCGAGGCGGGCCTCCGCGAGGTCGGCGCGCTGGAGCGTCGCGCCGCGGAAGTTGGCCCCGCGCAGGTCGGCCTTCACCAGGGTGGTTCGGATGAGCTTCGCGCCCGGGCAGTGAGCCCCCGCGAGGGTGGCCTCGCCGAGGTTGGTGTCTTCGAGCAGCGCGTTCGAGAGGTCGGCGTCGGTGAGGTCGGCGCGCACCAGCACCGCGCCGGTGAGGTCGGCCCCCGCGAGCTTCGCGCCCACCAGCGACGCGGATTCGAACCACGCGTGGCGGAGGTCGGCGCCCGAGAGGTCGACGCCCGCGAGGTCGGCGCCGGTGAAGTCCCGGTACGCGAAGGGCTCGCGCGCGGCCGCGGCGGCCTCCACCCGGGCGCGGAGCGCGGCGGCCTCCACGGGCGAGCGCGGGCGCACGGCGGGCTGCATGTGCCCGATGCGCTGGTACATGTCGCGGAGCTGCTGCTCCTGGGTGGTGAGGCGCTCCATCAGCTCGGGCTCGTCGAGCTTCGCCTCGAGGTCGGTCGCGGGCGCGCCCCCGTTGGCGGCGCGGGCCTCGGCGCGGACGTGGGCGATGTAGCCCACCGCGGTGAACTTCGGCGGCCCCGCGGTCGCCTGCTCGGCCTCGGCGATGGCCTCGTCCGCGTCGATGCCGATGGAGGCCATGGCGGCGCGGTAGCGGTCGCGCTCGGCCTCGCGCTCGCGCTCGAGCGTCTCGCGCTCGGTGACGGCCTCCTTCTCGGCCGCCTGGAGCACCTCGACGAGCTGGTCCATCGCGGGCGGGGGCTGCTCCGCGGGCTCCTCGGCCATCGCGGCGAGCTCGGGGGGCACGGCCTCCGCGGGGTCGATGCCGAGCGAGACGGCGCGGGCGCGGGCCTCGTCGAGCTGCTTGCGCAGGCGGGCGCGAGCGTTCTTCTGGAGGCGGCCCTCCATGCGGGCGAGCTCGGCGGTGGGGTCGCGCTCCTCCGCCGCGGCCGTGGCGGTGGCGGTCGGCAGCGGGGGCAGCAGCTCGTCGTCGCGGAGGGCGCGGGCTGCTCCCTGCTCGCGGTCGAGGCGCTCCGCGAGGATGCGCTGGTAGTACTCGACGGGCCGCGGCTCGTGGAGGCGCTCGCACGCGAGGAGGAGGTGGAGCACGTCGGCCGCGTCGTCTTCGAGCACCGGCAGCAGGCCGCGGAAGAGCAGCACACCGCGCTCGGCGTGGGGGAAGAGGTGCACCGTCTCCAGCCGCGTCAGCACCTCGCGGAAGACTTCACCGCCGCCGGCCTCGCGCTGCGTGACGAAGGCCCGCGCGCGCACGCCCGGCAGGCGCCCCTCGATCAGCGGGCGCGTGGGGTGGAGGTTCTCGAGGGTGAAGGGCTCGTCGCCGACGAACATCCCTGGCACGCGCTGGTCGTCGGGCGCCGCGTTGAACATCGACCAGTCGAGGTCCGCGGCGAGCCCCGGGAAGCGCGTCTCCAGCCAGTCGCGGTCGTAGGTGCCGGCCTTCGCCATGCGCTGCGGCCAGATGAACTCGTAGGGCCCGTAGCCCGCGGGCAGCGGCGGGCGGTCGTCGGGCGAGCGCACGGGGCGCCGCGGGTCTTCGACGTTGGGGAGGTACTGGATCTCGCCGCCGCTCGCGTGCTTCACCGGCGCGGCGCCCTTACCGAGAGGGTTGTGCGCGTAGCCTGCGCCGCCGAAGGCGTTGGCCCAGGTGATGGGCATCTCGGTGAAGGGCTCGATGTCGGAGACCGCGCCCGAGTCGGGCCGCCAGTAGCGGTTGCCCACGACGCGGAGGGTCTTGTCGACCGGGCCGAGGCGCACGCGGGTGGAGACCGCCGCCTGCGCCGCGCCGTCGCGGGCGTAGGCGCGACCGGAGACGAGCACCTCGCCGTAGGGCTTGGGCATGCCGAGGTCGAGCGGGACGTCGGGCCCGATCTCGCCGGGGACGAACTTCCACATCGCCACCTCGGGGAGGAGCTGCCCCGGCGGGTCGAAGGCGAAGTAGAGCATCGGCGTGACGGCGAGCACGCAGGCGCGCTCGTGCTCGTACACGCGCGTGAGGATCGCGACGCGCTGCGGCTTGACGGTCTTCATAGAACCATGGTGAACGACGCGCTCATCTTGAAGGCGCCGAGGGTGATCTTGAGCGCGGTGAGTTCGAAGGCCGACGCGGCGACGTCGATCTTGCAGATGCCGAAGTCGAGCTTGGCCGACGCGAGGCCCGTGACCATCTGCACGAGCTCGAACTTCGCGCCCACCGCGGCCAGGCCCACGCCGGTGATGTCGTTCTTGCTCGCCACGAGGTCGACCTTGGCGGGGTAGAACTTCATCCCCAGGACGGTCTGCGAGTGGTGGCTCGGCGCGTCGATCATCTGGAGCGCCGTGTTGTTGAGCACGAAGGTGGTGGTGGTGATCGAGATCGGCCCGCTCTTCATGATCGTGCCGACGTTGGCCGTCAGGTTGAGGGTGCCGTAGTTCTGCGTGCTGCCGTTTGTGCAGGTGAAGAGGTGGACGGCGCACACCTCGGTGAGCGAGCCGCTGACGTTGGTGGTCTGCTGCTGGTGGGTCTCGAGGCAGAGCAGGTCGACGCTGACGCGCTGGGTGCCGGTCCGCTCCTCGGTGTGGCGCGCGGTCTCGGTCACCTGGTTGCCGTAGCGCTCGGAGCAGAGGCCCGTGACCGTGGTCTTCATCGACTTGCACGACTCGGTGACGGTGAGCGTGACGGTGGTCGACTGGGGGCCGTAGTTCTCGCTCACGTCGCCGACGACGTCCTCGGTCTCCTTGCCGTCGACGAAGACCTCCAGGTCGCCACCAGTGTGCAGGAGCCCGTTGCCGTCGGTGGAGGCGACGTAGTTGTGCTTGTGCGTGTCGTGCGGCGCCCCGAGGTGGATGAACGACCGCTTCTCCGGGCAGTACCAGTCGACGTGCTGCGAGCCGTCCTCGTCCTGGAACTCCACCCGGTTCTCCGCGCCCGTCTGGATCACCGCGTACGTGCGGTTGGGCTCGGTCACCACCGAGGGGGTCTGCTGGTTGGGCACGGCGCCGACCACCAGCGGGCGGTCGGGGTCGCCGTCGAGGAAGGTGAGCATCACCTCCGTCCCCTTGCGCAGCGGGAAGTGCATCCCCTCGGGCTCGCCCACGTGGGGCTGCATCATCCGCAGGCGCATCGACGCCGCGCCGTCGGGGTTGTCGGCCTCGTCGTACTGCACCCGCACGAGGTAGCGCCCGTGCTCGTCGAGCTGCGCGTAGTCGCCCCCCGTGGGCCCGTCGACCACCGCGCCCACCACGCCCCGCACGCGCGGCCACGGGGTGCGGAGCGGCGCGCGGTAGGGCACGCCGGCAGGGATCGCCACCACCTCGACCTTGTACGTCGCCTCCGTCGAGCCGTCGGCCGAGGCGTTGCTGCCGGCGTGGCGCACCTCCACCGCGAGGTACTCGCCCTCGACGTCGTCCCTGCCCTCCACGCTGAACTTGAAGCCCGCGTGCAGCCCGAACACCCGCCCGTCGCCGACGTGCCGCGCGCGCTCGGCGGTGAGCCCCTCGGCCCGCAGCCGCGCCCGCGCCCGCGCCGCGCCCGCGTCCGCGAGGTTGTCGCCGGCGTGACGTCGCGCGACCGCCGTCCCCTCGGGCCACGCCGTCGCGCTCCCGTCGACGGCCATCGAGGGCTGGAGCTCGTTGTAGTCGGCCAGCGCCACCTCGCGCGGCGTCGCCGAGGCGTCCGCGCCGAAGTCGTAGAGGCCCTCCGCGGCCGACGCCTCCAGGCCCCCCATCGGCGTGAAGCCCACGGACTCCGCGGGGGATTTCGTGTGGAAGGAGGGGTCGTCGGTGACGACCATCAGCTCGGGCGAGGCCGCGTGGTCGAAGAAGTAGTAGAGCCCGCGGCGCTCCATCCAGCGCGAGACGAAGGCGAGGTCGCTCTCGCGGTACTGCGAGACGTGGGGGATGGGCGTGTCGATGTCGCCGCGCACGCGGAGCTCGAAGGCGCCCGACGGGAGGCCGCCGTCGCGCAGCGCCGTCGTGAGGATGTCGCGGAGGGATTTGTCGACGTAGACGCGGCTGTGCTCCGAGCGGGAGAGGTTCCAGAGGGCGGGCTGGATCTCGAGGCGGAGGCGGGCGTCGGCGCCGGGGGTGATTTCGTAGAGCTCGGCGGAGGTGATGATGCCGCGGGTCTCGGCGCGGGCCGAGCCGTCCTCGCGATGGGCGGTGAGGGTGGCCGGCGCGTCGAGCAGGGCGTCGAGGTCGAGCGTGAGCCCGTCGGCCTCGCGCACGCCGACCTCCACCACGAAGCGGAAGGGACGCGAGATGGACTCGTGCCCGGTGAACGAGCGCACCCTCGCCTCGGGGGGCAGCGCGTCGCAGGTGAGGGTGAAGAGCAGCTCCATCGCGTCGCCTCCCGCCTACCAGATCGCCGCGGCCTTCATCAGCACCTTGGCCGTCCCCGCGCGCAGTTCGAACTCCCGGCCCTTGGTCTTCTGGCCCTTCTTCTTCGCCTTCTGCGACACGATCTCCATCTTGAATCCGCCGAGCGTGAAGGAGAGCCCGAGCACCATCTCGAACTTGTTCTGCGCGAACGTCACCTTGCCGCCCTCCGCCGTGGTCTTGAGGCCGTAGATGATGCTCACCGTGAGCGGCGCGATCTTGAGCCAACTGATGGAGGCGAAGAAATTGTAGGGGCCGGCGATGAGGTTGTAGATCGGCGCCGTCAGCAGGTAGCTCGCCGACGTGAGGTTGAAGCCCGGGGTGCTGGTGATCTTCGTCGCGCCGTCCACCGTCAGGAGCAGCAGCCCGCAGGTCTGGTTGCTGGTGTTGGCGACGGTGAAGGTCTGCGACGCGCACTTCTCCCGGTGGAGCATCGAGTTGGTGGTCGACTGGGTGGAGATCGTCTCGGTGAGCGAGGTGGTCACCTGCGTGCGCTGGAAGGGCGTCGTCTCCGTGGTGGTGCCGGGCGTGACGGTGGTGTGGTCGCCGTAGGTCTCCTTCGCGAGCACGGCGACGTGGGTGTCCTGCTTGGCGTGGTAGGTCTCCTCCACGTGCTCGGTCACCGCGGTGGTCTGGGTGTTCTTGTAGGTCTCGGTGACGGTGCGCTCGACGCGCTCGGTCTTCTTGCCGCCCACCGTGATGTCGAGGTCGCCGCCGGTGTGGACGAGGCCGTTCCCGTCGGTGCGCGAGGCGTAGTAGTGCTTGTGCTCGAACATCCGGTACTCGTCGGCCGCGTGGGGCTTGCCGAGGTGGAGGGCCGAGCGCTCGGGCGGCGAGTAGAGGTCGATGTAGCGCTTCTCCGCGTCGTCCTCGAACTCGAAGCGGTTGCGCCCGCCCGTCTGGATGACGTTCATCGTGGCGTTGGCCGAGGTGACGGGCGACGGGGTCTCGGGGTTGGGAACCGCGCCGACGATCACGGGCCGGTCGGGGTCGCCGCCGACGAACGACAGCCGCACCTCCGTCCCGCTCCGCAGCGGGAAGTGCCACCCCTCGGGGTTGCCGCCGTAGGGCTGCGCCATCCGCACGCGCGACGACGCCTGCCCCCGGTTGTGCGACGCCTCGTCGTACTGGATCGCCACCAGGTAGCGCCCCTGATCATCGAGCTGCGCGTACTCGCTGTCGACCGGGCCGTCGACGCGCGCGCCCACCTCGCCGCGCACCTGCGGCACGGGCGTGGCGAGCTCGGGGCGGTACTGCTCGTCGGCCTTGATCGCCGCGAACGACGCCCGGTACTGCGGCGTCACCGCGAGCCCGAGGAGCCGCCGGATCGCGGGGTCGTCCGCCGTGTTGGTGCCGCCCTGAGCGAGCTGCGTGACGAGGTACGACGCGCCGAAGGCCGCGCGCGGGTGGTCGGCGAGGTCGAAGGTGTAGCCGGGGCGCAGGTCGAAGACGCGCCCGGCGCCGTAGTACGTCGCGGCCCGCGCGCGCTCGGCGCCCGCCCGCGCCCGCGCCACCTGGGCCACCGGGTCGCTGCCGCGCTGGTTGTCCTCGCCGAAGAAGACGCGCTCGCCCGCGCCCGGCTGCGCGCCCGGGGCCTGCGCCGTGACGGGGGTGTCGGGCCGCGCGTACTCGTAGTCGGTGACCTTCACGCTCGCCGCCCGGTACTCGCGGCGCAGCGAGAAGGAGTGCACGCCCTCCACCGCCGACACGTCGCCGTGGCTGGTGTCGAAGAAGCGCACCGGGTCGGCCGCGAGCGGCGCGTGCGCGCCCTTGTCGTCGACGGCGATGAGCTTCTCCTGCGCGTCGCCGTGCTCGAAGTAGAAGTAGATGCCCGAGCGCTCCATCCAGCGGGCGGCGAAGGCCCAGTCGCTCTCGCGGTACTGCGAGACGTGCTCGAGCGGGACGTCGTGGCGGCCGCGCAGGCGCAGCTCGAAGTCGCTGGCGGCGAGGCCGCCGGCCCGGAGGGTGTCCTCCAGGATCTGCCGCACGGTGCGTCCGACGTGGACGCGGCTGTGCTCGGAGAGGGTGAGGCGCCACGCGGCGGGCGCGAGCGTCACGGAGAAGACGGTGTGGCCGGCGACCTGGTGGGCGACGCGCGCGGCGACGACGACGCCGTGGAGCGACTGGCGGGTCGAGCCGTCCTCGCGCAGGGTGGCGAGCGAGACGCGGGAGAAGAGCAGCGACGCGGCCCGCGGGGGCGCGCCGGCCTCGGCGGGCACGAGCACGTGGAGGTCGACGCGGTAGAGCTCGGAGAGCGCCTCGCGCGTCGAGAACGACAGCGCGCGCGACCCCGCGGGGAAGGCGCTGGCGGCGAGGGTGAAGAGGTCGGCCATCGGGGCGTGTCCTTCCGTCTCAGAGCAGGAGCTTCAGGGCGCTGAGGTTGATGTCGAGCGAGGTGGCCGTCGCCTTCTCCCCGGTGGCCTTGAAGGTCACCGCCCAGGCGCTGAACTGCGTCGCCGACAGGTCGATCTTCACGTTGTAGAGGCCGATGGCGGCGACCGTCGCCTCGTTCTTCATGCCGATGAGCGTCTTGGCGGAGGCGTGGACGCCCATCTTGAAGCCGACCATCTCGCTCTCGGTCGACTCGCACTTGAACCACTTGCCCATGTCCTTGAGCACCCGCGCGCCCGTCAAAATCGTCGCGCCGGCGGGCGACTTGATCTCGATGCTCGGCGCGTTGACGATGAAGAAGGGCGGGCTCGTCACGGTGGTGGGGCCCTTGGTGACGTTCATCGTCAGGGTGCCGTAGTGCTGCTTGCTGAGCGCGCTGGCCGTGTACGAGTGGGAGTCCGCGGTCTCGGTGAGCGAGGTGGTCACCGTGGTCGACTGGACGAGGTGGGTCTCCTCCAGCGTGCCGATGGTGGTCTGCTGCGTCGCGGTCTTCTCCTTCTTGAAGAGGTCGACGTCGGTGGTGTGGTCGCCGTTGTAGTACTCCTCACACAGGTTGGTGACGGTGGTCTTCTGCATGAGCTCGTACTCTTCGGTGACGTCGCCGCGCACCTCCACCGTCTGGTTGGCGTGGTAGGTCTCCTTCACGGCCTTCACCACCCGCTCGCGCTTGTGCCCGCCGACGGTGATGTCCTGGTCGCCCCCGTGGTGGATGAGCCCCGAGCCGTCGGTGCTCGCCACCGTGTTGTGCGTGCGCATCGGGATGTGCACCGTGGCCGGGTGGTGCGCCCCGAGGTGGACGTAGGTGCGCTGCGGCGGCGACCAGATCACGATCGAGCGCCGCGGCTCGTCGTCGTCGACCTCGACGCGGTTGTCGCCCGCCGTGTGGAGGACGTCGTAGGTGTGGTTCTCCTCCGTCACCACGCTGGGGGTGAGCGGGTTGGGCACCGCGCCGACGATCACCGGGCGGTCGGGGTCGCCGCCGAGGAAGGCGACCACCACCTCCGTGCCTTTGCGCAGCGGGAGGTGCCAGCCCTCGGGCTCGCCCGCGTGCGGCTGCGTGCGGCGGACGCGCGCCGAGCAGCGCCCCGCGGGGTGGGACGTCTCGTCGAAATGGAAGCGCACGAGGTAGCGCCCGTGCTCGTCGATCTGCGCGTAGTCCCCGTCGGCCGCGCCGTCGACCACCGCCGTCTCCACGCCCGCCGCGTAGGGCATCGGCGTGCGCGCCGGCGCGCGGAACTGCGTGTCCGCCGCGATCCCGCGCAGGCGCACGGAGTAGCTCCCGGCGGTGAGGTCGTTGGGCAGGCCCATCGTGCCGCGGTGCTCGGCCTCGGTGACCAGCCAGGTCGCGTTGAAGTCGCCGCGGGGGTGGTCTTCCAGGTCGAAGCGCACCCCGGGGACGAGCCCGTGCGCGCGGCCCTCGCCGCTGCACTCGCGGCTCCGCGCGCGGCCGCCCTGCGCGTCGACCTGGGCGGCCCGGCGCGCGTCGGGCGGCGCCAGCGCGTCGCCCTCGGCGTGGCGCACCACCGCGTGCCCGTCGCCGCCGCCCGCGGCCTGCTCGTCGGCGATGGGGAGCGTCGGCGTCAGCGGGTTGTAGTCGGTGACCTTGTACCTGCCGGGCTGCGACACCGCGCGGCAGCGGAAGGCGCGGAGGCCCTCGACGTTGGAGCCCTCGGGGGAGCCCGTCGCGAAGTAGCGCACGTGGCCGGCGGAGGCGTGCGAGCCCTTGTCGTTGACGAGGACGAGCTTCTCCTGATCCTCGCCCTGCTCGAAGAAGTAGTAGATGCCGGCCTGCTCCATCCAGCGCGAGAGGAAGTCGAGGTCGCTCTCGCGGTACTGACAGACGTACTCGCGCGGGGTGAAGCGGCCGCTCAGCCGGAGCTCGTAGTCGGCCCCCGCGAGGCCCGCGCGGCGGAGCACGTCCTCGAGGATGTCGGGCACCCGCTGGTCGACCCACACGCGGCTGTGGCGCGAGAGGGACAGCTCCCAGAGCTTCGGCACCAGCACCGCGGCGTACACCGCGCCGTCGGCCCGCTCGCTGTGGGACTCGACCGCGGAGACGATGCCGTGGAAGCGCTGGCGGGCGGTGCCGTCGTCGGCGTTGACCGTCAGCGTCGCGCGCCGCCCGAGGGGCGCGTCGAGGTCGAAGGCGAGGCTCTCGGCGTGCGCGAGCGAGAAGCGCAGGTCGAAGCGGTAGGGCCGCGACATCCCCTCGACGCCGTAGAAATCGAGCAGGCGCGCGGAGGCGGGGAGCGACGAGGCCTGGAGCGTGTAGAGATCACTCACGAAGACACCCCTTCGCGCGAAGGCCGCGACGCTATCACGGCTGCGGGTCGACCTGGACGGTGACCTCGTTCGAGCGCGCCGGGCCGAGCTCGACGTGGACGGTGTAGGCGCCCGCGCCGCGCGGCAGCGAGGCGAGCTGGCCGAGGTCGTGGTTCTGGTAGCCGCCCGCGGCGACGCCACGGAAGGTGTCCGGGTCGCGCGGCGGCGGCGGCGGCGGGGGCTCGTCGGGGCTCTGGTCGACGTCGACCATCGGCACGTCGAGGGGCTCGGCGAGGGTCGGGCCCGACACGACCACGCGCCACCCGCGCGGGTGCGGCTCCAGCGGCACGTCGAGCATCGCGTAGAGGCACAGCGGGATCGACGGCGCGCGCCCGCCCCGCGGCCGCACCACGCGCGGTGCGGCGAGGAGCACGCCCCGCCACCGGGGGTCGGCCGGCGCCGCGGGCGAGGCCGCGTTGCGCGCGTGGAGGCCGGGGGTCACCTGTTCGAAGACGGCGGGGTCCATGGACATCGTGGCGTTCCTCCTCGGGGAGGGGGTGTCGACGGTGGGGGCCGGCGGGGCGCTCGCCGACGGGCTCCGGCAGGCCGGCGCGAGCAGCGCGAGCAGCGTGAGGGTGGCGGCGCGCATGCGGTCAGAACGCGCTCCACCCCGCGGTGAGGTCGGTCTTGCGCACGCACGGCAGGCAGTTGGCGCAGAAGGTGGTGACGCCGTTGGTCGCGCCAAACATCACGCAGATGCTCCCGGTCGCGCCCGAGTAGCTCGCCTGCGGCGGCGAGATCCCGTTGTGGCAGTGGCTCCCGACGTGGCCGCTCCCGCTGTACTGCGTCGCCGGCTGGTCGGTGGAGGTGCCCGCGCCCTGGGGCACCATGTCGAACTGGTGCCCGAGCTCGTGGATCATCACCTGGTTCTGCGCCGCGGTGGTCTTGGTGCGCCACCACGCGCGGGTGCAGATGCACACGATGTTGCCGCCGAACGACACGCCGCCGCGCATGCGGTTGACCCAGTCGACCGTGAGGGTGATCGTGCCCGTCCCCGCGGGGAGCGCGGTCACGTCGACGCTGACCGTGGAGCAGTTGTCCGGCACGCTGGCGTTGGTCGGCACCGCCGTGCACGACGCCTCCGGGATGGCCACCGCGGCGCCGCCCGCGTCGGCCTGGTACGACGCCGAGACGAACCACCCCTCGCCGGGCACGAGGTTCTTCCAGAGCGACTTCGAATCGCCCGCGGCGTTGACGATCGGGACGCTCACCGCCGCGGCGCCGGGGCCGACGGTGACGCCGGTCTTCTGCACCACCTGGCCGGCGTCCTTCACCGCGAGGTGGTCGGTGTAGGCGATCGCGATGACGAAGGGCTCCTTCGCGCTCGCGCCCGACGCCTGGTAGGCGGTGCGCGCGTTGTTCTGGAAGGTGGCGGTGTCGGTGGTGGAGACGTTGGGCATGTGGGTCATCTCCTGCCGCCCCGCCGACACCATCTCGGCCCCGTGCGAGGCGAACTCGCCCGTCATCGTGCTGAGGCTCGTCGCCACCGTGGTGAGCCCCGCCATCGGGAGCTCGACGTAGTACACCAATCGCTTCGCCGCGAGCGCGCCGCTGCGGGCCTCGTGGCCGTAGTCGTCCTTGCCCGCCACCGTCCACGACGACGCGCCGGCCACCGTCAGGAAGAGGTCGCCCGGCACCACCCGCGTCCCGTCGCCGTTGGTGGTGTAGTCCTTCTCGGCCTCCTCGAAGGTGAACTTCGCGTTGCGGCCCTTCTCCGCGCCCGAGTACACCGGGTTGCCCGCGTCGCCCGAGAGCTTGAGCTTGAAGTGGTGCGCGCCCGGCCGGTCGAAGGCCACGCGCACGTGCGGCTTGAAGGAGCAGCGGTCGAGCGAGGTGACGCGCGCGCCGTCGACCCACTTCGCGTCGCGCGGGAGGTTGACCCACTGCGTCCCGCCCGAGATGGTCGACGCGCCCTCCACCCACTGCACGGAGATGATCCGCGGGTCGTCGTCGGTCGGGTCCTGCGGGGGGTCGCCGGGCTCCGGCGGGTCTTCGGGGTCCTCGCCGGGCACGCCGCCGCCCGCGACCAGCGCCGGGATGCGCAGCGCGACGAGCTCGCGGCTGGCGATCGCCAGCTCGACGCGGGCGACCATCTCGTCGACCCCGTCGGGGCGGTGCTCCGCGGGGTTGACGCCCTCGAGCGCCGCGTGCACGTCGCGGAAGACGTCGCGGGTGAGCGGGTCGAGCGCCCAGCCCCGCGCCTCGCCGCGGAGCGCGAGCCGGCCGAGCGCGCGCCAGGCGTCCTCCTCGGTGAGGTCGGCGCGGAGGATGAGCTCGCGCACGCCGCGGAGCGTCGGCAGGCGCCAGGTGGGGCGGTCACGCATCGCGGCCTCCGCGCGCGGGCGTCGGGGGCGACAACCGTCGCGCGTGCGCGGCGGCGCGGGAGAGGTCGGAGCGGCCCATGCGCCCGCAGGTGTAACACGGTCCGCCGCTCGCCCGCAGGGGGTTCATGGCGTGGGGGAGAATGGCTCCAGCCAACAACGCGGCGCCCCGCCCGGCCGCGCGTCGTAGCGGAGCCAGAAGCCCCAGCCCGCGCCCCAGCACGTCACGCTCCACTCCTCGGCGGGCCCGGCCTCGGCCGAGGTGAGCGAGAGGTTGGCGCCGCGGTCGGCGTCGCGCCACGCACCGTGGGAGGTCACGTGGCCATGGCCCTCGGCGACCCCCAGCGGGAGCCGGGCGAGGTCGGGGAACGCCGGGTCGTGCGCCCGCGCGCGGCGTGTGGCCAACGCGAGGAAGTCGTCGCTCGTTCGAACCGACGACGCATCGAGAGGGGAAGCGTTCGTGGGAGGGTCGCTCACGCCGGGGAGGTTCGCACACGTCGGGCTCCCCGTGGCACCGGCGCGCTCCGGTCCACGCCAACCCCGCGGACGGTCGGAGGGCGCCCGCGCACGGCCTCCGGGCGCGCGGCCGTTTCGCGGGGGTGTACGGGACGGTATCATCCCGCGGAGATGACCTCCTTGCCCCCTTGGACGCGCCGCGCGGGCCTGCGCGTGCTCGCCGCCTGCATCGCCCTCGCGGCCGCGTGCAGCGAGACGCCCGCCGCCCCCGACGGCGCGCCCGCCCCCGACGCGGCCGATGGCGCCGCGCCCGACGCGCCCGACGCGGCCGACGCCCCGGCGATGCAGGACGGCGACGACCTCGGCGACCGACTCCTCTGCGAGGCCACCTGCGCCCGCCAGGACCGCCCGCTCTGCGCCCTCTTCGACCGCGACCGCTGCGTCCGCGACTGCGTCGCGCAGGTGATGGCGCTCTCGGCGCGGTGCCGCCCGCAGGTCGAGCTCTGGCTCCGCTGCCGCGCGAGCGGGGCGTCGTTCGTCTGCGACGACCGCGGCGAGCCCGCCACCGCCGACTGCGCCGAACCGACCGCCGACCTCGCCGCCTGCGTCCGCAGCGACCCGGACGCGGGCGACGCCGCCGCCGACGCCGTGGAGGCCGGCGACGTCGCGCCCGACCTCGCGCCCGACGTGGCCCCCGACGCGACCGACGACGTCGCGCCCGACCTCGCGCCCGACGCGGCCCCCGACGCGACCGACGCAGCCGACGACGCGACCGATGCGGCCCCCGACGACGCGACCGCCGCCATGGACGCCGACGACGCGACCGCCCCGATGGACGCGCCCGACGTCGCCCCCACGGACGCGCCCGACGTCGCCCCCGCGGACGCGCCCGACGCGTCGCCCCCCGACGGCCCGACCTCGCCGTGCGCGGCGCCCGTGGGCACGATCACCATGCCGGGCGCCGAGGTGGCGCGCGAGGCGACGACGTCCGGCGCGAGCGCGCTCAACGGCTCGATGTGCCGCCCCGACACCGACGGCCCCGAGCACGTCTACCGCCTCGACGTCACCGCGCGCACCGGCCTCGTCATCGACACGGAAGGCGCGCGCACCGCCTTCGACACCGTGCTCTCCGTCCGCCGCACCTGCGACGACGTGCGCACCGAGGTCACCTGCGACGACGACTCGGGCCGCGACAACACCGCGCTCGTCCGCGCGATCGTCGACCCGGGCACCTACCACCTCGTGGTCGACGGGGCCGCGCGCTCGGCGGGCGCGTACGCGCTGCGGGTGCGGTCGTTCACCCCCGCGGCCAACGCGCTCTGCGCGGGCGCGCTCGCGCTCGCCCCCGGCGCCACGCTCACCAACCAGGGCGCCGCCGCCGGGGGCCTCCGCGCCGACCACTGCCGCCCCTCCGCCACCGGCGGGCCCCTCTTCTACGCCGTCGCAGTGCCCGCGATGAGCAGGGTCACCGTCCGCGCGACGCCGACGGGCCCGGCCTGGACGCCGCTCCTCGGCGCCACCACGTCGTGCGCGTCGCGCGCCTGCGTGGCGCAGAGCGCCGGCGAGGCCGCGGGGACGCCCAGCGCCTTGACGCTCGTCAACAGCGGGACGGCCGCGGCGACGTACTACGTCTCCGTCGCCAACGCGGCCGCCTCCGACGGCGCCTTCGACCTCAGCGCGAGCGCGGCGACGTCCTTCGCCGCCGGCGCCACCTGCACCACGGCGCTCCTGCTCACCCCGGGCACGCCGCGCACCGCGCAGGACCTCGCCCCCGCCTTCCAGCCCGGCGCCGCCCTCTGCCTCTCGGGCTTCACCCAGGGGCAGCTCTACTACATCCTCCGCGTCCCCTCGCGGCAGCGCGGGACGGTGACGGTCACCCCGCGCGCCTCGCCCGCGATGGCCCCGGTGGTGCGCGTGCTGCGCGGCGCCTGCGCGTCGACCTCCTGCGAGTCGAACGCCCAGGCCCCCGCGGGCGCGCCCACCTCCGTCTCCTACGACAACCCCGACGCGTCGAGCATCGACGTCATCGTCACGGTGACCAACGCGCTCGGGCCCGGCGGGCTCTTCGACATCGCCTCGACGACGGCGGCGATCCCGGCGGGCTCGACCTGCCCGACGCCCGCGGTGCTCTCGACCGCGGCGACCGCGACCGGCAACACGCTGACCGGGACGCGCGCCGGCGCCGAGCTCTGCGAGCCCACGGCCACGGGGCCGCAGCTCTACTACCAGCTCTCGATCCCCGCCGGGCAGCGCGGCACGGTGACGGTGACGCCCACCGGAACGCCCCTCTGGCGCCCGCTCCTCCGCGTGCTCGACAACTGCCTGGCCGCCACCTGCCGCCTCGCCGTCACCGCGCCCTCGGTGGGCGAGGTCGCGCGCGCCTCGGTCGACAACAACGGCGCGGCCGCGGTGACGGTGACCTTCGCCGTGACGGGCTCGGGCTCGCCGATGGGCGGCGCGGCGGTCGTGTCGGCGGCGCTCTCGCCCGCGACGCCGGCGCCCTACGCGCAGACGACGATCCCGGTGGCCTGCGACGCGGTGGGGACGGCGACGCTGGTGGCGCCGGCCGACGGGTGGGACGACGACACGGCCACCGACGTGATGCCGCTCCCCTTCAACGTCGCGTACTTCGGCGCGGCGGCGACGCACTACTCGGTCTCGTCCAACGGGTACCTTCAGCTCTGGCCCTCGGCCGCGGGCGAGGCGGCGATCACCGAGCGCAACGTGGCCTTCCCCACCGTGGGCGAGCCCGACGGCACCGTGGCGCCCTTCTGGGACGACCTCATCCCCTTCGACGAGACCACCGACGTCCGCGTGGCCACGCTCGGCACCTCACCCCGCCGCCGCTTCGTCGTCCAGTGGACGCGCTGGCAGGTGGTGGGCGACACCGCCTCCGACCTCACCTTCCAGGCGAAGCTGTTCGAGGGGACCAACGCGGTGGAGTTCCACTACTGCACGATCACGCCGGCGCGGACGCTGCCGCTCGGCGCGGCGGCCTCCATCGGCCTGGAGAGCCTCGACGGGCGCGACGGCGTCACCACCGCGCTCAACCGCCTCAACGCCGTCGACCCCACCAACGCCTTCCGCTACACGCCCCGCTGACTCACGGCGACGCCGCCCCGCGCGCGAGGTAGACGCCCGGCCCGCCGGTGCGCGCATCGCTCCACGCGGCCCAGAGCGCGCCGCCGGGGCCGAGCGCGAGCGCCGCCCGTGTGCCGTGCCAGCGCGTCGGGTCGCGCGACGTGGTGAGCGCGAAGGGCGCGGACGACACCCGCTCGTTGCGCCCGCAACGCCGCGACGGGTCGGCCGGGCAGCGCGCGTAGGCCACCGCCCCGACCCCGAAGCGCGCGTCGAGCCACACGAGGTGCGCGTCGCCCGTCGCCGGGTCGGCCGCCAGCCCCGCGAAGCCGTGCGTCGCGCAGGACTCGGGCTCGTCGTTGACCACCCGGTGCCGCCACGCGTCGCCGTCGCGCCGCGTCGCGAGCACCACGTCCCAGCGCCCGTGCAGGCCGCCCGTCACGTACGCCACGTGCGTCACCCCCGCGGCCCGCGCCACCCACGGGACGTGCGCCACGGGCGCGTCGGTGTCGCGCGACACGGGCTCCGCCTCGCCCCACGCGCGCCCGCCGTCGCGCGACGCGCGGAGCCGCACGCGGTTGAGCCGGTCGCCGAGCGCGCTCAGGGGCGACGCGGCGTTCACCGCCACCCACGCGGCCTGCACCAGCCCCGCCTCCGGGCCCGCCGCGAGGGCCGCGATCGCCGGGTCGCGCCGCGGCTGCGCGCTGTCGTCGCGGGCCGCGACCGTGAAGGGCGCACCGAACTCCCCGCCGTCGGCCGCCGCGCGCGCGACGAGGAGCGCGTGGCTCCCGTCGCGCTGGCCGGCCACCGTCGCGACGTAGACGACGTCGGCGCCGCCCACGTCGGGCCCCACCGCGAGCGCGGGCGCCTCGCAGGCCAGCGCGCACGACACCGGCGGTAGCACCGAGCGGGCCCGCGGCAGCGCGTCGGGCGCGCCCGCGGTGTGGCGGAGCGCGTTGCCGGGGATGTCGGGGTTGGTCGCGGCGAAGGCCACGTGCAGGCGGCCGGCGCGGTCGTAGGCCACCGCGGGCTGGAGCACGTCGGGGAAGTCGTAGTCGTCGAGCGGGAGGAGCGCCGCGGACGCCCCGTCGGCCGGCACGCGCGCGAGCCCGCCGCGCCAGTAGCCGCGCCCCTCGATGCCCATGAACGCCATCGTGACGCCGCCCGTCGTCGGGTCGACGGCGAGCGACGCCTCGGCCTCGGCCTCGGTGCGCGCCTGACCGCGCGTCACCGACAGCCCGTCGCCCGCGGGGAAGGTGGCGTTCGGCAGCGGCGCGAGCGGCGGGGCGACGCCGGCGTCGTCGTCGGAGAAGCACGCGCCCCCGTCGCGCCGGCCGATCGGCTGGTCGGTGGGAAGGCAACCCGGCAGCGCGCCGGGGCCCCACGCGCGGCACACGTAGCCCTCGGCGAAGCGGCAGTCCATGTCGCCCGCGCAGCGGCGGAGGCAGAAGTGGCTCGTCGCGCTGGCGGGGAAGCACACCGTCCCCTCGGGGCACGGCGCGGCGCGGCAGTCGTTGGCGCAGTAGCCGTTGGGGAAGCCCTCCGCCGCCGTCACGCAGCGCTGCCCGCCGTTGCACCCGCCGACGGGCTCGCCCTGCTCGTTGACGCCGCAGGGCGCGCCCGTGGCCGTGGGCGCGACGTCGTCAGGGAACTCCCCGAGCGAGGCGTCGTTGAAGGCGACGTGCTCGGCCTCGCACGCGACGGAGAGGAGCGCGACGGCGAGGGGGAGCTTGTTCATTGCGGCGGCGCGATGGGGGCGAGGTCGAGCCCGCCGGGGTAGGTGTACGAGGTGGAGGGGGCGAGGCCCGACACGAGGAGCCCGAAGCGGATGCCCCGCCGAACGGCCTCGAGCGTGTGCGCGCCGGGCGCGACGCGCAGGTGGTGGACGTCGAAGCCCGCCGCCGTCTCGACGGGCGCGGCGGTGACGTCGGCGCCGTCGAGGCGGAGGCGCTCGCCCGCGGGGACGGTGGCGATCGCGACGCTGTCGGGGAAGCCCGGCGCGGCGACGAAGCGGTAGCGCCCGCGGGCCTGCTCCACCGGCGGGAGCATCGCCATGTCGGGGTCGCCCCGCACGTTGAGGAGCGTCGCGGCGTCGTAGCCCGCGCCCACGAGAAACTGCGCGACGGCCACCGGGGCGGAGGCGGTGACGGCGACGCTCCGGCGGTGTTCGAACTCGACGAAATCGCCCGCGGCGGCGAGGGTGACGGGGGCGTGGACGGCGGCGGGTTCGAAGGTGACGGAGGTGCCCGGGCGCGTCGCGACGACGCGGAGGACGTCGGGCTCGTCGGCCATGTGGGGCGTGCGGGGCGCGACGTAGCGTCGGCCGAGGCCCTCGTCGGCGACGAGCTGCTCCTCGAGGTGGTCGCAGGCGAAGCGGTTGTAGGGGACGAGCGCGCAGTCGTGGCCGGCGAAGACGGCGACGGGCGCGCTCGCGGTGACGACGCTACCGGTGAGGTCTTCGGTGGGGACGGGCTGGCAGAAGGTGTCGCCGTGGACGGTGTCGGGCTCGGGCCGGGCGCACGCCGCCGCGCCCCCGGAGACGAGCTGGAGCGCGTCGCCGCGGCCGAGCGTGCGGGTAACCGTTTCGCCCGGCGCGCCCGCGGGCACGTCGCCACCGGGCAAGGTGAGCGCGCGGAGCCGGACGCTCACCTCGGTGCCGTCCTCCGTGGCGACGACGGTGACGAATCCCGCCGCGCGCTGCCAGCGCGTCTGGCCCTGCTGGAGCACGCGCACCGTCGGGCGCGACACCACCGTGTAGCGCCGCCCGAGCGCGGCCACCGGCAAGAGGAGCGAGGCGTCGTTGGTGAACGACCGGCACCGCGCCTCGTCGCAGCCCTCGGTCGACGCGAAGCCCAGCGGGTTGAACTGGTACGCCGCCACCGGCAGGCTGCTCCGCACGAGGTACGCGCCGCGCCGCGCGAGGGCGCTCGCGGGCGCCGCCGGGTCGCCTCCCTCGGAGAGCGCGGGCACCCACGGGAGCGTCACCGTGCGCGCGCCCGACGCGGGCACCGTCTCCGCGCGGGCTGCTGTCAGGCCGCCGCCCTCCACCGTCACCTCCGCCGCCACCGGCCACGGGTTGGCCAGCACCACCGCGAACGGGAACTGCTCGGGCGACTGCCCCTCCTCCTGCCGCCCGAGGCTCGCGTTGAGCGTCGTCGCCGCGACGAACGCGCACCCCTCGCTGCGCGCCGTCTCCGCCGCCCACGCGCACGGCGCGACGCACCGCCCCTCCGCGCAGAGCTCGCCCCGCGCGACGTCGCAGCGCGCCGCCTCGACGCGACCGCCACCATCATCCGCGCACCGGAGCACCGCGCGCCCGTCGTCCGCGCACGAGAGCTCGCCGGGCGCGCACACGGGGCAGCGGTCGGCGCACGCGTCGGCGTCGTTCGCGTCGACGACGTCGCCCGCGTCCGCGGCGTCGCCCGGGCCGGCGTCACGCGAGCGCAGCGGGTCGGCGCAGGCGCCGAGGGCGCAGAGCGCGAGCGCGGCGGCGCGGGGGTTCATCGCCCCGAGCATAACCACACCCCGCGGCGGCGCCGCTACCGCGCGCGGCGTGCGGGCTCGATGCGGAGGCGCCGGGCGGCCGCGAGGTAGAGCGCGTTGCAGCGGTCGCGGCTCTCGTTGGCCTCGGTGATGAGCTGGCGCGAGCGCTCGATGATGCCCGCGATGCGGCCGCGCAGCTCGGGGGGCACGCCGCCGTCGCCCGCGGGCATGAGCGAGCGACCCTCGCGGAGCAGGCGCTCGGCCTCGTGGGTGTCGCGGTAGAGGGTGACGCAGGAGTCGCGCAAGTCGGCGGCGCCAGGGCTGCGCGGGCGCACCTGCTCGAGGTCGTGGATGCGGGCGGACTCGGCCTCGGGCTCGGCGGCGACGATGACGCCCGACACGCCGCGCACCACCTGGCGGAGCTCGGCCTCGTCGGCGAGCTCGAGGGGGTCGCGCTCGCGCTCGGGGTCGGCCTCGCCGGCGCGCGAGGTGACGGCCACGGCCACGAGCACGAGGGCCACGACGGTGAGGATGGCCGCGCCCCAGCGCGGGGCGGCGGGCGCGCGCGGGGGCGGCGGGTCGTCGCTCGAGTCGGTCGCCGAGGCCATCGGGCGCGGAGCCTACCGCGGGGGTGCGCCGGGGGGAAGTTCTCGGGGACGTCAGCGCGCGGTGGCGCCGTAGAAGGTGACCCCGGGGCGCTGCGCGATGCGAACGCCGCGGCCGGTGGCCGGGTCGAGGCGCAGCACGTCGCCCGTGCAGGTGAGGCCGTAGAGCGTGGCGCCGAAGGCCGCGAGGCCCCACACGCAGCGGAAGCCCACGGGTCCGATGGTGCGCGCGGCGCCCGCGGCGAGGTCGAACTCCACGAGGTCGTCGAGGGCGTCTGAGCCCGTCCGCGCGGTGACGAGCAGTCGGCCCTGGAGGAAGGCGATGTCGCCGCTCGCCTCGAGCCCGTCGGGGAAGCGCGCGACGGGCGACGCCGCCCCGGTGACCCGGTCGAGGCGGAAGAGCCCGAAGCGCCCCGCGGCGTAGAGCACCCCGTCGGGCGCGGCGTCGAGCGCGGTGAGCGGCTGCCCCGTGGCCGCCACGATCGAGGGGAAGTTGGTCGCCGCGTCGAAGCGGTAGAGCGCCCCGTCCACCGTCACCGCCCAGAGCGACCGGTCGGGGTGGAGCGCGACGTCGGTGAAGGCGCGGATGCGCGCGAGCGGCCGGAGCACGCCCGAGGGGAGCTCGACCTCGTAGAGCTGGTCGCCGGCGTTGGCGAGGGCGCGCGCGACGCAGCCGCGGGTGAGGTCGCAGCGGTGGCTGATGGGGCAGCGCAGGTCGTCGGCGGCGGAGGCGCAGCGGCCGGGCTCGTCGCAGCGGTCGACGGTGCACGCCACGCCGTCGTCGCACGCGCGGGGCGCGCCCGCCACGCACCCGAGGCGCGCGTCGCAGCGCTCGGCGCCGTTGCAGGTGAGGCCGTCGGCGCAGCGGGCGTCGTCGGGCTCGTGGAGGCAGCGGCCCGCCCGCACGTCGCAGCGGTCGCGCGTGCAGGGGACGCCGTCGTCGCACGGTGAGCCCGCGACGCACTCGGGCGGCGGCGCGTCGGGCCCGGCGTCGGGCGCAGCGTCGAGCCCCGCGTCGGCCGGCGCGTCGGCGACGAGGAGGCCGGTGCGCGCGCCGCACGCGGTGAGGAGGAAGGCGAAAAGGGCGGGGCGCACGGCGCCGCGGGTGTACCCTTCGAAACGTCCGGCGGGAAGGGTGACCGTCGCGTGGGGTTCGTGGTAGGGGTCTCGTCGTGCGGCGCGGAGAGTTCGCCTGCGCGTGAGAGAGGCACCAGAACTTTCATGATGAAGACGCGTTTCCTTTTCGGGTTCATCCTCGCCGCCGCCTGCATCTCGCGGGGCGACCCGGGCCCGACGCCCACCACCGACGTCCCCGCGGGGATGGACCTCCCGCCCATCGGCGACGTGCCCCCCGGCGTCGACATCCCCAACGAGCGCCCGCCGTGCTCGCCGACGATGCGCGCCGAGGGCTCGGGCTCCACCTGCTCCGACGGCGTCGACAACGACTGCGACGGCTTCGCCGACTGCGACGACTTCAGCTGTCGCACCTGCGCCAACCCGCGCTGCCTCACCAACAACCAGGTGATGCTCGGGCGCGACGCGGGCACGTGCACCTGCATGGCCGCGGCGGAGGACACCACGGCGTCGTGCTCCGACGGGCTCGACAACGACTGCGACGGCTTCACCGACTGCCAGGACTTCTCCTGCGTGTCGTGCAGCGTGACGGTGTGCCAGGCCGACGGCGGCATCCAGCGCGGCGACGCGGGCTTCTGCCAGTGCCGCGCGCCGACCGAGAACACCAACGCCACCTGCGGCAACGGGCAGGACGACGACTGCAACGGCTTCACGGACTGCAACGACTTCTCCTGCTCGCGCGCCGACGCGGGCACCGTCACCGTGTGCGACGCGGGCACGACCCCGCGCGACGCCGGCCCCTGCACCCGCACCGGCGCCGAGAACACCGCGGCCGCCTGCGGCGACGGCCAGGACAACGACTGCGACGGCTTCACCGACTGCATGGACTTCGACTGCCGCAACTGCAACGTGCCGAGCTGCTTCCGCAACGGCGGCGTGCAGCTCCGCGACGGCGGCGTGTGCATGTGCACCGGCATGGAGAACACCACCGCCGCCTGCTCCAACCGCCAGGACGACGACTGCGACGGCTTCGTCGACTGCGCGGACTTCGACTGCACCCGCGCCGACGCCGGCCAGGTGACCTCCTGCGACGCCTTCGTCCCGTCCGACGCGTCCTCCGACACCGGCGGCGCCACCGACGCGGGCTCGGGCGCCGACGCGGCCGCCGACTGACCTCCCCCTCCGCGCCCGCGCCACCCCCACCTCCCCCGGCGCGGGCGCCACCCCCTCCCCTGTTCTTCGGTCCCCTACGCGCGCTCGACGCGGCCGTCGATGTGGCGCGCGAAGCGCCCCTCGGCGCGCGCGTGGGTGGGGTCGTCCACCGGCCAGGGCCAGCCCCCGAAGCGGGTCCGCTGGTAGTCGAGGAAGGCCTGGCGGATCTCGTCGCGGGTGTTCATCACGAAGGGCCCGTGCTGCACGACGGGCTCGCCGATGGGCCGCCCCTGGAGCACCAGGAACTCCCCCGCGTCGGGCCCGTTGACGATCGTCGCGGCCCGGTCGGCGTGGAGGGTGACGGCCTGCCGCGCGGGGATCGCCCGTTCGCCCACCGTCGCCTGCGACCCGCGGAAGAAGTAGAGCGTGCGGTTGCTGCCGCGCGCCGCGGGCGGGAGCGTGAAGCGCGCGCCGGGCTCCATGGCGATCGTCCAGATGGCCACGTCGCTCTCGGGGCGCGAGGCCCACGAGTGGGGCGGCGGCGCGAGGGGCTGCGCGTCGCCCAGGCGGCCCGCCACGACGGTGACCTCGGTGCGGCGCCCGGCCTCGTCGCGGGCGGCGTGCTTCGGCACGCGGTCGGCCCAGAACATCGTGAAATGCGGGTCGACCATCTTGTCGGCGCGCGGGAGGTTGAGCCAGAGCTGGAAGAGCTCGAGCGGGTTCTCCTCCGCCGTCGACACGAGGGGGAACATCTCCGCGTGTACGATCCCCTTGCCGGCCGTCAACCACTGGACGTCCCCGCCGCCGTAGCGCGCGGTGGCGCCGAGCGAGTCGGAGTGGTCGACGAGGCCGCGGCGCGTGACGGTGACGGTCTCGAAGCCGCGGTGCGGGTGCTGCGGGAAGCCGGGCACCACCTGGCCGTGGTACATGTTCCAGCCGTCCTTGCCGCCGAAGTCGGCGCCCATGTCGCGGCCGGCGAGGGAGGCCGCGGGGCCCATCCGCGCGTCGCCGCGGGGGTAGGCGTCGTGGTGGTGGACGCAGAAGAGAAACGGGTCGGGCGTCTGCCAGGGGAAGGAGAGCGGCTCGACGCGCTGGACGACGGGTTCGTTCATGGGGGCCTCACGTGGGGGGAGGGCGTTGACGGTGGCGGCGGTCCGCTCGCACGCGGCGGCCACCGGGGCGGCGGCGATCGCGCCGAGGAGGGTGCGACGTTCCATGGCGGCGATCGTAAGGCGCCCGACGGGGGTCACAACCGACGCGGCGCGCAACGCCCCGTTGCAGCCGCCGGGGGTGCGCGCTTGACAGTCCGGTCCCTCCCGCGTGTCATCGCCCGCGATGGCTTCCTCACCCGAACGCCCGCCCCCGCGCGGGATGACCCCCCTCCCCGCGACGCCGCCGCTCGTGCGCCGCGCCGCCCTCGCGGTCGCGCTCGCCGCGCTCGGCTGCTCCGACCCGGCGCCGAACCCCGCGCCCGACGCGACGCCCGACGCGACCCCCGACGCGACCCCCGACGTCGCGCCCGACCTCATCACCCCGATGCCCGCGCCCCTCGACGGCGGCCCCGACGTCATCCCCCCGATGCCGCCCCCGATGCCCCCGCCCATGCCCCCGCCCCTCGACGGCGGCGGCCCCGACGTCACCCCGATGCCCGCGCCCGACGTCATCCCCCCGATGCCGCCGCCGATGCCGCCGCCGATGCCCCCGCCGCCCGACGCGGGTGCGCCGCCCGACGCGATCCCCCCGATGCCCCCGCCGCCGCCCGACGGCGGCTTCTGATCACCACACCGCGCAAACGGTGTAGCCCACCAACACCGGCCCCCGCGGCACCTCGACGTCGTCGCCCTCGACGCGGCCGACGAGCGCCCCGCCGAGCGGCGACGTCACCGACACCGCGCGCACGCCCCCGGGCAGCGTCGCCCCGCCGCCGCGCTCGACGAGCAGCACCCGGGTCACGGCGCCGTGCTCGTCCTCGAGGGAGACGCACGCGCCCACGCCGGCGGGCTCACCGCGCCGGTCGTCGACGCGCATCGCGAGCACGGCCTCGAGGCTCGCCCGCAACTCGGCGACGCGCACGGCCTGGCCGCGGGCGAGGTACGACTGCTCGAGCGCGCGGGTGTCCTTGTCGTTCTCGGGGCGCGACTCCTCGTGGGTGGCGCCGGCGACGGCGCTGCGCCACGCGGCCTCGGTCGCTTCGAGCTCGGCGCGGAGCGAGGCGGCGAGGGCGTCGCGCAGGGCCTCCTTGGTGGGGTGCGTGCTCATTGCGCCCCGTTGGTACCACCGCGCGGGCGCCCACGGGAGGCGCTGCCGGGTGGCAGACAGCGCAACGGGTTCACACGCGCGGGAACGGTGAAAGCGTGTGACGGGGACTCGACGGGCGGGGCCGCGGGGCGGTAGAAGTCGGGTCACCCAGGACACGTGGCCCCGTGATGAGGGCCGGTTGCACCCCCACGCCCTGCCACGAACAAACGCGCGGCCGGCGGCGTGAAGCGAGAGTGGATGAGATGAACGTTCCTTCGAAGATGATGCGGGCGGCCCTGTGCGTCGCGGCGCAGGTGCCCATCCTTGCCGCGCTCGCGGCGCCCGCGCACGCCATCCCGCTGCTCACGGGCTTCGGCGGCCCGTCGGGCTACGGCCTCGCGCAGAACTGCGTGCACCCCAACGACGACGGCTCGTACTCGGGCCCGCCGCCCACCACGGGCGTCACCCCCGTGTCGATCGACATCACCCGCGCCTTCCGCAACGGGATCAACTTCTTCGGCGCGACCCACCGCGCGATGTTCGTCAACACCAACGGCAACATCACCTTCCGCGCCGCGCTGCCCACCTACACCCCCGCGCCCTTCCCCATCGCCGACCAGCCGATGATCGCGCCGTGGTGGGGCGACGTCGACACCCGCGGCGGCGGCCAGCCCGCGCGCAACAACATCTGCTTCCACATCGAGCCCAACCGCGTCGTCGTGACGTGGAACAACGTCGGCTACTTCAGCGCCCACGACAACCTGCAGAACGACTTCCAGCTCGTCCTCACCACCAGCAACACCTGCGCGACCACGGGCGACTTCGACGTGGAGTTCCGCTACAACCGCTGCCAGTGGACGACGGGGGACGCCTCGGGCGGCGTCGGCGGCTACGGCGGCACGCCCTCGCAGGTGGGCTTCGACGCGGGCAACCGCCGCAACTACGTCGCGCTCCCGATGTCGCGCATGATGTCGATCCTCGACGTGTGCCGCATGTCCAACGTGACGGGCGGCCCGCCGGGCCTCTGGCGCTTCCAGATCCGCGGCGGCGGCGTGGCCACCGGCTGCATGGGCGGCGGCACCTCCTGCACCATCGCCGGCCAGCGCGGTGCGTGCGGGCAGGGCGTCAACGTCTGCGAGGGCATGGGCACCCGCTGCGCCCAGGTGAACATGCCGCGCGACGAGCGCTGCAACGGCAACGACGACAACTGCGACGGGATGATCGACGAGGGCGACAACCTCTGCCCGACCAACTACGTCTGCGACCGCGGCTCGTGCGTCATGCGCTGCTCGCAGGAGCTCGGCTGCCCCTCGGGCCAGACCTGCACCTCCTCCACCGGCATCTGCGTCGAGAACGCCTGCATGGGCCGCACGTGCCCCGAGGGCCAGCGCTGCGTCGCCGGCAACTGCGTCGGCGTGTGCGACGGCGTGATGTGCCCCGTCGGCCAGGTGTGCCGCGCGGGCCGCTGCCTCGACCCGTGCGCCGGCGTGAGCTGCAACCCGATGGAGGTCTGCGACCGCACCCCCGGCCCCACCGCCGGCCTCTGCATCCCCGGCTGCCAGTGCACGCCCTGCCCCGCCGGCCAGACGTGCCAGCCCGACGGCTACTGCACCACCAGCGACTGCGTCGGCGTGACGTGCCCGACGGGCATGTACTGCCGCGGCGGCCAGTGCCGCGACGCCTGCGAGGCCGGGCCCGACACCCGCCTCTGCCCGAGCGGTGAGGTCTGCCGCATGGGCGAGTGCGTCTCGGCCGCGTCGCGCACCGACGGCGGCACCTCCGGCGACGCCTCGGTCGCCGACGGCGGCCGCACCGACGGCGGAACGGTGCGCGACTCGGGCCTCCCCCCCGTCGACATCGGGGCCCTGGGCGATGGCGGCTTCACCGACGACGTCGACCAGGGACCCGGCGTGTTGCTCCCTGGCAAGCGCGGCTGCGCGTGCAGCACCGTCGGCACGCGCGACGCCTCCGGCGCCCCCATCGCCGCCCTCGCCCTCGCGCTCGGCGCCGTCGCCGCGCGCCGCCGCCGCCGCGCGTAGCCCGCGCACCTCTCCCCCCTCGCCATGAAGCCCCCCGGCGGAGCGTCGAACCCACCCGGCGCCCCGCCGCGCTTCGGGCCCTCTTCCATCGCGCTCGCCCTCGCCCTCGCGACGACCGCGGCGCGCGCGCAGGAGGCCGAGGTGTACACCATGGGCCCGGGGGGCGACGTGTTCTCGCGCTTCGGCCACGCGGCCCTCTGCGTGCGCGACGTCGAGGCGCCCGGCGGCCGCTGCTTCAACTACGGCACCACCGACTTCTCCACCCCCGGGCCCCTCACCTGGAACGTCCTCCGCGGCCGCGCCCTCTTCTGGGTCTCCGAGGCCCCCCTCGACGCGATGCTCGCCTGGTACGCGCGCGAAGACCGAACCGTCTGGCGCCAGCGCGTCCGCCTCTCGCCCGACGCCTTCGCCGCCCTCCAGCGCCGCCTCCGCGACGACATGCGCCCCGGCGCGCGCGAGTACGTCTACCACCACTTCCGCGACAACTGCACCACGCGCGTCCGCGACCACCTCGACGCCGTCACCCTCGGCGCGCTCCGCGGCCCCGCCGACGCGCCGCACGGGGCCTCGTGGCGCGCGATGGTCCGCGCGGGCTTCACCGACGAACCCGCGCTCCTCGCCGCGAGCGCGCTCCTCCTCGGGCGCCCGCTCGACGGCGCGCCCACGCGCTGGGAGGCGATGTTCCTCCCCGCGGTGCTGCGCGCGGAGGTCGAGCGGCGCCTCGACGCGGCCCCCGAGGTCGTCCACCGGCGAAGCGCCCCCGCCCGCGCGCCCCGCCCCGCCGCCGACGTCGCCGCGCTCGCCGCCCTCGCCGCGCTCCTCGCCCTCGCCGGCCGCCCGCGACGCCGCCCCCTCGCCACCGTCGCCCGCGCCCTCGCGGGGCTCATCCTCGGCGCCCTCGGGCTCGTCGTGTGGGCCCTCTCGCTCGCCTCCACCCTCCCCGAGCTCCGCGACAACGACGTCCGCGCCGTCCTCCTCCCCACCGACCTCGCCCTCGGCGCGCTCGACGGCCGCGCCCTCGCCCTCTACGCCCGCGCCCGCGTCGCCATGGCCGTCGCCGCGTCGTGTCTCCACGCGCTCGGCGTCACCCCGCAGCCCCTCCACGGCCCCGCCCTGCTCGTCGCCGCCGCCATGCTCCCCTGGGCCCTCCGCCCCCCGTCACCACCCGACAATTTTCCGCCAGCCGTCGGTTGACTTCTGTCACCGACCCGTGCGAGGTTGCCGACATGAAGAGCACCCTGGCAAGCAGACTGCGCGTCGCGATGGGGCACGCGGGGGTCAACCAGAAGCAGCTCGAGGCCCGCGCGAGGCTCTCGCAGGGCTACACGAGCCGCGTGCTGAGCGGGCAGCGCGTCCACCTCGACGCCGTCCGCATCGACCGCATCGCGCAGGCCTGCGGGGTCGACTTCGAATGGCTCTCCACGGGCAAGGGCGCGATGCTCTCGCCGCGCGCCGTCGCCGCGCCCGCCCCCGCGCCGGCTTCGCTGGAGGCCGCGGCGGAGGTCGCGGAGGCGGCGGTGGAGGAGGCGAGCCCGCGAGGCCGGCGGAGCCCCCGCGCGCCCGAGCGGGAGCTCGCGTCGGAGGAGGGGAGCCCGCTCGAGGAGGCGCTCGCCGAGGCCTTCCGGCAGGGCCCGTACGCCCTCGCCGACCTCGACGCGGTGCGGGGCCTGGTGCGCAACGGCGCGGCGCTGCTCCGCGACAAGGAGCACCTCGTCGACGCGGCCCGCTCGTGGCTCGCGGCGGCGGCGGCGCTGCGCAAGGGCGGCACCCCCGTCACCTTCGCCACCCTCGCCTGGCAGATGAGCACCCTGGGCGCGGCGCGCGGCGCCGAGGCCCTCGCGCGGCGCGACGAGGCCATCAACCGCGAGGCGCACCAGGAGCTCCAGGGCCTCGGCGGCGAGGCGCCCCGCGAGGCGGTGCGCGTCCCCACCCGGCGGTGACCCCGGGCTGACAGGGTATGTCCAGCGCGGCGCCCCGGCGATCGCGGCGGGCGCGGCGGGCGTCGGGCGAAATCGCGGGGATTTCACGGCGCGGCGCGCGGCCTCCGGGCGGCGCGGGCGCGGCCCTTCGGGCTTGTGACGGCGGCGGTTTGGGTGCTTCAACTGAGGACGCGATCGTGCAGACGGCAGTGACCGAATCGACCCTCGGATGGGACCAGCGCGAGGCCGCGGCGGAGCACCTCCTCCGCCTCGCGCGCCTCGACGGCGTCGCCGCGCCCCCGCTGCGCGCCGTCGTCGCCGCGCTCGGCTGGCGCCTCACCGCCGGCGTGCCCCGCGGCGCCCACGGCTGGATCGTCCCCGAGACCAGCACCATCCACCTCGACACCCACGGCGCGCGCGAGGTGGTCAACGCTCGCCTCGCCCACGAGCTCGGCCACCTCGCCGCCATGCTCGCCTGCGTCGCCCATGACGAGTCCGACGCCGACGCGATCGGCGCCGCCATCGCCGTGCCCCGCGCCGGCGTCCGCGCCACCGTCCGCGCCACCGGTTGGGACGCGCCGCGCCTCGCCGCCGCGTACCCCGACGCGCAGCCCCTGGAGGTCGTCACCCGCGCGGCCGTCCTCGCCGGCGGCGCCGCCGTCATCTACGTCGCGGGCAGCCGCTCGATCGCCGTCATCGGCGAGCGCGGCAACATCCCGCTCCTGCCCGGCGAGCGCGAGCTCGTGCGGGCCATCCGCGCCGCGCGCAGGCCGCGCCCCATGGTCGACGAGCGCACCGGCCTCCACGGCTGGCCCATGCCCGGGCCCTACGGCGCCGCCGTCGTGCTCCTCGCGTCGCCCGAGGCCGCCGCGAGCTGGTGACATTGCCAGTCCGCCGCACGATCGACCGACGGTCGATTGTGTCAGATGGCGGTTGACAACAAGACTGAACGGATGCACAGTGCACGGGTACGAAGGAGGCGGTGCGATGGAGGCGATGACGATCGATGCGGCCTGGTCCGCGGCGGCGGCCAACGAGCGCGACGCCGCCCCGCCGTGTCCGGCGGAGGGCGACGCGGCGCTCCGGCTCGACGCGGACTACCAGGCCTGGCTCGACGAGCGCGTGGCGGCGGCGATCGCCGCGCAGGACGACGCCGAGCTCACGGCGCGGCGCTGGGGCCCGGAGCCCGAGTTCATGCTGCGCGCGGCGGGGAATGACCATGGGCGTTGAGGCCTTCATCACGCGCTGCCCGGTGTGCGGCACGCAGTACACCGCGCGGAGCTGGTACTGGCTCGAGCCCCTCGCGGCGCGGTCGACCGGCGCGGTCGACCGGCGCGTCTGCGCGGTGCCGGGCTGCTGCAACACGCTCGCCCGCGCGAGCGAGGTGGGCCTCGCGCTCGCCCGCGTCGGCGCGGGCGCGGCCAACGACACGGAGTGAGGAGGTGCGTCCGATGGCACGGTTCGAAGCAGTGGAGGGTCGGTGTCTGGGGGCCCTCCCCGCGGGCCCGGCGCGCGCGGGCGAGGCCGACCTGTCGCCCCTCGGCGGCAACGACCGCGCGGCCTGGTACGCCGCGGCGTGCGACCGCGCGGGCCTCGACCCCGCGGAGCGGCCCTTCGCCGTCCGCCGCGTGGCGGGCCGCGAAGCGCTCGTCGCCGTCGGCGGCGCGGCCGAGCGCATGGCGGCGTCGCGCAACCTCGCGCTCGCCACCGTGGAGGGCCCCGTGGCGACGGTGGTGGGCGGCGCGGTGCTGGTGAAGGTGGTGTGCCGCGCGACGGCGCCCGACGGGCGCGCGGAGGTGGCGACGGCGACGGTGCCGTGGGCCCACCCGACGCGCTCCGAGGCGCTCTGCGTCGCGCGGGCGAGGGCGAGGGCGACGCTGTCGCTCCTGGGCATCGCCGCGCTCGACGAGAGCGACCTGGCGGCCTTCGTGGCGGACGAGGTCATGGGTTTCAACGGAGCGCCCGCGCGGGCGCGGAGGGTTTCATGAAGGCGTACACGATCGAGTGCCCCGGCCGCCTCGAGGCCGGCATCCCGGCGCAGAACAACGCGGTGGTGATGGGCGTCCGCCCCGCCGACCACAAGCCGCTCCTCGTGCCCATCGACGCGCGCGCCACCGTGCGCGACGGGCGCCTCGTCGAGGCCCCGGGCCGCGGCGCGCTGCTGCTCGTCCGCGACCAGGCGGGCGTCTTCGGCTCGTGGCACCTGCGCGCCTCGCAGCCCGACGAGCGGTGGGACGCGATGGTCGCCACCGAGTCCATCCCCAACGCCCTCGACCGCATCCTCGCAGCCGAGCGCGTCCGCGCCCGCTACCCCCACCGCGCGCCGGTGGGCTGGTACGAGTTCGCCCGCGGCACCAGCGGGCCCGTCGCCGAGAACGCGCGCCTCCGCGTCGACCTCTACGGCTACCTCGAGGAGGGCGCGTCCTTCGAAATCCGTCGCCGCGGCCGCCTCGAAGGCACCGCGTCGGTCTTCCTCGTCGAGTGCCGCAACGGCGAGGTGATCGTGAGCGACCCCAGAGTCCTGGCCCTCCACCGCAGGCAGCGCCCCTACGCTGCCTCGGCCTGACGCGGAGGCGCCGAACAAGCTCACAGACGGGGGAGACGTCACCGGTAGGCATGGAAACGTCGGCTTCCAGTACCTCTCCGTCCTCCTCGGCCGGGCGTCCCCGTGGTGTCGGGGGCGTCTCTTCCGTCCGTGAAACTCCACCACGACCCGGGAGGGGTTGTAAAGCCCCTTCCGGGTCGTAATCCCCGCGGCGCCGGTGTATGCCCGGGGCCGCGCGATGCTCCTGGCCATCGACGTCGGCAACACCAACACCGTGCTCGGCCTCTACGACGGGGCCGTGCTCCAGCACCATTTCCGCCTGGAGAGCGCCCGCGGCCGCACCGCCGACGAGTACGCCGCGCTCCTCCGCACCATGCTCGACCTGCGCGGCGTCGCCCCGGCCTCCGTCCGCGCCGCCGCCCTCGCCTGCGTCGTCCCCTCCCTCGGCGACGTCTTCGTCTCCGCCGTGAAGCAGGCCTTCGGCGTCGAGCCCATGGTCGTCGGGCCCGGCGTCAAGACGGCGATGCCCATCCTTTCTGAGCAGCCCCGCGAGGTCGGCGCCGACCGCATCGTCAACGCCGTCGCCGCCTACGAGCGCGAGCGCCGCGGGCTCATCGTCGTCGACTTCGGCACCGCCACCACCCTCGACGTGGTCTCTCCGAAAGGAGAGTACCTCGGCGGCGTCATCTGCCCCGGCGTCCAGATCGCCGCCGAGGCGCTCTTCTCCCGCGCCGCGCGCCTCCCGCGCGTCGAAATCACCCGCCCCGCCCGCTGCCTCGGGCGCAACACCGTCCACGCGATGCAGTCGGGCATCGTCTACGGCTACGTCGGCCTCGTCGACGGCCTCTGCGAGCGTCTCCGTTCGGAGATGGCATTCCCCTGCAAGGTGATCGCCACGGGCGGCTTCGCGCGCCTCATCGCCCCCGAGTCGCGCGCCATCGAGGTGGTCGACGATTTCCTCACCCTCGACGGCCTGCGCATCCTCTGGGAGCGCAACCGCTAGCGGCCCGTGGGCGACGTCCCGCACCGCCGCGATCGCGCCATGCGCCTCGCGCTCCTCGCCGCCGCCGCCGTGGCCGCCGGCGCCGTCGCCGCGCGCGTCGGCGTCGCGCCGGTGTCCTTCGCCGCCGCGTGGCGCGACCCCGCCGGGCCCGACGCCGCCATCGCCGCCGCGCGCCTCGCCCGCGTCGCGCTCGGGCTCCTCGCCGGGGGCGCGCTCGCCGCGGTGGGCGCGGCGTTCCAGGCCCTCCTGCGCAACCCCCTCGGCGACCCCTACGCGCTCGGCGTGTCGGGCGGCGCCGCGCTCGGGGCCACCGCCGCCGTGCTCCTCGGCGCGGCCGGGATCTTCGTCCCGCTCGCGGCCTTCGCGGGCGCGCTCGGGGCCACCGCCGCGGTGCTCCTCGCGGCCCGCGCGTCGGGGCGCGTCGGCGCCGGCGCGCTGCTCATCGCGGGGCTCGTCTTCAACGCCTGCACGGGCGCGGCGCTGGCCTTCCTCCGCACCGTGGCCGCGTCGGGGCGCGCGCAGGAGACCCTCTCGCTCCTGCTCGGCGTTGTCACCGAAGAGCCCCCCGCACGCGTCGCCGCCGTCGGTGCCATCGCCCTGGCCGGCGTCGCCTCCCTCCTCGCCCTCGCCAAGCCCATGAACCTCCTCGCCCTCGGCGACGACACCGCCGCCAGCCTCGGCGTGCGCGTCGGGCGCGCGCGGGTCGCGATCTTCCTCGCGGCCTCGCTCGCGGTGGCCGCGGTGGTGAGCGTGTGCGGGCTCATCCCCTTCATCGGGCTCATCGTCCCCCACTACGTCCGCGCGTGGCTCGGCAACGACCACCGCTGGACGGTGCCCGGCTGCTTCTTCGCCGGCGCCGCGCTCCTCGTCACCGCCGACCTCGCCGCGCGGATGGTCTTCCTGAAGCTCGGCACCGAGCCGCCCGTGGGCGCGCTCACCGCGCTGGTGGGCGGGCCCTTCTTCCTCGTGATGCTCCGCGCGCTCCGCGAGGAGTGACCGATCAGAACGTCCCCTCGACGCGCGCCCCGCCGACGCCGCCGCCGAGCCACGCGCCCACCTGGACCGCGGGCTCGCGGGGCGCCTCCGTGGCGCTCGGGCGGCCCGTCACCAACAGCACGACGCCCGTCACCGCGAGCGCGACGCCCGCGACGCCGAAGCCCAGCGCGAGGCCCGCGGCCCGCGCGTTGTCCGCGCAGAGCGAGGCCGCCCCGAGCGCGTCGGGCGTGCGCGCGGCCGACGCGAGGTCGCACACCGCCGACGACGTCATGCGCCCGCCGGGGTTGAAATCCCGCTGGAAGCGCGCCCACGCGCCGAGGTCGCCGGGCTGCGTCACGCGCGCGTTGCGGCTGTCGTCGGCCTGCGACGACCACGACACCGCTTGCCAGACGGCGACCGCCCCGAAGGCCGCCCCGAGGCCCACCGCGCCCCACGCCACCGCGCGCCGGACGGGCGACGCCCCGGGCGCGGGCGGCGGCGCGATCACCGGCGGGGCGATCGCCACCGCGGGGGCCTCGCGCTCGAGGGCAATCACCTCACGCCACACGGTCCCTTCGAGCACGGTGACCGTTCGACGCGCTGTGACGTGGCCCGGCGCGGAGACCTCCAGCATGGCCGTCGGGCCCGCGAAGGCCCACGGCGTGGCGAGCGGGAGCGTGCCCACCTCCGCCCCGTCGACCCGGAGAACCGCGCCCGGCACGGAGCACGACGGCGCGACGCGGGCGATGCGCATCGCCACCTCGCCGAGCACCGAGCGGAGGGGGGCCTCGCGGGAGGCGATCCACGGGTCGGCCTGGGCGGCGAGCGCGTCGCGGAGGTGGACGTAGGCGTCGAGGAAGCGCCCGAGCCCGTGCTCGGCCAGGGCGAGCTGGGCCAGCGTGCGGGGCGACGGGCAGCGCCGCCAGAGGCCCTGCAAGCGACGGAAGCCCGCTTCCTCGCGGCCCCGGCGGCGCTCCTCGATGGCGCGGTCGATCTCCAGGGTGACGGGCCGGTCGGCGCAGGGCGCGGGCTGGGCCGACGCGCGGGGGGCGAGCGCGATCAGCGCCACGGCGCACGGGGCGATCGGGGTGAGGCGGGCGGGTCGACCCATGCGGCGCTCCATCCAAACCACCCCGCGCGCGGCCCTGTCAACGCCGGACGGGCGAACCCTGCGCGGCGGCGGGTTGACGCCGACCGCCCCTCCGCGGTGTGATCGCGGCGATGAACGCACCGGGCGCCGCGACGAGGGCCGCGGGCGCGCTGCCGCCGGGCACGGCGGTGGGGCGCTACACGGTGGTTCGCGAGATCGGGCGCGGGGGCATGGGGCGCGTCTACGAGGCCGTCCACAACGACCTCCAGAAGACCGTGGCGCTCAAGGTGCTGGGCGCGCAGCACATGGACAACCCGGTGGTGGTCGAGCGCTTCCTCCGCGAGGGGCGCAACGCGTCGCGGGTGCGCCACCGGCACGCGATCGAGGTGTTCGACGTCGGGCAGCAGGACGGGGTGGTCTTCCTGGCGATGGAGCACCTCCAGGGGGAGGACCTCGCGCAGCGACTCCACCGCGAGGGCCCGCTGCCCGCGACGGCCTGCGTCGACCTGCTGCTCCCGGCGATCGCCGCGCTGGCCGAGGCGCACGACGTCGGGGTGATCCACCGCGACCTCAAGCCCGGCAACCTCTTCCTCGCGGTCGACCGCCGCGGCCGCCCCGAGGTGCGCGTGCTGGATTTCGGCATCGCCAAGGCCGTCGACGAGCGCGACCGCGAGCACCACACCCACGTCGGCGTGGTCATCGGCACCGCCCTCTACCTCGCCCCCGAGCTCGTCCGCGGCGCGCAGCACGCCTCGCCCGCCAGCGACCAGTACGCGCTCGGCGTGATCCTCTACCAGTGCACCAGCGGGCAGGTCCCCTTCCGCGGCCGCACGCCCTTCGAGACGTGCGAGCTCATCGTCCGCGGCGACCACACGCCCCTGCGCCTCCACGCGCCCGCGCTGCCCGACGGCTTCGACCTCGTGGTGGCCCGCGCGATGTCGCTCGACCCGGCGGCGCGCTTCCCCTCGCTCGTCGAGCTCGGCGCGGCGCTCTTGCCGTTCGCGTCGTTCGCCGCGCAGGTGCAGTGGTCTTCGGCCTTCGGCGTCGAGCCCGCGGGCGTCCCCCCGGCGCTGCTCTCCTCGCCGCCGCCCGCCCCGGCCCCGTCGGGCGCCTTCTCCGCCGCGCCGATCTCCGACCCGGGCGCCTACGCGCCGCCCTCGCTCGCCGACGCCGCGATGACGCCCGCGGTCACCACCCGCGACGTCCCCATCCGCGCGCCGCGCCCGCCGCGCTCGCGCACGCTCGCCCTCGCCGCCGCCGGCGCGATCACCCTCGTCGCGCTGCTGGTGCTCACCGTCGCCATCCAGCACGCCGCGCGCATCCCCGCCGCCGCGGCACGGCCCGCCACGATGCACCGCCCCGCGCCGCCGCCCGCCGCGCCCCCGGAGGCCGCCGCGCAGCCCGCCGTGCCGCCACCCACGGAGCCCGCCGCCGCGCAACCCACGGAGCCCGCCGCGCAGCCTGCGGAGCCCGCCGCGCAGCCCGCCGCGCCCGTCGAGCCCGCCGCCCCCGTGGTCCAGTCGCTCCAGAGCCCGCCCGAGGCGAACCCGCGCCGCCACCACCGCGAGCGCGTCCGCCGCAACGTGCCGACGGAGCCCGCGCGTCGTCGACCCGGCGCGCACGTCGAACGCACGCAGGGCGGCGGCTTCATCATCCGCTGACGCAGCCGAGGTTGGCGCGACGGCGGAGCCCACCACGCGCCTGCGTCCGTCAGGTGGGGGTGCTCACGTCGTCCCAGTCCGCGTCTTCGAAGCGGACGAGCCAGTTCAACGCGTGGTGCCGCTCGGTGATCACCCCGGGGGTCAGCCCTCCGCCCAGATCGCGCCCCTGCACGCGCGCCTCGGTCACCGCCCAGTGCGCGCGGAAATGGAGGTCCAGCGCGTCGAGCACCTCGCGCGCGGGTCGGAGCCTCGCCGCGCCGATCGACCCTTCGCCGGCGAGCCCGAGCGTCGTCGCCGCGAGGGCGGGCACGTCGCAGAGGCGCGTCGGCGCGGGCAGCGCGGGCAGGAGCTGGATCGACCACGCGAGCGCCGCGAGCGCCTCGTAGCGCCACCCGTGGTCGACGACGTCCCGCCGCGACGGGGACGCCGCGTGGAAGAAGGCGCGCTCGCGCGGGCTCATGGCCTCGACCGCGCCGGGGATCTTCCGCGCGAGCTCCGCGGGGTCGACGCCGTCACCGGAGCCGAGCGACTCCGCCCGGAGCGCGCACGCGAGCAGCGCGAGGCAGCGCGCCGCGACCTCGCGCGCGTCGCGCAGCGCGACCTCGACCTCCGCGACGACCGGCGGCAGCGTCTCGGGCACCGCCACGCCGAGGGCGGCGAGCGCCTCCCGGCTCGCGCGGCGCCGCGCGACCGCGTCCGCGGGGTACGGCACCTCGGCGCCGGCCTGCGCGTCGCCGCTCGCCGGGTCGACGAGGACGGCGCCGTCCGGCGCGCGCACGCTGCCGTCCGGGGTGAAGACGATCGCGTTCGCCGCGCGCGCCCACGCGGCGAACGCGTCGAGGTCCGCGTCGTCGACGTGGAGCGAGACGTGGTGGCAGACGCGCTCGATGTGACGGAGCACCGCGTAGCGCGTCTGGTTCATCGGCCGTTGGCCGCCGCCCATCACGAAGCCCATGAAGCCGCGGAGGTGGGGGGCGAGGTCGGGGTCGCTCCGGTCGCGTCGGCTGTTCAGCCGGTGTCGAAAGTCGAGCGGCGGCGGCGCGCGGTGCGTGCAATAGGCGTTCAGCAGCATGGGGAGGTCGCGGAGTATCGCCGCGTCCGTGCCGCGATGCACCACTCCCCGTTCGCGGCGCCCGTCCCCGCGACGCGCCGCCTCACCCGCGGTTGGCGCGGCGTCGGGCCCACCACGCGCCCGCCGACACGAGCGCGAGCAGCGGGGCGAACTTCGCGATCGTCCCCCAGTCGGCCCAGGGCCCGGCCGCCACGGGCTCGGGCGGAGGCGGCGGGCGCGACGCCACCACGCGGCGCGCGTCGGCCCAGCCGTCGTGGCGCAACACCCCCGTGTCGATCACCGTCCCGTCGGGGCGGAGCGCCGTGAACTTCACCTGCTCGCGCTCAACGTCCACGCGGACGTAGTGGTAGGCGCTCGCGAACGAGAGCGTCGACGAGCGGACCGCGCGCCGCGGGTACGACGGCGCGCCGCCGCCGCCCGACACCATGAAGCGGAGCCCGTCGTCCTCGCCGCGCTCGTAGGCGTGGTCGTGGCCCGAGACCACCAGGTCGACCCGGTGCCGCCGCAGCAGGCGCTCGACGCCGTTGTTGCGGAGGTCTTCGTTGTCGCCGTGCGGGCCCGACGAGCGCGGCCCCTCGTGCATCACCACGAACACCCACCCCGCGGGCACCTCGCGCCGCGCCTTCGCCAGCTCGGCGTCGAGCCAGTCGCGCGAGGGCCCCGACCAGTCGTCGTACGAGCACGTGAGAACCACCCGCACGTCGCCGTAGCGCACCACCGCGTCGAGCTCGGGCGACGGCCCCGACTCGTCGAGGTGGACGTACCGCCGGTAGTTGGCCACGCCGCTCCCGCGCCCCTGCACCTCGTGGTTGCCGATCACCGGGACCAGCGGGACGTTGCGGAAGAGCGGCGTCCCGGCGTCGAAGAAATCCTGCCAGTCGTCCTCGTCGCGCCCGTCGGAGACGAGGTCGCCCGTGTGGATCACGAACTCCGCCCCCTCGCGCGCGATCGCCCGGATCACCTCGGCGTGACGGTGCCGCTGCGTCCGCGTGTCGCCGTAAATCACGAAGCGGAAGGGCGCAGGCACGGCAGGCGGCGTCGAGAACACCCCGCCCGTCTCCGCCACGCCCGGCCCCGAGAGCGTGTAGGCGTAGCGCATCCCCGGCGCGAGCCCCGGGAGCAGCACCTCGTGGAGCGTGGCGCTCTCCGCCCCGTCGGCCTCCACCGTCGGCGGGAGATCCGGCGGCGCGGCGTCGGCCCCGGGCGGCCCCAGCGGGCGCGCGACGACGTGCAACGGCCCCGGTCGACTGCGCTCGGCCATCACCACGATCGAGTCGCCGCGCAGGTCCATCAGCCACGGGCCCTTGCGCAGCCCGCCCTCGGCCCGCGCGGCCGGCGCCCCCGCGAGCCCCGTGAGCGACGTGAACGCCGCGAACATTGCGATGGAGCTTCTCACGCCGGGAGCCTCTATAACCCACCCGTGGCACGCCGGTCACCCACGCATCGCGCCCGCGTCCTCGAGGCCATCGCCGCCTGGGACGCGACCTTCCGCCGCGACCACGCCGCCGCGGCCCTCGCGAAGGACCCGCTCCGCTTCGCGCGCCGCTACGACGACCGCGACGACCGCGAGCTCGTCGCGCTGGTGAGCGCCCTCCTCGCCTTCGGCCGGGTCTCCATCATCTCCGCCAAGCTCGAAGAGCTCCTCGCCCGCCTCGCCCCCTCGCCCGCCGCCACCGCGCGCGCCGTCCCCCGCGCGCAGCTCGTCGCGAAGCTCCGCTCCTTCCGCCACCGCACCTTCGCGGGCGAGGACATCGCGCGTCTCCTCCACGCCGGGGGACGCCTCCAAGCGCGCGACGGCAGCGTCTTCACCTCGCTCGAACGCGCCTTCGCCGCGCGCGGCGACCTCCGCGCGGCCCTCGCCGACTGGGTGGGCGAGCTCCGCACGATCGGGTGGCCGAAGGGCCCCTCGCGCGGCGCCAAGCACCTGCTCCCCGACCCCGCGGGCCCGAGCGCTTCGAAGCGGCTCTTCCTGCTCCTCCGCTGGGTCGCGCGCCCCGACGACGGGCTCGACCTCGGGCTCGCGGCCATCCCCCCGTCGGCGCTGTCGATCCCGGTCGACGTTCACGTGCAGCGCATCGGGCGCAACCTCGGGCTCACCCGCCGCGACGACGCCTCGCGCCGCACCGCCGACGAGATCACCGACGCGCTGCGCGAGCTCTCCCCGCACGACCCCGTCCGGTACGACATGGCCCTCTGCCACCTCGGGATCGCGCGCCAGTGCCCCTCGCGCCGCGACCCGGTGCGCTGCGAGGGCTGCGCGCTGCAACCCGTGTGCGTCCACTGGGACGAGTGAATGCGCGGGCCGGTGGGGTACGTTTGACGGCCATGAACCTCCGGGCCCTCGCGCTCGCCCTCTTCGCTTCGCTCTTCGCGCTCCCGTCCGTGGCCGCCGCGCAGGTCGGCAGCCGGCTGGAGTGTCCGCCCCGCGCCGAGCTCGCGCTCCTCCGACCGCTGGCCGACGGCGGCGCCGCGGCGATGGTGTACTACCCCGACGCGGGCCCCGGGGCGCGGATCACGGTGGCGGTCCCGGTGGCCGCCCCGGTGGCCGCGGTGCGGCGCGCGCTGCTCGAGGCCGAGCGGTGGCCCGAGTTCATCCCGGCGCTGCGCGGGGTGACGACGCTCTCGCGGCGCGGGCGGCGCGCGGCGTACCGCTTCGAGGTGTCGGCGTCGCTGCTCGACGTGAGCGCGATCACCACGCTCACCGACGTGAACGAGCGCCGCATCGATTTCACCGTGCAGGAGTCCGACTTCGGCGTCGCCGCCGCCCGCTGGGACCTCCTCGACGACGGCCCCGGCCGCACGCTCCTGGTCACCACCAACTGGAGCGACCCCTCGCAGGGCCACTGGCTCCTGCGCCAGACCGCCCGCTCCAACCTCACCGCCACCGCCGGGATGAACGTCGCGGTCGACCTCATCCTCGCACTCTCGGTGGGCCGCCGCGCGCTCGACCTCGCGGGCACGCCGACCCCGCCGCGCCCCGCGCGCGCCGCCGCCCCCGCCGCCGCGCTCGAGCCGCCCGCGCAGGGCCCGTGGGTGTCGCTCGTCAACGACCCGAAGCGCTACTACGTGTTCGCGTTCAGGCTCGCGGAGGACGGCGCGGTGGCGCAGATGTCGGTGATGCACCACACGTGGGGCCGGGCCGACGCGCTGGAGTCGCGCCTCGCCACGCTCGCCCACTACGGCGACCACCTCCCGGGCGTCCGCGTCACGCCCGTCGAGGGCGCGAGCGACCGCGCCGAGGTCGCGGTGAGCACGCCGCTCGACAGCGCCAGCGGCACGCTCGTGCAGCGCCGCGAGCCCTCGGGGGCGATCGTGCTGGAGGGCCGCGGCGGCTCGCTGAACGGCGCGCGCTGGCGGTGGGACATCACCCGCACCGAGCGCCAGGGCACGCTGCTCGCGCTGACGGGCGACGTGCGCGAGTCGATGGCCTCGACGATGGTGCGCGCCGCGGCGGGGCGCGAGCCGTACCTGTACGCGGGCGTGGCGGCGCTCCGCGAGCTGATGTGGATGCGCTACATGCTCGCGGGGATCCCGTTCTGAGCGGGGCGGCGCGGAGGAGAGCGACGAGCAGCGTGCGCCTCAGCTCCGCGCCCGCATCGAGTCCATGCGCGCAGGCGCGTCGCGTCGGCGTGTGCATGTCAGCGTGCTGGAGAGGGGAGTGGCGCCGGCCGCGAGGCGACGGGGCGGCGGGGCGGCGGGCTCCTTCTTCGCCGCGCGCAGGAGGGCAGTGGAGGACGCCCGGAAGAGGGTGGCGACGCACGCGTCGCCGCGGGATGGAATCGTCGGCTGCCATGCCGAGGCTCGCCCAACTCGTCGGACCCGAAGCGGTGGAAGCCGCGCGCGGACTGCCCCCGCTGGAGGCGCTCGTGAAGCTCGGGGTCTCTCGCGAGGAAGCGGAACGCTTCCTGAGCACGGAGTACGGCGGCCCCTACGGCGGCTGGTCGTGCGACCTCTCGACGACGCCGGTCGACCCGGCGGCGCTGGCCGCGGCGCCGCGCGAGCTCTGTGTGCGCTACCGCGTGCTCCCGATCGCGCGCACCGAGACGGCCCTCGTGGTGGTGGTGTCGGGCTCGGACGACGTCGCGGCGATCGAGGCGCTGCGCGCGGTGGTCGGCCTCGACGTCATGTGGGGGGTCGCCTCCGGGGTGCTCATCGACGCAGCGCTTCGCGCGTGGGAGGCGGGCGAGCCGGTCGGCCCCGCGCGCTGACGGTGCGCCGCCGCCCCGCCGCCCCACCGCCCCGCCGCCCCCTGCGGGCGACGGGCGGTGTGCATCGCCTGGTGTTCCTGCGGACGACGCGCGCAGCGGGCCCACCGCGCCCGCACGTCACCCTGGAACACCCGGCGCCCGTTTCGGGTTATCACTCCCCGTGTGAGCCGCCGTGTCCCCCGCGCCCTGGCACTGTCCGCGCTTGCGCACGGGCTCGTCTGCGCGCTGTGGGCCTGGCACGCGCACCGCCATCCCCCGCCGGTCGACGCGCCCGCGGCCGCCTCGCTCGCCCCCGTCGAACTCGACTTCTCCGAGCCCCCGCCGCCTCCAGCACCCGAGCCCGCGGCGCCCGAGCCCCCTTCGCCCGCCGCGCCCTCCGCCGCGCCGCCCGTGCGCACCGCGCTCGCCGCCCGCGCGCTCCCGTCGCCCGTCGCCGCCGCGCCCGCGCCCTCCGCGCCCGCGCCGTCCGCGCCCGTGCCGTCCGCCGCTGCGCCTCCATCCCCCCCCGCGCCCACCGCGCCCGGCGCCAACCCCACGCTCGTCGCGCCCGCGCCGCACGTCGACGCAATGGCGCTCCTGCGCAACTCGCGCGACGACGTCGCCGCGGCGGCCGTGCGCGGGGGCATCGTGTTCGCGCCGTCCGACGCGGCGCGGCCCTCGCGCGACCTCGTCACGCTGCCCACCGGGACGCCCCTCGAGCGCGCCCGCGCGGCCTCCGCGGGCTACGTGGCGGGCCGCCTCGCCGAGGCGCCGCCGCGGCCCGAGGCGCCCGGCGTCCGCACCTACTACTGGCACTTGCGCCGCCGCATGGAGGAGACGTGGCGGCCGGGCGTCTCGCGCGAGCCCTCCCTCGGGCAGACGCTGCTCGCGACCCTCGGGATGGACACCGCGCGCGCGCAGCAGGCCACCGAGGTCGCGATGGGCGCCGGCGCGCACCCGGGCCGCGCGGGCAGCACCATGCAGGCCGCGGATGACGCGCACGGGGGCAACGCCTCGACGCGGCCCACGGTGCAGCCCTTCGTCGGCATCGTCGACCAGGCGCAGGTCAACCGCCAGGTGACGCGCGCCGAGGTGCTCGTCGAGCAGGACGAGGACGGCCGCGTCCTCGACATCCGCATGGCGCGCTCGTCGCGCATCCCGAGCTACGACCGCGCGGCGCTCGCGGCGGTGCGCGAGGCGCTCCCGCTCCAGACGCCGGCGCGGATGCCGGGCGGGCGGCGGTCGCGCTGGTCGTTCGAGACGGTGGCGTCGCGGGCGCCGTTCATCCCGGGCGCGGGGATGATGTTCGACGAGTCGAGCGGGTGGTTCGAAGTGGTGTACCCGGGGCGGGTGTTCACGCGGAGCCGCGTGTGGCTGGAGTCGGCGCAGCCACTGTAGCGAGCTACTGCGAGAGGGCGCGCACGCGGTCTTCGACCACGGCCCGGTCGGGCGCGTCAGGCCGCCGCGCGAGGAACTCCCGGAACGCCGCCGCCGCCTCCGCCCGGTGCCCCAGGTGCTCGTGCGTGACCGCGAGGTTGAAGTAGAGCTCGGCCACCTCGCGCCGCGACTCCTGCGAGTACCGCAGCGCCGCTTCGAAGGCCGCGAGCGCGGGCCGGTAGCGCCGTCGCTGGTAGAGCCCCACGCCGCGCGCGAAGAACTCCGCCGCCTCACGAACGAGCTGGTCCTCGCCCGGCGGCGGCCGCGCGATGTCCTCCTGACGTCGCCGCGCGAAGCCCCGCAGCGCCGCCATCCGCTGGTCGAGGTCGGCCCGCAGCGCCGCCGGGGGGTCGTGCGACATCACCCGCGCGTGCCAGCGCTCCGCGTCGTCCACCGCCGCCGACCGCTCGCACATGCGAAACGCGTTGAAGGCCATCTCCATCGACGGCGCGCGCTCGTACGCCTCGCCGAACAGCCGCGCCGCCTGCGTGAACTCGTTGCGCCCCGCGGCCTCCTGCGCCTCGCGGTAGAGCCGCGCCGCCTCGCCCGTCACCCCCGCGTCGCCGCCCGCCGCGGGCCCGCTCGCGTCCGCCGCGACCGCGCCCGCGTCCGTCGCCGTTGTCGTCACAGACTCCGCGCCGCCCCCGCCGCGCACCACCGTGACCGGAGCGCCCGGCCCCGTTGTGGATGCCTGCCCCCCCGCGCAGGCCCCGAGGAACACCGTCGCCCACAGCACGCTTCGCGTCGCCATCGCCGCGACGCTACCACGGCGCGCTCAGGCCGCGTCGAGCGCGCGCTGGAAGGCCGGCAGCCCCGCGTAGCGCGTCCGGAGGGCCTCCACCCACGCGGCCGCTCCCTCGTCGCCGAGGCGCGCCGCGAGCGCCCGCGCCCGCGCCGCCACGCGGCTCGCCTCGCGGTAGTGCGTCCGGCTGCGCAGCGCGACGAGCCCGTCGACGAGGCGGCGGTACACCTCCAGCGCGTCGCGCGGCCGCGACGACTCCAGCGCCTCCGCCAGACGCTGCCGCTGCGCGATCGCGCCCGTCGGCCGCTGCCGGTCGCCGAGCGCCACGCGCAGCGCCTCGTCGAGCCGCCCCTCGCGGAGAAGGACGTCGTACACCAGCGGGTGCCCGCGCTCCTCGAGCCACGCGAGGGCGCGCGCCTCCACCGCGGGCCACGCGTCGCCCGACGCCTCCCGCAGCGCGTCGAAGGTTTCGGGCCCGGGCCGCGCGTGGAGCTCGGCCTCACACGCGTCACGCAGCGCCTCGGCGTCGCGCCGCGCCGCCGCCCGCGTCTCGATCCACGCCCGCATCCGCGCGCGGTTGGCCTCCGAGGCGCGCTCCATCCGCGCGAGCACGGCGCGCTCGGCCTCCGCGCCGTGGCCCGCGGACGCGAGCGCGTCGGCCGCCTCGACGAGCTCCGCGTCGTGCACCCGCGCGAGCTCCGCGAGGGCCTCCTCCGTGCGCCCGCGGCGCGCCAGGAGCCGCACCGCCGCCCCGTGCCGGTCGAGCGAGCGGGCGCGGTCGAGCCACGCCGCGTCGTCCACGACGCCCTCCTCCAGCGCGAGCAGGCACAGCGTCCAGGCCCGCTGCGCGAAGCCCTCCACGCGCTCGAGCGCGTCGCGGGCGTCCGACCCCAGCGCGCGCCGCTCGGCCTCCGTCGCCCGCGCGGCGGCGAGGGCCACGGCGTGGCGCCCCGGCGAGGGCCCGTACCCGAGGGCGGTCCCCTGATCGATGTCGAAGCGGGTCACGTCGACCAGCGCGCGCAACAGCGCGAGCCGCGCGTCACCGCGGGCCGCGTCCACGCAGCGGGCGAGCGCGTCGAGCCGGGCGCGCACCACCGCGAGGACGGCGCCCCCGTCGGGCCCGAAGCGCCGCCAGCGACCGAGCGCCGCGTGGGCCACCTGGAGGTGGAGCCGCCCGCGCCCCGCCACATCCTCCGGCGCGAGCGACACCTCGCCTTCGCGCACGAGTTCGTCGAGCCCCGCGACCACCTCCGCCGCCTCGCCGCCCCGACGGAACACCCCCGCCGCCCGCTCGCGCCACGCGTCGGGGCCTGGCTCGACGCGGGCGCGCCGCTCCGGCAGTGCATCATCGAGCACGGCGTCGAGCTCGCCGCGCCGGCGGAGCATCGCGCCGACGAGCGAGCGGAGCGCCGCACGGTCGAGCGCGTCGAGCGCGCGGTCGAGCGGGGGGACGGGGGCGAAGGCGCGCGGGTCTTCGCGCCAGCGGAGGAGCAGCGCGCCGACGTGCTTGCAGCCGCCGACGTCGCCCACCGGGCACGAGCACCGGGCCTCGGCCACGCCGTCGGGCGCGAGGCGGGCGCGCACGTCGTAGACGTCCTCGGTCGATCCTTCGCTGCGCGCGAGGAGCCACGTCCCTTCGCGCCGCGCGTCGAACACGGCGCCCCAGGCGTGGTAGAGCCGCGCCCGCTCCAGGTTGCGCGCGCCCACCCCCTCGAGGATGGCGCGCTCGCTCACGGTGACGGTGGTGTCGTTCGAAGGGTTCACGCGCGGGAGCATCCGCCGCGCCAGGAGCTCCTGCAACGCGCGGCGTGACGTACCCCGTCACATGGCCGGGGTGGCGCGGCAGCGGGTCGGCGGGGCGACGCGGCAGAGGTTCGCGGCGTCGAGCGGGCGGTTGGCGAAGCGGTCGCGCGCGAACTCCAAGATCTCCGGCAGCGCCCAGGTGGTGGCGCGCGTGTGGGCGGCGCCGGCGCACTCGAGGTACTGCATGCGGTAGCCCTGGCGGCAGAGCGTCTCGAAGCTGGCGCGCTCGGTGGGCGTGTCGACGAGCTGGTCCTGCTCGCCGAGCACCCAGAGGACGCCGTAGCCGGGCGCGGCGTGCGGCGCGCGCGGGACGGAGGTGGAGGTGATGCCGTTCTCGATGACGGGGCAGCCCCAGGGGGAGACTGTTCGGATGCCCTGCGGCCCCGCCGCGCCGTCGAGGAGGCTCTGCGTGAAGATCGCCTCGCGCGTCAGCCCGCGCACGTCGGGCGAGCAGCTCGCCGCCAGCCGCATCGGCAGGTCGACGTCCCACGGCGCGCGGAACACCTCCGACAGCCTCCCGCCGAGCCCGTACCACGGCGCGATCACCGTGTAGAACGCCGCCACGTTCGCGGTCGCCTGCACCGTCATCCGCAGCCCGCGGTTGGTCTCCGCCTCCATGTCCGCGGGCGGCACCGTCGCGACGACGCCCGCGTGCTCGAGCTCGGGCGCGTAGTACGAATCGATGCGGTCGACCCAGAGGGCCGCGTGGCCCCCCTGCGAGCCGCCGACGGTGACGAAGCGCTGGCGCGCGCAGGCCGGGCCGTTGAGCGAAGCGAGGTGCCGCACGCCCGCGCGCACCGCGTCGAGCGACGCCATCGCGGTGGCGGTGCCGACGAGGTACGGGTGCGGGAAGCCCGTCGGCCCGCCGAACGCGCGCAGCCCGATGTAGTCGGGCGCCACCACCACGTAGCCCGCCGACGCCAGCGCCGCGCCGAGCACCCGCGCGTCGGCCGTGGCCGAGGGCGCGCAGGCGTCGTTGAAGCCCGAGGTGCCGTGGAGCACCAGCAGCACCTCGAAGCTCTCGCGCGCAGCGAGGTCGCTCGGGTACGCGACGAGGGCGGTGGCGTCGAGCAGGCGGCCGCGGTCCTGCGTGGTGTAGGAGATCTGCTCGGCCACCACGTCGTGCGAGAGCTGAACGGGGAGCGTGATCCCCGCGCCCGACGCCAGCGCGCGCAGGATCACCGCGGAGTACGACTGGCGCGCGTTGGTCCCGGTCGGGCGCCCGAGGTCGGGCGAGTCGAGCCAGCGAAAAGCGGGCTGCCCGCAGCGCGCCGGGGCCTCCGCGAGCGCGCGCGCCGCGGCCGAGTCGCCGAGCCGCGGCGGCGCGAGGGGGCACGGCGGGAGGGACGCGTCGGGCGCGACGTCGGGCCTGGCGACGTCGGTGACGGCCGCATCCGACGCGTCGGCGACGGTGGCGTCGGCGGGGGGCGCGGGCGCCGGGTCGCTGCACGCGGCGAGCGCGAGGGGGAGCGCGAACGCGAAGGGAGGCCGAAGGTGCTTCACGCCCCGCGTCTGCCACGGAAGCGCCCGCGCGGGAAGCGCCCGTTATTTCCGCAGCCCGAGGAAACGCGCGAGCTCCGCCACCGCGCCCGCCACCGCGTGCCCGCGGCGCACCGAACGCCCGACCACCGCGAGCTTCCCCCCCGCGCGGTCGGCCTTCGGGTCGACGTGGCCCACCAGCTCCGCGCCCGCCAGCACCGGGAGCGCGTAGTACCCGCGGCGCCGCTTCGCCGGCGGCGTGTACACCTCCCAGGTGTAGTCGAAGCCCCAGAGCGACGCGGTCACGCGGCGGTCGTACACCAGCGGGTCGAGCGGCGCGAGCAGGAGCGGCGCGGCGCGCGCGTCGGGCTCGGCGGCGGTCGCGTCGAAGAGCGGGAGGTCGTCGCGCAGGCAGTGGAGCGTCGCCCCGTCGACCGCCACGGCCTGCACCGCGTCCTCCACCCGCGCGAGCTCGGCGCGCTTGAGCGCCACGAGCCGCCGCTGCCGCAGCCGCAGGAGCGCCTCCCAGCGCAGGGCATCGTCCTCGCCGGGCTCGGGCGCCGCGAGGGCGTGCGCCGGGAGCACGCGCTCAGGGAGGTCGTACACGCGCCGCTGCCCCGCGCCGCGCGCCGCGACGAGCAGCCGCCCGTGGAAGAAGAGCTTCTGCATCGTGTGCTTCGCGAGCGTCGCCGGGCCCCACGCCGCCCGCGCCTTGCGCCCGTCGTCGAAGTCCTCGGGCCCCGACGGGCCCCGCCGCGCCACCTCGCGCAAGAGCGCCTCGCCGAGCCGCGCCTCCTCGCGCGTGAGCCGCCCCGACCAGGCGTCGACGCGCGCCGTCCGCGCCCGCATCGCGCGCTTGAGCCACGGCCACGCATCGCAGGGGAAGGCCGCCAGCACGCCGGGGTACGGGAGGAAGTGTTCGAAGGCCGCGCGCCGTTCGGGGGCGAGCGGGGCGCCGTCGCCGTGGAGGTGGCGCGTGAGGTCGCCCTCGCGGTAGCCCGCCACGCGGTTGCGCAGGATGAGGTCGTGCATGCGCCCGCAGACGTTGATCGGGTCGATCTGCACGTACCCGAGGTGGGCGAGCGCCTCGGGCACGCCGGGCGCGGGCGCGTCGAGCAGCACCGCGCGGCGGTGGAAGCGGCGGGCGTGGGCGGCGGAGACGCGGAGCGGGGGCATCGGTCAGCCGCCGGCGAAGGTCCCGTAGCGGCGGTCGCGGTAGACGAGCGGCGCGTTGTCGGGGCCGAGGTGGATCGCGGTCACGTCGCCCAGGCAGAGCGTGTGGTCGCCCGCGGGGACGAGCGCGCGCGTCGCCGCCGACCAGGCCCCGAGCGCGCCGCGGAGCAGCGGGGCCCCGTTCGCGTCGGGCGACCAGGCGAGCCGCGCGAAGGGGTCGCCGCGGAGCTCGTGGGGCGTGGCGAAGAGGTCGGCCGCGTCGCGCTGCGCGTCGGAGAGGAGGTTGACCGCCCAGGCCTCGGCGTCGGCGAGCATGGCGGCGGCGCGCGTCGCGTTGGTGGCCGACACCAGGACCACCGGCGGCGCGAGCGACACCGTGAGGAAGGCCGTGGCGGTGAAGCCGTCGAGCGCGCCGCCCGCGCGGCGGACGGTCACCGCGGTCACGCTGGCCGCGTGGCGCCGGGCCAGCGCGCGGTAGGTCTCCGCGTCGCCCGGGGCGTAGGTCGCGAACGGGGGCTCTTCAGGGGAGGGCATTGCGTCTCGGGTCCGGTCTCCGGGGTGGGCGGCAGGTGTACGCCGGATGAGACCCGACGCGCAAAGCGAGACAGCGGAGGCCGATCTCGCTCATGGCCGGGCCCGCGGCTGCCGTTGGAAGGCACAGAAGGCAATGAGCGGTCACAAGCCCAACACCCTGCCGACGGACGCGGCGGCCCCCACGGGGACGGCGTTTCGATGCACGCACCACCGGGAGGCGCGCCATGAGCGGTGACCCCGCCCCCTCGCGGCCCCAGTCCCTCTTCCCGAGGGAGCCGCGCCGCGTCGGCAAGTTCGAGTTCCTCATGCGCCTCGGACAGGGCGGCATGGCCACGGTGTACCTGGCGCGCTCGCTCGGCACGGGCGGCTTCCAGCGCCTGGTTGCCATCAAGCTCATGCACCAGTTCCTGAGCGCGGACGACCAGTTCGTGGAGATGTTCCTCGACGAGGCGCGCGTGGCGGCCAACATCCGCCACCCCAACTGCGTGTCGATCGTCGACCTCGGCAACGAGGCCGAGCAGCTCTTCATGGTGATGGACTACGTCGAGGGCGACACCCTCGCCGCCGTCGAGGGCACCGCCGCCCGCCTCGGCCGCGCCATCCCGCTCGGCGTCGTGCTCCGCATCGTGCTCGACGCCCTCGCCGGCCTCGACGCCGCCCACGAGCTCAAGACCCCCGACGGCGTCGACCTCAAGGTCGTCCACCGCGACGTCTCCCCGCAGAACATCATCGTCGGCGTCGACGGAACCGCGCGCCTCACCGACTTCGGCATCGCCCGCGCCGAGCAGCGCATCGCCACCACCCGCACCGGCATGCTCAAGGGCAAGGCGCCCTTCATGGCCCCCGAGCAGTTCGAAGGCCGCCCGGTCGACCGCCGCGCCGACGTCTTCGCGATGGGCGTCACCCTCTGGGAGGCCGTCGCCCTGCGTCGGCTCTTCCCCGGCCGCGAGACCTACGAGCAGGCCCTGCGCAACACCCGCGCGCCCTACCGCAAGCTCAAGGAGATCCTCCCCTCCGTCCCCGCCAGCCTCGACGAGATCGTGCGCAAGTCGCTCGCCCACAACCCCGTCGAGCGCTTCCCCACCGCCGCGGCCTTCGCCGACGCCCTCGAGCACGAGTTCCGCTCCGTGCTCGCCACGCCGCGCCAGGTCGGCAGCTTCATGGCCGCCGTCGCCGCCGACAAGATCCAGCGCGAGCGCGACGCCGTGCGCAACGCCCCCAAGCCCGCCGAGGAGCCCGTCGCCCCGCGCACCAGCGCCCGCGCGACCCGCAACACCTACGGCGCCCGCCGCGCCGAGGAGCCCATCGCCGCCACCGCCGTCCAGGCCTTCGAGTCGCGCCCGCCCGCGGCGGGCGGCGCCGGCCCGCGCCCCGCCAACGACACCGGCTCCGACGACGACCCCGAGGTGGCCGCCGCGCTCCTCGCGCTCACCGAGATCCCCGCCGACCGCGCCACCGTCGACCTCGGCCCCATCACCCCGCCCGCCGCGGCGCAGGCCGAGCTCCCCGCGCCCCTCCTCCGCGAGGAGCGCACCTCCGGGCCGCCGTCGCGCCGCCCCCGCCCCGTCGTCGAGTTCGGGCCGCCCGCCCGCGCGCACCACACCCCCACCGGCGAGCGCGCGGGCCGCCTCGCCGCCTCGCAGCGCCCGCGCTCGGCCACGCTCCAGATCGGCGTACCGCGCGGCGAAGTCGCCGCCGAGCTCCCGGCCGTCGCCGCGCCCTCGCAGAGCCCGCCCCGCGGCCGCGGCGCGACCCTCGCCGCCGCGCCCGCGCCCCACACGCGCTCGCCCGAGCTGTCGAGCCTGCTCACCCGCGACATCGGCGGCCCCGACGCGCAGGCCGTCGCGAAGCCCCAGCCCCCGCCGCCGCCGGCGCGCCCGCGCCAGCCCACCCCCGTCAAGCGCCCCCTCGGCGACGGCGCCGGCGAGGCGACGCTCGAGTTCAAGCTCGTCACGAGCAAGGTGAAGGAGGCCGCCGAACGCCTCGAGCAGGAGCGCGCGGAGAAGCCCAAGGCCGCCCCCGAGCCGAGGCCCCCGTCCATCCGTGCGCCCGCGCCCGCGCCCGCGGCGGCGCCCGCCACGCCCAGCGACCCGAAGGCCCTGGCCGACCGGCGCGTGGCGCAGTTCCCCTCGCTCACGCCATCGCCGCGCGGGCCCACGGTGCTGCACAACCGCTGGGTGTCGGGCGCCGTCCTCGCGACCGTCCTCCTGGTCGTGATCTTCGTCCTCACCCGCGGGCTCTGACCGCCCGCCTCTACCGCCGCCGCGCCCCCGCCCGCTCCGCCTCGAGGATCTCCCGCGTCAGCGACTGCACCCGCGGGTGGTTGCTCTTGCGCGACACCAGCAGCAGGAAGGCCTTGGCGTTCTTCAGGTCGCCGCGCTTGAAGGCGTCGGCGGCCTTCTCGTAGAGCCCCGCCACGTCGGGCGGCAGCGGCGCCTCCGACACCGCCGCCACGCGCGCCTCCTGCACCACCGCGCGGCGCTCGGCGTCGGGCGTCAGCCGCACCTCGCCGCGCGCGAGCGCCGCGTCGTAGCGGGCGCGGAGCACCGGGTCGAGCAGCACCCGGTAGCCCTCCGAGCCGCGCTTGAAGATCCGCAGCGAGCGGGCCGCCAGCGACGCCGCGTCGACGTGCTGGTCGGGGTGGTGGCGGAGCGCGAAGCGGTGGAAGGCCTCGCGCACCTGGTCGGCGTTGGCGTCGCGGGCGACGCCGAGGATCGCGTAGTAGTCGATCCGGTCGAGGTTCTCGTCGAGGGCCTGGTCGGAGAGCATCGTGGGGCTCAGGCGGTGGCGGTCTGCGGCGCGCGCTGGCGGGCGGCCATCTCCGCCTGCGACGCCTCCGACGGGATCGTCAGGAGCGACACGCGCGTCGCCTGCTCGCGGTTGGTCTCGACGTCCTTCGCGCGCACGCTCAGGGTGCCGTCGGCGCCGAGCTCGAAGGTGACCGCGATCGACACCTCGCCGCGCGGCGCCGCGCGCAGCCCCGAGAGCTCGAGCTCGCCGAGGGTCTGGTTCTCCGAGAACTTCCGCGACTCGCCCTGCGCGATGCGGATGATCACCGAGGTCTGGTTGTCGTTGGTGGTCGCGAACACGCGCGACTGCTCGACGGGGATCGTCGCGTTGCGGCGGATCACCACCTCGCACTGCCCGCCTGCCGTCTCGACGCCGAGGCTCAGCGGCGTCACGTCGAGCAGCAGCGGCACCGCGATGCCCGCGGCGTTGGTGGCCCTCGCGGGCGCGCCGCTCGGGGCCCCGAGCGGCGGCGCGGACGGCGGCGCGGACGGCGGCGCAGACGCGGGCGCGCTCGGCCGCCCGGTGCCCGGCGGCAGGCCCGGCTTGATCGTGTCGCCGCCGCCCACCATGACGGGCGCCGACACCAGGCTCACCCGCCCGATCGCTGCGCCCGGCGGCGCCGAGCTCCGCGGCGCGTTCGCGCGGATCGACTCGACGTTGGCCTTGATCGGCGCGGGCACCACCAGCGGCGGCAGGTCGGGGTCGTCTTGCACCACCGCGGGCCGCACGCGCGTGGCCTCGTCGAGCGCCGGGCCGCGCGCGGTGGACTCTGACTCCCGCGACGCGAACGACGGAGGGGCGAACGGCGGCGGCGCGGGCTGCGGCGGAGGCTCCGGCGGCCCGAAGGGCTCCGCGGGCGGCGACGGCGGGGCGGGGTCGAAGCCCGGCTGCGACGCTTCGAAGGGCGACTTCGCGACCATCGTCCCGACGCCGGGCTCGGCCGGCGCGCCGAAGATGTCCTCCGCGTCGATGCGGAAGGACGGCACCGACAGCTCCCGCGCCTCCGCCGAAGGCTTCGCCTCCTCGCCGAACAGCGACGCATCCAAGCGGAACGACGGCACCGACGCGTCGGTCACCACCGGGTGCGCCATCGTGGGTTCGTCGACCTCGGGCTCGGGCTCCGGGGCGCTCGCCTTCGGCGGCGGCGGGCGGATCGCCGCGGCGATGGACGGCGGCAGCGACGCGAGCGCCGACGAGAGCCCCGACGGCGCCCCCACCGCCTGCACCGACGGCGACGAGGGTCGCGGGGGCGCGCCGAGCGGGGGCTTCGCGAGCGGGATCGACGGCGGCGCGCCGAGGGGGGATTGCGCCGACACGCTCGGCAGCTCGGGCGCCACCGCGGGGAGCTCGGGCGCGAGCTCGGGCAGCCCCGCCGTCACCAGTGCCGGGAGCGACGCGGGCGTGGCCGGGAGGTCGGGGTCGTGGCGCGCCGCCGCCGCCACCATCGCGGGCGTCGGGAGCGGCGTCACCACCGAGTCCTCCTCGATGTTGAAGGCCCGCACCGGCTGGTCGAACATCGGCCGCGCCGACGCCGCAGTGGGCGCCGCGCCCATGAACGACGGCTCGTCGAGCTCGGTGAGCCCGGGCAGCGAGCCGGGCAGCGGCGTGGGCTTGTGCGGCGTCGCCTGGATCGCCACCGTGCGCGCGCCCGCGTCGTCCGCGAAGGGGTCGTCGAGGTCGAAGCTGACCGCGGCCTCCGCCGGCGCGGGCGCGGGGATCGGCGGCGGACCCGGGGGCCGCGGCGGCGCGCCGAGCGTGGTCGAGCGCATGCTCGGGATCGGCGGCGGCACCTGCGAAGGGCTCCTCGCGCCGGGTGGGGGCGGCGGGGTCGCGGCACGCCCGACGGGCGGCGGCGGGGGCGTACCGCCGGGGCCCGCGAGCGTCGGGCCGCGGAGGTTGGAGACGGGCACGGGCGGCGGCATCGCGGGCGCCGCCGTCACGCGCGGCGCGGGCGGCACGCTGGCCGGCGCGATCGGCGGGGGCTGCGGGGGCGCCGTCATCGGGACGGGCGTCTGGCGGTTGCGCCGCGCGCCCGGCGTGAGGGCCTCCGCGAGGATCGCCGCGCCGAGCCCGACCACCTCCTCGGGCGGCAGGTGCGTGAGCGGGTCGCGCCCGAAGAACTGCGCCACCCGCGCGTGGAGCCCCGGGATGCGCGTGCTGCCGCCGACCAGGATCACCGCGGTGAGGTCGGAGGGGCGCAGGCCCGCGAGCTTGAGGGCCTCCTGGCAGACGGCGAAGGTCTTCTCGACGAAGGGCGTCGCCAGCCGGTCGAGGTCGCCGCGCGTCAGCGGGTGCTCGAAATGCACCAGCTCCGACGCCCCCGGCGGCGCGTAGTTGAACTCCACCCGCGCCACCTCGCGTTGCGAGAGCGTGCACTTGGCCGCCTCCGCCGCGTCGCGCAGGATGTCGAAGGCCATCCGGTCTTGCGCGCCGTCGACCCGCGTCGCGCGCTGGAGGTGGGGCACCAGCCAGTCGGTGATCGCCAGGTCGACGTCGTCGCCGCCGAGGAAGGTGTCGCCCCAGGTCGAGAGCACCTCGAACACGTTGCCGTTGAGCTCGAGCAGCGTCACGTCGAAGGTGCCGCCGCCGAAGTCGTAGATGCAGATCTTCTCGCGCGTGTTGCGCCCGTAGCCGTACGCGAGCGCGGCCGCCGTCGGCTCGTTGAGGATCCGCACCACGTCGAGCTCGGCGATCTTGCCGGCGATCTTGGTGCTCGAGCGCTGGAGCTCGTTGAAGTTGGCCGGCACCGTCACCACGCAGCGGTCGACGCGCTGCCCGAGCGACTCCTCGGCCACCCGGCGCACCTCGCGGAGCACCATCGCCGACACCTCGGGCAGCGAGAAGGCCCCCGCCCGCGTCTGCACCAGCACCGCGCTATCGGCGCCCTCCTTCAGGTCGAAGGACACCCGCGACCGCGCGCGGCGCACCTCCTCGCTCTTGAAGGGGCGCCCGAGCAGGCGCTTCACCGACGACACGGTGTTCGCCGGGTCGAAGGCCTTCCGCGTGCGCGCCGCCCGGCCCACGATGCGGCCGCCCCCTTCGGGAAAGGACACCACCGATGGGATGAGCGGGGAGCCCGTCCCGGGGTCGGTGATCACCTGGGGCTTGCCCTGGATCGAGACCGCCACGACGGAGTTGGTGGTCCCGAGGTCGATTCCTACAGCGGGGGATGCCATGTCGGGTCGCGTGGGACTGTACCGGGCACAGGCTCCCTGTTTCCAGTGCCTCCCTCCGCCAAAGAAGAAGATTCAACGGCGTGCTTTTGTCGACTCTCCGGCGAGCGCCGCGACGTGGGCGTCGATCCAGCCCTGCACCGTCCGCGGGAAGGGCCACATCCACGCATAGTCGGGCCCCGTGAAGCGCCGGACGATCTCCGCGTGGAGCTTCGGGTCGCGGGCGGCTTCGATCCCTTCGAGTTCGGCCGTCACGCGGAGCGTCTCGGCGTAGGCCTCCCACTCCAGCCGCGCCCGGCCCCAGGCGAGGCCCGCGGGCAGCGGGAAGAGCCCGTACACCAGCACCATCCCGAGCCAGCCCCAGCGCTCGAACTGCCGCACATGAACGAGCTCGTGCCGCAGCACCTCGTAGCGCCGGTGCGCGGGGACGCTGCCCCAGCCCGAAGGCACCAGGATCGTGCGCCCGAGCGTGGTGACGTAATCCGTCAGGTAGCGGCTTTGCCCGCCGAGGGTCACCGCGCGGAGGAAGCCGTCGATGAAGCGCTGGTGCCAGAGGCCCTCCTTGGGCACCACCCGGACGGGCGGCGTCATGGTGGCCATCTCCCGCAACAGGGCCTCGACCAGGGCCTCGCCGTCGCGCGGGGTCATCGCGGTCAGTCCGCCTCGACCACCGCGGTGGTGGTGGAGAAGCACCCGGCCTCGTCGCCCGCGTCTGCGGCCACCGCGCGCACCCGCACGCCCGCGGCGACGCCGGCGCGCGCGAGCTCCTGCGCGTCGCCGAACTCCGCCACCCACTCGTGCGTCCGCGGGTGGGCGAAGGCCATCGCCGCGAGCGCCCCGCGCGGGCCCTCGAGCCGCACCACCAGCCGCTCGAGCCCGAAGGCGTGGCCCGCCACCAGCACGCGCACGAGCGCGCCGCCGGCCGCGGCCTCTCCGTGCACCGCGGCGTGGAGCATGATGTTTCGCATCGGCCCCGCGCTGATACCACAACCGCTCTCCGCGATGGACAGCGCGCGGAGACCTCTCTATACCCGCCCGGCCATGAAGGCCCCCCTCCTCGCGGCCCTGTCGATCTTCCTCGTTCGCGCGAGCTGCTCCGACCGGGCGCGGCCCGTCACCACCGCCTCCGCCACGGCCGGCGCCGCCGAGGTGGAGGTGGTCGCCCCCGAGGACGGCGGCGCGCGCCGGCCCCGCGAGGTCGCCGCCCGCCACATCCTCGTGATGTACCGCGGCTCGTCGAGCGCGCCCGAGCGGATCACCCGGACCCGCGAGGAGGCCCGCGCCCGCTGCGAGGAGGCGCTCCGGCGCGCCCGCGCGGGGGAGGACTTCGCGGCCCTCGCGGGGGAGTACTCCGACGAGCCCAACGCGGCTGAGCGCGGCGGCTCGCTCGGGCGCTTCGGCCGCGGCCGCATGGTGCGCGCGTTCGAAGACGCCGCCTTCGCCCTCGAGCCGAACCAGATCTCCGACGTCGTCGAGACCCAGTTCGGCTTCCACGTGATCCAGCGGACCGAGTGAGTGCATCTCACCGCCCCGCAGGAAAGGAAAGGACCCCTCCCATGGCACTCAGCGTCGGCACCCAGGCCCCCGATTTCACCCTCCCCACCAAGCCCGGCGAGACGATCACGCTCTCGTCGCTGCGCGGCAAGCAGGTGGTGCTCCTCTTCTACCCGGCGGCCTTCACGGGCGTGTGCACCAAGGAGATGTGCACCGTCGCCGAGGACTTCTCGGCCTACGAAGCGCTCAACGCCGTGCCGATCGCGATCAGCGTCGACACGCCCTGGGTGGTGACGAAGTTCGCGGCCGAGTCGAAGGCGACCTTCCCCTTCGCGTCGGACTTCAACAAGACCGTCACCCGCGCCTACGACGTCTACCGGCAGAACTTCGCCTTCGGCCTCGAGGGCGTCGCCGACCGCGCGGTCTTCGTCGTCGGCCCCGACGGCGTCATCAAGTACGCCTGGGTCGGCGAGAACCCCGGCGTCTTCCCCGACCTCGACGCCGTCAAGAACGCGCTCAAGAGCTGACTCCTCTCCCCAGCTTCTCCCCCTCCACACCAGTCCTTCGAAAATCGGCTACGGCCCAGCTTGCGGGCCCTTGCCTACATGTGCGACCTTCTCACTCACGGACGGAGGTTTCACGATGCGCGCGGTGAAGGTACTCACGACGGCGACGGTGGCGCTCACGGGGTGTTTCGGGGGCGGCGACGACGAGGGCGAAGGCGCGCGCAACTCGGGCTTCTTCTTCGTCCGTCGCGACGTGCAGGCGTGCGCGGCGGAGGGCGTTGTGGGCGGCGGGGTCTGCGAGCGGTACACGGTGGCGCCCGTCAACGGCACCTCCGCCCGCTGCGCGGACGGCAGGGCGTCGTCGTCCTGCGCGGTGGGGAGCCTCGACCTGGCCGCGGTCGGGCTCTCCGCCGCGCAGGCGGTCGCGCTCCGGACGGGCGCGTCGGCCTCGCTCCCGTCGCCGACGGTGGTGCTCCGCGGCGCGCTCGAGGGCGACCGCTTCGTCGCCACCGACGCCTGGCGCGCGCCGTCTGAGCGCGCGGTGTTCGGCACCGTCGTCGAGGTGGTGGGGGCCGGCGCGACGCTCGTCCAGCACCGCGTCAACACCGCCACCGAGCCCACGTACGTGAGCGCGGTCGACGTGAGCGCGGTCGGCGGCATGAGCTCCACGCTCCGCACCAAGGCCCTCGCCGACGCCGCCGGCGCCGACGGGATCCTCGTCGCCGGCACGACGGGCTACGACGCCGAGGGCCGCCGCGTCGTGCGCGCCGAGCAGGTGTTCGTGCGCGCCGAGGCGTTCGAGGCCCCGTAGCGCCGCCGCGCCGCGGTATGGTCGCGGGCCCGTGAGCGACCGCGCCCGCATCGCCGCCCTCTTCGTCCTCTCCGGCGCGAGTGGGCTCGTCTTCGAGGTCATCTGGGTGCGCCAGCTCGCCGTGTGGGCGGGCCACGGCACCGTCGCCGTCAGCCTCGTCGTCGCGGCCTTCCTCGCCGGCATGGTGCTCGGCAACCTCCTCGGCGGGCGCGTCGCCGACCGCGGCGGGCGCCTCGTCCGCGCGTACGCCGCGCTCGAGGCCGTCACGGGCCTCGCCGCCCTCGCGGTGAGCCTCCTCCTCTCGCGCGCCGCCGGCCTCTCCACCTTCATCGCCGACCACGCGCCGGCCCTCTTCTCCGCGCTCCCCGCGCGCGTCGCGCTGGGCTTCGTCGTGGTGCTCGTCCCCACCGCGGCGATGGGCGCGACGCTCCCCGTGCTCACCCGCCACCTCGCGCGCGAGGGCGACGTCCGCGCCCCGCTCGGGGCGCTCTACGCCCTCAACACCCTCGGCGCCGCGGCGGGCTGCGCGCTCGCGGGCTTCGCGCTCCTCGGCGCGCTCGGGATGCTCCGCACCGCCGTCGCCGCCTCGTGCGCCAACCTGCTCGTCGCCGCGATCGCGTGGTCGCTCGACGCGCGCGCCACGCCCGCCGCGGACCCGCCGCCCGAGGCCGCCCCGCCGCCCGAGCGCCGCGCCCTCGTCGCGCTCGCCGCGGGGACGGGCTTCGCCGCCATCGCCTGCGAGGTGCTGTGGTTCCGCGTGCTCCACGCCTTCGTCCGGTCGTCGACGTACGCCTTCACGCTGCTGCTCGTCGTCTACCTCGTCGGCGTCGTGCTCGGCGGCGCGCTCTACGCGCGTCGGTTCGCCGCCCACCCGAGGCCCTGGTCGCTCCTCGCCGACGTGCAGTCCGCGCTCGCCGCCGCGACGCTCGTCTCGGTGGCCGTCCTCGGCCGCGCGGGCTCGATCGCCGCCCTCCTCGGGCGCGCCACGGGCCGCCACGCCGACGCCGACGCCGACCTCGTCCACCTCGGCGTCGGGGCCGCGGTGATCCTCGCGCCGGCCACGCTGATGGGCGCGTCGTTCCCGCTGGTGGCGGCGATCGGCGCGGCGCGCGACCCGCGCGGGCCCGGCCGGGGCATGGGGGGCCTCGCGGCGGCCAACACCCTCGGCGGCGCGCTCGGGTCGCTCGTCACCGGGCTCGCGCTCATCCCCGCCGTTGGCGCGCAGCGCTCGTTCGGGCTCGCCGTCGCGCTCTCGCTCGCGGCCTCGCTCGTCGCGCGGCGCCACGCCGACGGCGCCGTCCCGCTCATGGGCGACGCGGGCCGCACCGCGCGGGTCGCGCTCGCGGTGGCCCTCGCGCTCGCGCTGGTTCCGCGCGACTACCTCCTGCGCGCGTCCACCACCTTCCCGCGGGCGCGCGTCATCGAGGTGCGCGAGGGGCGCGACGGCACCGCCGCGGTGCTCGGCTACGACCGCGCCACCGTCTGCCGCGCGTCGCGCAACCGCTGCCGCGGGCGCTGCGCCGACGACTTCTCCTACCGCCAGCTCCTGTTCGGCACGGTGTCGTACGCGAGCACCATCCCCTTCGCGAAGCGCTACATGCGGGCCCTCGCGCACCTGCCGATGCTCCAGCACGCGGGCGGCGCCGCCCTCGACGTCGTCGAGGTGTGCTTCGGCACTGGAACCACCGCGGGCGCCTTCACCGCGCACCCGTCGCTCCGCTCGCTGACCATCGTCGACATCAACCGCGACGTGTTCGCCTTCGCGCGGCACTTCGCCGACAGCAACCGCGGCGTGCTCGGCGACCGGCGCGTGCGGGCCGTGGTCGACGACGGGCGCCACCACCTCGCCGTCGCCCACCGCCAGTGGGACGTGGTCTCGCTCGAGCCGCCGCCGCCCACCGCGGAAGGCGCCGCGTCGCTCTACACCCGCGAGTTCTACGCGGCGGCGCGGCGGCGGATGCGGCCCGGCGGGGTGCTCGCCCAGTGGATCCCGCTCGACCAGCAGACCGCCGACCTCGACCGCGCGATGCTCGCCGCGGTGCTCGCGGAGTTCGCGCACGTCGAGGTGTACCTGCCGAGCCGGGTGGAGGGCGTGGTGCTCGCGTCCGACCGCCCGCTCGCGCCCGACCTCGACCGCTGGCGCGCCCGCTGGGACGTCCCCGCCGTGCGGGAGAGCCTCGCCGACGTGGGCTTCGCGACGCCCGAGTCGCTCGCCGCGACGCGCGTGCTCGACGCCGCGGGGGCGCGCGCGTGGGTGGGCGCGGTGAGACCGATGGTCGACGACCTGCCGGCGGTGGAGTTCTACCGCTCGCGGCCGGGGGCGGCGTTCGACGCGACGGCGCTGCTCACGCTGCGTCCGCGCGAGGCGCCCGTGGGCACGCGCGACGCCGCCCTCTTCGCGCGGCAGTTGCGCGTCGAGGCGATGGGGCTGGCGGCGTGGCAGCGCGCGCTCACGGGCGAGACGACCGCCGCGCAGCGCATCGCGGCGGGGATGCGCGCGCTCGACCCGGGCTCGCCGTACACGCGCTACCTCGAGGCGCTCGAGTACGACTGCCTCGGCTACGACGACCCGTAGGCGCGTTGCGGGGACGGCGTTCGCGGGACTACGATGCGCGCATGAGCCGATCGAAGCCGCCGGCGTGGACGAGCCCGGGCCCCTTCCGGCCCGATCAATTGCGCTCGGGCGACCCGTACGAGCTCTCCAACGGACACCCGGTGTACTGCGCGCCCACGGGCGGCGACGGGACGGGGCCCAACGGGCGCGGCTTCGTGGTGCTCGACACCGACCCGATGGCCGCCAACGCGGGCGTCGACCTCGGGATGCAGCTCGGGCCGCTCTCGATGCGCGCCCCCGACGTCGCCGTGGGGGCCTTCGACGAGAAGCGCGGCTGGGTGCAGGGCGCGCTCCCGCTCGCGGTCGAGTACGCGGGGAGCGGCCAGGACGAGGGCGAGCTCCAGGAGAAGGTCGCCGAGCTCCTCGCGCACGGCGTGAAGTACGTGTGGGTGGTGCGCCTGGTGGGGCCGCGACGCGTCGAGGTGCACGAGCGCGGGAAGGCGATGCGCAACGCGCTCCCCGGCGAGTCGCTCGCGGCGCCCGGCGTGCTCCAGAACCCCGTCCCCGTCCTCGCGCTCTACGACCGCGACGCCGCCCACGAGGTCGCCCTCGCCAACCTCCTCCAGCGCAAGGGCTACGCGAGCCTCGACGCGGTGCGCGACGCGGGCCTCGCGCAGGGCCTCGAAGACGGCGAGCGCGCGGCCCTCGCGCACCTCTTCGAGCGCCGCCTGAAGCGCCCGCTCACCGACGCGGAGAGTGCGACCCTCGCGCAGCGCGTCCGCGCGCTCGGGCACGCCCGCGTTGGCGACGTGGTGCTCGACCTCGACGCCGGCGCGCTCGCCGCGTGGCTCGCCGCCCCCGACGCGACCTGAACCATCAACGCGCCGGCGGCGCCTCGTGGCCCACGCACAGCCGCGCGTTCACCGGCACCGCCGCCCCCGCCCGCGGGCACGGGAAGCCGACGCCCGCCAGCGCCCCCCGCAGGCACTCCGCCACGCGCTCGCCGCTGCCGTCCGTCGGCGCCGTCTGCACGGTGACCGCCACGTCGCGCGCCGCCCCGTCGGGCGCGATCACCCAGCTCGCGCGGTAGCTCCCGACGCCGCCTTCGCGCGTGGCGCACGCCAGCAGCGCGGCCCGCGGCGCGCCCTCGTCGTAGCTCCGCAGCGTGGCGCCGACGCGGAGCCACGGGTCCGTCTCGCCGTAGCCGAGCGCGCGGTACACCTCGCCTTCGCCGCCCATCATCGCGCCGAGGAGGCCGCCCATGCTCGGCTCCACCCGCGGGTCGCCGAGCAGCGCGGCCGCGGCGATCCAGCGCTGCGGGTCGGCCGGGTCGCCGGTCACGTCCACACCGCGGTTGGGCGGGAGCCCGGCGCGGTCGGCGCTCCCGGCACGGTGGAAGGCCACCGAGAGCGTGCAGTAGTTTCGCTCGCGTGCACCGTCCCCTTCGCCGTCGACCACCGTGCCGCACCACGGGTCGACGACGCCGACGACGAGGTTGGGGTGCCTCGCCGCGAGGAGCGCGGGCAACGGCGGCGCCTGCCCGCACGCGGGGCCCCCGACACGCCACCGCCGCTGCGCGACGAGCGCCTCGGCCGCGGCCACGTCCGCCGGCGGCACCAGGCGGACGCCCGCCAGCCGTGACACCCCCGCGCGCACCGCCGCGAGGAAGCGCTGCCGCGCCGCGCCCTGGAAGCGGTCGCCGTCGTACGTGAGCACCACCTCGCGGGGGCGGCGGTCGTCGGGCGGCGGCGCGTCGGGGTCGGGCGCGGCCTCGCGGAGCTCGGGCCCGTCGCACTCCGGCGGGATCGTCACCACACGCCGGGGCGCGGGCCGCGGCGCTGGGGCGGGGGGCGCGGCGGCGGCGAGCGACGCGTCGAGCGCGCGGGCGTGGGCGGCGCACACCTCCTGCCACGCGCGGAGCGGCGCGGAGGCGCGGGGCGACACGGCGGCGCAGCGCTCCCAGGCGGCGCGGGCGTGGCGCGCGAGCGGGGCGGACTGCTCGTCGCGCACGGCGCGGAACGCGGCGGACTGCTCGGGCGAGAGCTCGCGGGGCGCGGGGAGCGAGCGGACGCCGTCGCGCAGCTCCTCGGCGACGGTGGCGTACACCGCGGCGGCGAAGAGGGCGTCGTCGGCCGAGCGGTGGTCGAGCGCGGGGACGCGCTGCGCGAGCGCGGTGAGCCCCTCGGCGCGGCGGCGCAGCCAGGGCCCGAAGGCGCGGCGCGCGTCGGCCGCGGCGGCGTCGGCGGGCACGGCGGGCGGCGCGTCGGCGCGCTGGGCGCGGGCGAGCTCCCAGAAGGCCGCCGCGTCGCCGTCGAGGGCCCCCGCGTACACGGGCCTCCCGTCGAGCGAGGGCGCGTCGCGGAGCGAGGGGGCGGGGCGCGCGGCGGAGCAGGCGACGAGCGCGGCGGCGACCGCGGGGAGGGCGTGGCGCATGGCCGCGGTGGTACAGCGAAGCGCGGGGGCGGCGCCAGAAGACCGCGGCGCCGTGCGCTTTCATGAGAACCTCGGCCGTAGCTCCGGCGTCTCATCTCGACCCGCCCGGGTGCGCGCATGGCTCCCCACGACGACCTCACCCCCGAGGCCGACTACGAGGCGACGCTCCGCGCGGCCGCCCGCCGGCGCCTCCGCGTCCTCGCCGCCCTCGTCTGCGCGCTCGGCGTGGCCCTCGTGCTCTCACGGGAGGGAGCCGCCATCGCGGCCTGGACGCGCGGCGAGACCGACCTCCGCGGCCACCGGCGCTACGCCCCGCGCCACCCGGTCGACCGCGCCGCCCTGCGCCGCGTGGACTTCGCGCGCGTCCACGCCCAGCTCCTCCCGCGCTGGCTCGTCGCCCTCCAGCGCGCCGACACGCCCGCGGGCGACCGCCGCGCCGTCGAGGCGCTCGCCGCGCTGCGCCGCGCGATCGCGCCCGACCGCAACCTCGACGCGATCGTCACCGAGCTCGACGCGCGCGTCCGCGACGACCTCGCGGGCAACTCCGCGCGCGTCCGCTACCTGCTGTGGGCCTGGGGCGCGTACCTCGACCGCGCGGGCGTCCCGTACCGCGTCGAGGGGACGGTGCTCCGCCGGCGGTGGCGCGCGTCGCTGCGGTTCCGCGCGTACCGGGTGCTCGACGACGCGCCGGTGGCGGTGGGCGCGCGGGCGTACCGGGCGCGCCTGCTCCGCCGCGTCGACGGGACCAACCTCCGCGAGGCCGACCTCGGGCACGCCGGCGAGGCCGACGAGGGCGCGCTGGTGGTGATCGACACGGTGTTCCGCATGGCGGCGGACGAGGTGTGGCCGATGCTCGACGCCGCGGACGACGTCCACCGCGCGCCGCTCGAGCGCGCCCACGCCGCGGCCGTGCGCGCCGAGGCCGCGTCGGTTCTCTCCCCCGACGACTACGCGCGCCTCGCCCGCACCGCCCACGCGCGCTTCGTCATGGTCAACGCCGCGTCGGCCATCAACGCGCGCTCGTGGTGCTCGGCGGTGCCCGCGATCGGTCACGTCCCGTGGTGGGGCTACGCCCCCGAGCTCGCGGCGCGGGCGCGCGCCGTGGCCGCGGAGCCGCCCGAAGACCCCGACTGCCCGCCGATGCTCCCCGAGGAGGCCGAAGACTTCGCCACCGGCTCGCTCGCGGTGCGCGCGGAGGCGGGGCTCGACCGCTCGCTGACGGCGCTGGTGACGTGGCTCGCGCGGGCGGTGACGGTCCACGAGGTTCGCCACGTGGCGGACGACTGGGAGGTCGACGGGCTCCGCACGCCGCTCGCGTGCGACGACTGCCCGCGCGCGCTCGGCACGTCGGGGCGCGCGGAGCTCGCGGCGTACCTCGCGTCGTTCGCGACGCCGGGCGTCGGGCGCGTGAGCTTCTTCCAGGCGTGCCGCGCCGCGGGCGGCGGGGTCGGGCCCCACGGCGCCGCGCTGCGCGTCGCCAACAAGGAGGTGGGCGCGTGCCTCGCGCCGCCGCGCGACCTGTACGGCATGGCGCGTCGCGCGGAGCGGGCGCTCTTCGGGCGCGCGACGACCGTCACGCTTCCGCCCGCGCGCTTCGTCGCGGGGCTCGCGCCGACGCGGCGGTAGGGCGCGGCGCGGGCGGCCCCTCGCGCGCATTGATCGCGCGGCGGGCGGCGGTGTAGCGTGCGCGGCACGATGCGGCTGACGCGGTTCGAGGTCACCCACTTCAAGAACTTCCGGCAGACCGTCGTGCTCGACGCGCTGGACGGCTTCGACGTGATCCACGGCGAGAACAACGTGGGGAAGTCGAACCTGCTCCAGGCGATCGACCTGTTCTTTCTCCTCGTCGGCAGCTTGGGGAAGCGTGCGGAGAAGCTCTCCGAAGCGCCCGGCGAAGACGAGGCGAACGCCGCCCCGCTGATCGAAGACGAACGTCAGGTGGGGGTTCGCCTCCACGTGCAGCACCACCTACTGACCCAACGGGGTTTCTCTCCAGACGCGATCTTCAACTTCAGCGAACCGCTCCCCATCGAACTGGTTGGCGAGATCGAGGTGTCGGAGACGGATTTTCAGCGCGCGGGTCTCAAGCAACCGAGCCAACTGAACCTCTTCTTCCTTCGATTCCGCGTCATGCGCTCTCACAACGGATGCGTCGATGTGGAGGTTCGAACACGAAGAGACGAGTTCAATCAAGAGACGTGGGCCGGCCTTCGCATCGTGGCCTTCCTGCTGGGCGTCAACTTCACCGTCCAGACCAACGCCCGCGCACATGGCTTCATCCTCGTCGACGTGTTTCGTAGGGTGCCGTGGGTCGACGGCAACGAGGACATCGCGAGCCTCCGCCGCACGGTGACCGACGATCTCCTCCTTGCCCTCTACGACGCGAAGGAGTCCGTCGAGCCCGGCGTCTTCCACCGCTGGGAGCTCTTCGAGCGCGCGATGAACTCCCTCGGCCCCGTCGTCGGCGACGGCCGCTTCGTCATCACGTACAACCGCCAGATGAGGCGCGCGATCCTCGCAGTGCAGCGCGGCAGCCTCCGCATCCCCATCGAGACGATGGGCTCCGGCGTCCAGCAGATCGCCGCCCTCGTCGCCCGCGTCCTCCTCGCCGGCGCCGCCGTCGTCGCGGTGGAGGAGCCTGAGCTCAACCTCCGCTACGATATGCAGCTCCGCCTGCGCGACATGCTCCGCGACATCGTGGCCAGCGGCGCGGGACCGCAGCAGATCCTCGTGACGAGCCACTCGCCCGCGTTCGAAGCCGGCGCCCACTTCTACGGCATGCGACTCACCGACGAGGGCCCCGTCGTCGAGCGCCGCCCGACCGCGGAGTCCGCCGCGTGGCTCCAGCTCGGCCCTGTGTCGCCGCCCATGAAGGGGGGCGCCTGGGGCTACGTGTCGAGCGACGGGCTCCTCCGTCTGCCCGACGAGATCCGCGCGGAGCTCGGGGTGACGCAGGGGGGCGGCGTCGTGGTGGTGAAGCGCGAAGAGCAGCCCTACGTGGAGGTGCTTTCGAACGAGCAGTTCCTGGGGCTGATCCACGGCGAGCAGGGCGAGGGATGAGCCCGGAGGAGGTCGTCGCGTTCCTGCGAGGGGAGGGGCGGACGAACGAGGAGGGGCCCCCGGCGCTCGCCTTCGACACGAACACCATTTTCGGCGACAACCCGCGGAGCGACCCGGGGATCGAGGTGATCAACACGGTCAATCGCGCCAACGCGGCGCGAGGCGAGGCGCCCCCCGTGAGGCTCGTCGTGCCCGCCGTCGTGTTCCACGAGAAGGTCCGCCAGATGATCCAGCGGCGCGGAGGGAAGTTCGACGCGAGCCTCCCGCTCGGCTTCGTGCGGAGCAACAACCTGGAGATCGAGCCTTTCGAACAGCAGCACGCCCTCGCGGTGGCGAAGCGCCTGCACGGGATCTACCCGACGCGGGGCGACTGGCGCGCGTTCAAGAAGCGGCGCTGCCTGCAATGCCTGAAGCTCTCCGCGGCGACGGCGACCGGCGGGGACGGTCACGACTGCGGCGCGACCGTCGACTGGCTCATCGTCGGCCACGCCGAGGCCATGGGGTATTTGCTCGTGACCAACGACGGCGGCCCTGAGTTCGTGGGGGTCGCCCTCCGCGCCAACCTCGACACCGTGCTCGCGGCGGCGAAGGCGCTGCTGGCGTCGCGCGGCCCGGCGGAGACGCGGCGACGTCTTGACACCCGCACGGACGGCGGCGTCGAATCCGCCGCCATGCAGCTTCGCCCCGGCTGAAGTCGAACGTTTCTACCGCGCATGGACGCCGCTCCTCGAGTTCGTCAACGCGCGCAAGCGCGTCGTGCCGCGTCGACGCCAACGCCGACTTCGAAGGCGCCTCGAAGGTGCGCGACGCGCTCGGCCGAGCCGTCGCTCCTCGACGACTTCCTCCGCGAGAACTCCGCGGGGTCGACGCCGATGGGCTCGCGCTGGCCCTCGAGCTGGCGGCACCGACGGGCGGGCACCTTCATCCTGTACCGGGTAGCCCAGCGCCACATGGTGGCTCGACGACGGCGGCCTGGCGGCCTACGCCGTCCACGCGCTCAAGACGCCGCTGGAGGCGATGGTGCCGTGGCTCCCGGCCCTCGTGCGGGGGGTGCTCCTACCCTTCGGCGATCGGATCGTCTTCGACGGCCTGTTGATGTTCCAGCGGGTCAGCTTCGGCCCGGGCATCCGGGCGCGCTTCGACGACCTCTACCGCCACGTGAAGAAGGACATCGTCGCGCGCCTCGGGCCGCCCGAGATCGTCCTCGCCCCGGCCGGGCACGCGCCGACGAAGCCCGCGAAGGCCGCCTCGCCGAAGCGCGGCGCGAAGGCGAAGAAGAAGCCCGCAGCGCCGTCGAAGCCGCTCGTCCGCCCCGGGCGCTGCGAGGGTTGCGGCGCGGTGTTCTCGAAGCGCGCCATCGGCCGCCACCTTGACGGCTGCTTGTCGCTCCAGCAAGGCGGCGGCGCGCAGCAGAACGTCCGCCACCGGCTCCTGGTGGAGTCGCCGGGGATGCCCGAGTACTGGCTCGTGCTCGAGGCCGGCGCCGCGACGACGCTTGCGGAGCTCGACGCCCTCCTGCGCAAGGTGTGGCTGGAGTGCTGTGGCCACCTGAGCGCCTTCCGCATCGATGGCGTCGAGTACACCGCGGGCCGTGACGAGGAGGGGTGGAGCCGCGTCCCTCAGCGCTCGCTCCGCGCGAAGGTCGGTGACCTCACGCTCGCCCCCTCATGGCGCTACGAGTACGATTTCGGCACGACGACGGAGCTGCGGATCCGCCCCTTGGGGACGCGCATTGGTTCGGGCCGCGGGCTCCGCCTGCTCGCGCGCAACGAGGCCCCGACGTATCCCTGCCTGACGTGCGGCGAGCCGGCGACGGACATCTGCATGGAGTGCCGCTGGCAGGACGGCGGCTGCTACTGCGCGAAGTGCCTGAAGCGGCACCCCTGCGGCGAGGAGATGGTGCTCCCGCTGGTGAACTCGCCGCGCACCGGGGAGTGCGGGTACACGGGCTGACAATTCTGCGACCGCCGACGCGCTTCGTCGCGGGGCTCGTGCCGACGCGGCGGTAGGGCGCCCACCCGCGGAGGGCAACTTCCTCAACGCAACTTCAGCGGAGGGAGCGCGACGCTCCTTGCGTCGCAAGAAGGTTGGCGGTAGACGATGGCGCATGTCGCCTTCCGGGGGCCCACGGCACGGACGAAGCGAGTGGCGCGTCGAGCACGACGGGCGCGTCTGGCTCCTCGTGCGCGGGGGCGACGTCCGCCCCGAGGAGCGCGCGCGCCGCGCCGCCGTCCCGCCGCCCTTCCTCGACCGCTGGATGCGCGACCCGCTCCGCCGCGACGTCCTCCTCGCGGCCCACCGCGCGGTGGCAACGCTCACCGACGCGGCCGCGCGCCCGCTCGACCGCCGCACCGTCGAGCGCCACGTGGTCGAGGCCATCGCCCGCGCGCTCCGCGACGGCGCGCTCGTCGCGCTCCACCTCGTCGACGATGCGCTCGGGCGGATCCGCCCGCTCACCGTCCCACCACCACCTCCTCCGCCGCCACCACCACCTCCTCCGCCGCCGGTGAACCCCGTGGTCACCGTCACCCAGCCGGTGGTGCTGGTGAAGCACGGCGCGCTCACGCCGCGCCGCCAGCCCGTCCGCTTGAGCACCGACGCGGCCTTCGACGGGACGGGGACGCTCACCGTCGCCGGCGGCGGCCGCCTGCGCTTCTTCGACGCGGCCACCAACGGCAACGAGGTGCTGCTCAACGGCGCGGCCAACGTCTTCCCGGGCGCGCGGCTCTCGGGCGGCGTCACGCTCTACGCCGAGGGGGCCTCCGCGAGCGCGGGGCTCCACGACGTGCGGCTCACCCTGAGCCTGTCGGGCGGCACGCGCCCCACCGGGCCTGACGCCACGGGCACGATGACCGCGCTCGAGGTGGTGGTCGACATCCACCAGAGCCGCACGCGCAAGGCGACGCCGCCCGCCGCCCTCTCGCCGGCCGACAAGGTCGCGGTGGGGCGCTTCGTGCACAAGCAGTACGGCGACAAGCACGGGCGCGCGATGGTGACGCTCCGCAAGGCGCGGCCGCACGCGTACAACGGCGACCTGCGCCTGGAGGGGATCACCGGCGGGGTGAAGCTCTTCGACGCCGAGCGCGGCGGGGCAGAGGTGGCGCTGCCGCACACGGTGGGCAACGGGGTGATCCCGGCCGCGCCGACCGACGGGCTCACCTTCTGGCTGGAGGGCCAGACGGTGAGCGGCGCGCTGCGCGACACGGGGCTCAAGGTGGGCGCCGAGGGCGACACCGAGGGCGACCTCGCGCGGGCGACGGTGGTGGAGTTCCGGCGCGTCCGCGCGACGGTGACGCAGACGCCGCCCAACACCGCGCGCATGGGCAACGGCCCGGTGCCCGACGCCGTCGTCGATCACGGCGCCGCGCCCGCCGCGAGCGACTACGACGTGTCGCCGACGGTCAACGCGCCGCTGGTGCTGCTGGAGGGGTCGACCACGGCGGCGGCGCCTGTGCGGCTGGAGGTGCAGGTGGCGCCGGCCGGGGTGCCGGTTCGGTGGACGGCGCACCGCGACGACCGCCCGGCGCCCGACGGCGACGACGCGAAGGTGATCCGCGAGTCGCCCGCGGCGAAGCCCACCGTCGCGCAGGACGGGGGCGACCCGCTCAAGGCCACGCTGCGGGCCGACGCGGTGGGCACCTTCCACGTGCGCCCCTTCGTCGACTGCAACGGGAGCGGCGAGTACGAGCACGGCGTCGACCTCGAGCCCTGCACGATCCTCAACGTGGTGCTCGTGCGGGCGAAGCTCTCCCGCGACCGCTCGGCCGCGCACAACACCCTCGCCGCGACGCCCCGCGGCGGCGGGATCGGCGTGCGGAGCGGGTCGTTCAACATCGCCGCGCCGCTCACCGAGGCGATGCACATGCTCGCGGAGGTCGACCTCATCGGCGGCGGCGGCGACGGGCGGCGCGGCGCCGACCAGGTCTTCGCCGGCTGGGTGAACAACGAGACCCGCAACGAGAACATCGTCGGCACCTTCGTCGACCGCACCGTCGCGCCACCCGTCACGCTGCGCATGTCGAGCGTGTTCGCCTCCAACGCCGCCGCGGCCACGGGCGCGTCGGCCACGGGCGCGGCCTTCCTCCCGGCCGACCCGGCGCCCGCGCTGGTGGCGCCGCCGCTGCTCGACACCGGGCGCGCGGGCGCGGGCTCGGGCGGCGACACCGCGACGCTCACGCGCAGCAGGATCACCACCCGCACCCCGCTCGCGCTGGGCGAGCGGCTGGTGGTCGAGTCGATCGACAGCCCCGGCGACGGAGACGGCCCGACCCACCCGGCGCGCCCCGCCGCGCGGCTCGAGGTCTTCCATTTCGAGCTCGATTTCCAGGCGTCGCTCTGTCTGTGGGTCAACCGTTCGCGGGCCTCGGGCGCGACGGGCGACCCCTGCGACCGGCTCTACGTCGTCGCGCTGGAGGTGCCCTGGCGCATGCTCGGCGAGTGGAGCGTCACGCCCGCGACCGGCGCCGTCGCCGTCACCGTCGCGCCGACCGTCACCAAGGGCGCGGTGGTGCGGCACGTGCCCGCCGTCCCCGTCGCGGGCACGTCCATCGAGGTACGGCCCCCCACCGGCCTCAGCCTCCTCGCGAGGAACGCGCGTTGACCCCGCGCGCGCTCCCGCTCCTCGTCTTCGCCGCGCTCGCGGGGTGCCCCGCGCGCCGGGCCGCCGACCCCGTCCACGCTCCCTCGCGCGCCCCCGACGTGCCTTCGCGCGCCGACGCGCCCCGGGCCGCACCGACCGCACCGACCGCCCCCCCAGGCACCGCCATGAACCTCCCCGTCCTCCCCGACTCCCCGTCTTTCCTCCTGCGCGCCGCGACCATCGTCCGCGTCCGCGTCGAGGCCGCGGCGCCCTCCCCGTGGCGCCACGACCGACCCGGCTACGACGCCCGCGACGTCGACGCGACCTTCCGCGCGACCGCCGTCGCCAAGGGGACGCCCCCGCCCGACCCGGTCGCCGCGGTGCGCGTTCGGCAGGAGCGCTACGCGACCGCGCGCGTCGCCGACGCGCTGGGCGGCGTGTGGTCGGAGGCCGCGCTCGACCCGGGCTCGTCGTGGTGGGTTCTCTCGGCCGCGGCGCCGGGCCCGCTCGCGGCCGCGCTCGCCGAGCCGGCGTGCTTCGCGGTGTTCCCCGAGGCGTACGGCGCGGACGTCGAGCTCGCGACGGGCACCCAGGGCAACGCCGTCGCCGTGCTCGCCGCCGCGTCGCCGCGCGCGGCCGAGCTCCACGAGCTCTTCGTCGACTACGCGTGGGCGCGCTTCGGCGAGCACGCGCTCGACGACCTGCCGTCGCGCGACGCGCTGCTCGGGACGCTCCGCTGGCCCGCGCTCCCGCCCGCGGCGCGCGGCGCGGCGGTGCAGCGCGCCGACGACCTCGCGGGCCACCCCCGCGCCGACGACACGTACCGCGCCGACCTCGCCGCGGCGCTCTTCGCGGCGGCGGGCGAGCCCGGGGCCCTGGCCGACGCCGTCCTCGGCGACGTGCTGCCCAACCTCCTCGCCCTCGGGCAGCACAGCGCGCTCCGGCCGAACGCCGTGTTCGCGCGAGCGCCCGGGGGCCGCGACTTCGCGCGCCGGGTGGTGGCGTCGTACCGCGGGCCTCGTGACGTCACCGCGCTGCGCGCGTGGCTCGGGGCGGAGTGACGGCCGTGGGCTCGCCGCTACCGGTCGCGCGCTTCGAATTCAGCTCCGAGGGCGCCGCGGAGGGCGCGTGGTCGGTGGTGTCGTTCCGCGCGCACGAGGGGCTCTCCGAGCTCTACGCCTGCGCGGTGGACGTGGTGCACGACGAGCTCGACGCCGACCCGTGGGCGCTGCTCGGCCGCCCCGCCACGCTCTCGCTCTACCGCGGCGCGCTCGCCCGCAAGCTCCACGGCGTCGCCCACCGCGTCGAGCGCCTCGGCGTGGTCACCGGGCGTCTCGTCGCCCGCGTCCACCTCGCCCCCGCGCTCCTCGCGCTCGCGCAGCGGGTCGACACGCGCGTCTTCCAGCAGATGTCGGCCGCGAAGATCCTCGCGCGCGTCCTCGGCGACGCGCTGCTCCCCTACGGCCGCACCGTGCGCCTCGCGCTCGACCGCGCGCCCGCCGAGCGCGAGTACTGCGTCCAGTACCGCGAGAGCGACCTCGACTTCGCCCGCCGCCTCATGGAGGAGGAGGGCGTCTGGTGGTACTTCGACCACACCGGCGACGCGGAGGAGCTCGTCCTCACCGACCACGCCGCGGGCGCGCCGCGGGTGGAGACGGCCGACGGCGGGCCCGTGGTGGTGCGCGGGGCCGAGAGCGACACGGCCGCGGAGGAGTCGATCCGCCACCTGGAGGCCCACGCCGCGCTCGACTCGACCAGCGTGGTGGCGCGGGATTTCGACTGGACGCAGCCCACGCTCGACCTCACGCGCGCCTCGCGCGGCACCGACGCGCAGGGGATGGACCGCGAGGTGTACGACTACCCCGCGACGCTCGTGATCGGCCCCTACGACGCCGGCGCGAAGCGCTACGCGGGCGACGACGGCGACGACCGCGCGCGCACGGCGCGGGAGGGCTTCGCCGCGCGGACGCTCGTCTGGGAGGGCGAGAGCTACGTGACGGGCTTCGCGGC
>JAXLYI010000007.1:0-434055 GCA_046351555.1 Polyangiales bacterium
GTCGATCCCGGAGGTGTTCTTCGACACGCCGACGACGGCGCACATCCTCGGCGGCGCGGCCATCGGCCCATCCCCCGCGGAGGGCGTCATCGACGAGCGCAATGAGGTGTACGGCCACCCCGGGCTCTACGTGTGCGACGGGTCGGCCGTGCCCGCGAACCTCGGCGTGAACCCGAGCCTCACCATCACCGCGCTCACCGAGCTGGCGATGAGCCACGTGCCCGTGAAAGAAGGCGCGACGGTGCGTCACGCCGTGGACCCGGCGTTTCAGGCGGAGAAGGTGGCCGAGCTCGACGCCCTGGCCGCGGAGACCGGGAGCCCGTCGCTCCAGCGGCGGGCGCTCCCGGTGGTGCCGTAGGGCCTAGAACAGGTTGGCGAGCGCGACCTCGCCGAGCTTCTTCTGCTCGGCGATGCGGGCGACCGCGCGGAGGATGCGGGTCTTCTGCGGGCCCGTGAGGTTCTCGCCGGCGACGGCGCGCGTCACGAGCTGGGTGGTCACCGGGCGGCCCGAGCGCGGCTTCTTCGTGCGGGCGGCCTTGGCGGCGTCGTCCTCCTTGCCGCGGGCCTGGCGCTTCGCCAGCTTGATCGCCCGGTCGGCGGGGGTCAGCGTCTCGATCTGCGAGGACGCGTAGACCACGCGGATGGGGTCGATCTTGTGTTCCTTCAGGTACCCGGCGAACTTCGACTGGGCGGACTCCAGCGACTGGGCAAGCGTGCTCATGAAATGACAGCTCCTCGATGCACGAAAACGGGGGCGGACCTTTACCCCAGGTGCGTGCCCGGACACAAGCGGGTCGCGAAGGTTTCTGTCACCGGGGCCGACAGAGCTGGATCTGGAGCCGTTCGACCACCCCCCGGAGGGCGTCGCCGTAGTCGTTGCGGCAGATGGAGCTGACGGCGCCGTTGCCCCACGCCTCGTCGAACCTCCGGGCCACCTGCACGATGCGCCGCGACGGCCAGGCGTAGTACTGGGCGGTGGGGTCGCAGCCGCCGGTGAAGGCCGTCCCCTCGCGGTAGCAGGCCGGCGTGACGCGGGTCGGGCAGCGCGGGTCGGGGTTGTTCTGGCGCATGGAGATGGGCCCCTCGGCGCTCATCGCCACGAGGCCGTCGGCGCCGTCGGCGCGTGAACCGAGGAGGGCCGCCCAGTCGACGGAGGTGCCGCGGCGCGGGAGCTCGAGGGGGACGCCGGTGATGGCGGTGAAGATCACGCGCTCGGGGTGGCCGGGCTTGAGCGAGGTGAAGCCGCGGTTGGGCCGGGTCGGGTCGACGTAGCGGTCGACGGGCCAGGTCGGGTCTTGCCGCGATCCCGGCGCGTACGTGTAGAAGCGGAGGTTGAGGTCGTTGTTCGACCAGTCGGGCGACATGATGTCGTAGACGCTCACCGCGTCGGTGCAGGGGACGCCCCGCTCGGCGTAGCGGCAGTCGCGCGTCGAGCCGTCGTCCTCGTCGGTCACCATCACGATGCCGAGGAGCGCGTCGTCGCGCACGAAGCCCGCGTTGGGATCGGTGTTGCCCGCCGCGAGGCGCGGGTTGTGGACGATGAGCGCGCGGTACACCGACTCGAGCTGCTGCTCGAGGCCGCAGCCCCCGATGGAGAGGTACGCGTTGCAGACGATGTCGTCGCGGAACTCCGCGCGGTCGCGGAGCGGGTCGAAGAGCAGGAAGGGCGGGTACTGGTTGGGGTCGTCGGCGCAGCGCGCGGGGCGCCGGCCGGGCGGGGCGGTGACCCAGGGCTCGTGACGTCGCAGCGCCAGCCCGTTGCGGATCGGGTTGAGCAGGCCGTCGTCGCCCTGGTCGCTGTTGGCGCAGGAGGGCACGATGCTGCCGGGCGTGCCGAGGTCGGTGCTGATGACGCCGACGTGGAGGTCGCGCACGGCGGGGGAGCGCGGGCGCATCGTCGCGGGGTCGACGGGCGGGTCGACCAGCGGGTCGATGAGCGCGGCGAGGTTGCGCGCGAGGTTGGCCTGGTTCTCCGACATGGAGTTGGAGTTGTCGACGGCGAAGAGCAGGTCGACCGAGGCGACGCCCGTCACCAGCGTGCAGGGCGACGCGGGCGCGTCGGGCGGGGGCGCGTCGGGCGCGGCGTCCGTGGCCGCGTCGGGCACGAGGAGGCCGGTGCGCGAGCCGCAGCCGAGGAGGACGAGGGCGAGGAGGGCGTGGCGGGGAAGGGTCATGGCGAGGGGTGCGGCGGCGGGGGTGGCGGGGCGAGGGTGGCGGTGACGGTGGCGACGCGGGTGCCGTCGTCCCAGATGCCGGAGAGGCGCCCGGCGTTCGCGTCGAGGATGAGCGCGCCGTGGGCGGTGTGGAAGTTCTCGGGGGAGACCTCGAAGTCGCCGGCGCGGTGCACACCGGCCACGCGCCGCACGCACACGCCCGACGCGTCGCGCTCGAGCACGACGTGGCGCACCGACGCGAGCGATTCCCTCCGCTCGACCTCGCGCGTGCCGAGGAAGATGCGCTCGACCCGGTCGTCGTCGGTGAAGGCCAGGTGGAGCCGCGTCACCTCGCCCGCGGGCGCGCCGCAGACGCGCGGGGTCGCGTCGAGCCGCCAGACGCCGAAGTCCTCGCGGCCGCCGTCGAAGGGGAGCCACTGGAGGTTGCCGGGCGCCGCGCGCTCGGTCGCCACCAGCCCCCAGCGATCGCCGTGTTGACCGACGCCGATGGACGCGAACGTGCCCGGTGAGTCGGGCCCCACGCGCTCCCCGCGGAAGGCACCGTCGGGCCCGACGCGGACGGCGTACGACATGGTGCGCCCCCAGCCGACGGGGATCTGCGGGTCGCACGGTTCCGAGAAGGTCACGAGGTCGGCGCCGAGCAGCACCACGCCGCCGTCGTCGGTGGCCATCGCGCCCCACACGTCCCCCAAGCGGCTCGGGCCCTCGATGCGCCTCAGGCCCGTCGCCGTTGCCCAGAAGAGCGCCGGGGAGACCAGAGCGTCGCCGGTCCTCTCCTCGGCGTAGGTCTGCCCCGCCGGCAGCGCGTCGAGTTGAAGGAGCGCGCCGCGCCGCGTCGCCGCGAGCAGCTCCCAGCGCGTCTGGGGCGGCGCCTCGCGCGGTTGCCGCACCCGGGCCGCCACCCGGAAGGGCCCCGCCGCGTCGCGCCCGCGCCACAGGATCCCGCCGTTGTACCCGCGCGCCGTCGCCCGCGCCGTCACCTGAACCACCGCGGGCGCCATCCAGGACTCGACGAGGGCGCGCGCCCACAGCGGCCCGAAGGGCGCGGCCTGCGCGCGCGCGAAGCCCCACGTCACCTCGCCGTACCCGTTGGTCTCGTTGCGCCGCGCGCCCTCGAGCGCGACGTCGAAGGTCATCTCCGACCACCCGTCGCGCAGCCGCGCCCGCTGGCGCTCGCAGGCCTCGGCGGGCGGCGGCGGGGGCAGGCGCTCGTAGCCGCGCTCGAACGGGGGCTCCGTCGCGGCTCGGGCCTCACACGGGCGCTCGGGGAGGGTCGTCGGCGTGAGGGACAGGGTCCCCTCGTCGACGCGCCGCGCGCCGCGCTCGGTGGCCACCAGGAGCGCGTCGGCGCGGGCCTCGACCAGCATCGCCGTCTCGCCCGCGGTGCCGACCTCGCGCCACGTGCGGCCGCCGTCGACGGTCACCTGCGGCGCCCGGTGCGCGACGAGCGCCACGCCGTGCGACGGGTCGCGCCACGCCGAGTAGAGCGCGCCCGGCACGCCGAGCGGTTCGAGCGTCGCCCCGTCCGACCAGAACGCCCCGTGGGCCAGCGCCGCGATCGCCACGCGCCCGACGCTCGGGGGCAGCGTCACCGGCAGGTCGCGGTGGTTGTGGGCCTCCGCGGGCGAAGGTTCGCACCCGAACGACCGCAGGAGGCGGAGGCGCCCGGTGAAGGTCTCGCTCGCGTAGACGGCCGCGCCCGCGACGAAGACCCACCCCCGCGCGCCCCTCGCTGCGCCGGTGATCGCCTCCGTCGGCACGTCCTCCGCGGGGGAGACGCCGTCGTCGCGGAGGTCGTAGCGCAGCGGGCCCGCTACCAGGTGGGTGGCGGTGCCCTCGCGCGCGACGAGCCGCGGCATCTCGCGCTGCACCATCGGGATTGGGAGAAGCGCGGCGCGGCGGGCGCGGTCGGCGGCCTCGTCGCGGGCGCGCTCCTGCACGACGGCGCGGGCGGCGGCGCGGGTGACGGGCCGCGAGGCGTCGACGCAGCCGGCGAGCGCCGCGAGCGCGAGGAGGGGGCGCTTCATGCGCGCACGATACCCCCTTCCCGCGTTGTGTTGTGCTACGCGAGGTGCGCCATGCCCACGCTCATCTCCCGCGAGGAGGCGCTGTCTCGGATCGTCGCCGAGGGGTCGCAGCCCCCCTGTCTCATGTGCGCGGTGCTCGCGGGCCGGGTCGGCGACCTCCACGTCGTCCACGAGGACGCGGGCCACGTCGTGATGTTGCCCCGCTACGTTCGGTGCTGGGGGCATGTGCTGGTGGTCCCTCGGGCGCATGTCGTCTCCTTCACGGAGATCGACGAGCCGGCGTGGGCGGCGATCTACCGCCTCGCGCATCGGGCCGCGCGGATGGTGGAGGCCCTGCGCGCGCCGCGGCGGGTGTACGTGACCTCGACGGGCTCGGCGACGCGCGAGCTCGTCCAGACCTCGCGCCACACGCACGTCCACGTCATCCCGGTGTACAGCGAGGACGACCGCCCGGCCGACGTGTTCTCGTGGGTGGAGGGGGTGTACGTGGGCGACGCCGCGGAGTGGGCGGCGCTTCGAAGCGAGTACGCCCGCTGGTGGCGCGAGGCGCCGTGAGTCACCGGACGCGCGCGGCCTTCTCGTCGAGGCCCGAGCGCCCCGCGCGGCGCGCGAGCTCGCGGAGCACGTCGCGCCACGGCACCCGCCGCGACGCGAGCGCGACCATGAGGTGGTAGACGACGTCGGCGGCCTCGGAGGCCACGCGCGCGTCGCTCTCGCCGGCCGTGGCGCGCGCCAGCTCGTCGGCCTCCTCGCGGAGCTTCTCGCCGATGCGCCCGGCGCCCGCGTCGAGCAGGGTTCGCGTGTACGAGGGCTTCGCGTCGGCGGGGGCGTCGCGGCGGGCTTCGACGGTGGCGGAGAGCTCGCAGGCCGCGGCGTGGGGCGCGGCGACTTCCACCCAGCCGTCGTCGGTCGCGGCGCGGGTGAAGCACGAGGGCGCGCCCGTGTGGCAGGTGGGGCCCGCGGGGTCGACCTGGAGGAGCACGCAGTCGCCGTCGCAGTCGAGCAGCACGCGGCGGACGGCGAGGGTGTTCCCGCTCGACTCGCCCTTCTTCCAGAGGCGGCCCCGCGAGCGCGAGTGGAAGTGCGCGACGCCCGTCGCCAGCGTGAGGGCGAGCGCCTCGCGCGACATGAACGCTGCCATGCGGATTTCTCCGGTTAGCGCGTCCTGTGCCACGGCCGAGACCAGGCCCTTCTCGTCGAAGCGGACGGCGTCGAGGCGGTGGTCGTCAGCGGCGCTCGTCACGGCCCACCTCCAGCACGTCGTCGAGGGCGACCCGCACCCTGGCGCCCGCGAGGGCGACGTCGAGCTTGCGCCCGGCGAGGGCGACGGCGCGCGCCCAGCACGGGCCGCTCGCGAGGCGGACGCGGACGGGCGCGCTCCCGTGTGCCGCGAGGGCCTTGCGCAGGGCCGCGGCGAGTTCTGTCTCGGTCACGGCGCGCATTGTACTCCAACGTCGCACACCGCACGCCATCAACGCGGGGAACGCGGTCGCGGTGCTTGACGATGTGCCGACGCGACCGATACCTTGCGAAGCGCCTCCGCTGGTCGCGAATGAATCCGAAAGATCCCACTTCCTTGCCGGAACCCGAGCCCAACTGGCAGGCCCGCACGCAGGTGATCCGCGGCGGCGTCGACCGGCCCACCTCGGGGGGGTCGGACTGCCTGGTGGTGATCTACACGCGCGAGGGCAAGGGGCCCCTCGGCAAGCGGGTTCCGCTCGACGGGCCGCTGCAGGAGCTGGCGATCGGGCGCGACGTGCACAACGCGGTGGTGCTCGATTACGACTCGGTGTCGCGGCGCCACGCGAGCCTCGTGCGGCGCGACGGGCGCTGGTGGCTGCGCGACAACCGCAGCACCAACGGGACGTACGTCAACGACCAGCCGACGCACGAGCGCGAGCTGCACAACGGCGACCGGATCAAGATCGGCGACGTGATCTTGAAGTACCTCTCGGGGGAGGACCTCGAGGCGGAGTTCATGTCGACCATCTCGCAGATGATGGTGACCGACGGGCTCACGCAGGCCCACAACAAGCGGCACCTGCTCGAGCAGATCGACAACGAGCTCAACCGCTCGGCGCGCCACGGCCGGCCGCTCGGGCTCATCATGTTCGACATCGACCACTTCAAGAAGGTGAACGACACCTACGGGCACCTCGCGGGCGACCACGTCCTGCGCGAGGTGGCCCAGCTCGTGCGCAGCCGGATCCGGCGCGGCGAGGTGTTCGGGCGCTACGGCGGCGAGGAGTTCGCGCTGGTGCTGCCGGAGACCAACCACCAGGGGGCGGTGACGCTGGCCAACGAGCTGTGCGCGATGGTGGCGAACGCGGAGTTCACCTTCGACGCGCAGCGCATCCCGGTCACCATCTCGCTCGGGGTGGCCCAGTGGACGCCGACCATCCGCACGGCGGAGGAGTTCATCAAGGTCGCCGACGCGAAGCTCTACCAGGCCAAGCGCGAGGGGCGGAACCGCGTCGCCGAGTGAGGGCGGGCGCTACGCGGGCTTCGGCGCGAAATCGCTGAAGCGCTTGCCGCCGAAGCGCTTCTGGAGCTCGTCGTCGATCCGGTCGGCGACGACGGCCATCATCCCGACGCACGACACCAGCTCGGACGCGTCGAGGTGGTCGCCGAGGAGGTTGTGGGCGAGCCACACCTCGCGGGCGCGCCAGTACGCCTTGCCGAAGTAGAGCTTCTCGTTGAGCGCGTTGAGCTTCTCGAGCAGGCCCTCGGACAGCTCGACCTCGTCGAGCACCGGGCAGACGAGCTCGACCATCACGAAGCGCTCCTGCCACTCGTGCGCGCGGATGAACACCGCCGACGACCCCCGCGACACCCGGTAGCGCCCGTCGTCGTCGGTGGTGAAGGGGTAGCCCGAGGCCCCGAGGATCTCGCCGATGCGCTGGTGGACCGTCTCCGTCTTCGTCATGGCGCGGTTGTACCGGAGCCCGGCGCCGGGTGGCAACCCGCGCTTGCGCGCGCGGGCGAGGCGGTGATGCAATCGCCCGCATGCGTACCTGGCGCCCGCTCCTCGTTCTCGCGCTCGCCTCGGCCTGCGATGACCCCGCCCCCGCGCCCCCGCCGCGTGACGCCGGCGACGACCTCGCCGACGCCACGCCCGACGCCGCGCCCGACGTTTCCGACGCCGCGCCCGCGGACGTCGGGCCCTCCTGCGCCGACCGCTGCGCCGCCCTCGGCGAGCCCTGCGCGGGCTTCGACGTCGACGCCTGCCGGGCCGCGTGCGCGTCGGGTCGCGTCGGCGCCGACGGGGGCGTGGCGCGCGACGTGGCGCAGTGCCTCGCGGCCGCCGGCGAGCAGTGCGGGGCCGCGCGCGCGTGCCTGCGGCCGCCGCCGCGGGTTCCCTTCTCCGCGGGGCCCTACGGGGCCAACGTGCGCGACGTCGCCGACCAGTTCGTGATGCCCACGCACGCGGGGGACTGGTCGTTCCGCGACGAGTGGACGGGGGAGGACAGCTACGCCTTCCTCGTGTACGCGCCGCGCGCGCCCTCGTCGCCGACGGACTACAGCGCGGCCCTCTTCGACGGCGCCCTCGCCGACCTCCTCGACCGCTCGCCGCGCAACGTCCACTACTTCTTCCTCTGGAACACCAACCAGGCCGGTTTCATGGAGGCCCAGGGGCGCTGGCTCGGCGAGCTCGAGCAGCTCCCCGAGGCCGACCGCGCGTGGTGGCGCGACCGCATTCATTTCGTTCCCACGCAGGTGTCGATGCTCACCAACTGGGTCGGGCGGATGCTCCAGTACCGCGGCCGCACGGCGCTCCCCTACAAGCGCTACGACGCGGTGCAGTTCGCGATCGACACCCGGCAGCGCATCCGCGAGGTGGGGATGCTCGGCCGGCTCGCGGCGGGCGGCGTGCAGGCCGACCTCTCGCTGCTCGCCAAGGAGCCCACCTACTACAACTGGGAGCGCGACCTCGACGCGCGCCTCGCCGCCGACAACGCCACCGTGGTGCAGGTGGCGAGCAACCAGACGGCGCACGAGACCATCGACGCGGACGTGGCGCTCCCCGAGGCCGCGGCCTTCGACACGCTCGAGGTCGACCTCTCGATGCAGTGCCCCAACCACCGCGACGGCGAGTGCGGCGCGTGGGACTACCTCAGCCACCTCTGGGTGTGCGAGCCCGCCGCGCCCGACCCCGACGCGGGCGTCGCGGACGTGCCCGACGGCGGGGGCCCGCGCTGGGACTGCAACCGCGAGGTGGCCCGCTGGATCACCACCTACTGGCGCGAGGGCCGCTGGGTGACGGACATCTCGGGCATGCTCCCGCTGCTCGCCGGCGGTCGCAAGCACCTGCGCTGGTACGCGAGCGGCCAGTGGGACCCGCGCGCGACCGACTACGCGGTGTCGCTCTCGCTGCGCTACAGTAACCGCAACCGCGGCATGCGCCCCGTCGCCGCCGTCCCCCTCTGGACGGGCGGCGCGTGGAACGCCTCCTACGACGCGATGCACCCCGCGCGGAGCGTGCCCGTCCCCGCCGACGTGCGGCGGGTCGAGCTCTACGCGCTCATCACGGGGCACGGCGGCGTGCAGCCGACCAACTGCGCGGAGTTCTGCAACCACGAGCACCGCTTCAACGTCGGCGGGATGGAGTACCTGCGCAGCTTCCCCGAGGCGCGCTCCGCCGACGGCTGCGCCGACCGCGTGAACGAGGGCGTCGTGCCCAACCAGCACGGCACCTGGTACTTCGGCCGCGGGGGCTGGTGCCCGGGCCTCGACGTCGCCCCCTGGGTGCGCGACGTCACCGCGCAGGCGCGCCCCGGCGCCACCACCGAACTCCGCTACACCACCACGTACGGCGGCCGCGCCGTCGCCGCCAACCTCGGCAACATCGACCTCTCGACGTACCTCGTCTTCTGGCGCTGACGCCTCACGCCCCGCGTCGGGGTGAATGTCAACCGCGATCCTCGCATCGGACGGTCTGTCGATGACGTGAGCGCGCCACCCCGTGCGGGGACGCGGTGCCGTCACGCCATCGCCTGGAGGCATCGCCATGAGCTCTCTCCGTGCGTGGGGGCGCGGGGTCGCGTGCGCGTTCGCGTCGGCCCTCGCCCTCTCCGTCTGCGCCGCGCCCGCCCACGCCGTCGACCGGACGCGCCGCGCGGGCCGCGTCGCCCACCCCGCCGCCGTGCGGCTCTCCAACGCGGAGCGGCGCGCCGTCACCCTCGAGCGCTTCTTCCGCGGCGACGGGATCCGCCGCTGCTGGATGCGCCAGCTCCTGCGCGACCCGACCACGACGTCGCGGCGGATCCCGGTGGTGCTCCGCGTCGACCAGGAGGGGCGCATTCGAGACGTGCGCGTCCGCGACCCCGGCGCGCCCGCGCTCGCGGCCTGCGTCGCCGCCACGAGTGCGGTGCTCGCCCCGGTGGGCCCCGGCGAGGTCTTCGAAGCCGAGGGGACGCTCACCTTCGAGCGCGGGCAGTAGCCGGAAACTTGCGCCGTGGGCCGAGGATCGCGCCTCCTCCCCGCATGCCCGAGCGCCCCGACCTCGAGTACGTCGTCCCCGCCCTCGACCGCGAGCTCCGCGGTCGGCGCTTCACCGCCCTCGCCGTGCGCAAGCCCGTGGTGCTCCGCGTGGCCGTCGCCGAGGGCGCCGACGCGCTGCTCGGCCGCGCCGTCGAGCGCGTCTCCCGCCGCGCCCACTTCGTGGTCTTCGAACTCTCCGGCGGCCTCGACCTCGTCGTGTCGCCGATGCTCGCGGGCCGCTTCGCCCTCGCCGCCCCGAAGGACCGCGCGCCCGCCGACCTCGCCCTCGCGCTCACCCTCGACGACGGGCGCGTTCTCCGCTACCGCGACGACGTGCAGATGGGCAAGGCGTACGTCGTCGCCCGCGACGGCCGCGACGCGGTGCCGGGCTTCGCGAAGGTGGGCGTCGACGTGCTCGACCCGGCGGCCTTCACCCGCGCGGCCTTCCGCGCGATGGCGAAGAAGCGCCGCGACCAGGTGAAGGTGTTCCTGATGGACAAGGGCGCGCTCGACGCGATGGGGAACGCGTACGCCGACGAGGTGTGCTGGGCGGCGAAGCTCCACCCCAAGCGCCGCGCCTCCACGCTCACCGGCGAAGAGGCCGACCGCCTCCACGACGCCATCGTCTCGGTGCTCACCGAGGCGCGCGACGCCATCCGCGCCCGGAAGCCCCCGCTCGACGAGAAGGTGCGCGACTTCCTCCGCGTCCGCGGCCGCGCCGGCCACGCCTGTCCTCGCTGCGGCGTCACGCTGCGGAGCGCCGGCGTCCACGGCCACGACGCGGACTTCTGCCCGTCCTGCCAGCCCGACGAGGCCGGCACCGCCATCGTCGACTGGCGCAAGCTCCCCGTGAAGGCGCCCGGCGCGCGCACGGATTGATCCCCGCGCCGCCCCTGTGTACCGTCGCGGCATGATGTCCGCGCCGCGCTGGCTCCTCGCTTCGGCCCTCGTCCTCACCGCGTGCGGGGGCGACGACAACAACGCCCCCGACGCCGCCCCGCCCGACCGCCCCGTGACGGAGGACGTCGGCGATGATCTCGTCGCGCCGGATGTGCCCGTCGATGTTCTGCGCGACACGGCGGTCGACGTGCCGGCCGACGTGCGCAACCCGATGTACGGCGAGTGCAGCTCCCGCACGCAGTGCCAGGGGATGAACCCCACCTGCGTCACCGTCACCGACGGCTACCCGCGGGGCCTCTGCACGCGCACCTGCGTCGACGACGCCGACTGCGGCGACGGGGGCATCTGCTGGCGCGTGGGCTCCAACGACGTCTGCCTGCCGACGTGCCGCACGGTGGCCGACTGCCGCGACGGGTACCAGTGCCAGGGGATCACCGGGCGCTCCGAGCGGGCGTGCTTCCCGTGGTGCACCGACGGCGCCCAGTGCGCCCCGCGGATGTGCAACGCGTGGACGCGCCGCTGCGCCTCCACCATCGACACGGTGCGCGCGGACAACGGCTCGCCCTGCGTCGGCAACAACGACTGCCGCAGCCAGCGGTGCTCGACGGAGTTCAACGCCGACGGGACGCCGACGGGGTACCTCGACGGCAACTGCTTCAGCCTCTGCACCGTGCCCGACGACGCTGACTACGAGGGCGCGCGGCTCCCGCAGGCCGCGTGCCCGCCGCGGAGCGTGTGCCTGCGCGAGGGGACGGCCACCGCGGGCGGCATCGGCTTCTGCCGCGTCGAGTGCACCGACTCGAGCGACTGCCGCCCGGGCTACATCTGCTCGCACCCCGCGCGCCCCGGCGACGCCGGCGCCTACGCCAACGGCTACTGCGCCCCGATGAACTGCTACTTCGGCACGCAGCGCTGCCCCGCGGGCGCCACCTGCCGCACCACCCGCAGCAACGACGCGGGCATGCCCACCAGCGGCATCTGCGAGCGCCCCGGCGACGGCGGCGACGCGGCGGTCGACGCGGTGGTCGACGGCCCGGCGGGCGACCTCGGCGCGCCGGACGTCGCCGCGGACGCGTCGGGCGACGCGGGCGCAGACGTCGCGGCCGACGCGTCGGGCGGCTGAGGCGCCGTCAGTCCTCGGTGAGGAGCGTCATGCCGAGGCGCGCGGGCTCGTCGTGCGGGTCGCGCGCCAGCACCGCTTCGAACACCGTGCGGGCCTCGTCGCGGCGCCCCTGGCCGAGCAGGATGTGGCCCATGGTGGCGGTGGCGAACTCCGCCGGGAGCTCGTTCGACTCGCCCTCCTCGTCGACGAAGGTGACCGCGCCGGGCGCGCCGCCGTCGCCGCCCGCCACGATCGCCCGCAGCCGCGCGGCCAGCGCGCGCACCTCGTCCCTGGTATCCCGCGTCTTCTTCATGGCGTGTGCTCCCGGAGCGCGGCGCGGGCGCCCTCGACGTCCCGCGCGATCTGCGCGCGCAGCGCGTCGAGGCCGTCGAAGCGGCGCTCGTCGCGGAGGCGGGCGAGGAAGGTGACCCGCAGCGTGCGGCCGTAGAGGTCGCGGTCGACGTCGAGGAGGTGGGCCTCCATCGAGCGGCCCGCGCGCACCGTGGGGCGGACGCCGAGGTTGAGCACGCCGTCGTACGTGGGCGCGCCGGGCTCGCTCGCAACGCGGGCGCGCACGGCGTAGACGCCGTCCTTCGGGAGCGCCTCTACTGGGGTCGCGAGGTTGGCCGTGGGGAACCCGATGGCGCGCCCGCGCTGGTCGCCGCGGACGACGAGGCCGTCGAGGTCGAAGTCGCGCCCGAGGAGACGTCGCGCGAGCGGGAGGTCGCCGTCGGCGAGGGCGCGGCGCGCGCGGGTCGAGCTGATGGGGGCGCCGTCGTCGGTCACCGGGTCGACGCGGTGGGCGACGAAGCCGAGCTCGGCGCCGAGCTCGCGGAGCAGCGCGCCGGTGCCCTCGCGGTTGCGCCCGAAGTGGAAGTCGTGCCCGACGAACACCTCCCGCGCCCGCAGCCCGAGCACCACCTGCTCGACGAACTCCCGCGCCGGCTGCGACGACACGGCGGTGTCGAAGCGCTGCACGATCACCGCGTCGAGGCCGAGCGCGGCCATCAGCTCGAGGCGCCGGTCGAGCGAGGTGAGCAGCGGCGCGGCGCGCGCGGGCGCGAGGACGCGGGTCGGGTGCGGGTCGAAGGTGAGCGCGAGGGCGGCGCCGCCGAAGGCGCGGGCGGCGGCGACGACGCGCTCGAAGAGGTGCCGGTGCCCGAGGTGGACGCCGTCGAAGTTGCCGACCGCGAGCGCGACGGGCGCGGTGAGGTTCGCGAGGCGGTAGTCGTGGGCGACGTGCATGGGAGGGGGCGCGGCGCGGAAGCTACCACCGTCGCGCCCCACGGCGGGAGCCCCAACCCGCGGCCCCGCGGCGTGCCACGAATGGCACTGACGGGCGCGCGCGGACGTGTTGTCATCGCCGCATGAAGGGATCCGTTCGTCTCTCAAACGGGGCGCGGGGCGGCGCGGTGGCGCTCCTCGTGGCGTTGGCCGCGTGCTCGGGCGATCCGGCCCCGGCAGGCGGTGGCACGCCGAGGCCCGACGGCGGCGACGCGACGGTCGACGACGCGGGCGACGGCGCCGCGATGGGCGACGGCGGCGCGGGCGACGCCAGCGCAGACGGCGGTGGCGGCGACGGTGGCAGCGAGGACGGCGGTGGTGGCGACGGCGCGTCGGGGGATGGGGCCGCGGGTGACGGCGGCGCGGGCGACGGTGCCGCGGACGACGGTGGCGCTGGTGGCGACGGCAGCAGCGGTGATGGCAGCAGCGGCGATGGCAGCAGCGGCGATGGCAGCAGCAGCGATGGCGGTACTGGTGACGGTGGCAGTGGCGACGGTGGAAGCAGCGGCGACGGCGGTGCTGGCGACGGTGGCAGCAGTGGCGACGGCGGCGACGGCGGCAGCGGCGACGGCGGTGTCGGTGGCATGGACGCTGGTGACGGCGCATCGGGCGGGATGGACGCCTCCCTCGACGCCGCGCTCGACGCGCCCCCCTGCGACGGCGGCGCGACCCGCTGCGGCGCGGCCTGCGCGGATCTCGCCACCGACCGCGCCCACTGCGGGCGCTGCGGCAACGCGTGCTCCGTCGACCAGGCCTGCGTCGCGGGCGTCTGCACGCCCTGCCCCGCGGGCTTCACCGTCTGCGACGGCGCCTGCGTCGACCCGCGGGTGAGCTCGGCCCACTGCGGCGGGTGCGGGCGTGCGTGCGCGGCAGGCGCCTCGTGCAGCGCCGGGACGTGCTCGACGTGCCCCGCGATGCAGACCGCGTGCGGCGGCCTCTGCGTCGACACCCGCACCAGCCGGCAGCACTGCGGCGCGTGCGGCCGGGCCTGCCCCGTCGGCGAGACCTGCACCGCAGGCGTCTGCTGCGGCGACACTTCGTGCAGCGGGTGCCCCGACGGCTGCCTCATCGACGGCCGCTGCGTCACCTCGCGCACCCGCGACCCCGCCAACGACTGCCAGGAGTGCCGCCCCAGCTCGAGCTTCACCGGCTGGACCTCGCGCGCCGAGAGCGAGGCGTGCGCGGCCGGCGGGCGTTCGGGTGTGTGCGTCGGCGCCTTCGGGTCGCGCGCGTGCTGCTCGGGCTGCGTGAGCGGCGGGGCCTGCGTCGCGGGCAACACCCCGACGGCGTGCGGGGCGGGCGGCGGCGCCTGCCGCGCGTGCGAGTGCGGGGGCGACACCTGCGAGTCGGGCCTGTGCACGCCGCAGGGGCCGTGGGCCGAGGTGGTGACCATGGCGCGCTACACCTTCGCGCGGAAGAGCGACCGCTCGCTCTGGGCGTGGGGCGGCAACTCCGACGGGGAGCTCGGGCTCGGCGACACCACCAGTCGCCTCGTCCCCACGCGCGTCGGCACCGACAGCGACTGGCTCGCCCTCGCCACCGGCAACAACGTCTCCGACCGCGCGCACTTCTGCGCCATCCGCGCCGACCGCTCGCTCTGGTGCTGGGGGTGGAACGGCTCCGGCTGCCTCGGCCTCGGCGACACGGCGAACCGCAACGTTCCTACTCGCGTGGGCGCCACCAACGACTGGGCGCAGGTGAGCGTCGGCGACCTCCACACCTGCGCGCGCAAGCTCGACGGGACGCTCTGGTGCTGGGGCAACAACTCGCAGGGCGAGCTCGGCACCGGCGGCGGTAGCACCAACGTCCCCACCCGCGTGGGCGCCTCCGTCGAGTGGTCGTGGATCAACGCGGGCGCCGCGAGCACCTGCGGCGTCATGACCGACGGCTCGCTCTGGTGCTGGGGCCGCGGCAACGAGGGCCAGCTCCCGTTCGCCTCCGCGGCCGAGACGCTCCCGCGGCGCGTCGGGAGCGACACCACCTGGAGCCGCGTCTGGGTGGCCCGCGGCGGGCTCGCGCTCAAGACCGACGGGTCGCTCTGGACGTGGGGCTTCTACTGCTGCACCACCGCCGGGATGGCCCCGCAGGAGGTGGCCGGCGGCGCGCGCGACTGGGCCCTCGGCGCCATCGGCCTCTCGTCGAGCTGCGCGATCAAGCGCGACGGGACGCTCTGGTGCTGGGCGGGCCGCGACGGCGTCCCCGCGCGCGTGGGCGCCTCCAGCGACTTCGCGCAGGTGAGCACCGCCGTCCACGCCTGCGCCCGCCTCGCCACCGGCGCGCTGTACTGCTGGGGCGACGGCGGCGGCGGCGTGCTCGGCCTCGGCGACACCACCGCCCGCCGCGACCCGACCCGCCTCTGCCCGTGATCGGTTGGCACAGCGTGAACACCGGGGCCAACGCGGGTTGGCGAAACACCCCGTCGCTCCCGTCGCGGCGCTGTGCCCGTGGTTTGCAATGAGCGTCGCCCCATGAGACGCACGGCCACCCTCGTTGCCATCCTCCCGCTCCTCCTCGCCGCGCGCGATGCGTGGGCGCAGCGGGCGCCGATCAACCCGTACTACGACCGGCGCGTCCACCTGCAGACCGTCGCCCACGTCGGGGTCACCGCGGGGCGCCTCGGGGGCCCGGCGTACGGCGTCACCGCGCGGCTCTTCTGGCCGACGGGGCACGGCGCGATGCTCCGCTTCGAGCGCGTCACGCTCTCGGGCCCGGCCTTCTCGCCGGGCTGCGACGCGTGCGACCGGGCGATGTTCTCGCTGTTCGACGTCGCGTACGCGCACCGCTGGATCCTGTCGCGCGGCGGCGAGAGCCAGTGGGTCGCGTCGCTCTACGAGGGGCTCTCGGTGGGCCCGCGGCAGATGGACTTCGGCGTGCGGAGCCAGGGCTCGCGGGTCGAGACGGGCCCCGTCGACGTCGGCGCCGTCTTCGGGGGGACGGTGAGCTACCGGTACGGGAGCTTCCTCGTCGGGCTCGACGCGGACGTGCGGCTGCTCGCCACCTTCGGCCACGCCGCGGTGAGCGACGACACGCTCTTCAGCCTGCGGCTCCACGTCGGCGGGGACTTCTCGATCCGCCGCTCGCGCCCGCGCGCTACGCCCCGGTGAGGTCGACACGGCGGCCGGCCATCCCCACCGCCCAGCCCATCGAGTAGCGGGCGTTCACCTCGCACAGCGGGTTGTACCGCAGTGCCCCCGACGGCTCGCGCCAGCGGAACGCGTCGATGCCGAACGGCCCCCGATATCCCAAAGCGCGCAGCCCTTCGGCGACGCGCTCGCGCACGGTGTAGAGCGCGTCGCGTTCGTCCGTGGTGAGGGCGTCGTCGCCGGCTCGCTCGGTGGCCACCCACTGGCCGCGCGCGTCGACGCGCTGGCGGGAGAGCTCGCCCCACGTCACCGCGCCGTCGCCCGCGAGGAAGCCGTGGAGACCGTGGTCTTCGAGGCGCTCGACCTCGGGCTCGACCTGGAGCCCTTCGCCCTCCGCGAGCGCCGCGCGCAGCCAACGCCATGCTGCCTCGTCGCCCGCGCCCGCCACCCGCAGGCGTCCGTTGCCGCGGTAGGAGAGAGGTCGCTTCACCAGCCACGCACCCGTCGGCGATCGCTCGCGCAGCGCGGCGTCGAGCTCGGCTTCGGTTCGCACGAACGCGGCGCCCGTGAGCGGCTGCGCGATGCCCGCGCTGAAGGCCCGGTGGTTGGCCGCGCGGAGCACCGCCCACGGCGGCGCGTCGGGGAGCCGTGCGCCCGCGCGACGGAGCGACGACAACGCACCCGGCGTCGGGCACCACGCCACGCCCGCGAGCCCCTCGCACGGCGGGGCGTCGGCGCCGGGCGTCCACGCGACGTCGCCCGCGGGGACGAGCTCGCCGAGGTGCGACGCGAGGGCGCGGCAGCGGGCGATCATCGCGCGGGAGGGCGTGCGGGCGCCGGGGCGCGCGAGCTCCTCCTCCGCGTCGAGGTTGAGGAACCACGCGCGTCGGGGCGCGCTCACCGCAGCACGAGCGCCGCCAGCGCCACGAGCAGCGCCACGGCCGCCACGACCCACGGGACCATCCGCCGCCGTCGCTCCGCTGCGAGGGCCGCGTCGAGCTCCGCCGCCGCGCCCGCCACCGCCGCGCCGCACGCTTCGAAGGCCACCGCCCGCGCCCGCGCCACCACGGCGGCCGCTGGCGCGAGCTCGCCCCGCGCCACCAGATCGCGCACCACGCCCGCGAAGCGCTCGCCGAGGGCCGCGGCGATGCGGGCGCCTTCCGGGTGGCCGGGCTCCGCGGCGGCGAGCTGCTGGAGGCGCTCGACGCAGCGGTCGTCGCGGCCCTTGGCGAGCGCGGCGCGCGCCTCCTCCGCGAGGGCCCACGGCGCCCGCACCTGGAGCCGCGACCCGAGCTCGCGCTCGGCCTCCACCAGCCGGTCGACGCACGCCGCCCAGCGCAGCGGGCGCGCCAGCGAGGCGGCCTCGCGCGCCGCGAAGAGCTCGCCGCGCCGCGCCATCGCGAGCACCAGCGCACCGAGGTCGCCCGCCGACTTCACCACGTTGGGGTCGTCGGGCGCGAGCTCCTGGAGCGTCCGGAGGATCTCCACCGCGCCCTCGACGTCCTCCCGCGCGACGGCGTCGGCGGCGCGCGCGACCAGCGACTCCACCCGCCGCGAGCGCGGCGACGACGCGGCGAACACCGCGTCGCGCAGCCCGTGGACCCACAGCGTGTACGCCTCGCCCGCCACCGTGCAGCGAACCTCCGCCGCGGGGTAGCGTCGCACCACGAGGCGCTGCCGCGTGAGGCGCCACGGCTCGGTCGCGCGCGCGGCTTCGTCAGAAAGGCTCTGCGCCGCGGCCTCGCCGAGCGCGGCGTGCGGGAGCTCGCGGGCCAGCGCGAAGGCGTCGAGCGTTGCGGCCTCGACGTGGACCACCGGCAGGGGGTCGGCCTCGCGCGCCTGAACGCACGCGAGGACGGCCTCGGGCACGTCGGGGCCCACCACACTCACCGCCGCGACGCCGCGGTACTCCTGGGTGACGGCGACGCGCTCGACGTGCTCGCCGACGCCGCGGCACGACGGGCACCGCGCCCGCTTCGACCCGCGGCACGACGGGCACGCCGCGCGCCCGAGCTTGCACGCCCGGCAGCGGACCTCGCGGCGCCCCTCGCACGCGCCGCACTTCACGGAGCCGCGCTCGCCCGCCACCTCGCCCGCGCCGGCGCAGCGCGGGCAGCGCACCTTCGCCCGCCCCTCGCAGGTGGCGCACGGGCGGTCGCCCGCGCCCTCGCATTTCGGGCACGCGACGATGCCGTCGTCGCAGTCGGCGCAGCGCGTCTTGATCGGCGCCGCGTCGAGGAGGAAGTCGCCGCGCCACGACGTCCAGGCGTCGAGCTCGGGGAGCTCGAGGGCCCACGGGTCGACCGACGCGCCCGGCGCCGTCGCCTCGGGGGGAACTGGCACCACGTCCTCCTCGCGCCACGGCGGCTTCACGAACGACAGCGACCGCGCCTCCATCCGCGTCGTGACGTGCACCTCGAACGCCGGCCGCGTCACCGCCTCGGTGACCTCCACGGCCACCGCCTCGCCGTGGTCGGTGGTCCGCCCCGACGCGCGGGCCCACTGGACCACGGCGGCCCGCACCCGCGCGAGCGCCGCCTCGTCGAGCGGCTGCGCTTCGAAGAGCGCCTCCGCGCGGATCTCCCGCCGCTCGGCGAGCCCCGCGTCCGGGGCTTCGGCCTCGGCCGCATCGCGCGCCTCGGGGGCCTCGTCGAGCGCGCCCTCGATCTCCGCCAGCGCCTCGATCGCCGCGGGCGCGACGGGCTCCGCGGCTTCGGGCGCGGTGAGCTCCGCGGCCAGCTCGCGCGCGCGCCGCTCGGCCTCCGCGAGCCGCTCCACCTCGCGCTCGGCCGCCACGCGCCGCGCGGCCCACGCCGCCTCACGCGCGACCTCGCGCTCGCGGAGCAAGCGCCGCGACAGCTCCTCGGCCTCGCGCTCGGCCGCCTCGCGACGTTTCGCTTCCTCCGTGAGCTTGCGGGCCAGCGCCGCGGCCTCCTCCGCGCGCCGGGCGGCCTCGCGGCGGGCCTCTTCTTCCAGGGTGGCGAGGCGATCCTGCTCGGCGGCGGCGAGGCGGCGGGCCTCGTCGGCGAGCGCCTCCATCCGCGCGGCCTCGCGCTCGGCGGCGTCGCGCGCTTCGGCCTCGAGCGCGGCGAGGCGGGCCACCTCCTGCGCGGCTTGCTCCCGGCACGCGGCCTCGAGCGCGCGGAGGCGCTTCTCCTCGTCGAGCGCGGTCTGGCGGTCGGACTCCAGCTTGTGGAGCCGCGACGCCTCGCGCTCGGCGGCCTCCTGGTCGAGCGACTCGCGCACGCGCTGGGCGCGCCGGGCCGCCTGCTCTGACTCGAGCTTCGCGATGTCGCGCTCGATGCGGGCGCGCTCGGCCTCCAGCACCGCGGCGTCGCGCTCGATGCGGGCGCGCTCAACGCGTCGCTCGCCGTCGGCCCTCGCCTCGTCGCGCTCGCGGGCCACGCGGGCGATGTTTCGCTCGGCCTCGCGGACGGCCTCGTCTCGCTCGGCGAGGGCCTTCGCGACGGCGCGCTCGGCCTCCATGCGCGCCAGCTCGCGCTCGGCGGCGAGGCGGGCGCTCTCCCGTTCTAACGTGGCGCGGGCGGCGTCGCGCTCGGCGGCGAGGCGTTCGAGCTCGCGCTCCACCTCGCGGCGGAGGGAGTCGCGTTCGTCGGCGAGTCGCTGCGCTTCGCGCTCTTCCGCGAGTCGCTGGGCCTCGCGTTCCGCGGCGAGGGCGGCGGCTTCGCGTTCGGCGGCGAGGGCGGCGGCTTCACGCTCCGCGGCGAGTCGGGCGCTCTCCCGCTCCGCAACGACGTGCTCGGTGGCGAGGGCTTCCGTGGCGACCGGGGCGCCCGCGGCGGCGATGGCCTCGACGCAGCTTTCTGCGCGCGTGGGATCGAGCGCATCCAGAGCGAGCGTCGCGAAGGCCGGGACGTGTCGCGCCGTCCAGAGGAGCGCGGTCCCGTGCGCGCGGTGGGGCGACGGGGGCGCGAGGAGCGGGTCCCACGCGGAGGCGTCGCGTCCGAGCGCGTCGATCGCGCGGTAGCCCCGCACAACGCCCCGGACGATGGGGCGCTGCGGGTCGACGGGCAGCTCGTCGAGCCCGCACAGGAGCGCCAGACGCAGCGCAGCGACGCCCGGGGGTGCGCTCCCCGCGCCGAGCGCCGGTCCCCACGCGGCGACCGCGCGCACGGCGGTGACGCCCGCGACGCCCTCCCCCGGGTGGTGCCGCGCGAGCCACGCGCCCACGTGGCCCTGCGCGAGCGTGGCCTCTACCTGCTGCCATCCCCGCCGCCACGCGGCGACGAGGTCGGCCGGCGCGGTGACCGGGAAGCCCGCGCGCCCCCACGGGAGAACCAGCCCCGTGTGCCCCACGGCCGCGAGAACCTCGTGGAGCGCGACGTCGTCGTCGGGCCCGCGGCCCACGCCGTCGAGCTCGACGCCGGGCGCGGCGGCCGCGAGCCACGCGCGCAGCTCGCCGGTGCGGAGGAGGGCCTTGAGGGGCTCCCAGAGCGCGGCGACGCGGGCGGTGGCGCGCAGGTCGGCGACGGTGGGGAAGCGCGCGACGCGACCGTCGGCGCCCTCGACGGCGACGCGGAGCGCGGACTTCGGCGCGCGGCGGTAGACCCCGCGCCAGAAGGGCCCTTCGTCGTGGTCGTGCTCGGGCGGGCGCGCGAGGTCGTCGAGCCAGAGGGCGTCTCGGCGCGCGCGCGGCAGCGTGTCGAGCCACGCGCGGAGGGTTCCGTCGCGCCAGAGGTCGAGCGCGGCGGCGCGGGCCGCGGGGCGCGTGAGCACCTCGCGGACGAGCGCGGCGGGGTCGGCGACGGTGCGCTCGCCGAGGCGCAGGGGCTCGCCGAGGGCCCAGCGCAAACGCTCGCCCGCGTGCGCCTCGCCCCGCGCCAGCGCCTCGCACGCGGCCGCCACCGACGCGTGCCCCTTCAACCGGAACCACCGCCCCAGCACCGCCCCCGCCGACGCCACGCGCGACAGGTGGAGCCGCGCCGTCCGCAGGTGCCCGAGCAGCGTCTCGGGCGCAGTGACGTTGTGGCCGTCGACCGCGACCCCGTCGCGCCCGAGCGCCCACGCGAGCCACCACACCGCGGCCGGGTCGTCGCCCTCCGCGAGCCGCTGCGCTTCGAGCGCCGCGTCGGCGAGCGCGTCGGGGCAGCGGTTGGCGCGCATCCAGCGGGCGAGCGACCCGTCACGGATCGCGGCCACGCCCTGCGCCGGCGCCTGCACCAGCGCCGCGGCGACCGCGTCGAGCGTGCGGGGCTCGCCGGGGAGCACCGTGCACGGCGTCCACGGGGCCACCTCGCCCGGGAGGAGCTCGACCCCGAGGCCCTTCGCGACGCGGGCGAGCGCGGCCTCGTCGAGCCCGCGACGCCTCGCCTCGTCCGCCGCGCGTCGGGCGCCGTCCGCGTACACCTTCGCGCCGCCGCTCGCCTCCGCGCGGAGGAGCTCGGCGAGCGCGCGCTCGTGCCACGCGCGGAGGTCGTCGCAGGCCGCGCGGAGGAGCGGTTCATCGAGAGCGCCGTCGCGCGCAAAGCCGCGGCGGAGGGCGTCGAGGCGGCGGGTGAGGGCGGCGCCTGCGACCTCGGCGCGGGCGCGCCACTCGGCCCCGCGGCGGGTCACCTGGTTGAGCGTGGTGCGGGCGAGGGCGACGCGCGCGCCGAGGGCGTCGAGCGAGGGGAGCTCGGCGAGGAGGTCGGCCTGCGCGGGCCAGAGCGCGGCGAGCAGCGGGAGCGCGTCGTCGGCGAGGGCGTTGACCACGCGGAGGTCGTCGTCGGTGACCACGCGGCCGCGGGCGGCGCGCGCCTCGGGGGAGGACTCGGCCACCTCGAGGAAGGCCTCGTCGTCGGCCGCGAGCGGGAGCTCGGGCGTCGGGTCGCGCGGGGGTTCGGCCGCGTCGAGTTCGAGGTAGCTCTCGTCGTCGAGGCTCACGGCGGCGGAGTATCGTACGGGCGCCGCACAACGCCAGGAAAGCGCAGGCCGCGCCCGGGCCCGCGGTCCGGGGACGCGCCGCCCGATCGTCCGTGCGCGCAAAACGCACGTTGACACGGTGTTTTGGGGTTCCCTATCGTGCGCGCCGTCCCGCCATCAGGGAGGTAGACGAGTGCACGGTCCCCGCGTTGTGTTGTCTCTCGGTCTCGCGCTGGGCGCCTTCGCGCTCACCACCCGCCCCGCCGCGTTCGACATCCGCGGCACGCTCGGGGGCGCCGAGTCGCTCACGGTCGCGCCCGCGCGCGCCGTCCCCCGCCTCCGCCCGGCCTACTGGGAGGTGCCCAACGGCGTCCTCGCCATCACCGTCGCGCGCCCGAGCGTCGAGTTCGACGTCGGGGTGGTGCTCACCGGGCCCGGCGTCGCCGAGGCGACCCAGCCCGTCGGCGTCCGCGTCGAGGGCGGGCGCTGCCGCCCCGGCACCGTGGTGGTCTCGCCCGGCACCACGCTCGACATCACCAACGCCGACCTCGTCGCCCACGAGCTCTACGCCGTGCCCCGCGGCTCCGACGAGCGCGCCGTCCCCGCGGAGTCCGTCTCGCCCCGCGCGCGCCGGCAGATCCAGCTCCCGCGGGCGGGCGTGTACGAGCTCCGCGACGTGCGCCAGCCCTCCTTCCGCTGCTACGTCATCGCCGGCCCCGGGCAGGGGCGCGTGCTGCTCCCCAACGCCACCGGGGCCTTCGCCGCGACGGGCCTCGCCGACGGCGAGTACACCGTCAAGGTCTACTACCAGGGCGAGCTGCGCGCGACGGAGCCCGCCGTCGTGCGCGGCCGCGACGCGCAGGTGCAGGTGAGCCTCGCCGGCGGCGCCGCGCCCGCCGCCCCCGCCGCCCCCGCCGCCCCCGCGGCCGAGGGCCACGACCGCCACGAGCGCCGCGAGCGCTAGGAAGGAGCGAGACACCCCGATGCTCTTCACCCGCTTCTGGATGCTCCTCCTCGCCGTCGCCGCCGGGCTCTCGCTCGCGGCCATGGCCCTCGCCCGCGGCACCTACGAGCACGACCGCGCCGGCGACACCGCCGCGATGCTCACCAGCGACCGGAAGCTCCTCGAGGAGTTCCTCCGGCGCGACGCCCGCACGCGCGTCGACGACCTCGCGCCGGTCTCCTCCAACCCGCAGCTCGTCACGCTGATGGAGGGCACCATCCGCCGCGCGGACGACGCCCCGGCCACCATCGGCACCGCCATCACCGCCCGCCTCCGCGAGCTCAACCAGTCGCTCGGCGCGCTGCGCGGCGAGGTGATGATCGCCGTCGACCCGCGCGGCGTCGTCGTCGGCCGCACCGGCCTCGGCGAGGGCGAGCTCGGCGCCAACCTCGGCGGCCTCCCCCTCGTGCAGAGCGCCCTCTCGGGCAACACCCGCGACGACCTCTGGGAGATCTCCGGCCAGGCCTACCGCATGGCCGCGCGGCCCATCATCTCGCGCGGGCAGTACTACGTCGGCGCGATCGTCCACGGCATGGCCATCAACGACGGCTTCGCCGGCACCGTCGCGCAGCTCGCGCCGGGCGCGTCGGTGATGTTCTTCGGGCCCGACGGGATGTACGCCTCCTTCCACCCGGTGCCCGACCGCGGCGCCCGTCGCGCCCCGGCGCCCGCCGCCCTCGTCGAGCGCCTCCGCGCCGTCCGCTCGAGCGAGGCGTGGCGCACCCGCGGCGTCACCGAGCCGCTCCCCGCGAGCGAGCACGACGCCTCCGTCGGCGTCGCCGTCTTCGCCGCGGTGCCCGGCATGGTCGGCGCCGCGGGCGGCGGCATCGCCCTCGCGCGCGCCACGCCCGTGATGTCGGGCTCCGTCCTCCCCTCCTCCACCGAAGACCTCGCGCGCATCCCCAGCGGCCCGCTCGCCGGCGGCGTCGTGCTCCTCGCGATCCTCGGCAACCTCTTCATCTACCTGGAGTTCGACTCGAAGCGGAAGCGCCTCGCCAAGGCCCTCGAGGGCCTCGCGCAGGACGGCAACAACCACCTCGACCCGCTCCAGCTCTCGGGCTTCGCGCGCGACCTCGCCGTCGTCGCCAACGACGGCATCGACGCCCTCCTCAAGCGCGAGGTGCAGCGCTCGGCCGGCCGCCTCCGCAACGTCAACGAGCTCGACTCGCTGCTCAAGTCGCCCGAGGCCGTGCTCGGCGGCCAGGCCCCGGCGCCGCCCCCGCCGTCGGCGCCGATGCCCCCCATGCCGCAGATGTCGCCGCTGGCGCCGCTCGGCCCGCCCATGCCGCCCCCCGGGGGCGCCCCGATGCCGCCGCCGGCCCCGATGGCGCCGCCCGTCCCGCGCCCGATGCCGCCGCCGCCCAACGTCCGCCGCGCGCAGCCCGTCCAGGTCGACGAGGACGAGCAGCCCACCAGCATCGCGCAGGTGCCCGCCGCGCTGAAGCTCTCGTCGCCCGTGCCCCCGGCGGTGGGCGCCGGGCCCGACGACGAGCAGGCCCACTGGCGCGAGGTGTACGAGGACTTCCTCGCGAAGAAGCGCGAGTGCAACGAGCCCACCGAGAGCCTCACCTACGAGAAGTTCGTCGGCACGCTCCAGAAGCACAAGGAGCAGCTCATCGCCCGCACGGGCTGCCGCACGGTGCGCTTCCAGGTGTACATCAAGGACGGCAAGGCCACGTTGAAGGCCTCGCCCGTCCGCTGACCTTTCCGCGCTACGTCCGCGACGGGTCGAAGCGCGTGACCTCCCGCAGAAACGAGTGCCCCAGGTACTCCCGCTTGATCACCTCGGCCATCTCCTCGGCCGTGGCGAAGCGGTCGTAGTCCACCCGGATCACCGGGATCGTCTTCGAGATGTCCGCCACGAAGCGCCCGTACGCGGCGTAGAGCGCGCCGAGGTACTCCTCGCTCACGCCCGACTCCACGTCGCGGCTCCGCGTGCGGATGCGCTCGAGCGAGCGGGCCGGCGGCACGTCGAGGTACACGATCACGCTCGGGCGGCACATGAAGTTGCTCATGTGCTTGAAGAGCTGCACGTACGTGCGGTAGTCGCGCTCGTCCATCAGCCCGGTGTCCGCCAGCATCCGCGCGAAGATCGAGTCCTCGTAGATGGTGCGGTCCTGCACGGCCGAGCGGCCGCGCCAGATGATCTCCTGGTGCTGCTGGAAGCGCCGGTTGAGCAGGTACACCTGCGTGGCGAAGGCGTAGGTGCGCGTGTCGCGGTAGAAGTCCGCGAGGTACTCGTTGTCCTCGACGGGCTCGTAGTACACGTCGATGCCGAGGTGGCGGCCGAGGGCGGTGGCGAGCGTCGACTTGCCCGCCCCGATCATCCCGGCGATGCCGATGAAGAGATTGTTGTAGACCTCCGGGGCGGAGGCGCGTTGCGGCTGCTGCACGCCGCGACGTTACAAATGTGCGCGGGCGGAGGGAAATTTCAGGCGGTGAGCGCGACCGCGAGCGCGTCGCCGTCGATGTCGAAGCGCTCGACGCCGTCGCCCTCGAGCGCGTCGGCGAAGGTGATCGACGAGAGCGTCTCGGACTCCAGCCACGCGCGCCGCGCCTCGGCCGCCTCGCGCAGCTCGCCCTGGGCCGCGAGTCGGAGCGTCACCTGCGCGTCGAGCTTCACGCGGGCGAGCTTGCGGGCCATCTGGATGCGGCGCCGCACCTCGCGGGCGAGGCCCTCCTCGCGCTGCTCGGGCGTCACCGTCGGGTCGAGCGCCACCGCCACGAGCGCGTGGGCCGCGAGCGTCGCCTTCGCGTCGCGCGGGCTGCGGCGGATCTCCACCTCGTCGAGCGTGACGGGCTCGCCCGCGGCCGCGACCGACTCGCCGAGCTCCAGCCGGCGGATCTCGTCGGCGCCGAAGCGCTCGACGGCGGCGGCCACCTCCTTCATCCGCTTGCCGAGGCGCGCGCCGAGCTTCTTGAAGTTGGCCTTCGCGCTGAGCGTGAGCCACGCGCGCTCGTCGCCGTCGAAGACCACCCGCTGCACGTTGAGCTCGTCGGCGAGGTAGGGCTCCAGGAGCTTCAGCTCGTCGAGCGCCGCCGCGTCGCCGTGGATCACGGTGAGCGTGCGGAGGGGCACGCGGCCCTTCACCTTGATCTCCTCGCGGAGGTTGCGGCCCATCACCACGGCCTGCTCCAGGCGCGCGACCGCGGCCTCCAGCGCGGGGTCGCGGAGCGACTCGTCGGCGGCGGGGTAGCGCTCGAGGTGGACGCTCGCCTTGCGGTCGGGGAGCGTGCGGGCGAGGTTGTCGTAGGTGACCTCGGCGAGGAAGGGCGTGAAGGGCGCCATCACCTTCGCCGTCGTGAGGAGCACCTCGTAGAGGGTCTCGAAGGCGAGGCGCTTGTCCTCGGCCTCGCCGTCGGCCCAGAAGTGCCTGCGGTTGAAGCGGATGTACGTGTTGGTGAGCGCCTCGATGAAGCCGAGGAGGGCGGGCACCACGTTGTAGAGCCGGTAGGCCTCCATCTCGCGGTTGGTGGTGGCGATGAGGGTGTGGAGGCGCGAGAGGATCCAGCGGTCGAGGACGTTGCGCGAGGCGCGCGCGTCGCCCTTCGGGGTGAAGCCGTCGAGCGAGGCGTAGCTGACGAAGAAGCTGTAGGCGTTGTACCAGCGCAGGAGGATGCGGCGGACGACGTCGCGGACGCCCGTCTCGCTGAAGCGGAGCTCCTGCGCGCGCACCACGGGCGAGTCGATGAGGTAGAGGCGGAGCGCGTCGGCCCCGTGGCGCTCGAGCACCTCGTCGGGCTGCGGGTAGTTGCGCTTGCGCTTCGACATCTTCTGCCCGTCCTCCGCGAGGACGAGGCCGTTGACCACCACGTTGCGGAAGGGGGACTTGTCGAAGAGCGCCGCCCCGAGCACCGTCAGCGTGTAGAACCACCCGCGCGTCTGGTCGAGCCCCTCGGCGATGTACTCCGCGGGGAACGACCCCTCGAACACCTCGCGGTTGGTGAAGGGGTAGCCCTGCTGCGCGTAGGGCATCGAGCCCGATTCGAACCAGCAGTCGAGCACCGGGGTGATGCGCTTGAGCGGGGACTTCCCCGTCGGCGAGGGGATGGTCACCGCGTCGACGAAGTGCGAGTGGAGGTCGGCGACGCGCTGGCCGGAGAGCTTCTCGAGCTCGTCGATGGAGCCGACGCACACGGTCTCGCCCTCGGCGTTGCGCCAGACGGGGAGCGGCGTGCCCCAGAAGCGGTTGCGCGAGATGGCCCAGTCGCGCGCGTTGGCGAGCCAGTTGCCGAAGCGCCCGTCGCGCAGGTGCTCGGGCACCCACCGGGTGGTGGCGTTGGCCGCGAGGATCGACTCGCGGATCGCCTCCACCCGCACGAACCAGCTCTTCACCGCGCGGTAGATGAGCGGGGTGTCGGTCCGGTAGCAGAAGGGGTAGCTGTGGGTGATGGTGTCGTGGCGGACGACCGAGCCCTGGTGCTTGAGCCGGGCGATCACCACCGGGTCGGCCTCCTTCGGGAGCTTCCCGGTGAGGTCGGGGCACTCGGCGGTGAAGCGCCCGTCGTCGTCGATCGGGTTCACCAGGCCGAGGCCGTTGGCCTTGCCCGCGCGGTAGTCGTCCTCGCCGTAGGCCGGCGCGATGTGGACGATGCCCGTGCCCGCGTCGAGGGTGACGTGGTCGCTGTGGACGACCTTGAAGGCGCCCTCGTCCGCGAGGTGCTCGAAGTACGGGAGGAGGGGCTTGTAGCGCTTGCCGACGAGGTCGGCGCCCTTCACGGTGGCGACGGGCGTGACGGTGTGGCCCTTCTTGCCGTGCGCGAAGAAGGACTGGGCGAGCGCGCCCGCGAGGACGTAGTTGCGCCCGGTGGGCTCGTCGTGGACGGTGACGTAGTCGTGGTCGCGGTGGACGGCGAGCCCGAGGTTCGACGGGAGCGTCCAGGGCGTGGTCGTCCACGCGAGGAGGAAGGTGTGCGGCTCGTCGAGGAGCTCGAAGGCCACCGTCAGCGCGGGGTCTTGGACGTCCTGGTAGTTCTCGCCGGCTTCGAAGTTGGAGAGCGGCGTGGAGAGCCCGATCGAGTACGGCACCACCTTGTGGTCTTCGTAGATGAGCCCCTTGTCCCAGAGCTGCTTGAAGACCCACCACACGCTCTGCATGAACGTCGCGTCCATCGTGTAGTAGGCGTCGTCCATGTCGACCCAGCGGCCGATGCGGCGCACGGTCGTCCGCCACTCCGTCGCGTAGCGCTTCACGATGCCGCGGCAGGCCTCGTTGTAGCGGTCGACGCCGTAGGCGAGCACCTCCTTGCGGCCCGAGAGGTTGAGCGCCTTGTTGATCTCCTGCTCGACGGGCACGCCGTGGCAGTCCCACCCGAAGCGCCGCTCGATGTAGCGCCCGCGCATCGTCCAGTAGCGGGGGACGATGTCCTTCAAGATGCCCGCGAGCAGGTGCCCGTAGTGCGGGAGCCCCGTGGCGAAGGGCGGGCCGTCGTAGAAGCTGTACGGCGGCAGGTCGCGGGTCGCGTCGAGGGTCTGCTGGAAGGTCTTCTCCGCGTCCCAGCGGTCGAGCACCGCGCGCTCCTGCGCGGGGAGGCTCACGTCGGCGGGGACGGGGGCGTAGGGGGAGGCCGGCGCGTCGGTCATGGCAGGGGCGGAAGGAGTAGCCCCGCGCGGCGGGAGGGCGCAAGCGCGCGCGTGGGCGGGCGCCCCGGTCAGCGCGTCAAAAAGGGCAGCGCGGCGTGGGTGAAGGCCGCGGTCGCGTCGACGTGGGCGAAGTGCGACGCCCCGTCGAGCCACACCAGCTCCGCGCCGGGGAGGAGCGCGGCGAGGCGCGTTCCCACCGCCGGCGGCACCATCGGGTCGCGCCGCGCGTAGAGGAGCTGGAGCGGGATCGGCAGCGCGCCCGCGGTTCGAAGCGCGGCTTCGAAGCGCGCCATCGCGCGGACGTCGAGGGTCTCGTCGAGCATCCGGGCGAAGGCGCCGAAGCCCTCTGGCGTGGCGAGCGGGCGCGCGTACTCCCGGTGCTCCTCGCGCGATTTGAGCGTCTCGTCGTAGTAGTGGACGTTGCGGTGGACCCAGCGCTCGGGCGACCACTGCACCGCGCGCCGGAGCACGGACCGCCAGCGCGGCACCACGTCGAGGGCCGTGCGGAGCGCGCGCATTCTGGCGGTGGGCAGGCCCGGCGAGTGGAGGTTGACGAGGCGCGAGAGGGCTTCGGGGCGGCGCAGCGCGAGGTGCATGCAGAGGTAGCCCCCCATCGAGTTGCCGACGGCGGGCGCGCCTCGGATGTCGAGCGCGTCGACGAGGGCGCCGAGGTAGTCGGCGACGTTCTCGGGGGTGTAGGGGGCGTCGGGGGCGTCGCTGCGGCCGCAGCCCACGAGGTCGGGAACGTAGAGCGTGAAGCGCTCGCCGAGCGGCGCCATCGCGTAGCGCCACGAGTAGCCCGTGGTCATGAAGCCGTGGACGAGCAGGAGCGGCGGACCCGACCCGTGCACCCGCACGTGGGTCTTCACGTCGCCGAAGGAGGTTCCGCGGATGGTGACCGTCTCGGCCCGCGCGTCGAAATAGCCGTGCGGCAGGCGCGGCGCCGCGGGGACCTCGTCGAAGGGGAGCTGACGAAACGGCTCGGGCATGGCGGCCGCGACGGTACACGAAGCCGCGAAGCGAGGGCGGTGGCACGGAGGTTGGAGTGCTCTCGGGCGCGACCACCTGGGCCGCGCGCCTCGCACCTCCTCCAGGAGACCTCCATCATGAACACCGAGAACCCCCGCGACCTCACCCCGCCCGCCGCCCCGTCCGAGCCCCGCCGCGCGCTCGCGATTCGAACCAACGTGCGCGCCGGCACCACCGTCCAGATCCGCCCGGCGAAGGCGCCGCGCTTCCGCTGAAGGCCCCGCGTGCAGCTCCTGCCGTTCGAATGCAGGAGCTGCATGCGCCCCCTGCAAGCCGCTCATTGCGTGACGCGGCCCGCGTGCACGGGCGGCCACGGCAGCGGTTCGAGACGGGCCCCGCGCGCCTGGACGAGCCGCCACCCGAGCGCGCCCGGGTCGCCCGGGAAGGTCACCCGCACCGCGGTGGCCGCGCCGTTCACGAAGCCTTCGGGCGCGACCGTGACGTCGCCGATGCGCGCGCCCCACCGCACCGGCGCGGGCAGGAGCGCGGCGCCCGCGAGCGAGCGGACGACCACCTCGCGCGCAGTGGGCCGCAGCACCACGACGGGCCCCTCGACGAAGCCCGCGGTGATCCACGACGACGGCGCGGGCGCCGCCCACACGCGGGCGGGGTTGAGCGCCACCTCGGGGTCGCGCGCGGTCGCCACGAGGAAGCGCGACGCCCCCGTCGCGGCGAGCCGGCGGGCGCTCGCCTGAAGCTCGCGGTCGCGCGCGGACTCCGCCGCGAGGAGCTCGTGCGAGAGGCGCCACGACGCCACCGCCTGCTGCGCGACGAGCGCCGCGAGCGCCGCGCCCACCACGACGCGCGCGGGCTTCGAAGCGCCGCGCGCGTGCGCCCACAGGAGCCCGAGACCGCCCGCGAAGGGCACCATCGCCGGCAGGAGGACCCGCACCTGGAGGAGCGCCGCCGAGAGCACGACGCACGACCCCGCGAAGGCCAGCGACCACGCCGCGAGCGCGTCCCGTCGCGGCGAGCGGAGCGTTGAGACCGCCGCGACCGCCGCCACCGCGAACCCGAGCGCCGCCAGCGCGTCGAGCGGGACCCACCAAGACACGCGCGACGCGAGCCACGCGAGCACCAGATGCGTCGCGCGGGCGGGGGCGCGCGTGGCGAAGGCCCACGGGTCTGCCGCGGGGTCGAGGGCGGCGGACGGGGCGGCGCCGCCGTAGCCCAGCGCGTGGGCGAGCGCGTACCAGGCGATCGACAGCGCCGCGAGCGCGAGCGGCCCGGCCCCACGGCGCCATGCCGCGCTGTGGGAACCCTGCGCCACCACGGCCGCGAGCGGGAGCGCTGCGAAGGCGTACTCGCCCGACGCGAGCGCGAGCGACCACAGCGCGAGCGCCGCGAGGAGGTGCGGGCGGGCGCCGCCGCGCTGCCACGCGGCGAGGCGGTCGAGCGACAGGAGCGCGAACGCGCAGGCCATCAGCGCGCAGCGGTTGCAGAGCCACCCGAGGTCGACCGCGAGCGGCGTGCTGGTGACGAGCGCGAGGAGCGCGACGCGCGCGGCGCCGTCATCACCGAGGGCGGCGCGGTAGAAGCGCCACGCGGCCCACGCGAGCAGCGCGAGCCACGCGAAGGAGTGCAGGTGCGCCGCGAGCGGGCCCCCGCCGAGGAGCCAATGGTCGAGCGCGACGGAGAGCGACGCGAGCGGGCGGAGGACGCCGGTGCGGGCGGCGGGCGGCGCCCACCAGGGGACGTGACCCGCCGCGCGCGAGGCGGCGAAGTCGTCGGGGGCGATCCAGCGGTAGAGGTCCCAGGGGGCGCGGCGCGAGGGGAGGTCGCCGCGGAGCCACGCGCGCTGCGTGAAGTCGTCGTCGTAGCGGGGCGCGAGGAGGGCGGGGTGGAAGACGGCGAGCGCCGTGAGGAGCGCGAGCGCGTAGGGGGTGTGCGCGCGCATCGGCGCGGGGCGTCAGCGGCGGGCGCCGATGACGAGGGGCGCGCGGACGGCGGCGCGCACGGGCTGCCCCGGCGTCGGGGCGAGGACGATCTCGAGCACGTTGCCGCGCGAGCGGGCGACGAAGGGCGGCGCGGGCTCGCGGAAGCGCAGGGTGAGCTCGGCGCCGTTGACGCGGTTCATCACGCCGGCGCCGGCGATGCGCGGGTCGACCTGCGCGAGGGGCGCGGCCATGTCGAGCGAGTGGCGGCCGGGCACCGTCATCACGATCGCCGCGCCGCGGGCTCCGACGCCCTGGATCGCCGCGATCGGCCCGTCCATCCGCAGCCGCAGCACGGTGCCGTTGCGCACCGCGGGGTTGCCGAACACCGCGGGACGCGCGGGGCCCTGCGCCACCACCGGCTGCGCCGCCATCGGGCGCTGCGCCACCGCGGGCGCCGCGACCGCGGGCCGCTGCATCACGGGCCGCGCGGCGAGCCCCACCGGCTGCGCCATCGGGCGCTGCGCGTACCCCGGCTGCGCGTAGCCCGGCTGCGCCATCGGGCGCTGCGCCATCGGCCGCGGCGCGCGCTGCGTCGGCGTCTGGAACACCGGCTGCTCCATGTCGCCCTGCGCGCCCGCGGCGGCCGCGAGGTCGGCGGTGCGCGGGTTGCGGCCCGCGAGCACGCGCGGCTCGGGCTGCGGCGGCGCCATCGGCTCGCCCTGGCCCTCGACCGGCGCCGCGTTGGGGTCGCCCGCGGCGGCCACGGCGTTGGGGTCGGCGTTCGTGTTGGCCGCAGCCGCGTTGGGGTCGGCGTTGGCGGCGTTGGGGTCGGCGCCCTCGGGGGCGACGGCCACCTGCGGGCGAGGCGTCTCCACCCGCGGGCCGCTGGTGCTGGCGTAGGCGACGATGCCCGCGGCCACGATGAGCCCGACGACGGCGTACATCCCGACCTTGCGCGTGCGGCCAGGGTTGGTGGCGAGCGCCTCGCCGTCGGCCGAGGTCGACGCGGTGGCCTCTTCCTGCGCCTGGTGCTGCGGCCGGAGCCCACGGCGCGTGGTGGGGGACGTGGCCGACTCGCTGTCGGTCGCGTCGCCCTTCGCCTTGCGGTCGCGGACGCGCTGGACGAGCTGCCCGACGGCGCCCGCGGCGCGGCGCATCACGGGCGCGGCCTTCTCGCCGGCCTGGCGGACGACACGCATGCCCTGGGTGATCCAGCCCGGCGGCGGCTCGATGAGCGACAGCTCGGACTCGGGCTGCGAGCGCTCGGCGGGCACCGCCTCGGGGGCCTCCTCGGCGGCGAGCTCGGTGGTGGCCTGCGCGACGCGGCGCGCGGCGGGGCGCGGCGCGGGCGCGTCGTCGTGGAGGACCGCCGTCTTCACGGGCTTCGCCGCCGGCTTGAGGGCCGGGAGGTCGGGCTCGGAGGCGCGCGGGCTCTCGGCGAGGACGGTGGGCGCGGTGCCGAGGTCGGGCTTGCGGCGGCCGCCGAGGTCGATGGAGAGCACGAGGCGCGGCACGCGGGTCTTCGGGTCGACCTCGACGTCGACCTTCACGATCGAGCCGGTGACCTTGGCGCCCGCGCCGTCGACGTCGACCTTGTCGCCGAGCTTGAGGAAGGACAGCTCGCTGCCCACCACCACCTCGGAGGGGTCGCTGGTGCGCACCTTCGCGCGGAGCGGCGCGTCCATGCCGTGGATGAAGAGCTTGACGCGCGCGTCGGCGGGCGGCGGCGCGGCGACCATCACGTCGTCCTTCGCGTCGAGCATCCGGCGGAGCGAGCGCTCGGCCTGCGGCGACACCTCGGTGAAGCGAACGCCGAAGGTGCCCGCGTGGCGCCCCTGGTCGGCCGCCCACACCACCTCGGCCTGCGCGGTGACGGGCGCGGCCCCCTCGGGGTGGAGGCGGACGCCGAGCGTCTCCCCCACCTCGGGGAGCACCGGCGCGCGCATCGACATGCCGCGCGGCGAGACGTCGATGGCGTCGGCCTGCCAGGTGTCGCGCTCGTCGCCGGGCGTGAGGTCGACGGTGGTCTTGATCGTGCGACGGGGCGCGGACGGATCGCGCCGATCCGCGGATGCGGTCGTTCCCATAGGATGCTCCCTGTGCCTCCCAGCGTGGTGGCCGTTGCGTGCGCTCCGCGAAGGGCGCGAACTGCGTGGTCGGGAGTGCCTATGCGACGCCGCGCGGCGGGGCGTCCAATTTGCGGCGCGGAATTTTCGAAGCCCTATTTCTCGGGGACGCCGGGCGGCAGCGGGATGCCGGCCTGCTGCATCGCGCCGCGCATCTCGTTCTTCTGCACCGCGCGGAACCACCCCTCCGCGGCCGTGATCTTGTTGGCCTTGATCAGCTCGCAGAGGGCGTCGTTGAGGGTGGTCATCCCGTGCTGCCGGCCGGTCTGCATGATGCCGGGGAGCTGGAAGGTCTTGCCCTCGCGGATGAGGTTGGAGACGGCCGGGGTGGCGATCAGCACCTCCTGCGCGGCGACGCGCCCGCCGCCGACCTTCTTGCAGAGCGTCTGCGAGATCACCCCGCGCAGCGAGTCCGACAGCATCATCCGGATCTGCTCCTGCCGCTCGGCGGGAAACTGGTCGATGATCCGGTCGACCGTGCTCGGCGCGGTGCGCGTGTGCAGCGTGCCGAACACCAGGTGCCCCGTCTCCGCCGTCTCGATCGCGATGGCGACGGTCTCGAGGTCGCGCATCTCGCCGACGAGCACCACGTCGGGGTCCTCGCGCAGCGCCGCGCGCAGGGCGTCCTTGAAGGAGTCGGTGTGCACCCGCACCTCGCGCTGGTTGATGAGGCAGCGCTTGTTCCGGTGCACGAACTCGATCGGGTCCTCGACCGTGATGATGTGGTCGCGGCGGGTGGCGTTGATCCGGTCGATCAGCGCGGCGAGCGTGGTGCTCTTGCCCGAGCCCGTCGGGCCCGTCACGAGCACGAGGCCCTTGGGCAGGTCGCAGAGGTCGAGCATCGCCTTGGAGAGCCCGAGCGCCTCGGCCGTGATGATCTCCGACGGGATGCGCCGCATCACCCCGCAGGGGCCGCGCCGGTCGACGAAGCAGTTGACGCGGAAGCGCGCCACGCCCGGGATCTCGTAGGCGAAGTCCGTGTCGTTCTTCTCGGTGTACTGCTGGCGGCAGTGCGGGGGCATCATCGAGAAGAGCATCACCCGCATCGAGTCGGCGGTGAGCACCGGCAGGTCGGGCGACACCGGCTTGATCTCCCCGTGCAGGCGCATCATCGGCACGCGCCCCGTCGAGATGTGCAGGTCGCTCGCCCCCTTGGCGTTCATGAACTTCAGCAGCCGGTCGATCGCCGTGGTGTCGCCGCGCGGCTCGGGGGGCACGCTCACCGAGGCCGCGGGCGCCGGGGACGACAGCGCGGGCGGCGGCGCGGGCGAGGGCGGGCCCTGCGGCGAGGGGAGCGTCGGGCGCGGCTCGTCCGGCGGCGGCACCGTCGCGGCGTACTGCGACGAGAAGCCCTGCACGTTGGAGGGCCGCGCGGCGGAGTACGGGACGTCCGAGGCGCGCCCCGACGGCGGCGACGGCGGCGGCGGCAGCGCGTCGACCACCGGCGGCGACTCCGACACGCGCGGCGGCTCCCACGGCGTCACCGTCACCCGCCACAGCCCCGGCGTCGGCACCACCTCGATGAACACCGCCGGCGCGTCGTGCGGCCACGCGAAGCGCGTCGGGCGCGACGCCCGGATCTCGTTGAGGTTGCCGAGCGGCGCCGCCTCCTGCACCGCCGACACGAGCAGCGCGTGCTCCACCGTCTGCGTCGAGGCCCGCTCGGCCCCCGAGGCGAGCCGCGCCAGCACCGGGCCGTTGGAGGTGAGCACCAGCGCCTTCGCGTCGATGCGGAGCATGTGCTGGACGTAGCGGTCGATCTGCGCCATGGCCTCAGTCCGGGAGCGCGATGCCGACGTTGCCGAGGAGCTGCCGGATCTCGGCCTTGTTGATCGCCTTGTGGTAGGCCTCGCGCGGCTCGATGAGCCCGCGGATCGCGAGGTCGGTGAGCGACTCGCCGAGGGTGACCATCCCCTCCTTCTTGCCCGACTGCATCATGCTGTAGAGCTGGAAGGTCTTGGCCTCGCGGATGAGGTTGGACACCGCGGGCGTGCCGATGAGCACCTCGTAGGCCGCCACGCGCCCGCCGCCGACCTTCTTGCAGAGCGTCTGCGAGATCACCCCGCGCAGCGACTCCGACAGCATGATCCTGATCTGCGACTGCCGGTCGGAGGGGAACTGGTCGATGATCCGGTCGACCGTGCTCGGCGCGGTGTTGGTGTGCAGCGTGCCGAACACCAGGTGCCCGGTCTCCGCCGTCTCGATCGCGATCTCGATGGTCTCGAGGTCGCGCATCTCGCCGACCAGCACCACGTCGGGGTCCTCGCGCAGCGCCGCGCGGAGGGCCGGGCGGAAGCCCTCGGTGTGCACCCGCACCTCGCGCTGGTTGATGAGGCAGCGCTTCTCGTTGTGCACGAACTCGATCGGGTCTTCGATGGTGAGGATGTGGTCGTCGCGCGTGGCGTTGACCCGGTCGACCATCGCCGCCAGCGTGGTGCTCTTGCCCGAGCCCGTCGGGCCCGTCACCAGCACCAGGCCCTTCGAGAGGTTGCAGAGCTCCATCACCTCGGGCGACAGCCCGAGCTTCTCCGCCGGGATGATCTCGAAGGGGATCCGCCGCAGCACCGCGCCGACGCCGTTGCGGTCCGTGAAGAGGTTGACGCGGTAGCGCGCGAGGCCCGGGATCTCGTACGCGAAGTCCGTGTCGTTGCGCCGCGCGAACTCCTCCCGGTTGCGCGCCGGGGTGATCGGCATCAGCACCTGGCGCAGCGCCGCGTCGGTCAGCGGCGGGATCGTCGCCTCCAGGGGCTGCATCTCGCCGTGCAGCCGGATGATCGGCGTCATCCCGGTCGACAGGTGGAGGTCGCTCGCCCCCTTCTGCGTCATCGCCTTGAGCAGCCGGTCGATCGAGGTGGTGTCGTTCCCCGCAAGCTGCGCCCCGACGGTCGCCGCCGGCGCGATCACGGGCGCGATCGCCGCGGGGGACGCCGGCGCGGGGGCGGGCGCCGAGGCGCGCTCCTCGCGGAGCTGGGGGTTGGGCACCGTGGCCGCGGAGGGGACGGCCGCGGGCACCTTGGGGACGGCCGGCGACGACAGCCCCCGCGACGCGCGCCCGCTCGACGCGGGCCCGAGCGCGAGGCGCCAGGCCGAGGCCGACGGGGTCACCTCGACGCCGATGGGGCCCTGCGGGCTGTCGTAGACGAAGCGAACGGGGCGCCCCGCGCGGAGCTCCTGCTGCTGCGCGGGCGGCGCCACCTCCAGCGCCATCGCGGTGATCGCCGCGTGGTCGAGCGTCTGGTTGGAGGCCCGCTCGACGCCGCCCACGCGCACCACCACCGGGCCGTTGGAAGCGGCCACCAGCACCTCAGCCTGGAAGCGGACGAGGTGCCCGACCAGCTTGTCGATCTGCTTCATGGCGCCGCCTCGACGGTTATACCCGCATTCCCCCGGCGGCCGCGCGGGAATCTCCCGCCGCCGCGCCCCGGCGGTTCGCTGGACATTGCCGGTCGCTTCGATAGAGTCGCGGCCCATGCAGCACAGGGCTCTCCTCCTTGCCGCGCTCGGGCTCTCCTCCGCGGCCGTCGGCTGCGGCAGCGACGTGATCCGCGCCACCGGCCGCGACGCCTCCGCCGACGTCACCCCCGACGACGTCCCCGCCCCCCTCGACGCGCCGCCCGACGTGGCCCCGCCGGACGTCACCCCGCCGCCCGACATCGCCCCGCCCGACGTCACCCCGCCGCCCGACGTCGCCCCGGACGTGCCCCGCGTTCCCCGCTGTGGCGACCGCTTCCTCGACCCCGGCGAGAGCTGCGACGACGGCAACAACGTCTCCGGCGACGGCTGCTCGGCGATGTGCCGCTTCGAGGCCCGCTGCGGCGACAACCGGGTCGACATGGGCGAGGTGTGCGACGACGGCAACAACGCCTCGGGCGACGGCTGCCGCTCCGACTGCCGCTCCAACGAGCGCTGCGGCAACATGATCGTCGACACCGCCGTCGGCGAGGTGTGCGACTCCACCCCGGGCTGCGGCGCCGACTGCCGCACCGTCGCCACCTGCGGCAACGGCCGGATGGACATGGGCGAGCAGTGCGACGACGGCAACCGAACCCGCTGGGACGGCTGCGGCCCCGACTGCCTCCGCGAGCAGGCCGTGGTGGTGACGAGCCTCCAGATCGCGCAGGACACCGGGATGGTGGGCTGCGATTTCTCCGGCGACCGCGTGCCCGACAACGCCTTCGGCCGCGCGCTCGGGTCGGCCGGGGGCCTGCTCAACTCCTTCATCAACTCCAACTTCTCCAACGGGCAGACGCTGATCCAGCTCGGCTTCCTCAACCTCACCGACGTGACCGGGCAGAACGTGCCCGACACCCGCGTCGGCTGGATGGTGGGCGCCGACGGCGACGCCGACCGCACCAACAACACCCAGCCGGGCAACCCCCAGTACGTCTCGATGGGCTCGCTCAACGCGATGACGCTGCTGCCGCAGGCGTCGTTCCAGAGCCGCATCGCGATGGGCGCGCTGGCGGGCGGGCCCGAGGACGTGCGGCTCAACCTGATGGCGGGCCCGGCGGGCGCGCTCGACTTCCGCGTCCAGCGCGGGCGCCTCTCGGGCACCGTGGTCGCCGAGCCCACGCGCGTCACGGGCCTGCGCGACGGCGTGCTTTGCGGCGCCATCCCGGCGGCAGACCTCGCGGCGCTGCCCAACCCCGCGGGCTTCCTCCCCGGCGGCCTCGGGGGCGGCGGCGGTGGCGGCGGCGACCGCGGCACCTTCCTCGAGCTGCTGGTCGGCGGCCAGCGGATCGTGCTCTTCCAGATCGGCCCGCAGCAGCCCGACATCGACCTCGACGGCGACGGCCTCGAGCGCATCGAGACCATGCCGGGGCCCTCGGGCTCGGCGCCGCGCATCGTCGCCTGCTACGACGGCGACGGCACGCGCATCCCCGGGCGCGAGTGCGCCAACGACCGGCGCATCGCCGACGGCTTCACGGCGGCCTTCCAGATCCAGGGCACGTACATCGCCCTGCGCGGCGCGCGCTGAGCGAACCGCCCCGCCCGTCCCCCCGCTGTGCGGCGGGGGGCGGGCGGCGGAGCCCTGCGGGGCCGGTCAGAACTTGTAGCTGACGCCGAAGAAGAAGTTCGCCTGCGAGGCGATGTCCCAGAAGGTCGCGTGGACGGCGCGGCGCGCGGTGTTGGAGCCGCCGCTGTCGGGGCCGAGGTTCTCGGTGTCGGCGCGGGCGAAGTAGTACTGGAGCCCGGCGAAGCCGTTGAGGTGGCGGCCGAGGCCGATCTCCAGCGCGCCGGTGAGGTAGCCCCGCACCGTGGCGGAGAGGGTGCAGTCGCGCGCGCCCATGCCCATCGACGGGGGCGACGGGCGGTTGGAGCAGAGCGAGTACGCCGTGCTCGTCGTGCCGTTGTTGACGGTGAGCGTCGGCGGGTCGGCGTTGGTGAAGGTGTCGCTGTTGATCTCGACGCCGGGGCTCAGGGTGATCGCGAAGCTGCCGAGGCGGTTGGCCCGATCCTGCGCGCTCTCGCCGGCCACCTGCTCGTCGTTGGCGAGGGAGAAGTGGGTCGAGAGGTTGAGCTGCGCGAGGAAGCCGACGCCGCTGCGGTCGCTCGTGCCGACGCCGCCGTAGAAGCGAAGCTCGCCGCCGACCGCGAAGGTGTCGCCCGCGAGCCGGAGGCCGACGCGGCTGCGCAGCTCGAACTCGTAGAAGGTCGGCGACGCCATGCGGATCGCCACGCCGCCGTCGACCGCGAAGAGCCCGTGCGGCATGAAGCCGAGGGTCGCGCGGAAGGCGAGCGGGCTGCCGAACACCCCGCCGATGAGGTCGAAGGCCGCGTCGCCGCGGACGAGCGGGGCCGCGCCGAAGGTGCTGATCGCCCCGCGGCGGCGGGCGACGTCCTGGCCGGTGAGCCCCGTGCGCTGGAGGGTGACGCGCACGTTGGCGGTGCCGCCCTGCACGACGTTGACGGTCTGCTGGCCGGGCTGGTGGTTGTCGGCCGAGACGGTGAGCCGCGTCTCGCCGGCGGGCACGGAGATGTCGCCGATGGGGTGCGGGTTCGCGTCGTCGCCGATGCGGATCGTCGCGTTGGGCACCGGGCGCCCGTCGGAGCTCACCACCTCGACGTGGACCACGCCCATCGGGCGCGCGCGCTGGAGGTCGGCCACCACCTCGCAGGCCTGCGTTGCGCTGACGGTGCAGGTGCGGCGCACCTCCTCGTAGCCCGGCGCGCGGACGATGACGATGTGGTCGCCGGGGGGCGCGTCCTGGCGCTCGTAGGGGGCGCGGCCGACGCTGGCGCCGTCGAGCACCACCTCGGCCTCGGCCACCGCGGCGCGGACGGAGATGCGCCCGTTCTGCGAGGCCGCGGCGAGCTCGCCGACGTCGAGCGCGGTGACCTGGCCCGCGGTGACGGTGACCTCGCGGATGACGGCCGCGCGGCCCGGCGCGGTGACGCGGACGGAGTGGGTGCCGGCGGGGACGTTCTGCGCGACGGCGGGCGAGCCCTGGACGCGCTCGCCGTCGAGGTAGATCTCCGCGCCCGACGTGGCGGTGATCACGCGGACGGTGCCGCCGTTGACCACCTGCTCGAGCGCGACGGCGACGTTCTGCGCCTGGCCCGCGGCGACGGTGACGCTCTGGGTGACGGGGCGGAAGCCCTCGGCCATCACCTGCACGACGTGGCTGCCGACGGGCACCTGGTCGCTCGACGGCGGCGAGCCGTTGAGCGGCGCGCCGTCGAGGAGCACCTGCGCGTTGGCGGGCACCGCGCCGTTGGGGTTGGTGAGCACCACGCGGACGGTGCCGGTGGCCGGGCGGAGCTGCGCGGACACGGCCGCGACCTGGCCCCCCTGCACGGTGACCGTCTGCGAGAAGGGCGGGAGGTTGGGCGAGCGGAGCTCAACGACGTGCGGGCCCGGCGCGAGGCCGTCGACGCGCGTCGGCGACGTGCCGCGCTCCTGGCCGTCGATGGTGATCGCGGCGCCCGGGACGTCCGAGCTGACGTTGATGCTGCCGGCCTGCTGGAGCGAGCCGGTGAACGTCTCCCCGTTGCGCGCGACGTTGATGTCGAGGCGGCCGGGCACGTAGCCCTGGAGCTCGAAGAAGAGCGTGTGCGCGCCGGCCCGGACCGCGCGGTTGCGGATCGGCGTCGTGCCGATGGGCGGGGACGTCTGGTTGTCGAGGCGCACCGTCGCGCCGGGCGGCGCGGAGCTGATGTTGATCCGGCGGTTCTGCGCCGCGGCGGGGGCGGCGACCACGAAGGCGCCGAGCATCCCGGCGGTGACGGGGAAAAGAATACGGTTTCTCATGCTTCCTCCAGCGGCGCGCGGCGGCGGCGCCGCTTCAGCCACGGGTGTACCGCCACTCCCCCCCAAAATGGAACCACCGACCGCGACGCGCGGCGGACTTTTTCAGGACGGCCGCAGCGCGGTGCGAACCCGCATTCGCACCACCGTGACAGGCGGTTTCAGGGCTGGGCGGCGGCGGCCGCGGCGCGCTCCTGCGGGCGCATGAAGAAGCGCGCGCGCACCACCGAGCGGCGCCCCGTGGCGCGGAAGCGGAGGCCCTGCAACACGGTCTGCATGCACTCCGCGGCGGCCGGGACGGGCTCGGTCGTCTCGGTTCGGTCGATGTCGGCGACCTGCCCGTCGGGGGCGACCGTGATCTCGAAGCGGGCGGAGCCCTGCGGCCGCGGGACGCCGCGCCGGAAGGGCCCGCGGAGGAGCGGCGTGTAGCACGCGAGGAGCGCCTGCTTCTGGGCCTCCACGAGGCTCTGCGCCTCGTCGGAGGTGAGGTCGCCGGCGCCGGCGCCGACGGCCACCGCGGCGCTGGTCGGGGCTTCGATGCGCATCTGGGGGTAGAGCACCACCTCGGCGAGGTTGAGCTCGAGCAGCGGGTTTTCGAACTCGATCGGGAAGCGCACCGCCGCCGCGCGCTGGAGGCCCTCGATGTGCGTCTCGCGCACGAGCCCGAGGATGCACTCCTTCGGCGCGCGCAGCGCGGGCACCGTGGTCTCGCCCACCGCGTCGTGGATGAGCCCCGAGCGCTCGACGACGAACTGCAGGTCGATGCGCCCGACCACGTCGGGGTTGGACGGCAGCACGCGCTCGATGCAATCCTGCATGGCCGCGCGCTGCTGCAGGATCGCGCCGCGGATGCGGCCCTCGTCGCGCTCGGTGTCGGCCACCACCACCACGGGCGGTGCGCCCCGGCGGATGCGCTCGGCGTCGAGGGAGACCTCCGTCGCGGCCTCGGGCGGCGGCGGGGGCAGGCGGGGCGCGCTGCACGCGGCCAGCGCGAGCGCGCAGGGGAGGGCGAAGGGTCGGGCTCGGGCCATGGGCGCGGAGGATAGAAAACATCGCGCCCGCGCCGCCACAGAGTTGTGAACCCGCCGGCGGATACTGGCGGCGGCGCCCGCCCCCGTGCTTCGATCCCACAGACCACCGCCATGGCGCACGGCCGACACGAGATCTGCGGGTGCTTCCCGACCGGGCTCCCGTACCCGGGCATCACGGAGTTCCTCTTGCGCGCGCCGCCGGCGCAGCTCGGGCTGGCGGAGGACCTCGACGTCGACCGCCCCTGGCGTGAGCTCCCGCTCGCCGTCATCGACACCGAGACCACTGGCAAGGACCCCGCCCGCGGCGACCGCATCGTCGAGATCGCCGTCGTCCACTTCGACGGGGGGGAGGTCACCGGGCGCCACGCGATGCTGGTCAACCCGGGCATCCCGATCCCCGCGGAGGCCGCGGCCGTCCACGGCATCAGCGACGACAAGGTGAAGAGCGAGCCCCGCTTCGAGAAGGTCGCCCAGCGCGTGGTGGAGCTCCTCCGCGGCCGCATCCCCGTGGCCTACAACGCCGGCTTCGACAGGTCGTTCATCTACGCGGAGATGCGGCGCGTGGGCATCACGCCGACGCGCACCCGCGAGTCGCCGCCGGCCCTCCGCGTCGGCGTCGACTGGATCGACCCCCTCGTCTGGGCCCGCTCGCTCCAGACGGGGGTGAAGGGCTTCAAGCTCGGCGAGGTGGCCGCCCGCGTCGGCGTCGACCTCACCAACGCCCACCGCGCCACCGACGACGCCGAGGCCGCCGGCCGGGTGCTCCTCGCCCTCCTCCAGAACGAGCGCGACCTCACCTACCGCGGGCTCATCTCCCGCCAGCGCGGCTACGCCTCCGGCGCCGCCGGCCGCACCTGGCGCCGCTGAGCGACGCGCCATTCCCGTAGGCCCACCGCCGCTCCCCCGTTGACCGGGGCGGCGCGTTGGTAGTACCTCCCGCATCGCCATGGCCGACCCGCACGCCTCGCACGACGACTCCAAGGGCCACCACGCGCACCACGCCCCCCCGGAGGAGGACCCCCTGCGCACGCCGGGGTGGATGCCCCTGCTCGGGATGGGGCTGCTGCTGGTCGGGGCCCTCTGGATGTACCTCTACGTCTCGCCCGGCGTGTGGGCCCCCCCGGAGGCCGCCGACGGTGGCGCCGCTGATGGGGCCGCCGCCGAGCCCGCGCCCGCGCACTGACCCGCCACCGCCACGTCTTCCCGCCAGGAGCAGCGAAGTCCATGTCCGACAACCCCAGGGATCTCCGGTACACCAACGACCACGAGTGGGCCCGCGCGGACGGCGCCAACGTGCGCGTCGGCATCACGAAGCACGCGGTCGAGGCGCTCGGCGACATCACCCTCGTCAACCTCGACGTGAAGGTCGGCGCTACGCTGACGGCCGGCAAGCCCTTCGGCACGGTGGAGTCGGTGAAGGCCGTGAGCGACCTCTTCGCCCCCATCTCGGGCAAGCTCGTCGCGGTCAACGGCGCCCTCAACGACAAGCCCGAGACGGTCAACGAAGACCCGTACGGCGAGGGCTGGATGGTGGTGATCGAGCCCGCGGCGGGCGAGTCGCTCGACAAGCTCCTCTCGGCCGACGCCTACGACGCCCTCCTCGGAACCCTCTGAGGCTCCCGGCGGTTCTCACCCCACCATGACGACGAAGCACAAGGTCATCATCATCGGGAGCGGCCCCGCGGGGCTCACCGCGGCCGTGTACGCCGGCCGCGCCAACATGAACCCCGTCGTGATCGAGGGCCTGGCCGACGACCACCAGCCCGGCGGCCAGCTCATGATCACCACCGAGGTGGAGAACTACCCGGGCTTCCCCCACGGGGTGACGGGGCCGAAGCTGATGGAGATGTTCCGCGCGCAGGCGGAGCGCTTCGGCACGACCTTCCTCACCGAGGACGCGGTGAAGATCGACCTCCACGGCGACGTGAAGCGCGTGTGGGTCGAGAGCCTCGCCGAGCCGCTCACCGCCCCGACGGTGATCATCGCGACGGGCGCGGTCGCCAACTGGACGGGCGCCCCCGGCGAGAAGCTCCTGCAGAACTACGGCGTCTCGGCCTGCGCCACCTGCGACGGCTCCTTCTTCAAGAACCAGGACGTGATCGTGGTGGGCGGCGGCGACACGGCGATGGAGGAGGCCAACTACCTCACCAACATGTGCCGCTCGGTCACCGTCGTGCACCGCCGCGACACCCTCCGCGCCAGCAAGATCATGCAGGAGCGCGCGCTGCGCAACCCGAAGGTCCGCTTCATCTGGAACAGCGAGATCGCCGAGGTGAAGGACGTGACGAAGAAGCGCGTCACCGCCGTCGTGCTCCGCGACACGAAGACCGGCGCGCTCTCGGAGATGCCCATCGACGGGGTCTTCGTCGCCATCGGGCACACGCCGGCGTCGAAGCTCTTCCTCGGCCACGTCGAGGCGCACGACAACGGCTACATCCGCGTGCAGCACGGCAGCACCGCCACCAGCGTGCCCGGCGTGTTCGCCTGCGGCGACGTCGCCGACCACGTGTACCGCCAGGCGATCACCGCCGCGGGCACCGGCTGCATGGCCGCGATCGACGCCGAGCGCTACGTCTCCGCGCGCGAGTAAACCCCACCAACCGCATCGACACCCCCCGCGGCGCACGACCGATGACCGTCCTCCAGGTCGATCACGTCTCCTTCGGCTACGGCGCCGAGATCCTCTTCGAAGACGTCTCGTTCACCCTCGGCGCGGGCGAGCGGATGGCGCTGGTCGCGCCCAACGGGCAGGGCAAGAGCACGCTGCTGCGCATCATCGCCGGCGAGGTGGCGCCCGACGAGGGCAGGGTGCTCCTGCCGAAGAGCGTGCGGGTGGGGTACCTGCGCCAGTCGCACGAGCCCGACGTCGCGGGGCGCGTGCTCGACGTGCTGCTCGCGCCCTTCGCCGAGGCGCGCGCGGCCCGCGATGCGCTCACCGCCGCCGAGCACGCCGCCGCCAGCGGCCTCCCCGAAGACCTCGACCGCCTCGCCCGCGCGCAGGACCGCCACCACCTCTCGGGCGCCGACGCGATCGAGCGCGAGGTGTCGACCGTCGCCCACCAGGTGGGCTTCTCCGACGCCGACCTCGAGCGCGCGGTGAGCTCGCTCTCGGGCGGCGAGCGGGGCCGTCTCCAGCTCGCGGCGGTGCTGGTGTCGCGGCCCGACCTCCTGCTCCTCGACGAGCCCACCAACCACCTCGACATCGAGAGCACCGAGTGGCTGGAGGGCTTCCTCCGGGGCTTCCCCGGCGCGGCGGTGGTGGTGTCGCACGACCGCGCCTTCCTCGACGCGACGTGCCCGCAGACGGGCGAGCTGGGGCTCCTGCGCTTCCGGCTCTACCCGGCGGCCTACACCGAGTACCTCGTGCTCCGCGACGAGACGCTCGCCCGCGAGCGCCGCGAGGTCGAGCTCCAGCGCGCCGAGATCGCCAAGACCGAGGACTTCATCCGCCGCAACCTCGCGGGCCAGAAGACCAACCAGGCCAAGTCGCGCCGGCGCATGCTGGAGAAGATGGCCCGCCTCGACCTCCCCGAGGACGTCTGGACCGACGCGCGCAAGCTCGGGATGCGCTTCGCCCCGCCGCGCCGCTCGGGCGACATCGTGCTCGAAGCCCAGGGCCTCGGGGCCGTCCGCGGCGGCCGGAGGCTCTTCGCGGGAATCGACCTGCTCCTCCGTCGGTTGGATCGTCTGGCCATCGTCGGACCCAACGGCACGGGCAAGAGCACGTTGCTCAAGCAGCTCGCGGGGCTCCCCACGCCCGCGGGCGCCGAGGACGACGGCACCGTCCGCCGCGGCACCAACCTCGACATGGGCTACTTCGACCAGCACCTCGAATCGCTCGACCCCGAACGGAGCTGCGTCGAGGAGATCCGCGCGGTGCGTCCCGACATGGTGGTCGACGCGGCGCGGGAGTACCTCGCGCGCTTCCGCTTCTACGGCGACGACGGCTTCCGGCGCGTCGGGTCGCTCTCGGGCGGCGAGCGGACGCGCCTCGCCCTCGCGCGCCTGCTGCTGGTTCCGCGCAACTTCCTGCTGCTCGACGAGCCCACCAACCACCTCGACATCCCCGCCTGCGAGATCCTCGAGGAGGCCCTCCGGCACTTCGAAGGGACGCTGGTGGTGGTGTCGCACGACCGCTATTTCCTCGACCGGGTGTCGACGCGGGTTCTCCACCTCGAAGACGCGAAGGCGACCTTCTACCCGAGCGGTTACGCCGACTACCACGCGCGCCGCGCGCTCCACGACCGCCCCGGGGTGGAGGTGGACGCGCGCGAGGTGGGCCCGCAGAAGGCCGCGCCGAAGCCCGCCGCGAAGGCCGCGCCCGCCGCGAAGTCCGCCCCCGGTGCGCCCGCGGCCGGCGGCAAGGAGTCGCACGAGGAGCGCAAGCGCAAGGCCCGCGAGCTGGAGAAGCGCCAGCGCCGCGTGGCCGAGCTGGAGAAGCTCGTGGCCAACGGCGAGGCGAAGCTGACGGAGCTGCGCGCCGAGCTGGCGAAGGACCCGGGCGGCGACTGGGGACGCGTCGCGAAGCTCGCCGAGGAGGAGCAGGCGCTCGCGGCGAAGGTGGACGCGTGGACCGAGGAGTGGATGAAGCTCTCGGAGGCGGGCGATGCGTAGACCCCTGATGGCGCTGGCGTTGACGCTGGCGATGGCAACAGCGTGTCAGCGGCGCGCGCCCGGCGGCGAGGGCGGCGCGGCGCCGGCGGTGACGCCGGAGGGCCACGCGGAGGCGGCGCCGGCGGTGCCGTTCGAAGTGCGGGCCGACAGCGGCGAGCTGATGTTCTTCTGGTTCGATGAGCGCGCGGCGACCCACGTCGTGCAGCGCGTGGCCGACGTGCCCGAAGCGCGTCGCGAGGTGGTGCGCGTCGACCCGTCGAACCCCGCGCAGCGCCCGCCGGGCTGGGTCTACGTCGCCGACCTGCGCGCGCCGACGCCGCGGGGGACGTTCCCGGTTCGTGCGGTGCGGGCGGACGCGTTCGCCGCGCAGCTCCGCGCGATGGCGGGGGTGCGCGAGGCGCCCGGCACGCCCGTCGCGCCGCCGCAGCCGCCGACGCAGGTGGCGCAGGCGGGCGGGGCGCATGGCAACGGCGCGTCGCAGCCCAACGGCCCCGGGGTGATCGTGTACGGCGCGTCGTGGTGCAGCGCGTGCCACGCGGCGGCGGGGTGGTTCCGCTCGCACAACGTCCCCTTCGTGGAGAAGGACATCGAGCAGGACCCGGGCGCGCAGCAGGAGATGGTGGCGAAGGCGCAGCGGGCGGGGGTGCCGACGGGGTCGATCCCGATCCTCGACGTGCGCGGGCACATCCTGGTGGGCTTCTCGCCGCCCGACATCGAGCGCGCGCTCGCGGGGAGCTGAGGGGCACCCCTCTCAACCTCGATTTCGGTTTGTCCACCGCAGCGAGCGGGGTTTGTCGCTAGCGCTCCGGCACCCCGCGCTACGGAAGGCAGGCGCCCCTCCGGGGCTTTCGAACCTCACGCACGCACCGATCGTCGCACGTCTTCAGGTTCGTTTCCGAGGTGAGACGGCGCGGTTCGGAAGCCCCCGGAGGGGGCGCTTGCTCTCCGTAGCGCGGGGTGCGGGAGCGCCAGCGACAAACCCCGCAGCACCCTGGGCGACGGCGCGGACGACGGGTTTGATCGACGCATACGAGCTGCGGAGCACACCTTGAGAGGGGTGGAGCTGAGAGCGCCGTCAGCGCACGTAGCCGTCGCGCAGCGCCGTGCGGCGGGCGACGGGCCACGGGGCGCAGTTGGCGGCCGAGGCGGGCACGTTGTAGACGAGCGCCTCGTCGCCGGCGGCGGTGGCGTCCTTGAGGTTGACGACGATCTCGAGGGTGCCGTCGCGGTCGAGGTCGCCGACGGCGGGCGTCGCCATCGCGCCGCGGCCCGGGAGCGCGATGCGGTGGAGCTGCGCGCCCGTCGACGAGAGGACGAAGAGGGCGCTGGTGTTCTGCGCGGTGGAGTACGTCGCGAACACCACCTCGGGGCGGCCGTCGCCCGAGAGGTCGGCGACGAGCGCGCCCGTCGGGAGCTGGTTGCGCGCGGTGGTGAACTGGAAGCTCCAGCGCTGCGAGCGGTCGGCGCCGACGCAGTAGAGCTTCCCGTCGTAGCCGGCGAACACCATCTCCAGGCCCGGGGAAGCGGGGTCGAGGTCGGCGACGGTGACCTCGTTGTGGGTGCCGATGATGTTGCCGCCGAGGTCTTCGAGACCCGCGAGGTAGGTGCGCGCTTGAAAGGGCGCCAGCCACGCGGTCGGCCGCGTCCCGTCGCTGCGGAACACGAACAGCCCGACGCCCCGCTGCCGGTCGGTCTGGGCGGCGTTCTGGATCGAGCCGACCACGACGATCTCGCGCCGCCCGTCGCCGTCGATGTCGGCGACGGCGGGGGAGGAGTTGGTGAAGTGGGCCTGCTCGGCGGTGGACTCGTTGTTGGCGTAGCCCTGCTGCGCGTTGGCGTAGTCGGTGAACCACCGCACCCCCGGCGAGCGCGTCACGCCGCGGAAGAGCGTCGACGCGGGGAAGGCCTCGCCCGTCCCGCGGTGCCACGACACGTAGGCGTTGTCGGTGGGCGCCACCACGTCCATCAGCGCGTCGTCGTCGAGGCGGCCGATGGCAAGGTTCTGGTCGAAGGCGCCCGCGATGGAGCACGCGCCATCGCACATCCCGGCCCCCGACGTGTTCGGTGGGAAGCCCCGGAGCACGGCGCCCGTCCCGCGGAACGCTGTCATCACGTCTTCGCGCGAGCCCGCGGTGAGCGTGTTGGTCGTGGTGGCGACGATCTCGGGGCGCCCGTCGCCGTCGAGGTCGCCGCCCGCGAGGCCGCGCACCTCGTCGCGCCAGCGCACGGGGAAGCCAGGCGCCATCGCGCCCGCGGCGGTGTACATCGCGACGCGGTCGCCCGAGGCGACGACGACCTCGAGGTTCGCGTCGCCGGTGAAGTCGCCGACCACGGGCGGGGCCCAGAGGCGGGCCGTGCCGGGCTGCGCGGCCCATCGGAGCGCGCCCGTCGCGCGCCACACCACCACGCGCTGCTCGCGCGCGGCGACCACCTCCATCGCGCCGTCGCGGTCGAGGTCGACCACGAGGGGCGCGCCGCGCCACGACTCCGTCCCCATGTCACGCAGCGCGAGGCGGAGCGTCGGCGCGCGCACGGTCGCGGAGCCGCCGCCTGCCGCGGGCGTGCACGGCGTGGCGGGAGGCGGGGCGGGGACGTCGACGGCGGCCTCCGCGGGGCGGTCGGCGGCGACGTCGGTGGCGGCGTCGAGGCGTGCGTCGGTGGCGGCGTCCGCGGCGGTGTCGGTGGCGGCGGGGCGGTCGGTGCGGCGGAGTTCTTCCACGGCGGTTCCCTCGTCGCCGGTGGGGACGAGCGCGTCGGGGTCGCCGGGGAGCGTGGCGTCTTCGCTTGGCGCGGGCGCGTCGTCGGGCGCCGTGGCGGCGTCGGGGTCGGCCTCCGCGATGAAGCCCGTACAAGCCGTGAGCCCCAGCACGGCGGACAGGGCGATGGCGCGTCGTTGCATCGCGCCCGACCCTACACGAGCCAGCGCCCCCGACGCAAAGCGGCCCCGGAGAAGCAGGAGTTCGGAGTCGGATTGGTTTCGCGTTGCGGCCGCGCTCGACATCGCGCTTTGATCGCCCCCATGAAACGCGTGACTGGCATCGGCGGCGTCTTCTTCAAAGCCCGCGACCCGAAGGCGCTCGGCGCCTGGTACAAGACCCACCTCGGGATCGACATCCAGGAGTGGGGCGGCGCAGTCTTCGCGTGGAAGGGCCCCGACAGCCCCGAGGGCGTCGGCTCCACCGTGTGGAACCCCTTCCCCGCCGACACGAAGTACTTCGCGCCGAGCGAGGCGCCCTTCATGATCAACTACCGCGTCGCCGACCTGCACGCGCTGCTCGCCGCCCTCCGCGCGGAGGGCGTGCGCGTCGAGGAGAAGGTCGAGGAGTCGGAGTACGGGAAGTTCGGCTGGGTGGTCGACCCCGAGGGCAACAAGCTCGAGCTGTGGCAGCCGCCCGAAGGGCAGTGAGGGCCGCCAGAGCTTCTGCGCCCCGCCGCCGCCGGGCGAGCGTTTGACGACCGGCCGGCGGCGCGATAGATCACGACCCGGGGCGGGTCGGAATCGACGCGCCACGAACAGGGGGAGCGATGATCGACAGGAATCGAACCATCTTGTACGGGATGGCCACGCTGGCGGGCGCGGTGCTGTTGTCCCTCGGGCCGAGGCTCGGGTATCAGTCCGCTGATTCGTTTCTGACCGCGCAGGGCGGCCGGATGGCGGTGAACAATTACGAGGCGGTGCTCCACGGGTACGTCGACGCGTACCGTTGGGCCGGGGCGGTGCTCTTCGCGATCGGCCTGTACCGCGTGAGCGAGCGGTAGGCCCGGGCAGGAAAGGGGACGAGCATGCTGCGTTTTCAAGCCTCCGCCGTCGAGTGCTTCTCGGACTTCGAAGAGGTGCTGACCGTGCATTTCGGCGACGGCGCCGCCCACTACCTCGCGCTGCAGGTGTGGGTGGAAGGCTACGAGAAGAGGGCCCGGGGCACGGGCATGATCCACGTCGAGGTCGACGACCAGCGCAACTCCGGATACGACCGCATCGCCCGGGCTGAGCTGACGCGGGGCTCCTTCCGCGCGGATTTCGACGGCAAGGATCCGGCGCTCGCTTCGTTGGGAGGGGTGGAGGTGACGTTCGAACTCGAGCCCGACGCGTTCGAGCAACTGCGCGTCGATCTGAAGCGGGTGTTCCGCAAGCACGCGGCGTATCGTGACCGCTCGAACAAACGCGCAAAACGTGAGTGAAGAAGGTAGCGTCGACGACGGGTGAAGGCCTGATGCACGTCATCGACAAGTGGTGCTGAAAGCCGCGCCGCCGGCCGTCGCCAGGGAGACGATGGAAGAGACCCTCTACGACCGCAGCCCCGACGGGGATCTGCTCTACCAGTTCGACGTGGTCCAGCTCGTCGGCCGCGCGTTCGAGCTGCTGGAGGCGTCGGACGACGACGGATCGACCGCACGGATCGACGTGGACCTCGACCTCCGGCGCTACGCGCTCGGGGAGTTTTCGCCCGCGCCGCCGCGCGATCCCGACGGGGCCCTCGTCGACGCCGTGAGCCTCCCGGAGGGGGCGGTGTTCCGGGTGTACTCGATCCCGCTGCGTCCCGAGTCGATGGACGCGCTGCGCGAGCACCTGGAGGCGCTCCGCGCGCTGCGGGTGCCGGTGCGGACGATCGTGGCGCGCGCCGCGGACCCGACCGCAACGAACCGCTGACCCTCGCGCGGGCCCTTTCCCCACGCGCCGCTCGTCGGTAGGCTCCGCGCGCCATGAGCGACGCGATCGAGTTCACCCTCAACGGCCGCCCGGTTCGGGTGGCGGCGGCCTCCACCCACCTCTCGCTCCTCGAGTGGCTGCGGGCGCGGGGGCTCACCGGCTCCAAGGAGGGCTGCGCCGAGGGCGACTGCGGCGCCTGCACCGTCGCCCTCCGCGACGTCGACGCGCACGGCCGCCCCGCGTGGCGCTCGGTGACCTCGTGCATCACCCTGCTCCCGATGCTCGCGGGGCGCGAGGTGGTCACCGTCGAGGGCCTCGCCGAGGGCGGACCCCACCCCGCCCAGCGCGCCCTCGCCGAGCGCTACGGATCGCAGTGCGGCTACTGCACCCCCGGGTTCGTCATGTCGCTCTTCGAGGCGCTCCACCGCCCCGATGCGCTCGACCGCCCCGCCGTCGCCGACCAGCTCTGCGGCAACCTCTGCCGCTGCACCGGCTACCGCCCCATCCGCGACGCCGCCTGCGACCTCCTCGCGTCGCGCGACGAGGCCCTCGCCCACGACCGCTTCCGCCTGCCGCTCGTCGCGCCCGACGCCGCGCCCGAGGCCCCGCCGCTCGACGTCGTCGACCCCGCGACGGGCGACCGCTTCGTCCGGCCCGCCACGCTCGACGCGCTCTGCGCGCTGCGGCGCGCGCACCCCGAGGCCGTGCTCGTCGCCGGCGCCACCGAGGTCGGCGTCGAGATGAACAAGAAGTACCGCCGCTTCCCGCTGCTCATCAGCACGGAAGGCGTGGCGGGCTTCGGCGCCGTCACCCGCGCAGGCGGGCGCTGGGAGGTGGGCGGCGGGGCAACGCTCACCGCGCTCGAAGAGGCCCTCGGCGCGTCGCTGCCGGGCGTCACGAAGATGCTGCGGGTGTTCGCGTCGCGGCAGATCCGCAACCGGGCCACGCTGGCGGGCAACCTCGCGACGGCCTCGCCCATCGGCGACATGCCCCCGACGCTGCTCGCGCTCGACGCCGAGGTGGTGGCGCGGTCGGCCGACGGGGAGCGGGCGATCCCGCTGGCGGACTTCTTCACGGGCTACCGGCAGACCGCCCTGCGGGCCGACGAGGTGATCGCGAAGGTGTGCTTCGAAGAGGGTCCGCGCGACCCGGCGTGGACGCGGCATTTCAACACGTACAAGGTCTCCAAGCGCCGCGAGCTCGACATCAGCATCGTGGCCGCGGCCTTCTGCGTCGACGTCGACGCCGCCAACGTCGTCCGCCACGCGCGCCTCGCCTACGGCGGCGTCGCCGCGACGCCCGTGTGCGCGTCGGCGGTGGAGCGGCTGCTCGTCGGCAACCCCTGGACGCGCGCCACCGTCGACGCGGCGCTCCCGATGCTGCGCGAGGCCTTCGCGCCCATCGCCGACGCGCGGAGCGAGGTGGCCTACCGGCGCGAGCTGGTGGCGAGCTTGTTCGAGAAGTTCTTCGAAGGGGCGGAGTCGCTGGGGCAGGACGGGGCGCTGGAGTTCGTGCCGGGCGCGGAGCAGCCGACGGACGACGCGTCGCGGGCGCTCAAGCACGAGAGCGGCGTCGGGCACGCCACGGGCGCGGCGGTGTACGTCGAAGACCAGTGCCTCGACCGCCCGATGCTCGAGCTCTGGCCGGTGTGCTCCCCGCACGCGCGAGCCCGCATCGTGCGCCGCGACGCTTCGAAGGCCCTCGCGATGCCCGGCGTCACCGCGGTGTACTTCGCGGAGGACATCCCGGGCACCAACGACGTCGGCGCCGTCCGCCAGGACGAGCCGCTGCTCGCGCAGGGGGAGGTCTTCTTCCACGGGCAGATGGTGGCCGTCGTGGTGGGCGAGTCGTACGACGCCTGCCGCGCCGCCGCGATGCGCGTGGAGGTGGAGTACGAGCCCCTGCCCGCGGTGCTCGGCATCGACGCGGCGATTGCCGCGGACTCGTGGCACACCAACGGCCACCGCATCCGTCGCGGCGACCCGGAGGCCGCCATCGCCGCCGCGCCGCGCTCGCTCGAAGGCACGGTCACCAGCGGGGGCCAGGAGCACTTCTACCTGGAGACCCACGCCGCGTGGGCTGAGCGCACCGACGACGGCGGCGTGCGGGTGGTGTCGTCGACGCAGCACCCGTCGGAGGTGCAGGCGGTGGTGTCGCACGTGCTCCACCTGTCGCGCGCCGCGGTGGTGGTGGAGTCGCCGCGGATGGGGGGCGGCTTCGGCGGCAAGGAGACGCAGGGCAACGGCTTCGCGGCCCTCTGTGCGCTCGCGGCGTGGAAGACGGGGCGGCCCGCGCGCCTGATGCTCGACCGCGACCTCGACATGGCCCTCACGGGCAAGCGCCACCCCTTCCGCACGGACTTCCGCGTCGGGTTCGACCTGGAGGGGCGCGTCCTCGGCTTCACCGCCAACGTGTACTCCGACGGCGGCTGGGCGCTCGACCTCTCCGAGTCGATCAACGACCGCGCGCTCTTCCACATCGACAACACCTACTACCTCCCGGCGGTGGACGTGTTCGGGCGCGTGGCGAAGACCAACGTGGTGTCGCACACGGCCTTCCGCGGCTTCGGCGGGCCGCAGGGGATGGTGGTGATCGAGGACGCGCTCGACCGCGTGGCCCGCGCGCTCGGCCTCGACCCGCGGGCGGTGCGCGAGCGCAACTTCTACCGCGGCGACGGGGAGACGAGCACCACGCACTACGGCGAGCTCGTCGAGCACAACCGCCTGCCGCGCATCTGGTCGGAGCTGCTCGCGTCGTCCGACTACGACGCCCGCCGCGCCGCCGTCGACGCGTGGAACGCCGCGCACCCCATGGTGAAGCGGGGCCTGGCGATCACGCCGGTGAAGTTCGGCATCTCGTTCACGGCGACCTTCCTCAACCAGGCGGGGGCGCTGGTGCTGGCGTACCGCGACGGCTCCGTCCAGGTGAACCACGGCGGCACCGAGATGGGCCAGGGGCTCTACACCAAGGTGCTGGGCGTGGCGATGCGCGAGCTCGGGCTCCCGGCCTCGAACATTCGCGTGATGAAGACGCGCACCGACAAGGTGCCCAACACCTCCGCCACCGCGGCCTCGGCGGGCGCCGACCTCAACGGCGCGGCGGTGCGCGCGGCCTGCGTCACGCTGCGCGAGCGCCTCGTCGCCGTGGCCGCGTCGATGCTCGGCTGCGAGTCCGCGGAGGTGACGGTGGGCGACGGGCAGTTCACCGCGCGCGGCGAGTCGCAGACGTGGAAGGCCGTGTGCGAGCGGGCGTACGTGCAGCAGGTGCCGCTGTCGGCGACGGGCTTCTACAAGACGCCCGACATCGCCTACGACCGCAAGGCCGGCCGGGGCCGCCCCTTCCACTACTACGCCTTCGGCGCGGCGGTGACCGAGGTCGAGCTCGACGGCTACACGGGGATGAAGCGCGTGGTGCGCGCGGACATCCTCCACGACGTCGGCGACTCGCTCAACCCCGGCGTCGACCGCGGCCAGGTCGAGGGCGCGTACGTCCAGGGCGTCGGCTGGCTCACCGCCGAGGAGCTCAAGTGGGACGCGAAGGGCCGCCTCCTCACCCACTCCGCGAGCACCTACCAGATTCCCGCGGTGAGCGACGCGCCGATGGACTTCCGCGTCGCGCTTCTCTCCGACGCCGCGCAGCAGAGCGTGATCCACGGGAGCAAGGCCGTCGGCGAGCCGCCCTTCATGCTCGCGATCTCCGCGCGCGAAGCCCTGCGCGACGCGGTCGCCGCCTTCGGCGCGCCGGGGGGGCAGGTGCCGCTGCCGGCGCCCTCGACGCACGAGGCGCTCTACCACGCGGTTCGCGCGCGGCTCGACCGGCGCGACGAGGCGCGCGACGCCGCGGAGTGACGTCACTTCTCAGCGCGGCGGGCGCACCACCGTCACGTCGCAGCGCGCGATCGACGCCACCACCGCGCGGAGGTTGTCGGCCGTCGGGCGGTAGTGCGTCGCCGCCGTCGCCATCGTCCGCGCCCACGCGCCCCCGTAGCGCGCGGGGTCGAGCGGGATGAGGCCCTCGACCATGCGCCGTTCGCGCGCGAGCTCGTCGCACACGGCGGGCGTGCCGACCTCCCACGAGGCCACCATCGCCGCGTTGACCACGACGTACTCGCGGAAGGCGACGGGGACCTCGGGCGCGCGCCGCACGTGGTAGACGGCCCCGACGCGGTGGCGCAGTGCTTCGAAGCGCGACGCGGGGGCCTCGCGGTGGTCGCGGTCGAAGATGCGGACGGGCCGCGCGTCGCCCGGCGCGAGGCGGAGCACCAGCGCGTCGGGCCGGAGCTCGATGCGCACGAGCGCGCTGCCGTAGCTGCGGCCCTCGAAGCCGCGCGCGGTCGCGAAGGCGTTGGCCCAGGCGTAGCGGTAGCGCCGCAGCGCCGGGTCGCGTAGGAGCGCGCGGCCGACGGCGCCCTCTTCACCGCCGCGCCGCTCCATCCGTGCGAGGAGCTCGCTGAAGGGCGTGGTCGCCCCCTCGTCGGCGGCCGTGCGCAGGAGCACCCCGTCGCGCGCCGCCTCCGCCACGCGCGCCGGCGACGTCCACGTGTAGAGAACCGCCCGCCACGGCCGCTCGTCGTCGACCGCGTACTCGTCGAGCGTGGCCTCGGGGGAGGCTTCGGGAAGCGGCGCGGGCGGAGGTCGCGCGGGGGGCGGAGGCGACGGCGGGGGTGCGACGGGCGGCGCGTGATGGCACGCGTGGACGAGCGCGAGGGCGGCGAGCGCGGGCCGGCGCGCGCCCACTCAGCGGCGCATGCGGGCCGCGGCGCGCCCGGTGATCTGCGACGACGAGTCCATCGAGGTGCCGGTGAGCGCGCCGTCGGGCGCGGCGGTGAGGCGGTAGGCGTTGACCGGGAGGACGAAGGGGTTGGAGCTCGCGGTGCCGTGGAGCTCGAGGGTGCGGGTGCCCTCGTCCCAGTTGCCTTCGAGGTTCTCGCGAACCTGCTCGCCGGGGCGGGCGTTGGGCGCGCGAACGGCCGTCCAGGACACGTAGCCCTCCACCTGCCCGGCCTCCACCTGCCGCAGCACCATCACGAACGACCAGTCGGCCGCGTCGCTGGTCATCCTGCCGTTCCAAAGGCGCCCGGTGCCGAAGACCCAGCGGCCGTCGGGGGGTGCGGGCAGTGGCGCGGGCGCGGGCGCGGGCAGGACGACGGGCGCGGGCTGGCGCGCGCGGGTGACGGCGACGCCCACCGCGGCGGCCCCGAGGCCCGTGAGCACGCCGAAGGCCACCACCGCGCGGAGTGAGGGGCCCGTGGGTTCGAGCTCCGTCAGCGCCGGGAGCTTCAGCGTCTGCTCGGCGGGCGACAACGGACGGCGCGCGGGGGCGGGCGCTTCCAACTCGGGCGGCGGCGACGAGCGCAGGGAGAGCGGCCGCTCGCGCACCATCGAGTCCTGGTCGGGCGTCTCCGCGCGGGGCCGGGGCTCCGCCGAACGCGTCGCGTCCGACGGGCGCGCGGGCTCCAGCGAGCGCGTCGGGTCGGACGAGCGCGTCGCGGGGCGCGTCAGCGGGATCGGCGACGGCGGCGCCTCGGGCGCCTCGTCGAGCGGGGCCGCGTGCGGCGGGACGCGCACCTCGTCCTCGACGATGGCGCGCCCGAGCGGCGACGGCGGGCGCGCCGAGTCGCGGCGGGGGTACGGGCGCGCGAGCACGGGCGTGTGCTGCCGCGCCGACGCCGGCGTGTACTCGATCACGGGCATCGCGTTCACGTCGGGCACGATCTGCTGGAGCGCGATCGCCATCTCGTCGGCCGAGCGGAAGCGCAGCCCCGGGTCGCGCGCCACGCACCGCGCGAACCACCCGTCGAAGCCGTCGGGCAGGCGCCGCGGGCACCCGAGCGCCTCGGCCCGCTCCGACGCGCGCGGCAGCGGCCGGTCGAGCATCTCCGCGAGCAGCGAGCTCATCTCCACCACGGGCTTGCGCGCGCTCAGCCAGTAGCTCCGCCCGGCGAAGAGCCGGAAGCCCAAAAGCCCCGCGGCCCAGATGTCCGCCGTCGGCGTGATCTCGCCGCGCCGCGCCTGCTCGGGCGCCATCCAGAGCGGCGTGCCGAGGGGCCCCTCGCTCGAGTCGACGTCGTCGTCGAGCAGGTGCGCGATGCCGAAGTCGAGGAGCTTCACCGTGAAGGGGTCGCCCTTCGCGAGGAAGACGTTGGCGGGCTTGAGGTCGCGGTGCACCACGCCCTGCGCGTGGGCGCGCGCGAGGCCGCGCGAGAGCTGCGTGAGGATGCGCCACGACTCCGCGTCGGGCAGCGGCGCCCCGGGCGCGAGGCGCATCAGCCGCTCGGCCAGCGTCTCGCCGTCGAGGAGCTCCATCGCGATCCAGAAGGTGCCGGTGGAGGCGTCGGCGCCGGCCACCACCACGTCGACGATGTGCTCGCTCTCGATGCGCGACGTGATGCGCGCCTCCTGCAGGAAGCGCTGCCGCTGCCGCTCGTCGAGGGCCTGCGCGCGGTGCAGGATCTTGAGCGCGCGGCGCCGCCCGGTGCTGAGCTGCTCGGCCTCGTACACCGTGCCCATGCCGCCGCGCGCGATGCGCCGGAGGATGCGCAGGTCGCCGGCGAAGAGCGTCCCCTCGCCGAGCTCGGGCGGCGGCGAGAGCCGCGAGGCGGTGGCGTGCGCCTCGTCGCGCAGTCCGGGGCCCACCAGCGTGGCCTTGAGGCTCGGGCGCGGCGCGGGCGTCGACGACGTGGCCGCGGGCGGCGCGGACGTCGTCGCGGGGGCGTTGGCAGAGGGCGGCGCGAGCGGGCCGACGCCGACGAAGGTGTTCTTCAGCGCCGCGGGCACGGGCGACGGGGGCGGGCCGTCGTCGTCATCGTCGTCCGAAGGCCCGGGCTCCACCGCGGGGCCCGGCGGGAGGACGAGCGAGGGCCCGGGGCCCATCAGCGTGTGCTTGAGCGACTCGCCCGACGCGCGCACGGACTCGGGGCCGAGGCCGACCATGGTGGTCTTCGGCACCAGCGATGAGCGCCCCGGGTCGTCGGGGTCGCCGCGCCCAGGCGGATCGTCCTTTCGAGCGTCGGGCGTCACGCGGTTCAATCACTCCATACGATCGCGGGTTTGCCGCCCCCTGGCAAGGGCGCGCGGGCGATGGTAGCCGCGTCGCCGCGGCGGCGGGAGTACGTTTGCATGACGATCGCTCGGAGGGGGGCTGCGCAATGACGTCATCGCGCGGGGGAAATCAGAAGAAGCCCCCGACCCGATTGCGCGAGGGCGGGATGCGCTGGAGCACCGGGGCGCTCGGCCGCGCGGGGCGCCGGACCTGCCGCGGCGCGGCGGCCTCTTCGAAGTTGAGGGTGCTGACGTACACGTCGTCGCCGTCGCGGGTGGCGACGGTGAAGGTCGGCGACGCGGGGCGGAGCTGGGGCTGGCTCGACGTGTCGATGCGGAAGGCGAGCACGTCGCGCGGGTGCACCTTGAAGATCATGTGGGCCACGCCCTGCAGGTCGGTGCGGGTCACCTCGCGGCCCTGGAACACCACGGGCAGGTTGGCGCGGTTGGGCGTGCGGACGATCACCGCGGCGACGCGCTGGTCGGGCGGGCACTGGATGGTGGTCTCGATGCCCGTCGCCTGCGCGTTGCGGTCGAGCGAGACGGCCGAGCGCAGTGGCACGCGCACGGCCTCGGCGGGCGATTGGAAGCCCTCGGGGCAGCGCACGGTCACCTCGACCACGGCGCCCTCGGTGCCCGCCATCCGCATGCGGAAGGAGCCCTGCGCGTCGGTGGTCCCCTGCGGCCGGTCGCGGATCACGACCTGCGCGCCGGGCATCGGGCGCTGGTCGGTCATCACGCGGAGCGTGACGGAGAAGAGCGTGGGCGCCTGCTGCGACGAGCAGCCGCCGACGGCGAGCGCGGCGGCGGCGGCGAGCGCGGCGGACGCGCGTGCTACGGGGCGCGCGTCGGGGCGGGCGCGGTCGGTGCGGTCGGTGCGGTCGGTGCGGTGGGGGGGATGCATCCTGGCGCTCCTGGGGGGCAGTTCATCGCGGCGAGGCGCTGGCGGAGGACGAGGGCGAACTGGCGGAAGAGCGGCGCCTCCGGGTGCTCGGCGGCGAGGCGCTCGTAGAGCACGGCGGCGTCGGCGTAGCGGTTGGCGGCGACGGCCTCCGCCGCGAGCTTGATCGGGTCGCTCGGGTTGGGCGGCGGGAGCACGCGGGCGCGGCCCTGCGGGTCGGGCGTCCCCATCGGCGCGGGCACGATCACGCCGACGAGGCCCGGCGGCGAGATGGGGAGCGAGAGGATGTTGTTGCTCGCCGGGGCCGGCGCGCCGCGCGTGAGCACCTCCGCGGTGGGCCCGCTGGCGCGGCCGCGCTGCTGTTGCTGCGGGGGCGGGAGGATGGCCGCGATCAGCCCGATCACCAGGGTGACGCCGCCGAGGATGAGCGTGCGCGGCGAGGTGCCCGCGACGGTCTTCTCCTGGCTGGCGGCGGGCGGCGGCGGGAGGTCCATCGGGCCGAAGGGGTCGTCGCCCCAGGAGCCCGGCTGCGACACGCCCGGCTGCGACATGCCCGACGGGGCCTGCGACGCGGGCTGCACGGGTTGGAGCGCCTGGATGCCGCCCATCGTGCCGGCGCGCGCGGGCGCCACCACGGGGAGCGACACGGCCGACGGCGACACGAGCACCGACGAGGGGCCGCCGACGTTGACCCCGCCCGGCGCGATGGTGTGGGGCCCGCCGGGCATCGGGTTGCGGTTGCCCGCCGCGGGGAGCGGGCCCGACGGGCCGTTGCCTTCGAGCAGCGCGGTGTAGGGCGAAGGGCGGATCACCGTCGCCTCGCCGGCCGCGGGCTTCGGCGGGTCGGGCTCGGAGGGCGGATCGGGCGCGGCGACGGGCGGGCGCGACGGCGCGATCGGCGCGGCGTTGCCCATCATCATCCCGGCGGGCGCGGGCGGCGCGAGGGTGCCGGCGCGGCCCCCGGCGGCGCGGGGGTTCATCGGCGCGGGCGCGGCGGGCGCGCTCGGCTGCGGCGGCACGGGCGCGGGGATCGACGCGCCCGCGGCGGCGAGCTTCGCGCCGGAGAACACCATGGTGCTCTCCTCCTCGCCGATGTAGCCCGCGCTGGCGGCGGTGATGCGGGGGTCGGTGCCGGCGGGGTTGCGCGCCGCGGGCCCGGTGGCCTTCGCGTTGATCTTCGCGCGGCCGAGGGCGATCTCCGCGCCGTCGAACACCTGCACCCAGTCGTCGGCGCGCTGGCCGTTGACGTAGGTGCCGCCGACGCTGCCGCCGTTGCGCACCCAGAGGGCGGCGCCGTCCCAGTAGGCCTCGGCGTGGAGGGCCTCGACGCCGGGGGCGCGGAGCTTCCAGTGGGCGTTGGGGCCGCTGCCGAGGGTGACCATGCGCGCGGCCATCGCCGCGGAGAAGGTGGCCGTCGGGTTGGCGCTCTCGCCGACGGTGACGGCGAGGGTGACGGTGCTCTGCGCGGGCGCCGCGGTGGCCATCAGTGGTGCCCCCCGCCGCCGTGCTGCGACCAGGCCTCGGCGCCGCCCATCTCCTGCCGCACCCGCGCGGCCTCGTAGAACGACGCCGGGAACTGCATCCCGTACGAATGAACCATCTCCGTGCAGAGCGGCAGCTCGCCGGTGGGCTCGAGCGTCGAGATCAGGTTGCCGTGCTCGTCGCGCCCCTGAAACTTCCGGAGGTAGAGGTCGACGAGGCGGAAGCCCTCGGTGGCGTCGTAGCCGCGCACCTCGGAGACGTGGGTGATCTTGCGCGAGCCGTCGGCGAGGCGCGACGTCTGCACGATGATGTTGATCGCGCTGGCGAGCTGGACGCGGAGCGCCGAGAGCGGGAGCTCGACGTCGCTCATCAGCGACATGGTCTCCAGGCGCGTGAGGGTGTCGTGGGGGTAGGTGGCGTGCACCGTGGTGAGGCAGCCGCCGTGGCCCGAGGTCATCGCCTGCACGAGGTCGAGCGCCTCGCCGCCGCGGATCTCGCCGACCACGATGCGGTCGGGGCGCATGCGGAGGGTGGCGCGGAAGAGGTCGCGGATGCCGACCTTGCCCTTGCCCTTGGCGTCGCCGGGGCGGGCCTCGAGCTGGACGACGTGCTGCCGCTGGAGCTGCACCTCGCGGCTGTCCTCGATGATGACGATGCGCTCGCCGTCGGGGATGAAGGAGCTGAGGGCGTTGAGCAGCGACGTCTTGCCCGAGCCGGTGCCGCCGGCGACCACGACGTTCTGCTTCATGGCGACGAGCGCCTCGAGCACCTGGGCGCAGTCGGGGGTGACGGAGCCGAAGTCCACCAGGCGCTGGACGGTGAGGGTCTCCTTGAAGAAGCGGCGGATGGAGACGCTCGGGCCGTCGGGCGCGGCGGGCGGCACGATCGCCTCGATGCGCGACCCGTCGGGCAGGCGGGCCTCGAGGATGGGGTGGTCCTCGTCGACCATCTTGCCGACGTACTGGGCGATGTTGCGCAGCGCCGCGTTGAGGGCCTCGCCGCTCGAGAAGCGCGCGTCCGTCAGGATGAGCTTGCCCGCCTTCTCGATGAAGATCTGGTTGGGCCCGTTGATCATGATCTCCGAGACCTTCGCGTCGTCCAGGTACGGCCGCACCGGCGACAGGAACGACAGCAGCGTCTCTTCGTAGACCTCTTTGGGGATCACTTCTGCACCTGCCTGAGCATGCCCGCGCGGGCCTCCTCGACGTGGGCCCCGGCGGGCTCGATCTCGACGTAGCGGCGGTAGTGGGCGTCGGCGCCCGTGGGGTCGTTGAAGCGCTCGCGCAGGAGCGTCGCCAGCAGGTAGTGGGCCTCGGCGTGGCGGTCGTTGTCCGCCAGCACGCGCTCGATCTCCCGGCGCGCGGCCTGGTTCTCGTCGAGCCCCGCGAGGATGGTCCCGATGAGGTAGCGCAGACGCCAGTCGCGCGGGTGCGTGTCGAGGTAGGGCGTCGCGTAGCTCACCGCGGCACGGTAGCGCGAGGCCTGCACGCACACGCTCACGAGCTGCGGCATCACCTGCCCGTCGGGCGCGCCGCGCTGCATGCTCGCCACCAGGTACTGCTCGGCCCGCACCAGGTCGCCCGACCGCGCGAGCTGCATCCCCGCGTCGAAGAGCTGCTGGCCCGACACGCCGGCCATCGGGTCGGTGGTGGGCGCGGTCGGGGCGCCCTGCCGCGAGGCGCAGCCCCCGAGCGCGATGAGCGCCGCGAGGGAGGCCGTGGCGAGCAGCGGGGGGACGGGGTGTGACACAGCGACGGCGCGTTTATACACCAGCAACAGCCCGGGGTGGCAGATCACCGCCCACCCCCCGAGATCCGGGAGCTTCGGGGCTGCGGCCGCCCGCCGCACGGGGGCGGCCCCCCACCGCACGCGTCGGCGCCCTGCCGCACGCGCACGGCGCGTCTTTGCGCGGGGTACGCGCCTTGCGACGGAGGGGCCTCTCACCAGGAGTCGACGAACCATGACGGCCGAAGCCACCGCGGGCGCGCCCCCCGCCGCCCCTCCCGCAGACACCGCGGGGCCCCTCCCCCACGAGGCCCCGCGGGGGGGCTTCGGGCGCGACCTGCTCGCGTCCTTCGTGGTCTTCCTGGTGGCGCTGCCGCTCTCGATGGGGATCGCGCTGGCCTCCGGGGCGCCGATCCTCTCGGGGCTCGTCTCCGCGGTGATCGGCGGCGTGGTGGTGGGGATGCTGGCGGGCGCGCCCCTCCAGGTGAGCGGCCCGGCGGCGGGGCTGGTGGTGCTGGTGTTCGGCTTCATCCGGGAGTTCAGCTTCCCGGTGGTGTGCGCGATCACCGCGGCGGCGGGGCTGATCCAGGTGCTCTTCGGGGTCGCGCGGGTGGCCTCGGCGGCGCTGGCGATCTCGCCCGCGGTGATCCACGCGATGCTCGCGGGCATCGGGGTGCAGATCACCCTCGGGCAGCTCCACGTGGTGCTCGGCGACGCGCCCGAGAGCTCGGCGCTGCGCAACCTCGCCGCGCTGCCCGGCCAGGTCGCCGACCTCCACGGCGGCGCCACCTTCCTCGGCCTCCTCTCCATGGCCGTCGTCCTCGTCTGGAACCACCTCCCCTCCAAGCGCCTCCGCGCCGTGCCCGCGCCGCTGGTCGCGGTGGGCCTCGCGACGCTGCTCTCCGTGGCGTTCTCGATCGACGCGCCGCGCGTCCGCCTGCCCGCGAGCCTCACGGCGGCCTTCCAGCTCCCGCACCTCCCGGAGGCTTCGAAGCTCGGGGCCGCGCTGCTCGCCGCGGCGACGCTCGCCCTCGTCGCCAGCGCCGAGTCGCTGCTCTGCGCGGTGGCCACCGACAAGCTCCACGGCGGCCCGCGCGCCGACCTCGACCGCGAGCTCGCGGCGCAGGGCGTGGGCAACGTGCTGGCGGGCCTCGTCGGGGGGCTGCCGGTGACGGGGGTGATCGTGCGGTCGAGCGCCAACATCAACGCCGGGGCGCGCTCGCGGTGGTCGAGCGTGATGCACGGGCTGTGGGTGGCGGTGTTCGTCTCGCTGCTCGGCCCGCTGCTCACGCGGATCCCGCTCTCGGTGCTCGCGGGCCTGCTGGTGGTGATCGGGGTCAACCTGGTCAACGTCAAGCACATCCGCGAGGTGGTGAAGCACGGCGAGGGGCCGGTGTACTTCGCGACGCTGTTCGGGGTGGTGTTCATCAACCTGCTGGCGGGCATCGGGATCGGCGTGGCGCTCGCGGCCGTGATGCTGCTGCGCAAGCTCACGCGGGTGGCGGTGGACGTCGAGTCGCGGGGCGAGCGCGTCCACGTGGTGGTGCGCGGCGCGCTGAGCTTCGTCGGCGTGCCGAAGCTCACCGAGGCGCTGGCGAAGGTGCCCGCGGGCGCGTCGGTCGACGTCGACCTCGACGTCGAGATGATCGACCACGCGGCCTTCGAAGCGCTCCACAGCTGGCGCCTCGGCCACGAGAAGGCCGGGGGCAAGGTCGACATGGACCAGCTCCACGAGGCCTGGGCGCCGCGCGCCGCCCCCGCGACCTGACGCGCCGCGGTACCCTCCGGCGCGCCGCCGCCGTGCCCGACCCCGCGCCCCCCGACGAAGCGTCCCTCTCCCCCGCGCTCGTCGCGCTGGCGGCGCTCGTCGTGGCGGCCTCGCCGTGGCCCTCGGACTGGGACGGCGTCGGCTTCGCGCGCGCCGTCGACGTCTTCGACCTCGCCCGCTGGCAGCCCCACGCGCCCGGCTACCCCGTGGTGGTCCTCGCCGCGCGCGCCGTCGACCGCCTCGCCCGCCAGCCCGCGTGGTCGTGCGCGGCGGTGTCGGCCGTTGGTGGCGCGCTCGTCGTCGCCGCGGTGGCGCGGTGGCGCGGGCTCGGCGCGTGGTCGCTCGCGGCCCTCGCCTCGCCGGTGCTCGTCTACGTGTGCACGCAGGCGCGCTCCGACGGCCTCGGCCTCGGCCTCGCGTCCCTCGCGCTCGCCGTCGGCCGCGGTGAGCCTTCGCCGTCGCGGTGCGCGCTCGCCGGGGCGTTCGCGTCGCTCGCGCTCGGGGCGCGGCCGGGCTACGCGGTGCTCGTCGCCACGATCGCCATCGCAGCGATGGTCGCGTGGGGCAAGTCACCGCGCGCGCGCGCGGCGGGGGCGGGGGCATTCCTCGGCACGAGCGTGCTCTGGGGCGCGTGGCTCCTGCGCGCGGCGGGCGGCTTCGCGCACTACCGCGAGGCGCTCGCGACGCAGGCCGCGGGGCACTTCCGCGCGTGGGGCGGCAGCGCGTGGACGGAGCCCGACCCCGCCGGCCGGCTCACCGCTGCGGCGCGTTCGGTGGCGCTCGCGCTCGGGGCCGACGGCGGCTCGCTCGGGTGGACGCGCGTCGCGACGTGGTGCGGCCTCGCCGTCGTCGGTGCGCGCGCGCTCGGACGCCGTGAAGTCGCGTACGTCGCCGCCCTCGTCGCCCCCTACACCCTCGTCGCCTTCGCCACGCAGAACCTCGCCCGCGAGCCGCGCCACCTGCTCCCCGCGGCGCTCGCGCTGATGGCGGTGGCGGCCCACGGGCTGCGCGCGTTGGCGACCACCCGCGTTCGAAGAGCGCTCGCAGCAACGCTGATCGTGGCGCTCGCGGCGCCCGCGCTGGAGACGGCGTGGGTCGGCCGCACGGAGCGCCCGCCCGCGGTGGCGTTGGGGGATTTCATCCGGGCGACGCCGCGGGCCGCGGTGTTCGGCGGGCGGAGCGCGCGGTCGGCGGCGTGGCGCGGCGCGGCGGCGTACGAGGCCGCGACGGGCGGCGAGGTGACCGTGACGCTCGAACGTCTCCCGCGGCTCCCAGCGCGCGTCTTCGTGACCGACGAGGTGCCGGGCGTGCGCGGGGCGACGTCCGTGGGGCGCTTCTGCCGCGCGGCGCCGTGGCGCGGGGGCGCCGAGTGCGTGGGGCTCGCCGAGCTGCCGCGCCGTGGGCGTTGACCGGGCGGGGCGCGGCGTGCGATCGGTGTCGGCCATGACGGCAGTGACGCGAGGACGAGACGGCCTGTACCCCGAGCTCCCGGCGCGACGGACGGGGCGCCTCGCGGTGTCGCCCGTGCACGAGATCTACTGGGAGGAGTCGGGCAACCCCGAGGGCAAGCCGGTGATCTTCCTGCACGGCGGCCCCGGCGGCGGGAGCGACGCGAAGTACCGCCGCTTCTTCCACCCCGAGCGCTACCGGATCGTTCAGTTCGACCAGCGCGGCTGCGGGCAGAGCACGCCGCACGCGAGCCTGGAGGACAACACCACCTGGTCGCTGGTCGCCGACATCGAGCGCCTCCGCGACATGCTCGAGATCGAGCGGTGGATGGTGTTCGGCGGCTCGTGGGGCTCGACGCTCGCGCTGGCCTACGCCGAGGCGCACCCGGCCCGCGTCACCGAGCTCGTGCTCCGCGGCATCTTCCTGCTGCGCCGCCAGGAGGTGGAGTGGTTCTACCAGCGCGGGGCGAGCGCGCTCTTCCCGGACGCGTGGGAGGAGTACCTCGCGCCCATCCCCGAGGCCGAGCGGGGCGACCTGCTGCACGCCTACCACAAGCGCCTGACGGGCCACGACGCGGCCGAGCGCCGCCGCTGCGCGGTCGCCTGGAGCGTGTGGGAGGGCTCCACCAGCCGGCTCATCGTCGACCCCGACATGCAGCGGCGGATGGCGCAGGACGAGTTCGCCGACGCCTTCGCGCGGATCGAGTGCCACTACTTCGTCAACCGCGGCTTCCTCCGCACCGACGCGCAGCTCCTGGAGGACGCGGTGCGCATCCGGCACATCCCCGGGGTGATCGTGCAGGGCCGCTACGACGTGGTGTGCCCGATGGAGAGCGCGTGGGCGCTGCACCGCGCGTGGCCCGAGGCGAAGCTGGTGGTGGTGCCCGACGCGGGCCACTCGGCGCTCGAGCCGGGCATCACCCGCGCGCTCGTCGACGCCACCGACCGCTTCGCGGGGCTGTAGGGGCGGGATATCATCCCGCGCCGTGACCCCCCTCCGCGCCTCCATCGCCCTCGCGCTCTCGCTCGCCCCCGCCCTCGCCGCCGCGCAGACCGCGACGACGTGCGACTCCTGCGCGTCGTGCACGCAGGCGCTCGCCGCCGACGGCGCCGACGTGAAGCTCGCCGGCGACCTCCCGCTCCGCGGCGCCGGCCCGTGCGTCGTCGTGCACGGCGCGAACGCGCGGCTCGACGGCGGGCAGCACGTGATCCTCGCGCAGCCCGCGGGGGGCGTCGGGGTGCGCGTCGAGGGGGCGGGCGCGGTCGTGCGCAACCTCCGCGTGACGGGCGCGGCGACGGGCGTCGCGGTGGCCGCCGCCGACGTGACGCTCTACCAGGTGGTGACCGAGGCGCGGGGCGTCGGCGTGCGCGTCGAGGCCGCGCCGGGCGTCCGCCTCGACCGCGTTCGGACCACGGGCGGGCGCGTCGGCGTCTCCTTCGGCGCGTCGGACGACGGCGCGTGCCCCGCGGGCGCGTCGGTGCGAAGCCCCGGCGCCGTGGTGGTGGGGAGCACCTTCGAACGCGCGGGCGTCGGCCTCGCGGCCTGCGATGCGCGCCCGGTGCTCACCGGCAACACCGCGCGGGGCAACGGCGTGGGCGTCGCGCTCGGCGACCCGGCGGCGTCGAACGCCCCGCACGGCGGCGCCCCGTGGGACCCGTGCGTGTGCGGCACCGCGCTCGACCGGCTGCGCCCCGGGCAGCTCGCGATGTTCAGCTCGGGGTGCGGCGGGTGCACGGTGCACGAGGGGTGGATGCCCTCGCTGCGCCGCCGCGGCGTCGAGGTTCGCGTGCGCGAGAACGGGCGCGGCACCGAAGAGCAGCAGCGGCGCTTCGATGCCTGGGCGTGGCGTTGCGCCACCGGCGTGATGGACGCGATCGGCATCCCCGGCTGCGTCCCCAACTACACGTGCGCCGCGACGGGCCACGCGGTGAAGCGCCGCCGCGGCGAGGCCGAGCTCGTGGTCGACCCGCAGCTCAGCGGCGAGGACGACGTCTTCGCGCTCGCCCGCACCTGCGCCGACGCCGCGCGGGGCCGCTACGTCGCCGGCGCCCGCTGCGTCGCGCAGGCCCTCGCCGACAACACCTTCTGCGGCAACCGCACGCGCGACCTCCGCGTCGCCGGCGACGCCGCGCGGTGGGGCGGCGTCCGCAACCGCTGCGCCACGGCGGAGGGCTGGTCGGAGGCGGGCCGCGAGGGCTGCACCGCGGGCTGCGACGGTGCGCCGATGCCCGCGCCCGAGCCCGCGCCGCTGGAGCCGACGCCCGCTGCGCCCGCTGCGCCTGCGGTGCCGACGGCCGCGCCCGCCGCGACGCCGACGCCCGCTGCGCCGCCCGCGCCCGCGGCGAGCGCGCCGGCGACGAACGCGGGAGGGGGCGACGGGGCCGCTGTGGGTGATGGGCGGCTTCATGGCGATGCACTGGTGGCGGCGGGGCTCCTGCACGCGCAAGCGGTGAGGCGCGAGGCTGACCACGGTCGCTCCGGCGGTACCGACGGAGGCACGCAGATGGGATCGCGCGAGGGCGTGGGCTGGGTGACGAAGGAGATGACGTGAAGAAGACCAGAGGCCCCGCCTTCCTTCGCTTCGTCATTCCGATCCTCGACACGCTCAAGGAACTCGGCGCGTCAGGCACCGCGGGAGAGGTGGCGGAGCGGGTTATCGAGCGCTGCAAGATCTCCAACAAGGAGCAGGACGAGACGACCTCCAACGGTCAGTCGCGCGTCCGTAACCAGATCGCTTGGGCGCGCTTCTACCTCGTGAAAGCCGACCTCGTGGATGCGTCGCAGCGCGGCGTCTGGAGTCTGACGCCGAAGGGGCGCTCGGCGAAGCTCGACGAGGACGGCGTACTCTCGCTGTTCAAGCGGGTTCAAGCGCAGTTCAAGTCGGCGGGCGAGGAAGACGAGCCGTCGGCCGAGGGTGAGCCCGCGGAGCCGAAGCCGCTCGACTACCGCGCCGAACTCCTCGCGATGTTGCGATCACTTCCGCCGTCCGGGTTCGAACGTGTGTGCCAGCGCCTCCTGCGAGAGAGCGGCTTTCAGCAGGTCCACGTCACGGGACGTTCCGGGGATGGCGGCATCGACGGCCACGGGGTGCTGGAGATCAACCCTCTGGTGACCTTCAAGGTCCTCTTCCAGTGCAAGCGCTACAACGGCCGCGCGGTGACGCCCGACCAGGTGCGTGACTTTCGGGGCGCCATGGCGGGTCGCGCCGACAAGGGGCTCATCCTGACCACGACGACGTTCACGACGGACGCGCGGAAGGAGGCCACGCGCGACGGAGTGCCTCCGATCGAACTCGTGGACTGGGAGAAGCTCGTCGCCATGTTCGAGCGCGCCGGCCTCGGGCTGCGCCCCGTGAAGACTTACGAGATCAACCCTGACTTCTTCGAGGAGTTCAAGGCGTAGGCGCGGCGAGCCCCGCGGACGCGAGGCGATCATCATCGACGAGGATTCCACATGGGCAAACACACGCTCGAACAACTTGATCAGGTACTCGCCGCCATCGGGAGGGACCTCGCCCCCCGGGCGGAGGAGCTCGCGCGCAAGAGCTCGGACGGCACGCTCACGGACGACGAGCGCAGGGAGTACGCCGAGCTGGTGCGGCTGAACGACACGCTCAGCCTCCTGCGGCTCCAGACCGAGGAGTTCTGGGCGATGCGCGCGGCGTCGTGAGCGTCACGGACGACGTGCGCGAGCTGGTGCGGCGGCGCGCTCGCGGGCTCTGCGAGTACTGCCGCCTGCCGCAGGCTGCTTCGATCATCCCACACCAGGTCGACCACATCATCGGGCGGCAGCACAGGGGCGCGGACGACGAGGCAAACCTCTGCCTGTGCTGCATCCGTTGCAACCTCAAGAAGGGTCCCAACATCGCCTCGATCGATCCCGAAACGGGGCTCGTCGTCGCGCTGTTTCACCCCAGGCGGCACGTCTGGCGAGAGCACTTCTCCGTCGCTTCCGACGGGACGCTCATGGGATCGACGCCCGAAGGGAAGGCCACCGTGCTGCTCCTCGAGATGAACGACGCCGAACGCGTGCGACTGCGCGTGCAGTTGCTGCGGCGCGGCCGGTATCCGTGAGCCGCCCCTCCCCCCGGCTCACCGCCCCGCGGCGGCGGTGAGCCCTGCCGTGGCGTTCGCGTCGTCGGGGCTCACCGCCAGCACCGCGCGGAAGGCCTCCGCCGCGTCGCTCCGGTGGTTGAGCCGGAGCTCGCACCAGCCCACGCCGGTGAGCATCTCGAGGTCGCCCGGGTAGCGCGCGAGGACGGCCTGGTATGCCCTCTTCGCCGCGTCGAAGCGCCCGAGGTTGTAGAGCGCGAGCGCCAGCCGCCGGCTCGCCAGGTAGTTGTCCTCGTCCATCCGCAGCACCTCGCGGGCGGCGGTCTCGGCGTCCTGCCAGCGGCGCAGCGCGAGCAGCGGGAGCAGCTCACCGACGCGCGGCTCGATCGCGCTCCGCGAGAGCTGCGAGGCCTGGCGGTACGAGGCGACCGCGTCGTCGAAGCGGCCGGCCTGGTAGAGCAGCCACGCGCGGCGCAGCGCGTAGAGGTACGTCCGCTGCGCGTCGGCCGGGAGCGACTCCATCGCCGCGAGCGCGCCGCGCGTGTCGCCCTGCGCCTCGAGCGCGTAGGAGCGGCGCCACACCTCGGGGTTGGCCTCGGCGCGAGGGGCCGCGGCGGCGAGGGCGAGCGTGAAGGCCAGGGCGAAGGGGCGGACGTCAGACACGGGCTTGTTCATGGGTTCCTCCGAAGGGGATGGTGGAAGCGGAAGGGGCGGCGGCGGGGGCGCGCTCGAAGACGACGCGCCGCTCGCGGCCGCGGACGGTGACGGAGAGCGAGGCGAGGCCGCCGCGCGCGGTGAGCGTGGCGGACGTGAGCACCCACGGGGCGCCGTCGCGCGTGCGGCGGTCGGAGACGCCCTCGACGCGGACGGTGTCGCCCGTGCGCCGGGCGCGGTACGTCATCGCGAGCGAGGCGTCGCCGCCGAAGGGGCTCGTGAGGTCGAAGAGCGGGCGGCGCCACGCGGGCAGGAAGGGCCGCAGCGGCAGGAGGTCGCGCCACACCAGCGCGTCGTCCGCGTCGAACGGAACGCGCGACAGGGCCGCCCGCACCAGGTGGAGCGCGGAGCCTGCGTCGCCCACCACGTTGTGCACCACGAAGCCACCGGGGCCGGCCTCGTAGTAGAGCGCCGCGCCCGTCGCGGGCGAGCGCAGGAGGTGGCGGCCGAGGAGGTCGAGGTCGGCGACGAGGTCCTCGTGGCGGGTGGCGTCGCGCGTCGGCAGGTGGGCCCGGGTGGTGGTCGCGTACGTGAAGCGGAGCGCGCCCGCGCGGTCGTCGTCGCGGTCGAGGCGGCGGACGGCCTCGCCCCGCGCGGGGACGAGCGCGGCGTGGAGCACGGAGCTGGTGCCGAGCACGGAGACCGCGTCGTGGAGGGCGAGCGGGATGGTCGCGTCGCCGACGGCCGCGGTGGCCTGGAGCTGGAGGTGGAGGTGCGGCGTCGCCGAGCGCCCCGAGTTGCCGCAGCGGCCGATCACCTCGCCGGCGGCCACGGGCTGACCTTCGTGCACGGTGATGGTGCCGGGCGAGAGGTGCGCGAGGCACGAGTACACGCCGGGCGCGTGGTAGACGACGACGACGTTGCCCCAGTTGTCGTCGAGGTTCACCTCGCCGACGGGGTTGTCGGGCACGCCGTCGACCACGCGGGCCACCACGCCCGCCGCCGGCGCCAGCACCGGCAGCTTGTAGCAATGGAACTCGTCGAGCGCCGCGCCGATGCCCCGGAAGGCGCGGCCGTCGGCGTCGAAGACCTCGAAGTCGAGCGCGTGGCGCCACGGGCCCTGGTGGGTGATGCCACCCTCGACGCCCTGGGTGCACGTCCACACGCCGCGGAAGGGGGCCGCGAGGCGCACGCCTGCCACCGCGCCGAAGCGCTCGCTGCGGGAGCGGAAGTAGGCGAGGTTCTGCTCGGGCGTGCCGGGGGCGAAGTCGACCGCGTGGGGGAAGCCGTCAGCCACGCGCTGGCGCATCACGTAGAGCACCAGCGGCACCGCCGCGTTGAAGGGGACGATCAGCAGCGGCAGCCCGAGGCGCTCGAAGCGCGGCGCGAGCCCGACGGCGACGCCCGCGCTCAGCACCGCGCCCGCCGCGCCGAGCAGGTACGACCACGCGCTCGGGATGAACCACACGCTCCCCAGCGCCATCGCGGTGAGCATCCCGTTGAGGCCCGCGCTCGCGGCGAGGGCGGGCGACGCGTCCCCGACGATCGCGGAGGCGACGCCGCGCGCCGCGACGAAGCCCGCGACCGAGAGCGCCAGCGCGATCCGGCTGTGGAGCGCGACGGCGACGGCGAGCACGAGCCCGACGTCCGTGCTCGGTTGGCACACGATCGCGCCGAGCGCGCGGAGCCACGCGACGGCGGGTTCGGGGAGCGGCCCCGCGAGCAGCTCGGCGGCGTGCGGGGGCGCCGGCGTGGTGGCGGGGATCGCGCCCGCGGCGAGGTAGTAGGTGGCGAGGAACGGGAGCGTGAGCGTGGGGAGCGCGTGGCCGACGCGGAGCCAGAGGTCGAGCGCGGCGGCGGCGAGCACGGAGGCGGCGCCCGCCACGGCGACGAGGGCGACGAGCGCGGGGGAGTCGTCGGCGGCGTGGGCGAGCGCGAGCCCCACCATCAGCGCGTTGTAGGAGAGCATGCCGCTCGCGAGGCGGTCGGGCGCGAGGCGGAGGGCGCGCGCGGTCGCGGCGGAGGCGGCGACGCCGAGGAGCCCGAGCGCGAGGGCCCGCGGCGAGAGGGCGGCGGCGGCGAGCACGAGCGCCCCCACGCGGCGCGAGCGGGAGAAGAGGAGCGAGGCGGCCGCGCGGAGGCAGAGGTCGCCGAGGCCCCGCAGCCCGTCGAGGAGGGCGCTCGCGCGGGCGGCCGCGGGGGCTCGGGCGACCGTCAGAGCCACGAGGGCGTCTCCTCGGAGGCGAGCAGGGTGGAGAGGTCTTCGCGCCGGCGGATGGCGGCGTGGCGGCCGTCGGGGGCGATCAGCACCACCGCGGGGCGGTAGGTGATGAACTGCATCCACTGCGTCACGTTGTAGGCGCCGACGTTGCGGAACACCACGCGGTCGCCGGTGCGCATCGCGGGGAAGGACACGGTGTCGCGCACCACGTCGATGTTCATGCAGAGGGGCCCGTACATGACGGTCGGCTCGGAGAGGCCGCCGAAGGGCTGCGCGGGGACGACGTCGTGGTCGTACCAGAACGACGTGAAGAGCACGTTGACGCCCGCGTCGATGACGAGCCCGCGCTGGCCGTCGGGCATCCGCTTGTTGGCGAGCACGGTGGAGACCATCGAGCCGGCCTCGTCGACGAGGGCGCGGCCGGTCTCCAGCACGATGGTGGGCTCGCGGTCGGGGGGGTAGTCGAGCGCGGTGAGGCCCTCGGCGACGGCGGCGGCGTAGCGGTCGAAGGGCGGCGACGCCTGCTCGCCGGGGAGGTACTGGGCCTTGAGCTTGGTGGGCGACGCGAAGCCGCCGCCGATGTCGAGGAAGGCCATGGTGAGGCCGTGCGCGCGGAGGAGCTCGTTGGCGAGGCCCGCGAGCTTGGCGGCCTGCTCGCGGTAGGCGTTGGGGTCGAGGATGAAGGTGCCGAGGTGGCAGTGGAGCCCGACGAGCTGGAGGCGCTGGCCCGTCACGATGCGGGTGGCGGCGGTGCGGGCCTGGCCGTTCTCGAGGTTGAAGCCGAAGCGGCTCCAGGCGGGGATGGCCTCGACGGAGAGGTTGATGCGGATGGCGACCTTGGGGGCGATGCCGAGCTCGCCGGCGAGGCGCTCGAGCAGGGCGAGCTCGTCGAAGTTGTCGATGTGGACGATGGTCCCCTCGGGCAGCACGCGGCGCAGGGTGGCCTCGGTCTTGAGCGGGCCGTTGAGGTGGATGCGGTCGCCGGGGATGCCGAGGTGCCGCGCCTTCTCCCACTCGAACTCGCTCACCACCTCGGCCCAGGCGCCCTCGCGGTGGAAGACCTTGCAGATCGCGTCGAGGTAGTTGGTCTTGTACGACCAGGCGATGCGCACCTTTGAGAAGCGCCGCGCGAAGGCGTCGCGGAGCTCGCGGTAGCGCGCCACCAGGGTCTTCTCGGAGAAGATGAAGAGCGGCGAGCCGTAGGTCTCGATCAGCGTCGAGACGGGGACGCCGTCGATGTGCGTCTGCGGCTGCATCGCCTGGACGCGGGAGAACTTGTTCATCATGCCCGTCTGGTGGCGGGCGATGATCGGGCGGTCGTAGGGGGCGAGTGCGGTCACGGCGAGACTCCTTCCGCGCGGACGGACTCGCCCGCGGTGCTGATGCGCGAGAACCCTTCGAGGTCGGTGATCTGGTCGAGCGAGATGCGGACGAACATCGTCCCCACGCGGTACTCCCGCATGGGCGCGACCTTCCTCCCGGCGGCGAGCTCGGCGACGGCGAGCGGGAGGTTCATCCCGGCCCCGGCCGAGAGGTAGCACCACGCGGGGAAGCGCGGGTTCACCTCGAGCACGTGGTAGCCGTTGTGGGCGTCGCGGATTACCTCCAGCTCGCAGGGGCCGCGCCACTTCGTCACGCGCATGAAGGTCTCGGTGAGCTCGTCGAGGCCCTTGTCGCGGATGGCGACGCCCGCCCAGCCCTTGCCCTTGTCGGTGATCACCGTCTTGCGCATCGAGACGGCCCCGACGAGCCCCCCCTCGCCGTCGCCCACCGCCACCACGCACACCTCCTCGCCCGCCACGAACTGCTGCGCGATCACCGGGTAGCCCCACTCGGCCACCATCTTGTGGAAGGCCCGCACCGCGTCGTCGAGCGTGTACGCCACCTTCGCGCCGTAGTAGGGCCCCTTCACGACGACGGGCCACGTGAGCGACTCGTGCAGCGTGTAGAGCTGCGACACGTCGGTCAGCACCCGCGAGGCGGGCACCGGGATCCCCTTGGGGCCCAGGGCCGTGAGGCGCGTCTTGGCCCGCAGGTCGAGCTGCTCGCGCGAGGGGAGCATCGTGCCGACGCCCCACTGCTTCAGCTCGGGCGCGAGGTCGACGAAGGCCGGCAGCTCGGCGTCGAGCGTCGGGATCACCACGTCGAAGGGGACCCGCTCGCGCACGTACTCCAGCCGCTCGCGGAGGGCCGTCACCCCCTGCGAGGGGTAGGGGATGAGGAAGACGTCGTCGACGAGGTCGCGGGCGTACACCCCGGGCTCGAGCGCGTCGTACGCGAGCCCCACGATGCGCCCGCGGAAATCGGGGCTCGCGCGGAGCGAGCGGATCACGGCGACGCCGGGCCCGGGGTTGTCGGTGGCGTTGAGGCCGGTGACGGCGATGGTGAGGGGCGCGGCCATCACGCCACCTCGTAGTCGGCCGGGACGAGCCCAAAGAGCCGCAGCGACTGGACGAGGTCGTCGATGTCGCGCCCGACGTCCTCGTGGACCACCTCGAAGCGCTCGCGCAGGGAGGCCGCGATGGCGGCGCGGTCCTGCGCGCGCTTGAGCCCGTCGAGGATGCAGAGCGCGGTGGCGTTGGCCGTGAAGGTGGCGCCGGAGAAGGGGTCGAAGACGAAGCCGGTGTCGCTGATGGCGAGGTCCTTGAGTCGTTGCATGGCGTGAGTCCTCCCGTGGTGGGGTGCGTCGGTCACCACGCGCCGGCGACGGCCGCGGTGAAGAAGTGGGCGCTCGCGTCGACCGAGCCGCCGGACTGCGCGGTGGAGAGCAGCAGCCCGTCGTAGCGGAGCGCGAGCGAGAAGGGGCCCCCGAGCGGCACGAGGCCCGAGAGCGTCAGGGCCCCGCGCACGCGGTCGTCGGTGGCGAAGGTGAGCGCCTCGGCGAGCGCGGTGGGGCGCCGCTCGTCGCCGTAGCGCGCGCCGGCGGACACCGCGTAGCCGCCGCGCGTGAAGCTCGCGAGCGCGCCGAAGGAGCCCCCGGTGAAGCCGCCGAGCTGGAGCGACGCGACGGGCCCGAGCGACCACCCGCGGCCCAGGTCGGCCGCCCACGCCGCCACCGCGCGGACGTACGCGCCGTCGGCGAACACCGTGTCGCTGAGCTCGGCGCTTAGGTCGCCGCGCAGCGCGAGGCGGCCCGACACGCCGAAGACCGTGGCCGGCGCGTAGGGGTTGGCGGCGTCCCAGAGGTAGCCGACGTGCGCGCGGGCGGCCCACGTCCGGCGCGCGACGCCGGCCATGAAATGAATCTCCTGCTGCGCGTTGGTGGACGTCGACGACTGGGCGAAGGGCGGCGGGGGCGGCAGCCCCGGGCGCGGCGGCGGGGGCTGCACGGTGCGCTGCTGCGTGGTCGCGTAGGCCACCGCGCGGTACGTCACCCCGAGCACCGGCCAGTCGAGCGCCTGCGCGGTGACCGAGGCCGTCGCGCTCGCCGACCAGGTGCGCGTCGGGTGCTCGGCCCACGCCTGCACGCCGAGCCAGAGCGAGGCCCACAGGCGCAGCGCGCGGGGCTGTGCGGCGCGGGCGAGCGAGAGCCCTTCACGGGCGGAGGCGTCGTTCGGGTCGAGCGCGAGGAGCTGTTCGAAGGCGCGGGCCGCGTCGTCGCGCGCGTCGAGGCGGAGCGACGACCACCCGAGGCCGAGGCGCGCGTCGTGCGACGCGTCGGCCGAGAGCGAGAGGGCCTGCGCGTAACGCCGCCGGGCCGCCGCGTGGTCGCCGGCCTGGAACCACAACCACCCCAGGCGGAGCGCGAGCGCGTAGTCCTGCGGGTAGCGCGCGGCCGCGGGTTCGAGCGACGCGGCGGCCTCGCGCGAGTGTCCCGCCTGCTCGTGGCGCGCGGCGGCGGCGAGGGCCTCGTCGTAGTCCGACTGCGCCATCGCGCGGCCCGCGCCGAGCGCCGCGGCGAGCGTGAAGCAAGCGAAGGAAGGGGCGCGGCGCATCGTGCCGAGGCAGAGAGCAACCGGCGGGCCACACGACGCGCCGCGGGAGATGCGCGCGATCGCGACGCTGCGGACCCCGCACGCTGCCGGATCGGCACCGCGCGCCGCTGCGGAATCCGCACTGCGCCGCCGCGCGTTGTGAGGCGTGCGGGGAAACGCGTGCGCTCCCCGCGTGGCGCCGCGGTTGCAGACGCCCTCCCGCATGAACGCGCCCCCCGCCGCCCGCAACGCCACCATGCGCCCGCTGGTCGTCCTGCTGTGCTGCGCCGTCGCGGTGACGGCGGTCCCGATGATCGCCGGGCTCGTCCAGACGCGGCGCATGGCGCGCCTCGTGGTGGAGGGCGAGGCCTCGCGCTGGCGCGACGCGGTGGGGCTCGCGCTCGCGGGCTCCGCGCCGCCCACCGCGCGGGAGCTCGCCGCCGTCATCGCCGACAACCACGGGCGCGGGCTCCGCTACCTCGCGCTCTACAGCCACGACGGGCGGCTCCTCGCCGAGTCGGGCATCTCGGTGACGCTCCCCTCCAACGTGTGCCGCTCGCCGTCGGGGGAGGGCTTCGTGCTCGTGCGCGACCGCGTGCGGGGCTGCGGCGGGCCGCTCCACCTGCACGGCGCCGCGCGCGCGGGCATCACGGGCCCCACGCTGGAGGAGCCGCCGGTGCTCGGCGGGCCGTCGCTGCCGGGCGGGCCCATTCTCTTCGGCGGGCCGCCGCGGCTCGGCGAGGTGCCGGCGCGCTACCTGCCGTCGGTGCTCTTCGAGTTCGAAGCGCGGGCGGCGCGTGATCTGGGGCGGGCGCAGGCGGGGCTCCTCACCGCGGGCGTCGCGGCGCTGGCGGCGATGTTGGGCCTCGGGGCCTTCGCCGCGCGGCTCCTGCGCGACCGCGAGGCCATCGCCGCGAGCCTCGCGCGCAACCGACACCTCTCGGCGCTCGGGGAGATGTCCGCGGTGCTCGCGCACGAGATCCGCAACCCGCTGGCGTCGCTGAAGGGACACGCGCAGCTCCTCGCCGAGCGCCTCCAGGGCGACGGACGTCTCGGCGCGCGGGCCGACCGGATCGTGGGCGACGCGACGCGCCTCGAGCGCCTCGTCGACGAGCTCCTCCACTTCGCGCGGACGGGCGACCTCGACCGGCGCGACGTGCGGCCCGGCCACTGGGTGCGCGGCGTGGTCTCGGCGATCGACCACCCGGGCGTCCACGTCGTCGTCGAGTCGCCGCCCGCGCACGTCGCGATCGACGGCGGGCGGATGGGCGAGGCGCTGGCCAACGTGATTCGAAACGGGCTGGAGGCCGGCGGCGGCCACGGGCCGGTGACGGTGCGGGTCGCGGGCGACGACGAGGGCGCGCTGGTGGTGGAGGTGCACGACCGGGGGCCGGGCATCACGCCGGGCGAGGAGGAGGCGATCTTCGAACCGTTCCACAGCCGCAAGGTGCGGGGCACCGGGCTCGGCCTCGCGATCGTGCGCCGCACGGTGGCGCTCCACGGGGGCACCGTCACCGCGGAGAACCACCGCGCGGGCGGCGCCCTCTTCCGCATCACCCTCCCCGCGGAGTAGAAGCGAGGCCATGGCCACCGTCCTGGTGATCGACGACGAGGAGGGCTTCCGGAGCTTCCTCTGCGACGTGCTCTCCGACGCGGGGCACGAGGTGACCGCCGCGGCCGACGGCGCGGCCGCGATCCGCGAGCTCGCGCGGGCCCGCTTCGACCTGGTGCTCACCGACCTGCGGATGCCGGGGCCCGACGGGGTCGCGGTGGTCCGCCATGTCAACGCGATGCACCCGAAGACGCCCGTGGTGGTGATCACGGCGTTCGCCTCGGTGGACTCCGCGGTCGACACGCTGAAGCACGGAGCGGCGGACTATTTGAAGAAGCCCCTGGAGAGCCCCGCGGCGCTTCGTGCGGTGGTGTCGCGCGTGCTGAGCGAGCGCGCGCCCAAGGCGTCCGTGCGGCCTTCGGTTCCGTCCGACCCGCCGCTCACCTGGGGCGCGCCAGCGATGGCGCCCTTCGTCGCGTCGCTCGCCCGCGTCGCGCGGACGCCCGCCACGGTGCTCATCCTCGGCGAGAGCGGCTCGGGCAAGGAGCTCGCGGCCCGCGCCATCCACCGCGGGAGCCCCCGCGCCGACGGGCCCTTCGTCGCCGTCAACTGCGGCGCCCTCGCGCCGACGGTGCTGGAGAGCGAGCTCTTCGGCCACGAGCGCGGGGCCTTCACCGGCGCGGTCGCGCAGCACCAGGGGCGCATCGAGCGGGCGCGCGGGGGCACCTTCTTCCTCGACGAGATCGGCGAGCTGCCGCCCGAGATGCAGGTGAAGCTCCTGCGGGTGATTCAAGAGCGCACCTTCGAGCGCGTCGGCGGCACGGCCACGGTGACGGCGGACGTGCGCTGGGTGACGGCGACGCACCGCGACCTGCGCGCGATGGTGAAGGCCGGCACCTTCCGCGAGGACCTCTACCACCGCATCGCCGTGGTCCCCTTGAAGGTGCCGCCGCTGCGCGAGCGCCGGGAGGACATCGCGCCGCTGGCCCGCCACCTCGTCGCCGACCTCGCGGCCGCGGCGGGCCTCGACCCCGTGACCCTCGCCGACGACGCGATCGCGCGGCTCGAGTCGCTCCCGTGGCCGGGCAACGTGCGCGAGCTGCGCAACGTGCTGGAGCGGGCGCTGATCCTCGCCGACTCGCCCGTCATCCGCGCGGCCGACCTCGCGCCCGACGCCGACCGCGAGTCGCGCCCCGCGCCCACCCCCGCCGCCCGCCCCGGCGCGCCGGTGAACCTCGAGCAGCTCGAGCGCGAGGCGATCGCGCGCGCGCTGCTGGAGTCGGGGGGCAACCGCCGCCGCGCCGCCGAGCGCCTCGGCATCGGCCTGCGCACCCTCTACGAGAAGCTCAAGCGCTACGACCTCGCATGACGAGCCCCGCCCCCACGCGCCACGCCGAGCCGCCCCGCCCGCCGCGGGTCCGCCTGATGCTGGCGCTGCTCACGGGGGCGGTGCTGGTGACGGCGATCCCGATGGCGGCGGGCTTCGCGCAGACGCGCCGGCTCGCCGAGGTGGTGGTGAGCGGCGAGGCGGCGCGCTTCCGCGAGGGGGCCCACGACGTGCTGCGCGAGGCGCCGCCGCCGCCGAGCCCCGACGACCTCGCCCGCATCGTGGCGCGCTACCGGGCGGAGGGGCTGCGCGCGGTGGCGCTCTTCCCGCCGGGGCGCCCGCCGATCGCGTCGGAGGGCGCGTCGCCGCTCCTGCTCCAGCGCTGCCGCGACGAGCGGGGCCTCGCGTACGCGCTCGCCGACGACAGGGTGATCGCGTGCACGGGCCCGCTGCCGCCGCACCCGGGCCTCGCGCGGGCAGTGGCTCCGTTCGGTGGGCCACCGCCCGGCGGTCCGATGCTCGGCGGCCCTCCGCCCGGGGGGCCCATGTTCGGGCCGCCCGGCGCCGGGGGGATGACGCCGGTGCTCGCGCTGGAGTTCGAAGCGCTCGCCGCGCGCGACCTCCGGCGGGCGCGCGCGAGCCTCGCGGCGGCCGGCGCGCTGGCGCTCGCGGTGATGCTCGCGACGGGCCTCGCGGCGGTTCGCCTCCTGCGCGAGCGCGAGGTGATCGCGCGCAACCTCGCGGAGGCGCGGCACCTCTCGTCGCTCGGGGAGATGTCCGCGGTGCTCGCGCACGAGATCCGCAACCCGCTCGCGTCGCTGAAGGGCCACGCGCAGCTCCTCGCGGAGGGGGCCGCCGGCGACGCGAAGCGCGAGGCGCGCGCGGCGCGGGTGGTGGGCGAGGCGTCGCGGCTCGAGCAGCTCGTCGACGAGCTCCTCACCTTCGCGCGGACGGGGCGGCTCGACGTGCGCGAGGTGCGGCCCGACGCGTGGGTGCGCGACGTGGTGGCGCCGCTCGGCCCGCGCGTCGCGGTGGAGGTGGAGGGCCCGCCCGCCCGCTGGAGCCTCGACGCGAAGCGCCTGGGGGAGGCCCTCGCCAACGTGGTTCGCAACGCGCTGGAGGCCGCGCCCGAGGGCCCGGTGACGGTGCGCGTGGCGTCGGAGGAGGGGGCGCTGGTGGTGGAGGTGCGCGACCGGGGGCCGGGCATCGCGCCGGGCGAGGAGGAGGCGATCTTCGAGCCCTTCCACACGCGGAAGGTGCGGGGCACGGGGCTCGGGCTCGCGATCGCGCGGCGGGCGGCGGCGCTGCACGGCGGGACGCTGACGGCGCGCAACGTCCCGGGGGGCGGGGCGGCGTTCCGCTTCGCGCTGCCCGACGGGTGAGGGCCTACGGCGCTGGGGGCTTCTTCGCGCGCTTCTTCGGGGGCGCCGGGGGCTCGCCGCGCGCGGCGCCCGCGGGGGCCTTCGCGACCTTCTCCGCGCGCTCGACGAGCTCCTTCGCGGGGATCACGTCTTTGTAGAAGACCACCTCGGCGTGGGCGCGCGCGAGCTCGCCCTCGTCGCCGCGGAGCCGCCAGGGCGCGAGCAGCACGAGGTTGGCCGGGCCCTCCTCGCGCAGGAGGGCGAGGCGCGCGTCGAGGTACTCCTTGCGCCAGAAGCCCATCACGTCGACGAGGGCCTCGCGGCCGTCCTTCTTGTGCCGGAGAACCAGCTCGGGGACGAGCACGCCGCGGCCGCCGAGGTCGATCACCTCGGCGCGTCGCTCGAGCGCCCACGGGGTGTCGAGCTCGGCGAAGCGGTCGAGGAGGTGCTGCTCCTCGCGGGTGACGTAGACGCCCTTGTCGGGGTAGTGCGAGACGAGCCCCTGCTCGGAGGTGAGGCGCAGGAGCATCGGGCGCTTGTCCTTGCCCCAGCGCACCTCCGCGGTCGCCCGCCACGCCTCGCACAACAGCAGCGCCGGCAGGAACTCCGCGAGCTGGAGCCCGTACTTCTGCGAAAGCTGGAAGAGCGACATCGGCCCGTCGAGGGTGATGGTGTACCCGCGCTCGCCGCTCCCGCTGACGGCGTGCATCAGCCGGTAGAACTTCACGTACCGGAAGAGCTGGCGGTAGCGGGCCGGGTCGCCCGGCGCGATCTCGACGGTGAGCGAGGTGGCCCGCAGCAGCACCGCCTGCGCGAGCGCGACGTTGTAGCGCCGGAGGAGCGCGTCGGGCGCGAGCGCGGGGCCCTCCGTCATCACGAGCTCGCCCTCGAGGTCGGCGTACATCGCCGCGGTGGCCTCGCGCGGGTCGACGCCGAGCTCCTCGGCCACGCGTCGGACGACGTCGTCGCGGCTCACCGTGTGGACGGCGTCGGCCACGGCGACGGCGGGGTGCACCTTCGCGGCCTCTTCGAAGAGCCGCCGGCGCAGGAGCGCGGGCTCGCACGGGGCCTTCACCTCGAAGGTCGCCCGATCGGCCAGCAGCTTCGCCAGCCCGCGGTGGAGCAGGAACTCCGTCCCCTCGCCGAGCAGCGCCGCGAGGGCGTTGTCGAGCGCCTCGCGCGTCTTCCCCACGTGGGCGTCGAAGACGTCGACCACCTGGCGGGCGAGCTCGAGCGCGGCGGGGTCGTCGGCGCGGACGTAGCGCGGGCGAACCTCGCCCTTGACGATGCGCGCGGAGACGAGGTCAGCGGTAAGCATCGTGCTCCCGGCGGCGGCCGCTCTGGTGCTCCTCGACCGTGCCCCGCGTGATCACCTCGTAGAGGACGGCCCGCTTGTTCTCCGCGCGGCGGAGGATGCGGCCGAGGCGCTGGACGTGCTCGCGCACGCTCGCGGTGCCCGACAGGATGATCGCGACGCGCGCCTCGGGGATGTTGACGCCCTCGTTGAGCACGCGCGACGTGACGATGGCGGGGTACGAGCCCGCGTTGAAGCGCTCGAGCACCTCGCGCCGCTCCTTCACATCGGTCTGGTGCGTGATGGCGGGGATGAGGAAGGCGCGCGAGATGGTGTAGACGGTGTCGTTGTCGTTGGTGAAGACGATGGTGCGGTCGCGCGCGTGCTGGCGGAAGAGCCCTTCGAGCACCTGGAGCTTGGCCTTCGACGCCAGCGAGATCTGCTTCTGCTCGCGGTAGGCGAGGAAGGCCCGGCGCCCCTCGGGCGAGCGCGACGAGGCCGCGAGGAAGCGGGCCCACCCGTCGGGCGCGGCCATGCGGATCCCCTGCGCGTAGAGGAAATCTTTGTAGAGCGCGCGGCTCTCGGCGTACGTCTCGGCCTCCTCGGGGGTGAGGTCGACGAGCACCGTCTCGACGTCGTAGTCGGCGAGGTACTCGCCCGCGAGGTCCTTGATGCCGCGGGCGTACACGAGCGGGCCGACGCGCTCGTCGAGGAGCTTCTCGCCGCCGTCGGCGCGCTCGAGCGTCGCGGTGAGCCCGAGGCGGAAGGGCGCGATCGACATCTCCGCGGCCGTCAGGTACGTCGGGCTCGGCAGGTGGTGGCACTCGTCGAAGACCACCAGGCCCCAGCGGTCGCCGAGGCGCTCCATGTGGATGTGGGCCGAGTCGTAGGTGCTGACGGTGAGGTCTTCGATCTCGTGGTAGCCGCCGCCGAGGAGCCCCACCTTGGCCCCGAAGGCCGTCACCAGCACGTCGTACCACTGGTTCATCAGGTCGAGGGTGGGCACGACCACCAGGGCGCTGCGCTGCGCGGCCAGGATCGCCATCTCCGCGACGTAGCTCTTGCCCGCGCCCGTGGGGAGCACCACGACCCCGCGGCTGCCCTTCGCCTTCCACGCCGCCACCGCCTCGCGCTGGTGCTCGAAGGCGCTCCGCTCGGCCCGGTGCGTGAGCGAGAGCGCCCCGTAGCGCCGCGCCTCGTCGCGGAAGTCCCCGTGGCCCGCGCGCGCCCACCGCGTCAGTGCGGTGACGACGTCACGGTAGCGGTAGCCCGGTGCGCGGTAGCGTGACACCCGCGCGTCCCAGAGGCAGCCCGGCGGGGGCGCGTCGAGCCCTGCGCGCAGGCCCTGCGCCAGCCCTTCGAGCACCAGCGTGCCCGCTTCGAAGCGGAGCGTGAGGGGGGGCGCGTCGGCGGACACGGGGGCGTTGATAGTCTGTCTTTTCCCGCGGGCGCAACGGCTTCGCGGCGGGGGTTTGATGGGTCGCGCAGGTTTTGTGGTACGTATCGGGGAGACCACGCGACACGGCGGGGCGGGCGGCAATCCGTTCGACGGTGTGTAGCGTAGGTGGCGGTGAGCGTCATGAAGAAGCCTGTCGACCACGACCCGATCCTCGAGCGGCTGCTGGCCGGCACGCCCGCGCGGGTGCTCGACGGTTTCTCGGGCAACGACCCCGACGTGCGCGAGGCGATCGCGGCCGACCTCGAGGCGCTCTCGCTGCTCGGGCTGACGCTCGACCCGGTGCCGCCGCCGGCCTCGCTCCGCGAGCGCGTGGCGGCCGCGGTGGAGGCGACCCCGCCGTCGACACGGCGCGCGGCGTTGCTGGTGGTCGACATGCTGCGCGACCACCTGACGCCCGGGGCGCCGCTGGAGGTGCCGCGCGCGCGGGACATCGTGCCGGCGGTGAAGCGCCGCGTCGACGAGGCGCACGCGGCGGGCGAGCCGGTGGTGTACCTCGTTGACCACCACGAGCCCGGCGACCCCGAGCTGCTCGCGTGGCCCGCCCACAACACCCGCGCCCCGCTCGACGACCTGTGGCCGGAGTTCGTCCCCGAGGCGCGCGACAAGGTGGTGACGCACCGGTCGTACAGCGGCTTCTTCGAGACGAGCCTCCACGACACGCTGCGCGCGCTCGACGTCAACACCCTGGTGGTCACCGGGTGCATCACGGAGATCCACGTGTTCGCCACCGCCACCGACGCGCTCCAGCGGGGCTACCGGGTGGAGGTGCCGCGCGACTGCCAGGCGGGCTCGGCCGAGCTCGCCGAGCACGTCGTCCTCGCGACGCTCACGGCGATGGCGCCGACGATGCCGCTCGGCTGAGGCGCCGGCTGCGGTACGCTCGCGGGCCGTGGGCCACCGCCTCGCCGAAGTCCTCGGGTGCCTCTCGCTCGGCACCGACCTCTCGCTCAACCTCCCCTTCGAAAAAGCCATGCGCACCGCGGCGATCGCGGCCTCGCTGGCCGACGCGATGGGCGCCGCCCCGGACGTCCGCGAGGCCTCGTACTACGCCGCGCTGATGCGCTTCGTCGGCTGCTCGGCCTTCGCGCCGGAGGAGGCGGGGCGCTACTCGCCCGGCGACGACAACCAGCTCCGCAGCGTCTTCGCCTACGTCGAGCCCGGCAGCGCGCCGGACTTCCTCGCGGAGACCGTCCGCCACCTCGGCGCGGGGGCGCCGCTCGCCGCGCGGGCCGCCGCCCTCGGACGTCTGCTCTCCGACCCCGGCGCGCCCGAGGCGCACTCGCACGCCCAGTGCGAGGTGGGCGAGTCGATCGCCCGCGCGATGGGCCTCGGCGAGGCGGTGGCGGCCTCCCTCGCGCTGCGCGACGAGCGCTACGACGGGCGCGGGCCGCTGCGCAAGGCGGCGGGCGACGGGCTCCCGCTGGCGGCGCGCGTGGCCGACGTCGCGGACGTCGCCGAGCTCTTCCACGGGCGCGCGGGCGTCGCGGGCGCCATCGCGCGGGTGCGGGCGCGTCGCGGCGGGCAGCTCGACCCCGACGTGGCGGACGTCTTCCTGCGCGACCCGCGGCGCCACCTCGCGCCGGCGGAGGCGCCGTCGGCGGTGGAGGCCTTCCTCGCGGCCGAGGGACCGTCGCCGCGCGCGGTGGACGACGAGGGGGTCGAGCGCGTGGCGGCGGCGTTCTCGCGCGCGATCGACCTGAAGTCGTACTTCACCCCGGGGCACGGCGCGGGCGTGGCGGCGCTCGCGGACGGCGCGGCCGAGCGCGCGGGCCTCGACGCGGGGGCGCGCCGGCTCGTCCGCGTGGCAGCGCTCCTGCACGACCTCGGCAACCTCGGCGTGCCGACGGGCCTGCTCGACAAGCCGGGGCCGCTCACCCGTTGGGAGCGCGAGCGGGTGAAGACGCACGCGCACCACACCGCGGTGATCCTGCGCGCGTCGGCCGCGCTGGCCGGCGCGGCGGAGGTGGCGGGGGCTGCGCACGAGTACGGGCCCGAGGGCTACCCCCGCGGGGTCGGGCACGCCTCGCTCGGGCTCCCGGCGCGGCTGGTGATGGCGGCGGACGTGTACCGCGCGCTCCGCGAGCCGCGGGCGCACCGGCCGGCGCGGTCGGCGGCGGAGGCATCGCGCGAGCTGCGGGCGATGGCGGCGGCGGGCAGGGTGTGCGGCCGCGCGGCGGCGTGGGTGCTGGAGGCGGCCGGGGCGGCGCCCGCGCGCAAGGGGCACTGGCCGCGCGGGCTCAGCGACCGCGAGGTGGAGGTGCTTCGCCTCGCGGCGCTCGGGCGCACGTACCGCGAGGTGGGCGAGCTCCTGGGCGTGTCACCCCGCACCGCCCAGCGCCACGTGATGAACGTCTACGACAAGGTCGGCGTGTCGAGCCGCGCGGCGCTCGCGCTCTTCGCCGTCGACAGCGGGCTCCTCGACCCGGGCTGAACGACCGTTCATGGGCCGGTCGGCGCATCGCGGCGGGCGGCGCGATCGAGCACGCTCCGCGTCGAAAGGAAGCGGTGACGGCAATGATCGTGGTGTTCGGAGCGACGGGGAGCACGGGCGTCCCCCTGGTTCGGCGGCTGATGGCGGAGGGGCGCGCGGTGCGGGCCGCGGTGCGCGACGCGGCGCGGGCGCGGGCGCTGCTCGGCGGCGGGGTCGAGCTCGTGGAGGCCGACCTCGAGCGCCCCGCGACGCTGCCGCGCGCGCTGGCGGGCGCGACGTCGGTGTACTGCGCGGTCGGTGGCCCGACGGGGACGACCGACCTCGTGGGGGCGGAGCGCGGGCTCATCGACGCGGCGCGGGCCGCGGGCGTCGGTCACTACGTGAAGGTGTCGGGCGTCGACGCGAGCCCCGAGGGCCCCGCGCGCATCCAGCGCTGGCACGGCGAGATCGAGCGGCACCTGGAGGGCTCGGGCGTCCCCTTCACCGTGCTCCGCCCCAACTTCTTCCTGCAGAACTTCCTCGGCCTCGCGCCCGCCATCGCGTCGGGCGCGCTCCCGCTGCCGACGGGCGAGGCGCGGGCCGCCCTCATCGACGCGCGCGACATCGCCGACGCGGCCGCCGCCGTGCTCACCACGCCCGGCCACGCGGGGCGGCGCTACACGCTCACGGGGCCCGTTGCGGTGAGCCACGGGGAGGTGGCGGCGGCGCTCGCGCGCGGGCTCGGCGCGCGCGTCGAGTTCCTCGACGTCCCGCCGGAGGCCTTCCGCGCGGGCGGGGTCGACGCGGGGATGCCGCCGTGGTTCGCCGACCTGCTCACCGACGTGTACGTGACGGTCTTCGCCGCCGGCCGCGCCGCGCGCGTGACCGACGACGTCGCCCGCCTCACCGGCCACGCGCCGCGCTCGCTCGACGACTTCATCCGCGACCACCGCGACGCCCTCGCCGGCGCGAAGCCGTGAAGGGCGCCGCCCCCGCCGGCCATGAAGCGGGGTGATGCGCTTCGCCTTCCTCCTCCCCGCCGCGCTCGCCGCGGCCTGCACCGACACCGTCACCATCCCCGAGCAGCACTGCGGCGACGCCGGTTACGCCGAGGTGCCCGCGGCCGACGTCGACCCGGCGTCGCTCCCGCGCTTCAGCTTCTTCGTGACGAGTCAGCGCGCGCTGGTGGCGCTCTCGGGCTGCACGCAGGGCTTCGGCGGCGACCTGCGCTACGGCAACACGGGCCCGGGCGCGGGGCTGCGCGGGGCCGACACGATCTGCGCGCTCGTCGCCGAGCGCTCGATGCCCGGGGCGAGCGCGAAGCGATGGCGCGCCTTCCTCAGCGCGAGCAACGGCGGCGACGGCAGCCCCGTGAACGCGATCGACCGCGTCGGCGCCGGCCCCTGGTACGACCGCCTCGGGCGGCTCGTCGCGAGCAACCGCGCGGGGCTTCTGGCGACGCGACCGACCGGCGCCGACGCGGCGATCGTCAACGACCTGCCCAACGAGGACGGCGTGCCCAACCACGCGCCCGACCCCACCTTGGGCGCGGTGGACAACCACCACACGCTCACGGGCTCGGACGCGGCGGGGCGCCTCGCGTCGGCGGCCTCCACCTGCCTCGACTGGACGAGCGCGCGCGGCGACACGGCGACCGAAGGGCACCCGCGCGTGGGCCTCGCGTGGCCCCGGGGCTCCGGCGGCCGCGGCGGCGACAGCGGTTCGAACTGGATCTCCGCGCTCGACACGGCGGGCTGCGCGCCCGGGATCAGCACGGTGGAGATGGGCGCGCCGATCGCGAGCGTGCCGACGGTGGGGTCGGGCGGCGGGTACGGCGCGTTCTACTGCTTCGCGCTGACGCCGTGAGCGGGGGTCACGCGACGTCGGTGGGCTCGGTGTAGTCGAGGTCCTTGCCGTGGGTCTCGTCGAGGCCCCACAGCGCGGCGAGGGCGACGGCGAAGCAGGCCGCGCCGAGCACCGCCGCGCTCCCCACCAGCGACACGCCGCGCGCGCGCAGGAATTTGAAGGCCGCGCTGAGCAGCGGCACCGAGCCGCGGACGAAGTTGGGCACGCTGGTGGCCACGGTGGCGCGGAGGTTGGTGCCAAACTGCTCGGCCCCCACCGTGACGAACACCGCCCAGTATCCGATGCCGAAGCCCATCGCGCCGCACGCCGCGTAGAAGCCGACCTTCGAGGGCGCCGACTGCGTGAGGTAGTACGCCACCGCCGCCGCCGTGACCGCGAGGAAGCCCGCCACCACGCGCCGCCTGCTCCCGATGAACTGGCTCAGCGAGCCGCTCGACAGGTCGCCGACGACGAGCCCCACGTACGTGAAGAGCACCGCGTCGCCCGGCGTGACGGTGGCCGCCTCGGGCGCGCCGAAGGCCCGCGCGAACTCCGGCGCCGCCCCCACCAGGATGCCCACCACGTACCAGATCGGGATCCCGATGAGGATGCAGCGCAGGTACTTGAGCAGCCGCGCGGGCGGCGCGAGGAGCATCGTCACGTCGCCGCGCTTCGCCTCGGAGGCCTGCGCGCGGTCGAACATCCCCGACTCGAACATCCGCACGCGCAGCGCGAGGAGCGCGAAGCCGAGGCCCGCGCCGATGAGGTAGGCCGTGCGCCACGGGAGGTTGCGGCCCACCAGCGCCGCGGCCACTGCGCCGAGCAGCCCGACGCCGGCAACCACGGCCGTCCCGTAGCCGCGCGAGCGGGCGGGCATCATCTCGCTGACGAGCGTGACGGCCGCGCCGAGCTCGCCCGCGAGCCCGACGCCGGCGATGAAGCGGAGCCAGCGGTACGCCTCCACCGAGTGGACGTAGGCGTTGGCGAGGTTGGCCAGCGAGTAGAGCAGGATCGACCCGAAGAGCACCGAGAGCCGCCCGCGCTTGTCGCCGAGCACGCCCCACGCGAGGCCGCCCGCGAGCAGGCCCCACATCTGGATCGACAGGAGCTCGAGGCCCTGGTCGAGGCTCGCGGCCGGCGACACCCCGAGGTCGCGGAGGCTCTGCACCCGCACGATGGTGAAGAGCAACAGGTCGTAGATGTCGACGAAATACCCGAGGGCCGCGACGATCACCGTGACCGTGACCGCCCGCGGCGAGGCGCCCTTCGTTTCGCTCATGGCGCCGCGACGGTACCGCAACGCGGCGGCCGGGTGTCAGCCCTCGGGGTCGCGGCCCTTGCGCGGGCGCGGGAGGTTGTAGAGCTCCAGCTTGTCGATGAGGGTGCGGCGGCCGATGCCGAGGAGCTCGGCGGCGCGGGTCTGGTTGCCGCCGGCCTGGGCGAGCGCGTCGAGGATGCGCTGGCGCTCAGCGCTGACCACGGCCTCCTTGAGCGACGCCGCCGCGCTCGGTGCCGCGGGCACGCCGGGCGAGCTGCCCGCGGGGCGCCCGAGGGGCAGGTGCGACGGGAGCAGCGGGGCGCCGCCGGCGAGGAGCACGGCGCGCTCGATGACGTTGCGGAGCTCGCGGATGTTGCCGGGCCAGGCGTGGGCGCGGAGCGCGTCGAGGGCCTCGCGGGTGAGCGCGGGCTCGGGGGTGCCGTTGCGCGCGGCGGCGTCGGCGACGAAGCGGCGGGCGAGGGGTTCGATCTCGCCGCGGCGCGCGCGCAGCGGGGGGATGAGCAGGGTGAAGCCGTTGAGGCGGAAGAAGAGGTCGGCCCGGAAGCGCCCGGCGGCCACCTCGGCCTCGAGGTCGCGGTTGGTGGCCGACACGATGCGGGCGTCGAAGGGCTTCGCGCGCACCGCGCCGACGCGCCGGACGGCGCGCTCCTCGAGCACGCGGAGGAGCTTGGCCTGCACGACGGGCGGCAGCTCGCCCACCTCGTCGAGGAAGACGGTGCCGCCCTCGGCCGACTCGAGGATGCCCGCGCGGGCGGCGCTGGCACCGGTGAACGCGCCCTTCTCGTGGCCGAAGAGCTCGCTCTCGATCAGCGTCTCGGTGAAGGCCGCGCAGTTGATCTTCACGAAGGGCCCGCGCGCCCGGTGCGACCGGCGGTGGACGGCCTCGGCGAACACCTCCTTCCCGACGCCCGTCTCGCCGAGCAGGAGCACGTTGATGGCCCCGGGGGCGACGCGGTCGACGAGCGCGTGGAGCTCGACCATCGCCGGGTCGGCGACCACCACGGGGCCGCCGCGGTCGTGGGCGCGCGCGGCGCCCGACTCCACCACGCAGAGCAGCGCGCCGAGTTCGAACACCTCGCCGGGCAGCAGCTCGACGGCGACGCGCGGGGGGACGCGCTGCCCGCGGACGCGGGTGCCGTTGGCGCTGTCGAGGTCCTCGACGGTGATGGCCTCGCCGACGCGCAGGATCGCGTGGCGCCGCGAGAGCGAGGCGTCGGGCACGCGCACGTCGCAGCCCTCGGCGCGGCCGACCACCTGGTCGACGTCGGGGCGGAGCGCGAAGGCGCGCGGGGCGCCGCCGTTCATCACGCGGAGGGAGGGCGCGCGGGTGAGGGCGCGGCTGGTCTCGACGGTCGAGTCATCGTGCGTCATCGACGCGGCCACCGTACTCAGGGCGACAAATGGATGCAACGGAAGCCCCTCCCGCCGGCGAGGCCGGCGCCCGAAGAGTTGTCCCGCGCCGCGGCATGCATCGCCGCCGCGCGCGAGGTGCACGAGCCGCCGCGCAGGATGCGCTGCTCGGACACGAGCGTGAGGCACACCGGGTCTTCGCGCACCGCGTCGCCGTCCCAGCACGGGGCCGTCCCGTAGAAGGCGGCGGCGTCGGCGACCCACTCCGACACGTTGCCCGCGAGGTCGAAGAGCGCGCCGGTGATGTTCTGCGCGGTGCCGACGGGCCACGGGTGCATCGGGCGGTCGGCGCACGACGCGGCGAGCTCGGCGTGGTTGGCCTGGCAGGCGGGCGGGTCGTTGCCCCAGGGGTAGCTCCGGCCCGGCGGCCCGACGCCCGCCTCCTCGTGGTAGCGCGCGGCGTACTCCCACTCGGCCTCGGTGGGCAGACGGCCGCCGTCCCACACGCAGAAGGCCATCGCCGTAGCCCAGTTGACGCAGGTGATCGGCGTGCCCGTGGGCGCCGTCCCGTACAGCGTGCAGACGGGGAAGCCCGTCGCGTCGCGGGGGTCGCCGGCCATGCGCGGGTCGGTGACGGCCCACGCGGGGATCGCGACGGTGGCGCTCGCCGAGTACACCACGCCGCCGCCCGAGGGGACGGGGTGGCCGGCGTCCCAGAAGCGCCGGAAGCGCTCGACCGTCACTTCGAAGCGGTCGATGCGGAAGGCGCGGAGCGTCACGCGCTGCGGGGGTTCGGCCGCCGTCGCGCCGACCTCGCCGATGGTGATCGGGGCGGCGGTCGCGGGCATCGCGACGGAGCCGCAGCCGGGGACGCCGTCCCCCGGGCAGCTCTGCGAGGCGCAGCCCTCGTCCGCGCGGCCGTCGCAGTTCTCGTCGAGGCCGTTGTAGCAGACCTCCGCCGCGGGGAGGCCCCCGTCGGGGCAGCGGCGCGGGGCGTCGGCGACGTCGCTCACGTCGCTCACGTCGCTCGCATCGCTGACGTCGCGCGCGTCCGATGCGTCGATCGCGTCGGCTGCGTCCGCTGCATCCGTTGCGTCGCTCGCGTCGATGGCATCGGGCGCGTCCATCGCATCCATCGCATCCATCGCATCGGGCGCGTCCATCCCGTCGGGCCCGGCGTCGCGCGTGGGCGGCCCGTCGAGGGGCGTCCGCTCGGCGGGCTCGCAGGTGAGGTAGCCGCACACCTGGCCGAGCGGGCACACGCGGGCGAGCGGGTCGGTGCAGCGGTCGGGGAGGAAGACGTCGACCCACGTGGTGCGGTTGGCGCGGAAGCGCGCCGTCATCGTGAGGGTGTAGTCGAGCGCGTCGCGCGAGGAGTCCGCCGTCACCTCGATCAGCACGGGCCGCGAGTCGTCGGCCCGCGCCGCGCTCACCGTCACCTCGCCCGGCAGTTGGAAGGCCCCGGCGCCCGTCAGCGCGTACGAGCGGTCGTGGAAGGGCGCCTCCCCCGGGTGCCGCAGCGCGAGGCGGACGCCGACGAGGTCGCGCACGTCGCTCTGCACGTACACCACGATCTCGGTCGGCGCCTCACCGCACGCGCCCCCGAGCGCGAGGGGCGTGAGCACGGCGAGGGCGAGCGCGCGGCGCGTCACGGGGCCCTCACGTTGTCCCAGTTGCCGACGTGTGGCGACGGGGTCTCGGGCCAGAGGAGCGCCGTGGTCACCGCCGCGCCGACCACCACCGCGGAGAGCCCAAGGCCGATGCCCCAGCGGAGCGCGAGGTTGGGGCGCTCGGCCAGAGACACGTCGAGGCGGACCGTGCCCGTGGGGCCGACGGTGACCGCGCGGCGGTAGGGGAGGTAGCCCTCGGCGCTCACCTCGACGCGGTGCTCGCCGGGCGCCAGCGGGAGCGACGCGCGCCCCCGAAAATCGCTGTGGCCGTCGATCGAAATGCGCGCGGTGGTCACCGCGCACTCCACCTGGAGGCGCCCGTCGCGCAGGGGCGCGAGGGGCACGTCGAGCGGGACGCGCGCGCCGGGGTCGAGCGAGAGCTCGCGGTGCTCGGGGCGGTGGGCGGCGCGGACGACGTCGAGCGCGTGGGGGCCCGGGTCGAGGGTGACGGAGGTCGTCCCCGCGGGCAGGGGGTGGCCATCGATCGACACCGTGGCGTCGGCGGGCGACGCGCTGACGGTGAGCGTGACGAGCCGGCGGCGCAGGTCGTCGACCTCCTCGCGGATGGCCGCGAGGCGCTCGGGCGTGGCCGAGGCGTCGGGCGCGTCGAGGTAGCGGTCGAAGCGGTCGATGGCGAGGAGGTAGCGGCCCATCCCACGGTACGCGAGCGCGAGGTTGTAGTGAACCACCGGCAGCGGCCGGAGCGCGCTCGAACGCTCGAAGGCCGCCGCGGCGTCGCCGAAGCGGCGCTCGGCGAGGCTCCGCAGGCCCGCTTCGAATGCCTCGCGCGCCGGGTCGGCGGTCTGCGCGGCGGCGGCCCGGGGTGCGGCCGTCGCGAGCGCCAGCACGAGGGCGGCGCGGCGCGCGAAGGGGATCGCCAGCTCCATGGCGCGAGGATATCCGAAGCGTCGCAGAAGACGCTCGAAGGCTTTGCAGAGGGCGCGCCGCGCGGGATGTCGCGGGGCCGTGCACGGGGGTCGTGCGGCGCGCCGCACGCGGGGTGCGGCGGGAGTGCGGGCGGCCGCACAAAGGGCGGTGGGCGCCGCGGGCCGTGCCATACTCGCGGCCCCGCATGAGCCACGACGCCGCGCAGGACGACGCCACCGGGCGCCTCCCGCTGATCGCGGGGAAGTACCGCGTGCTCCGGGTGCTCGGCCGCGGCGGCATGGGCGTGGTGTACGAGGCGGAGAACACCTGGACCGGGCGGCGCGTCGCGGTGAAGGTGCTGGCCGACGAGCGGCGCGACGCCGAGCAGGTGGCGCGCTTCCTCCAGGAGGCGCGCACCACGGCGACGCTGCGGCACCCGGCGGTGGTCGACGTGCTCGACATGGGCCGCGACCCCGACACGCAGGACCTCTACCTCGTGCAGGAACTCCTCGTCGGTGAGACGCTCCGCGCGCGGCTCGACCGCGACGGCGCGCTCGCGCCCGAGGAGGCCGTCCGCGTGGTGCGCGCGGTGCTCGAGGGGCTCGCGGCGGCGCACGCGGCGGGGGTCGTCCACCGCGACGTGAAGCCCTCCAACGTGATGCTCACGGAGGGGGGCTCGCGCCCGCGGCTGATCGATTTCGGCATCGCCAAGGCCGCGGCGGGCGACGCGTCGGCGGTCGAGACCTCCACCGGGCAGATCCTCGGGACGCCGGCGTACATGGCGCCCGAGCAGCTCCGCGGCGAGCGCTCGGTCGACGCGCAGGCCGACGTGTGGTCGGCGGGGGCCGTGCTCTACGAGTGCCTGAGCGGGCGCGCTCCCTTCCGCGCGGACAACTACAACCTCCTCGTGTACGCGGTGCTCTCGGGGGAGGCGCGGCCGCTCCGCGACGCGGCCCCCGACGTCCCGCCGGGCCTCGCCGCGGTGGTCGACCGCGCGCTCTCGGCCGACCGCGCGCGCCGCTACGCCAGCGCCGCTGCGATGCTCGACGCGCTCGACGCCCCGTGGGACCGAGCGCCCGACCCGCCGCCCGCGCCGCCGCGCCGTAGGCCGTGGGCCCTCGTCGTCACCAGCGCGCTGGTCGCGTCCGCCGGGCTCGCGCTCGCGCTCCGTCCGCACCCGACGACGCGCCCGTCCGCACCCGAGGCGCCGCGGCCCGCCGTGGTTGCGCCCGACGCGTCCGCGGCGGTCGTGGCGGTCGTGGCGCCCGACGTCCCGTCGCCGCAGGACGCGTCCGTCGCGTCGGGGCCTCGGGTCGTGCGGCACCACCCGAGGCCCGCGGCGCCCGCCGTGTCTGCGTCTGCACCTGCGCCCGCGCCTGCACCCGCGCCCGACGCGGGCCGCGCGGCGCTGCTCACGCCCGCGACGGCGTACCCGTCGGGCGCGCCGTAGCGCTCACGCGCCCGGGCAGCTCCGGCGGATCCAGAGGAACCAGGTGTTGTTCCACACGGTGGCCTCGGGGATCTGGTTGGCGGCGGAGAAGCCGCCGCGCGGCACGTCGTAGGTGTTGGCGGAGAAGCCGCGCATGAACATCCGGATCTTGATCGGCACGTTGGCCGGGATCTGCTCGGCAGCCCAGCTCACCAGCGGCAACTGCGCGACGAAGATGAACCCGCCGCCGCTCGACGCGCCCGGCGCGACCGGGGGCATGAGCGGCGCGAAGCCCTCGTTCTGCCCGTAGTAGTTGGGGATGACCGCGCTCTCGACGCCGTTGACGCGCATCATCCCGCCGATCTCGCCGTAGAGCGGCGCGTCGTGGACGCTGCGGAAGGTGACGCCCGCGGCGAGCCAGTTGAGGTCGCAGGGGAGGTCGAGCGGCGCGGCCTGGGTGTAGGCCGAGCGCGTGGTCGTCGAGAACGTCGGGTTGAGCAGCACGGGCTCGCCCGAGGGGTTCGACGCCCAGTTGTAGGAGAGCTGCTGGTGGCCGTCGAAGGGGTCGACGACGACGACGTCGCCCGCGAGCGCGTGGGCGTCGCCGTGCCCGAGCGAGCCCGCGAGCACGAGCGCGCCGAGCGCTGCGGCGACGGTGTGGAGGGGGCGGCGGGCGGTGTCGGTGGGGGCGTTCATGGTGTGTTCAGACTCCTTGTGCGCGGCGGCTGAAGGGCCGCGCTCACCGGCGTGCAGCGCAACGGTCGGGCCGCGCGCGGTCGCGCGAATTTCCGCGTCGGTCGCGGGCGTCCGGTGCGGGGCCTCGCACCGACGTCGTGCGGCCGCCCGCACCTCGCGCCGCGGCGCGAGTTCGTGTACAAGCGCCGCCGCTGCACCTTCACCCCAGGGAGAACTCCGTCATGCGCGACCCCCTCATCCTTTCCCGCCGCTCGCTGCTGGCCCTCTTCGGCGCCGCGGGCGCGACGGCCGCCGGCTGCGGCGGCGAAGACCCCAACGCCGACGCCTTCGTCGAGCCCGGCGACCTCGTCGAGAACGTCACCGACGTCAGCCACGGCGACGTGCGCCGCCAATCGATCGGCAACTGCTGGTCGTACGCCTCCGCCGGCTGGCTCGAGTCGCTCCACCTCGCGCGCACCGGCAACGCGGTCAACGTCTCCGAGTCGTGGATCACCTTCTGGGACTGGCACAAGAAGATCACCGCCGGGTCGATCACCCGCAACGTCACCACGATGACCGACGAGGTCTCCACCGGCGCCTGGTGGGACACGGCGATGACCATCCTGCGCGACCGCGGCGTGGTCTTCGAAGCGGAGTTCATCCCCGAGGAGGCGCAGAGCGAGCGCTCGACGCGCCAGTCGGAGGCCCTCTCGGCCCTCAACGGCGAGCTCAACGGCATGGGCCGCCTCGCCTCCTCCACCGCGCGCCGCGACCCGCAGATGGTGCTCAACGTCCTGCTCGACGCCTGGCGCATCGGCGACTCCGTCCGCGCGGACATCCGCCGCGTGTTCGGCCTCTCGGCGCGCTCGACCCTGCTCACCACGCGCGAGACCATTCCCGCGTGGATGCGCAAGGCCAGCGCCTTCCCGATCCGCACGGCCGTCGCGCGCACCTCGACGGGCGCCGCGACGCGGTGGGACGGCTTCCTGTCCGACGTGATCCCGGGCGGGCGCTACGCCTGGAAGACGCTCTCGTACCCGACGACGGCCTCGTCGCGCACGGCCGCGCTGCGCCGCGTGATGCGCGCGCTCAACGCGAAGCAGCCGGTGCTGGTGTCGTGGCTGGTCGACTTCAACGCGCGCAACGGCACCACGGGCGCGTTCGACCTCGCCACGCTGCGCAACGCGGGCCCCGGCCGCCAGGGCGGGCACCTCGTCTCCAGCGAGGACTACGAGGTGATCATCCGCCAGCCCGGCATGCCCGAGCGCCGCCTCGCCGCCGGCCAGATGGCCACCGAGGCCGACATGCGCCTCGCCGAGCAGTACGGCGAGATGGCCTTCCTCCGCATCAAGAACTCCTGGGGCACCGCCCAGGGCCCCCTCGGCGGCAACTTCGGCGGCTACCACGACCTCGGCGTCGACTACCTCAACGGCCCCATCCGCTGGACGGAGGCCAACGCCGACCGGACGCCGCTCTCCTCGGTGATCCTGCCCTACGGCTTCTGACCGCTCCCCCCTGTCTCAGACGCTCTGCTCCCCACCACCCACGTGTCCGGGCCCACACACCCGTGGCCACGCGCCCACGGCGTCCGGTATCGTGCGCCCGGGTTTCCGTCCGTCGCGCCGTGGGCACGCCGCGCGCATTGGTGTCGGTCACCGAATGGGAGTCACCGTCATGAAGAGCTCGTTGTTCGCCTCGCTGATCGTCTCCGCTTCGCTCCTCGCGCCTGCGGCCGTCCACGCCGACGGCGTCACCTTCGTCCGCGGCGCCTTCGCCGCCGGCTCCGAGCGCGACGCCGCCACCGACGAGCCCGCGCTCCGCGCCGCGCGCCGCATCTTCTACAACTTCGAGCTCAACAACCCCGGCGCGCCCACCACCGTCAACGTCCGCTGGACGTACGACGGCCGCGCCCTCCCGCCGCAGTCCCTCGACGTCGGCCACTCGGCCCACTGGCGCCTCTGGACCATCATCCCGCGCCGCGCCACGGGCCACACGATCGAGGTCACCATCAGCGACACCGCGGGCGCCTCGCTCCACACCGAGCGCCTCGAGCTCCACTGACCGCTCCCCCGCCGCGCGCGGTGTGATACCGCTCTCCGCGTGCAGCCCTCCCTCCGCCCCGGCGCGCTCGCCGAGCCCCTCGCGCACCTCCGCCTCGCCGCGCGCCCCGCGCCCGCCGCGCGAACCGAGCGCGCGCCCGTCCACGTGGTGTACAGCGGCGCCCACCTCTTCCGCCACGACACCGCGCGCAAGCTCGGCGCGCTCGCGCTCCGCTCGCTCGACGCGCACGCGCCCGACGCCGACTCGTTCGCCCGCGCGCTCGGGCTCGCCGAGGGGGCGCACCGCGGCGAGCTCTACGCCCGCGTGCGCGAGAAGCTCGCCCGCGCGCCCGTCGAGGACTACCGCGTCGACTTCGAAGACGGCTACGGCCAGCGCGCGCCCGAGGAGGAAGACGCGCACTGCGCCGCCGTCGCCGAGGCCCTCGCCCGCGGGATGCGCGAAGGGACGCTCCCGCCCGCCGTCGGGATCCGCGTCCGCGCCTTCGCCCCCGAGACGCTCGCCCGCGCGCTGCGCACGCTCGACCTGACGCTCTCGGCGCTGCTCGCGGCCACGGAGGGCGCGCTGCCCGCGGGCTTCACGGTGACGCTCCCGAAGGTGACGCTGCCCGAAGAGGTGGCGCTCTTGAGCGAGGCGCTCGACGCGCTCGGAGCCCGCACCGCCGACGTCGAGGTGATGGTGGAGTCGCCGGTCGCGCTCCAGCCCGGCGCCCTCCCGAAGCTGGTGGCGGCCGCGAAGGGGCGGTGCGCGGCGGTTCATTTCGGGGCCTACGACTACCTCGCGGCCTGCGGGGTGGCGGGCGACGGCGCGCTCGACCACCCCCTCTGCGATCACGCGCGCGCTTCCATGCTCGTCGCGCTCGCGGGCACGGGCGTCCGCCTCGCCGACGGCGCCACCGCGCTCCTCCCGACGTCCACCGACCGCGCCGAGGTGCACCGCGCGTGGGCCCTGCACGCATCGAACGTCTCCCGCGCGCTGGCTCAGGGCTACGCGCAGGGCTGGGACCTTCACCCCGCGCAGATCCCGGCCCGCCTCGGCGCGCTCTACGACCACTTCCTGCGCCACGCCGAGGGCGCGGGGAAGCGGCTGCGGACATTCGTCGAGCGGGCCGCGCGCGCCACGCGCGACGGGTCGGTGTTCGACGACGCGGCCACGGGGCAGGGGCTGGTGAACTTCTTCCTCCGCGCGGTGGATGTGGGCGCGCTCAGCGAGGCCGAGGCCGCAGCCCACACGGGGGCGTCGGTCGAGCGGTTGCGCACGCGCTCGTTCGCCGCGCTGGTGGGGTCGCCGTGAGCGGGCGGATCGTTCGAAGCGCGGCCCGCGTGTGGGCGCACCGCGCGTCGCTCACCGTGCTCGGGGCGCGCGGCAAGGCGCTGCGCTTCGACGGCGCGTCGGCGGACCTGGCGCAGGCCGTCCTCGAGCACCTGACGCTGCCGCGCACGCGCGCCGAGCTCCTCGCGCACCTCGCGGGGCTCACGGGCGCGCCGCTCGACGACACGTCGGTGGTCGACCAGCTCCTCGCCGCGCTCGCCGACGCGGGCGCGGTGACTCCCCACAACCCCGCGCCGAAGCCGTCGCCCTCGGGCCGGCGCGTGGTGCTCGGGGTGACGGGCGCGGTCGCGGCGGCGCACAGCCCGCTGCTGGTGTCGCTGTGCCAGCGCGAGGGCTTGGACGTGCGCGTCGCCGTCACGCGCAACGCGCTTCGGTTCGTGTCGGCGCGCGCGCTGGAGGCGCTCACGCACCAGCCGGTGTTCGCCTCGCACTGGGGCCGCCACGTGGGGGTGACGGTGCCCCACCTCGAGCTCGCGCGCGGCGCCGACCTGGTGATGGTGGCGCCGTGCTCGGCCACGACGCTCTCGCGCATCGCGCGCGGCGACTGCTCCGACGTGGTGAGCGCCGCGGCCCTCTCCACCCGCGCCCCCGTGCTCCTCGCCCCCTCGATGAATGAGGCCATGTACGCCGCCGAGCCCGTCCAGCGGAACCTCCGTCAGCTCCGCGAGGACGGCTTCCACCTCGCGCTCCCGGTGGCGGGCGTCGAGGTGGCGGAGGCCCCGCGCGACCGCGGCCCGATGCTCGGCCCCGCGCCCGCCGCGGAGGACCTCGTCGCCGTCGCCCGCGCGATCCTCGCGTCGCACGCTCCCGTGCTCCCGCGCGACGGCGCGGCGTGGGAGGCGGTGTGGCGGGCGACCCCCGCGCGCGAGCTCCCGTGGTCGGTCGACGCGCCCGAGCCCGACCTCGCGGCGGCCCTCGCGGCGCTCGTTCGAAGCGGCGACGCGTGCCTCGACCTCGGCACCGGCGCGGGCACGGTGGCGCGCGCGCTCGCGGGCATGGGGGCGCGCGTCACCGCGACGGATGTGTCCCCCGCGGCCCTCGCGGCGGCGCGGGCGGCGGGCGGCGAGGGCGTCGACTGGCGTGTGGACGACGTCGCGGCGAGCGCGCTCGAAGGGCCCTTCGCGCTGGTGGCCGACCGCGCGCTGCTCCACGTGCTCCCGCCCGCGCTGCGGTCGCGGTGGGTGGAGCTCGTTCGGCGCGTGGCGGCGCCGGGGGCCGCGGTGGTGGTGCTCTGCCACGACGCGCGCGAGTCGGCGGCCGCGGCGACGCACGGATTCACCGAGCCCGAGCTCCGCGCGCTGCTCGCGGAGGCGTGCGGCGAGGTGCGGGTCGCGCCGTCGGAGATGCGCGGCCCCGGCGGGATCAGGCGTCGCGCGTGGCTCGCGATCGGCCGCGCGAAGGGGTGACGCGCCGTCGCGCGGCGGAGGGATCAGCGAGCTTCGGGGGTGTGGAGCCAGGCGGCGAGCGCGTCGGGGGTGAGGTCGAGGACGAGGTCGCCGATGCGCTCGGAGCCGTCGGTCCGCAGGCGCTCACGGAGCGTCGCGCGCTCGGCTTCGGTGAGGGGGCGGGCGAGGCGGCGCGCGAACAGGTGCTCCAACGCGCCGGCCCCCATTTCGATGCCCTTCTCGATGCCCCTTTCGATGCCCTCTTCGATGCCTTCGGAGCGGACGGCGTCGAGGCTGGGGTAGCCCTTCCGCTGGAGGAGGTTGGCGAGGGCGACCTCGTGGGCCGCGTCGCGGTCGTAGAGGGCGACCACGGGGACGGGGTTCTGGAGCACGCCGGGCGCGGTGAGGGACTCCCCGGGGAGGACGTTGCGCATCGCCTTCCCGCGCTCGTGCACCTCGACGCGCCGCGGCCCAACGAGGCGCACCACCCACACGTAGAGGACCCCGTGGGCGAGGAGGTCTTCGACGCGCTCCTGGAGGTCTTCCTCGTCCTGGCCGCTCCCCGCGTACTCCACCGCGAGCGGGAGCGCCCCCTGCACCCACCCGCGCTTCTCGGGGAAGGCCCCGACGGCGATGTCGGGCGCCCGCATCGTGTACTCCCCGAGTTGCATCCCGAGGTCGACCCCCGCGTTGGCCGCCATCGGGTCGGTGTCGAGCACGAAGCCGCCGCGCAGGTTGGGGCCGCCGCCGTCTCCGCCCGTGGGCGCGCAGTAGACCGGGTGCCCGTTGGAGAGCTCGTAGTCGCCGCCGACCTGTAGCTGTGCCGGGTAGAAGGGCCCCTGGGTCGTCGTGTGCGGACGTCGGGAGGACATGCCGAGAAGTTACCATGGGGCACGCCGCGGCCGCCGCGCGTGGCTCGCGATCGGCCGCGCGAAGGGGTGACGCGACCGGCGCCCGCGCCCCATCCGATCGCCCCGCGCCGACGTTGCTCCACACCGAGGCTGCTTCGAAGAGCACGAATTTAAAATTCGTGTTACGAGGCGTTGGTCTCGGCCCCCGCCCGTCGGGTGCCGCGATGAAAGGCACCGTCATGCACCCCTTCCCCCTGCGCGGCGTCGCCCTGGCGTCGCTCCTCCTCGCGGCCTGCGGCGACGACAGCCTCGGCACCTCGCCCGGCACCGTCACCGCCTCCATCTGGGGCGAGGACTACATCGAAGACCGCATCCCCGCCGTCACCGCGGCCGCGGCCGGCTTCGAAAACGGCTGGGAGCTGCGCTACACGAAGTTCCTGGTGAACGTCGGCGCGCTCACCATCGCGTCGTCCGCGGGGAGCGAGTCGGGCTCGCTCGCGCCCTATCGCGTCTACGACCTCCACACGCTCACCGGCCCGCTGGAGATCGGGCGGATGCCCTCGCTCCCCGCGCGCCGCTACGACCGCGTGTCGTACCGTATCGCGCCCGTCGACGCGCAGGCGACGATGGGCAACGCCACCGCCGCCGACGTCATGCTCATGCGCACGGGCAACTACGCGGTGTACGTCGAGGGCGCGGCGACGCGCATGGGCACCACGGTGCGCTTCCGGTGGGGCTTCGGCGGCGCGGTGACCTTCTCCAACTGCCACTCGAGCGAGACGGAGGTCGGCCTCGCGGTGCCCTCCGGCGGGACGGCGTCCGCGCAGGTCACCGTGCACGGCGACCACCTCTTCTACGACGACCTCCAATCACCGACGGCGAAGCTCCGCTTCGACCTCATCGCCGGTGCCGACGCCAACCGCGACGGCGAGGTCACGCTGGAGGAGCTCGCCGCGATCGACCTCACGGCCGCGCCGCAGGGGCAGTACGGGACGGGCTCGCGCGCCGACGTGCGGACGCTGCGGGACTTCGTCACCGCGCTCGTCGCGACCATCGGCCACTTCAACGGCGAGGGCCACTGCGAGGAGCGCCGGCAGTAGTCTCTCCCACCGAGAGAGGGATTGATCGCGCGGGAAGTAGAGCCCGTGCGCTGTCATAGGCAAGTAGGAATCGGCAGAGCCTCGAAAAATCGTTGAGTCCTTCCCTCCCCTTCGCGCAGAAGGTCCCGTTCGCGCTCGGCGACGTCGACCGGGCGCGTTGTCCTTCTGTGCGTGGATCGGGAGCGAGTCCTTCGGATCGGAGGCGTTGGGACGGGTTGCTCGAGCTGTCGCATGGGGCGTCCGCAGCGCGCGGCGCGAGATCGGCTTCGTCGAGCATTGGGGCCGTTGCAACGTTCTCAGGGTGCATCGAGACTTACGCGGGAGCTCGCTCAAGCGGCTCAAGCGCACGATGCGGATGTCACCCGTCGAACCTCGGGGCTCACTCGGCAGCGGGCTGCGAGTGGGCTAGCTCTGCCCTCCTTCCCCGCGGCGTTCGGTGCGCCCCTGGGGCTCACCACGCCGGTGAAGGCGCCGCGCACGTCACCGTGACGTGCTGCGCAGCGCGTTGAGTCGTTCCAGCGTCGACGACAGGGCCCTCGGCGGAGCGCCCTGCGAGCGCGCGGCCGTGGTGTGGCTCGCACTCCCGCGCGCGCCATCCGAGCGGCTCTGGATGGCGTCGTCAGGTGCGCCTGCGTGCGCCCCAGCGCTCGCCGAAGCAGCGCCCGGGGCGGCGCCATCGAACGCGCCCGCACGCGGCCCGCGTTCCGGTGCCGCGCCGTCGTGGCCCTCGCGCGATCCCCGTCGCTTCGTCGCCCCGGGCCTCGCGTCTCGCGTCGCGCGCGTCGCCTTCGATGCGTCGTCGCGCGCGGGCCTCACCGCCGCGGCGTCGTCGCCCGTCGCGACCTTCGTCGTGGCCTTCGTCGCCGCCTTCGTCGCGGCCTTCGTCGTGGCCTTCGTCGCGTTGGTCGCCGTCGCCTCCGACGCGGCCGCCGCGCCCGACGCGTCATCGCGCGCGGGCGCCGTCGTCGTCGCATCGTCGTGCGTCGGCGGGCACGGCGCCTCCGCCTCGCCCGCGTCGGACTCGGTGATGAGCGTGGCCTGCGCCGGGGGCGTGAGCGTGAGTCGACGCAGATCGAAGAGCTTGCCCGCCTCGTAGTCCTGCCCACGGCGCAGGTGCCAGAGGGCGTTGACGGCCTTGCGCATCAGCGCCACCAGCGCGGAGACCTTGCCCCCTTGCGCGGCCAGGCTCTGGCGGCGCTCGACCCAGGCGCAGGCCGCGCGGTCGCGGGCCTTCCACCGCAGCACGAACATGTACAGGTACTTGCGCGCGCACGCGGGCCGCGGTGGGTGATGAAGGCCCCGCCGCGCGGCCGTGCCGCTGCTCTGCTCCTTGAGGTTGAGCCCGCACGCCTTCTCGTAGGCGCCCGCGTGGTGGAAGTCGAGCGGGTCGCCGACGCAGCCGAGGAGCACCCCGGTCGTCACCAGCCCCACCCACCGCGCCATCGCGCCGAGCTCGGGGCGCGACTCCAGCAGCGCGCGGAGCTCGCGGTCGACCTCCCGGACCTCCTCGCGGTGCCGGAGCATATCTCGGACACGACCCGCTGCACCTGCGCCCTCTCCAGCCAGGTCGGCGCGACGCCCATCGTGTCGCGCGCGCAGGCGACGATCGCCTCGATCGACGCGGCGCCGAGCGCGCGCCGGAGTACTTGCTCAGCAGCTCACCCGCCTCCGCGACCGCGCGGCGATCTCGCGCGGGTCCGGCATCTCCAGCAGGAGCCTCCAGAGCGAGGTGGTCTCGTAGATGTTGACCACGGAGAAAGCTCGGGCCAGTGCCTGGCCAGCAGCGCCTCCGGGCGGTTGTAGCCCTGCATGAGGCCCGTGGTGGACCTCGCGGGTCTCGATCAGGGCGCGCACGTCTCGGCGGAACAGGTCGACCGGCTTCCAGAGGGGCCGTCCCCTGGCTCCTGAGCCTCGCGAGCGTGACGGCGTCCTTGGGGTCGTGCTTGCTCGGGACGTTGTCGTAGAGCTCCCTGGCGTCGTGGACGTGCTTGGCGGGGACCATGAAGATGGCGGCGCCTGCGCCGTGAAGCATCTCGCGGATGGCGTCTCCGTAGGTGCCGGTGGGCTCCATGGCGATCTGGACTTCGCGTCCCGCCTTGCGGAGCGCGTCGATGAGCAGGAGGAAGAGGCGGGTCTGGTTGAGCTGATTGAACCTGACGATCTGAACGACCTGGCCGGTGTCGAGCGCGAAGGCTGCGGCGAGATCGAACTTGGCGACGTCGAGGCCGACGATCACCGTGGCGGTCTTGAGGAGCGCGACGAGGGCGGCCGACACGACCCCCTCGACATTCACCGAGCGATAGATACCCTTGGACATGGGGACGACCTCCTACCTCGGGCCACCGGCCCATCGAGGCGTCCCCACCTTCCCACGGCCGACTCACGCGCCGCGGTTTGCCGAGCGCTCGTTGGAGGCGCCGGGTCGCCGCACGTCAGAAGGCCACGCCCACCAGGAGCTGCCCCTGCGCGCCGAGCAGCACGCCCTCCGCGCGGCGGAACTTGATGGTCGCCACGCCGCCGCTCGCGGTGAGCGAGAAGCGGTTGATCGACCACGTCACCACCGGACCCGCGGTGACGTCGAAGTCGGGCTCGTCGGTGGGCTCGTCGTCGTCGCGCTCGAGGTCGACGCGACCGCGCGCGTCGAGGCCCAGGTGCAGGCTCGGCAGCACGCGCACGAGGCCCGCCAGGCGGAACTCCCCGTAGTGCTCGCCACCCTCCAGCCCGTAGCCGTAGCCCACGTTGGTGAGGAGCCCGACGCGCCCGAACTGCCGCCCGAGCGCCACCGTCGCCGTCAGCGCCGGCACCGTGTTGAAGCCCTGTGACTGGAAGCCGCCGTAGATCGTCAGGTCGAGCCCGTGGTCGCGCTGGCGGAGCGCCTGCACCGCGAGCGACACGCCCGGGCGCGCCTGCCCGTTGGGCCCGACGTAGCCCGCGCCCGCCCGCACCGACAGCGGCCCGAAGAGCGTGGCCTGCACCGCGCTGTCGAACATGAAGCCGCCGCGCGCCGCGTCGTAGCCGCCCGTCATCCAGAGGTAGGCGCGCTGCGCGTCGGTGCGCGCGGGGACGCCGAGCGGGAGGAAGGCGCCGCTCTCGGCCGTGCGCGCGCCGCTCGCGACGGGCTGGCGGGCGTTGTCGCCCTCCTCGGGCGGGTCGGCCCGCGCCGCGAGGGGCGCGAGCGCGACGGCGAGCGAGAGGAGGAGGCCCGACGAGCACCGACGGAAGCTGCGCGGCATGCGCATTTCCTACCTCAGGGCGCGCGCGGCGGGAAGGGCGCGTCGGCGCTCCGTTCAACGCCGCCGGCGGGCGGCGAGCGCGGCGGCGCCTGCGACGATGTGACGCAATCCCGATCGCCGCGACCCGCTCCTAGGATCCCGCGCCATGAGGGTCTTCCATTTCCCCACCGCCGGCCTCGCGCTGGCGCTCCTCGGGTGCGGCTCCGAGGCGACGCCCGACGCGACGCCCCGCGTCTACGAGATCCGCTTCGAGGCGCGCGCGGGCGCGACGCCCTTCCGCTGCGGGCAGGCGTACGCCGACGTCGGTGCCGACCGCTCCACCGTGTCGCCGGTCGACTTCCGCTTCTTCGTCCACGACGTCCGGCTCGTCACGGCGGGCGGGCAGGAGGTGGCCGCCGAGCTGGTGAGCGACGACGCGTGGCAGAGCCAGGGCGTGGCGCTGCTCGACTTCGCCGACGGCACGGGCGACTGCCTCAACACCACGCCCCAGACCAACGACCGCCTCCGGGTGCGGGCCCCCGCGGGCTCCTACCGGGGCCTCCGCTTCAAGGTGGGGGTGCCGGCCGCGCTCAACCACGTCAACGTGGCCACGCAGCCCTCGCCCCTCAACACCACCACCCTCTCCTGGACGTGGAACTTCGGCTACATCTTCTTCGCCGCGATGGGCCGCACGATGACGGAGGGGCGCCTTGTGCACCTGCTCCACGTCGGCAGCACGGAGTGCTCGGGCGACGCCGCCATGGGCGCTGCGGTCACCTGCGCGCGCGGGCACCGCCCCGAGGTTCGGATCGACGGCTTCGACCCCGAGCGCTCGGTGGTGGTGGCCGACTGGGCGGCGGTGTTCTCCAACACGATGATGCGCCAGCAGAACGAGTGCTCCGTCTTCCCCATGGACGGCCCCCCCGAGATGCGGACCACCTTCTGCGGCTGCCACTCGGAGGGCTCGCCGGCCGTGTGCGGGCCCCTCTTCTCGGCCGTGGGCCTCGACTGGACCACCGGGGCGAACACCGCCACGCAGCGGGTCTTCCGCGCGCAGTGAGGCGGCCGTGAGGCTGGCCCGCATCGCCTCGGTCGCGCTCGCGGCGCTCCTCGGGTGCTCGTCGGCCGACGAGCCCGCGGGCTACGACTGGCGCCTGCCGCCGGGCTTCCCGCGCCCGCTGGTGCCCGAGGACAACCCCATGACGGCGGCGGGGTTCGAACTCGGGCGGCGCCTCTTCTACGACGCGCGCCTCTCGGGCAACCAGACGCAGTCCTGCGCCTCGTGCCACCGGCAGGAGCTGGCCTTCACCGACGGCCTCCCGACGTCGCGGGGCTCGACGGGAGAGGCCACGCCGCGCAACGCGATGAGCCTCGCCAACGTGGCCTACGCGTCGACGTACACGTGGGCCAACCCCACGCTCATCACGCTGGAGGCGCAGGGCCTCACGCCCCTCTTCGGCGAGCACCCCACGGAGCTCGGCCTCCGCGGGCGGGAGGGCGAGCTGGTCGCGCGGCTCCGGGCCGTGCCGCGTTACCGCGAGCTCTTCGCCCGCGCCTTCCCCGGCGAGGCCGACCCGGTCACCGTGCGCAACGTGCTCAAGGGGCTCGCGAGCTTCCAGCGCGCCCTCATCTCCGGCGACTCGCCCTACGACCGCTACCAGCGCGGCGACCGCGCGGCCCTCTCGGAGTCGGCCCGGCGCGGCGAGCGGCTCTTCGGGTCGGAGCGCTTCGAGTGCTTCCACTGCCACGCGGGCTTCAACTTCCAGGACGCGGTGCGCCACGTCGGGAGGCCCTTCAACGAAGACCTCTTCCACAACACGGGGCTCTACAACATCGGCGGCCGCGGGGACTACCCGGCGAACAACACGGGGCTCCGTGAGTTCACTCGGCGCGCGGAGGACATGGGGCGCTTCCGGGCGCCGACGCTGCGCAACGTGGCCGTCACCGCGCCCTACATGCACGACGGCTCCGTCGCGACGCTCCCCGAGGTGATCGACCACTACGCCGCCGGGGGCCGCACGATCGCGTCGGGGCCCTACGCGGGCGTCGGGCGCGCCAACCCGTACAAGAGCGTCTTCGTCATCGGCTTCACGCCTACCCCGCAGGAGCGCGCCGACCTCCTCGCCTTCCTGGAGAGCCTCACGGACTCGACCTTCCTGCGCGACCCCCGCTTCGCCGACCCGTGGCCCACGCAGCCGTAGGACGGCAGCGGCGCGGCCGGCCGCGGGCGAGGTGCACGGCGGGCGAAGAGGGCAGCGGGCACCCCGCACCGCACGGCGCACCGTTCAACGCCGGCGGCGGCGGGCGGCGAGCGCGGCGGCGCCCACCCCGAGCGCGAGCGTGGCCACCTGGAGGCCGGTGGACGCCGCGCCCCCCGTCGGCGCGGGGGCGCGCGGCGGGGCCGGGGCGGCGGGGCCGGCGTCGGGCGCGGGGCGGGTGTAGCGCGGCCGCGAGCTCGCGGTGCGGGGGCGCGCGCCGGGGTGGCGGATGTCGAAGCGGTCGAGCACCGAGCCGTCGGGGCGGAGTGCGGTGAAGGTGAGCTGCTCGCGCTCGACGTCGACGCGGACGTAGTGGTGCTGGCGCGCGAACACGCGGGTGTAGGGCCGCGGGGTGGTGGGGTCGTAGAGCGGCGCGCCGCTGCCGCCGGTGACGAGGTAGCGCAGGCCGCGCTCCTCGCCGCGCTCGTAGATGTGGTCGTGGCCGGCGACGACGAGGTCGACGCGGTGGCGGCGGAAGAGGTCGGCGACGCCGGCGGCGCGGAGGCCGCGGTTCTCGCCGTGGTTGGCGGAGGAGTGCATGCCCCAGTGGAGGACGACGAGGAGGAAGTCGTCGGGCGCCTCGGCGCGCATCCGGGTGAGCTGGTCCTCGAGCCAGGCGCGCATGTGGGGGGAGGTCCAGTTGTCGAAGGCGTTGGCCAGCACGAGGTGGACGTTGCCGTAGTGCAGGGTGTAGTCGAGCTCGGGGCGGGGCGAGTCCTCCTCGCTGTGGACGTAGCGGCGGAAGTTGGCGACGCCGGCGGGCGCGGCGCCCTGGAGCTCGTGGTTGCCGACGACGGGGACCCACGCGGCGTCGCGCAGCGCGTCGCGCTCGATGTCGAAGAAGCGCTGCCACTGGGCCTCGACGCGCCCGTCGCCGACGAGGTCGCCGGTGTGGACGACGAAGTCCGCGCCCTCACGCGCGACGGCGCGCATCACCGCCGCGTGGGCCACGTGCCCCCCGCGCGTGTCGCCGTACAGCACGAAGCGGAACGGCGCGAACGCGTCGGGCATCGCGTTGAAGGCGCCGCGCGCCGGCGCGAGGCCCGGGCCGGTCACCTCGTAGCGGTAGCGCGCGCCGGGCGTGAGCCCCGAGACGCGGAGCTCGTGGAGGGCGGCGACGGCGGCGTCGTTGACCACGATGGGCCCGGGCTCGGGCGCGCCCGCGGGGACGGCCTCCCACACGCGGACGCTCACGGGGCCCGGCGCCTCCCGCTCGACCATCACGGTGATGCCGCCGAGGCGCGGCGCCATCAGCCACGGGCCCTTGCGCACGCCGCCCTCGGCCGACGCGCGCGCCGACGTCGCCGCGAGCGCGAGCGCGCAGGCGGCGCGGGCGAGGCGGAGCCGCAGGGCGTCAGGCATCGGCGTACATCCAGCGCGCCACCGGACGGGTCTCATAGACGGTTTCGCGCGGCGCATGAAGAGGCAGCGCGCGCGGGGGGTGGCGGATGGCTACGCCTTCGCGCGGCGGCGACGGCCGAACACCGCCGCGAGCGCGGCCGCGAGGGCCCAGGCGCCGTGGGCCGAGGGCGCTGCTGCGTTGGCGTTGCAGCCCGAGGACGGCTGCGCCACCACGGGCGGGCGGAGGGCGGCGTCGGCGGCGGGGGCGTCGGCGGCGGGGGCGTCGGCGGGGGCCGCGGCGTCGGGCGGCGGGGCGGCCGCGTCGGGGGGCGGCGCGAGGCGCGGGTCGTGGATGCAGCGCGACATGTCCTGCGCGCACACCCAGCCCTCGGGGCACGCCGCGCAGTCGGTGGTGGTGCACTCGCGCGCGGCGCCGGTCATGCGGCAGACGTACTCGGTGTTGCACTGCACGTCGGAGGCGCAGGCCTCGCCGATCTCGCCGGGGCGCGCGGGCGGCGGCGTGACCCACGCGGGCGGGGCGTAGCCGCCCATGGTGGCGGCGCGCGCGGTCTGGGCGCGGATCCAGTCGGCGTACTCGTCGACGCGGGTGTAGATGGGCGAGTCGCACGAGTTGGCCGCGCCGCGCGAGAGCACGCCGAACACGTCGCCGAACTCGTCGAGCGCCGGGCCGCCCGAGTCGCCGCGGCACGTGCCCGTGTTGGCGAGCCACTCCTTCTCCTCGAGGATCGTGACGCCGCGGGCCACCGCGCGGCCGACGAACTCCACCGAGAGGCCGCTCCGCATCCGGCGCGTGCCCGAGCCGGTGCCCGCGCCCGACGTCGACCCGTACCCGCTCGCGGTGAACACGTCGTGCGCCTGGGGCGCGAGGTCGAGCCGCGGGCGCATCAGCGGCGTCGCGGCGATCGGCGCGACCAGCCGCAGGAGCGCGATGTCCCTGCCGCAGAAGGGGACGTTGAGCGAGTCGGCCGGCGTGATCACCTCCGCCGCGCGCACCGAGCGGACGCCGGGCCCGAGCACCGGGTCGGTGGTGACGTAGAACGACGACGCCGGGTAGGTGGCCGCCGTCTGCGTGGTGGGGTGCGTCACCCCGCCGATCGTGGTGGGCGAGCACACGATCCCCTCGCCCTGCACCGGCGACACGCAGTGGCGGGCGGTGAGCACCAGCGTCGGCGCGATCAGCGAGCCGGTGCACGTCCCGAGGCCCCCGGTGCCGACGATGGTGATGCCGACCACGGCGGTGTGCGTGGTGTCGTCGACGCCGCCGAAGATGGCCGACGCCGACGTCGCCGGCGCCTCCACCCCGACGCACGACAGGATCGACGCGACGAGCGGGGCGAGCAGGAGGGGCACGCGGCGCGGGGCGAGGGGCATGGGCGTTTGGCTCTCCGTACGGGCGGTGGGGGGCGAAAGGCGCGCGGACCCTACACGGGCTTGCGGGGGGTGAAAAGGGCGGCCCCGACGCCGCGGCGGAGCGGGGCGCGGGCGATCAGGGTGCACCGCCGGAGAGGGTCTCGATGCGCGAGCCGTCGGCGCGGAAGGCCTCCCAGCGCCAGCGCCGCGCGTCGAGCGAGAGGATCGCGTAGCCGTGGGTGGTCTCCTGCCGCTCGACCCACGGCGCGGTCCCGTGGAACTGGTAGAGCGGCGCGCCGGCCCCGCCGAACACGAGGTAGCGTGTGCCACGGTCTGCGGGGGTCTCGTCGTGCAGCATGGGGCGCGACGACTGGTAGTTGTGCGTGTGGCCGGCGAGGTCGAGGTCGACGTGGAAGCGGTCGAGGAGCTCGCCCCAGACGCGCCGCGTCGCGAGGTCGGGCTCGTGGCCGCCGCTGGTGGTGTGCATCGGGGCGTGGTGCGCGGTGGCGACCCACGGGGTGCGCGCGCGGTCGACCGCGGCGAGCTCGCGCGCGAGGAAGTCCGCCTCCGTGCGGCGGATGACGCCCCACGGCGGGAGCGTGACGTCGTTGAGCCCGACGAGCCGCAGGGGCCCGTAGGTCGCCGCCCACCAGCGCCCGTGGTAGCGCGCGTCGCCGTTGGGGGGGTAGGCGAACTGCGCGTCGGTGACGGCGTTGAGGCCCTCGTGGTTGCCGTCGACCCACCACGCGGGGACGCGCGCGAGGAGCTCGGGGGCGGCTTCGAAGAAGGCGTCCCAGAAGGGCTGCTGGCTGCCGTCGACCACCGCGTCGCCGGTGAAGATCATCGCGTCGGGCCGCTCGCGGAGCGCGCGGGCGGCGACCGCGCGCCACACCGCGGGGTCGGAGCGCGAGTCGCCCGTGACGAGCAGGCGCACGGGCTCTGGGCCGTCGGGCGCGGTGACGAACTCGAAGCGCGCCGAGCGGTGCGCGCCGCCGCCGACGTCGTACTCGTGGCGCCGGCCGGGGGCGAGGTCGCAGAGGTGGGCGCGGTGCTGCCGGACGCCCGCGTTGCCCGGGTACGTGAACGAGTACCCGCGCGCGACCCGGTCGACGGCCTCGCCCGCGGCCCGGTAGCGCACCTCGGAGGCGAGCGTCGCCTCGTCGGTGGCCCACTGCGCCGTGATCGCGCGGGCCGGGTCGCCGACGAAGGTCAGGTGAACGTGACGCGGCGCGGCGTGGGCCCCGTACGCCTCCGCGTGTTCGCGCACCGCGGCGCGGGTGGGCATCGGCCCGGGGATCGCGTGGCCGCACCCGGCGCTCCGCGCGGCGTCGGGGGCGAAGGTGACGTCGGGGATATCAGGCGCGGCGGGTCGGGCGACGTCCCGGGGAGGCGCCGTCGCGGCGTCGCGCGCGGGGGCCGGGCGCGGCGCGCGGCACGCGACGGCGAGGCAGAGCGGGGCGAGCGCGCGCATGGGGTGGGGTGGATGGTGCGGGATGGTGGGGGCGTCACCGTCAGAAAAATCTCGCGAACGGGAATGAGCCCCCGGCGCATCTCAGTTGGAGCAATCAGATCGCGCGACCGCCGTCGCCCTCGCCGCGGCGTCACCGCTCCCCGGCACACGCACCGAACCTCCTCCTCACCAATGGCGGCGCGGCGCGCGGGTGACTCCCTCCTCCCGCCCGCTCGCCTTCAGGGCGCGGCGGTCGCGCGATCGGTTGCTCCTCTCCTCGGAGGGTTTCCAGGCACTCGCAGAACACGCGGCGCTGTCGTACGTCTCCGTGAGCGTCATGCGAGCCCGGTTGTTCTTCTCGGTCGTCCTCGCCGCGTCGGCGGCTTCTGCGCAGCGCGCGCCCGACCCCGACGGCGACGACGACGCCCCGGCGCCCGCCGACGTGGGCTCCGGCGCCGTCCCCGCGCGCGCCCACTTCGAACGGGTGGGCCGGCCCCGCGGGGCGCTGCGGCGCGTGTGCGACCTCACCCCGCTCGGCGACGCGCTGTACTTCGTCGAGGCCTTCACCCCGCTCGGCTCCGACGGGGCGCGGGTGTTCCGCTATGCGCCCGGCCCCGCCCCCTTCGCCACGGCCTTCGACTGGAACCGCCCCGGCGAGCCGACCAACGGCGGCGGCGGCGGCCAGGGCTTCACCCGCGTCCACGCGATCGACGGGCGGCTCTTCGTGCCCGACGCCGACCCCCCCTACGGGGGCTTCGGGATCGCCGATCACGGCACCGAGGGCTACGTGTTCGTCTCCGACCGCGCGGGCGCCTTCGCCCCACCGCGGATGCCCCGCCACCGCCTGCCGGGCCCGCCCGACCTCGCGCGCGACCGCCCCGGCGCCGCCGTGCTCCCGCGCGCCTACCACGTGATCGACGCGATCCGCTGGCGCGGCCGCTACCTCGCGAGCACCGGCAGCGTGCCGCCGCGCGAGCGCGCGTGGTACGGACCGTCGCCCGGCGCGCTCCACGTCGCCGACGAGTCCCTCGCGCGCTGGACGTACGCCGCGGGGTACCCCGAGCGCGCGGCCAACGACGTGTGGCGGCTGACGTACATGGTGAGGTTCCGCGGGCGGCTGTACGCGGGCATTCAAGACTACTGGGGGCGCGAGGGCCACGACTACGCGGTGCTCGACGCGCCGCCCGACGTCACCTCCGTGCGGCCCGGCGATCTGCGCGCGGTGCAGGCGACGCCCGACGGCGGGGCCCAGACGCTCCGCTGGTACGCCGACCGCGGCACGCTCTACTGGGTGACGCTCGAGCGCGACCGCCGCACGCACCTCCGCGCCACCGACGACGGCGACCGCTGGCGCGAGGTGGCGCTCCCGCCCGAGGCCGGCGACGTCACCGACGTCGTTCGCTGGCGCGACGGCCTCGTCGCCCTCACGAGCGCGGGGCTCTGGCGCGTCGACGTCGCCCCGCCCGCGCGCGTCGCCGAGGCGCCCACCGTCCCCGTCCGCGTGCGCGGGAGGCAGGTGAGCGCGAGCCATTTCGGCGTCGACGACATCTTCTGCGCGGCGCCGCTCGGGGCGTACCGGGGGGAACTCTACGCGGGCTCGCAGCGCGATGGCTCGCTCTGGCGGCTCGTCGCGGAGTGAGCGCGCTTCAGGGCGGGACGATGAGGCGCCCGGGGGCCTGGCCGAGCGCGCTGATGGTGCCGTCGCGGTTGTGGCAGACGTTGCAGTCGCCGTGCGGCGGCGGCTGCGACATCTCGAGGTAGCGCCCGTTGGGCCCGCGCACCCGCACCCGCTGGAGCGGGAGCTGAAACTGGTGGTTGGTGTAGAAGTTCCCCACGCGGTTGGCGACGATGAAGAAGGGGCGGCCGGTGGCGTCGGTCACCTCGATCTCCGCGCGCGGCCGCGGGTCGCCCGGGGGCCCGCCCGGGTAGCCGTTGCAGTCGTCGGCCTCGTGGTAGCTGTTGAAGATGGTGCCCGCGACCGAGAACAGCGGCCCGCGGTGCCCGCGCCGGTGGCACGAGATGCACTCCCGCCCCGGGTGCATGTTGTTGTCGCCGCGGTCGCCGAACGTCCACCACGTCCCCGACACGCACCGCGGCCCGCCGGCGTCGAGCCGGTCGTCGGGCACGTAGCCCCCGCACGTCGGGAGCGTGAGCGCCCCCGCCGCCGACACGATCACCCACGCGATCAACGACCTGCGCACGTCCGCCTCCTCCGCCGCGCCGCGAGCGCCACCGCCCCCGCCAGCCACCACGCCCCCGCGCCGCCCCGCGGCGACGCCGCGCAGCCGCCGTAGGCCATCGACGCGCTCGGGTCGTACTGCTCGAACTCCGTCGACCCGTCGGCCCGCGCCGCGTCGGGCGTGACGGCCGCATCGGGCGTCACCGAAGCATCGGGCGCCACCGACCCGTCGGGCGTGACGGCCGCGTCGGGCGTGACCGAAGCGTCGGGCGCCGCGCCCGTGGTCACCGTCACCGCCAGCGTCGTGCGCGCCGAGGAGTCGCCCGTGTTCCGCGTGTCGCCGTTGACCGCGTTGCCCACCGCCTGGATCGTCACGGCCCCCGCCGTCGGCGGCGCCACCAGCGTGAACTGCACCTGCACGTTGGCCCCCGCGCGCGCGATGGTGCCCGTGTGCGTGATGTCGCCGTTGCGCACCTGCGTGCCCGGCGAGGCGGTGGCGAGCGAACCCCCCGCGGTGCCCGCGAGGGAGACGTCGAGGCCCGCGCCCATGAAGCCGGCGAGGGTGCTGGCCACGGTGAGGGTGTAGGTGCCGCGCGCGCCGGGCGCGAGCGTCATCGGGCCGCTGAGCGACACCGTCGCGCCGGCGTTGGGCGCGTGGCAGCTCGTGCCGGTGGTGCAGCCGTTGACGAAGCGGTTGGTCTGCCGCCCGTCGTTGTTGGCCTGCGCCGCGGACGCGGCGGCCAGGAGAGCCGCGGCGAGGAGCGCGCCGGCGTGTCGTGCGGGGCGCATCACGTCACAGCTCGAGGATGCCCGCCCAGGTGAGCGCGGCGAAGGTGGCGTAGCCCGTGATGAGGTGGATCGAGCGCGTCGCGCGCGTGAAGTCGGCGCGCGTGGACTCGTCGTTGATCCCGAAGATCTGCGGGTGCGTGCTCACGATGCCGAGGATGGGGAGGAGCACCATGCCGGCGCCGTGCACCCACGCGAGCCACTTGTGCTGGCGCAGGGTGCGGGGCGCGGGGTCGTCGCCCTCGGCGGCGTTCTCGGGGTCGGGCGCGGTGGCGGCGATGACGCCGGCCGTGGTGTAGAGCGCGGTCGACGCGAAGGAGAAGCCCAGGTGCATCCCGGTGATGAGGGAGTTCTGGTAGCAGCCGAAGGCGCTGGGGTCGCTCTGGCAGGCGCCGCGGCCGAACCAGGTGTCCTGGTTGATCGCGAGGACGGTGCCGAGCGCCTCGGTCACGAGCATCGTGCTCCACGCGGCGATGCCGAAGGCCCGGTGCGTCCGCAGCACGCGGCCGCGCTGGCGGAAGACGTAGCGCGCGTGCCGGTCGCTCTCGCGCGCCGTCTCGCAGTCGATGTCGCACTGCTCGGCCGCCTCGCCGGAGCCGCCCTCGCCCTCCGCTGCAGCAGGCTGCGCGGCGGCGGGGGCCTCGGCCGCGGGGGCCTCGTCGCTCGCCTCGGCGGGCGCGGCAGGCGCGGCGGCCGGCGGCGTGGCGGCGGGCTGTGCGGCGGCCCCCGTGGCCGCGGGCTGCGCGGCGGGCTGCGCGGCGGTCGGCGCGGCGTCGCGGCGGCGCGCGCGCTGGGCGACCGCGCCGACGTCCTCGTCGAGCACGAGCTGCGACGTGCGGAGCCGCAGGTCGAGCGACCACGCGCCGTCCGCGCCCTGCAGTCGGGGCGTCTGGTCGTGGAGGGTGGGTTGTTGCGCGCCGAGCGCGAGGATCACGAGCGCCGTGGAGCCAGCAAGCACCGAAGACTCACCTTTCGCCGCGGATCGTCGCGGCAGCGCGGGATGCCATCACCCAGCGTGGAGAACTGTCAAGCGAGAGAAATGCGCGCGCGGCGTTGCGCGGTTCAGACGATGCACGCAGCGCACAGAGCGCGGTGTTAGAGTCGCGCGCGAGGTGAGAACGATGATCGGTTTCGGCTGCACCCGCCGGGGGTTCGCGCGATGAGCGGCGCGGCGGTCGACGCGCTGGTGGAGCGGGCCGCGCGGCTCCGCTGGCTCGCGCCCGACGCGGAGATGGACGCGCTCGGCCCCGAGGCGAAGGCCTGGGCGCGCGACCGCGCGGACGAGCACATCGCCGCGCTCGCGCCCTTCCTCGACGGGGCCGCGGTGGCGCCGCGCGCCCGCTTCACGCGCGAGCTGGCCGACGCGCACGCGCGCTGGGCCGCGGCGTGGGCCGAGGGCGCGTCGACCCCCTACGCGCTCGCGCTCCACCGCGCGCGGCGGCGCCTCGACGACGACGCCTCGCTCGGCGCCCGCGCGGCCGAGGCCTGGGCGGCGCGCGACCGCGTGCGGGCGGCGCTCCCGGCGCCCGAGCGCTGGCACAACCTCCTCGGGCAGGGCGCGCGCGGCGAGCTGCCGGGCGCGGTGTGCGCCGAGCTCCACGCGGGCTGGCTCGCGGCCTTCGAAGACGAGCCCTCGCCCTGGGGCCCGCTCTTCGAACTCTGGGCGCGCGGCGCGTGGCCCATGGCGCTGCCCGACGGCGCGCTGTTCGTGTACGTCCCGCTCGTCGCGGAGGGCGTGATCCTCCCGTCGGCCTCATCCCCCCGCCCTCGCCCGGGCGCGCCGCTCGCGATGCGCGACCCGTGGGACCCCGACCCGATCCCGCTGCGGCGTCCGCGGCCCGCGCTCGGCCCGGGGGCGCTCTTCCCGCGCGTCGACCTGCTCGGGTGCGGGCCGGCGCCGGGCCGCGACGAGCCGCTGCCGATGCCGCCCATGATGCTCGGGGGCGCGGTGCCGCCGGTCGGCCCGCTGCCGACGGACGCGCTGCCCGTCCCGCCGATGCCGTACCCCATGCCGCTCGCGGGCGCGCCGATGCCGGTGACGCCCGTGCCCCCGCCCAAGCCGCCCGAGGCCCCGAAGCCGGAGCCCTGGTACAAGCGCCTCTTCCGCTGAGCGCGGGGCGGCGCCCCGATGGGCCTTGTCTCGGGGCTTCGCATGCGGTGGAGTCTGCGCGCGATGGACTACACGGTGACGTTGATCCCGGGCGACGGGATCGGGCCCGAGGTGACGCACGCGGCGCAGGAGATCGTGGCCGCGTGCGGGGTGAAGATCCACTGGGAGCGCCACGACGCCGGCGCGGAGATGGCCGAGCGGACGGGCAACCCGTGCCCCGACGAGCTGATCCAGTCGATCCAGCGGCACCGCATCGCGCTGAAAGGCCCCGTCGGCACGCCGATCGGGCGGGGTTTCCGCTCGGTCAACGTCACGCTCCGCCGCGCGCTCGACCTCTACGCCTGCCTGCGCCCGGTGCGCTCGCTGAAGGGCGTCGCGTCGCGCTACGACAACGTCGACCTGGTGATCATCCGCGAGAACACCGAGGGCCTCTACTCGGGCATCGAGCACATGGTGATCCCGGGCGTGGCCGAGAGCCTGAAGATCGTCACCGAGCACGCCTGCACGCGCATCTCGGAGTTCGCCTTCCGGCACGCGCGCACCAAGGGGCGGCGGCGGGTGACGGCGGTGCACAAGGCCAACATCATGAAGCTCACGGACGGGATGTTCCTCGACGTGTGCCGGCGCGTTTCGAAGCGCTACCCGGAGGTGGAGACGAGCGAGGCGATCGTCGACGCCTGCGCGATGCAGCTCGTCCGCGACCCGTCGCGCTACGACGTGCTCGTGATGGACAACCTCTACGGCGACATCCTCTCCGACCTCTGCGCGGGCCTCGTGGGCGGCCTCGGCATCGTGCCCGGCGCCAACCTCGGCGACGACTGCGCCGTCTTCGAAGCCGTCCACGGCAGCGCCCCCGACATCGCCGGGAAGAACCTCGCCAACCCCACCGCGGTGATCCTCTCCGCGGCGCTGATGCTCCAGTACATGGGCGAGCGCGAGGCCGCCCGCCGCGTCGAGCGCGCGGTCGAGCGGACGTACGCCGACACGGACATCCGCACGCGCGACCTCGGCGGCTCGGACTCCACCACGGCCTTCACCGAGGCCGTCGCGCGGATGCTGTAGGGGGATCCGGGGACGCGAGGATCGCGCCGCCCCCGTCGAGGACCGCGCGCCGGCGGGTCCACCCGGGGCCGCACGGCGCACCGGGAGCGGCTCGAACGGTGGTAGCCTCCCGCCCTGAACCACCGTGACCACCGAGCGCGCCCCGATCGTGCTGCCGCCGTGGCTCGTCGCCGGCCTCGCGCGCGAACCCCTCCGCGAGACCTTGGCGCGCGCCCGCTGGCTCCTCGCGGGCTACTGGCTGCTCACCGGCTCGGGTTACGTCGTGCTCGTCGCCACCGCGGTCACCTGGTGGCACGGCGAGGCCACCTACGCCGTCGCGCTCGTGCTCGCGAGCCTCGTGGGCGCGCTCGCCGGCAACCTCCTCGGGCTCCTCCGCATTCGAACGTGGGTGGTGCAGGTCGCCATCCACGTGATGCTGTTCGGCGGGCTCTTCGCCGCCGCGGGCGCGCCGCTGGTGGTGGCCGCGGCCTTCGCGGGGCTCTGGTCGCTGGGCTGCGGGCACCTCGCGCTCCAGCGGCGCTTCTCGCTCTGGTCGCTCTGGGTCCCGGTGATCTGCTGGACGGCGGCGATCATCACGGCGCTCGAGCGCGCGGGGCGGCTCCACATGTGGCAGTCGGGCCACAAGGAGGGCGTCTGGCAGCCGCTCACGATGGGGATGCTCTTCCTCGTGGTGGCGGAGTTCTTCATCTTCCTGGCGGGGCAGGAGAGCTACCACGGGCAGGTGTGGCAGGCGGGCGCCGTCACCACGCCCGTCACGCTGACGAAGCAGCGCGCGGTGGGCGCGACGCGCGTGACGAAGCGGGGCCTGTTCGCGGTGCTGGCGTTCGCGCTGGTGGCGGCGGTGCTCACGGCGAAGATCGCGCCGTACCTCTGGCGCACGGGCCCGCAGGAGGGCCGGCGCAACAACGACGACCCGCCGCCGAGCGAGCGCCCGCGCGAGCCCCCGCGGGCCGACTGGGACGCCCTCGCCCGCGCGCTGGAACGCGCCGCCCGCGAGGCCCAGGAGCGCTCGAAGGAGGTGCTGCCGTTCCTCCCGCTCTTCCTGCTCAACCGCCCGCTGCGGCGCGCGTGGCTGCTCCGCCACTGGCGCAAGCCGGTGTACGGGGTGCCGCCGACCGAGCGGGCGAGCAACCTCTGGCGCTACGTCACCATCGCGCTCGGCGACGTCGAGTGCCGCCCGAAGACGGGCGAGACGCACGAGCAGGCGGTGGAGCGGCTGATCCAGGTGCGGACGGCGAGCGGCGGTCCGCTGCCCGAGGGCCTCGCCGAGACGCGCGAGCTCTACGAGCGGGTGCGCTTCGGGCTGGGGATCCCGACGGGCTCGCTGGAGGCGCTCCAGTCGCAAGCGGAGCGGGCGTTCGCGTCGGTGCGCGCGCCGATGACGCCGTGGCAGCGCGTGAAGTGCTGGTGGCGCAAGATCGAGTCGTAGCGGGGGTGGAGGCGGCGGGTGGTGGCGGGGACCTTCCGCGACGCCCCGGGAGCTTCCGCCACGGCCGCGAAGCCTTCCGCCGCGTGAACGAGCTTGTTTGCGCGGCGTTTTGGAGGGCATCGCGGAGGGGGCGGAGGAGCTCGGCCGTGGAAAGGGCTTGTTTTCTCGTGTGGCGGAAGCCCCGGGCGCGTCGCGGAAGGTCTCCGGGGCGTGGCGGAGGGTCTCGCGGGCGCGGCGGGCGGCGCGCGGTGCGACGCGGGCGTTGACAGCCGCGCGGCGGTGGCGGAGAGCAAGCAGGCGATGAGCTTCCTCGACGAGTTGCGGGCGCACCTCCGGGCAGGAGGTCTCGTCGACGACGTCGTAGGGCGACGGCGGGCGGGCGCGGACGTCGCAACCGCGCGGCGCCACGCCTTCGAGGCGCTCGAACGCGATGAGCGCGCGGGGGCCTTGGATCGTTCGCTGACGGCCCTCCGTCATTGGGAGACCACGAGCGATTGGTTTGACCGGTTCTGTGCCCACGCAGAGGGGGAGCTGAGCGGCGGCCTGTGCGCCGGATCGGACGCTGCGGCGCTTCAGCGGTCCCTCCACGCGGTCGTCGACTCATGGCTGTCGGCGCCGCGCCCCCCGCTCACGACACGCTCGTTGCGAGAGCGAGAGTTCGACCGCCTCTCGTCGCGCGCGGCTGCGCGAGCGGATCTGGGGGCGGTCTTCGGAGACGTACGCCGCTACTCGTTCGAGAACCTCCTGGAGCGAGGCGCCGACGACCGCGCCTCCGTCACGCCAGCAGGGCGAGTGTTCCTCGACCTGCCCGACGGGGAGGCGGTGCGATGGCTGCTCACGCTCGAGGCGCTGCTGAGTACGCGCCCCGACGACGTGGCTCATACCAGCCGCGAGTCCCTGGGAACCTTGTTGCAAGGGCCCGCGCATCTGCCCGACGCTCGCCACCACACGACCGCAAGCGGTGACCCGGCGAGGCCGCCCGGCGCAGTACTTCTCCATCTGAGCGCGCTCGGTGTCGTCGATCAGTGGCAGGACGCCCGGGGCGTCGTTGGCTATACCCTCGTCCCCGCGTACCGCGAGACGCTCGAAGACCTCGCCTCCGGGCGCCGCACGCCGCTCACGCTCCTCGCCGAGTCGCTGCTCGCCGAAGAACGGGCCTCCGTCGCCGGTCATGCGCTAGCGCTCCCCTCACCGGAGTTCGCCGCCGAACTCCAGGCCCGCCACGCGAGCATGGTCGTGCACGAGATTCGCAACACGGTCGTGCCGATGAACATGGCGCTCTCCGGCATCTTCCGCACGCTCGAAGAGAGCGCGCCGGAGGAGCGGTGGCGCTCACAGCGCGAGCGCGTGGAGCGGGGCGTCGCTCGCTTCCTCCGCTTCGCGGGTGACCTGGAGAAGATCGTCCGCATCGGCGCCCCCGTCTCGCAGCCCTTCGACCTCGTCTCCGCCGTCCACGACGCGATCAAGGGCCTCAACGGCGGCCTCGGGCTCGCGGTGACCTTCGACCCCGACGTGGAGCCGCTGCGCGTCGTCGGCCATCGCGCGCACTTCACCCTCGTGGTCATCAACCTCCTCCGAAACGCGGCGCAGAACAACCCGTCGCCCGGCGCCGCCGTGAGGCTCACCGCGGGGCTCACCGCGGCCCCCTCCGCGATCGAACTCGCGGTCGACGACAACGGACCCGGCGTCCCGGAGGAGCACCGCGAGGAGATCTTCCGGCGAGGCTTCGCGCTCCGCCCCGGCGGCAGTGGGCAAGGCCTGGCCCTCGTCCGCGAAGTCGTAGAGCGCGAGATGCGCGGCAAGGTCCACTGTGAGTCGAGCGTGCTCGGCGGCGCCCGCTTCGTCCTCTCGTTCCCGCTCTCCTTCAAGGAGTCTTCATGAACTCACAGGGCCGCATCCTGATCGTCGACGACGACCGCGACTTCCTCGCGGCGTACCGCGAGTTTCTCACTGCGGAGGGCTACGACGTGGTCGAGGCGCGCACCGACTCGGAGGCACGCGCTCGCTTCAAGGAGCCGGGCTGGGGGGTCATCGTGCTCGACCAGAAGCTCCTCGGCCCCGGTGGGCCGGACACCGGCCTCGACCTCGCGGCCCTCGCCGGGCGCCTCGCGCCTGAGGCGAAGGTGATCGTCGCCACCGCCTACGCCGAGCCCTCGGCGATCGCACGGGCCTTCGGACTGGGCGTCCACGACTACCTTCGCAAGGACGAGCTCTTCGAACACTTCCTCCGCGCGAAGGTGCGCAACGTGATGGAGGTGTGGCGCGAGCGCGCGCTCGCCGCGCTTGACCGCGACGCCCGCGAGAAGGAGATCGCCGCGACCTGGGCGGCGGCCCGCGCGGAGCCCAACGCCCAGAAGAAGGGGGCGGCCCTCGAGCAGCTCATGCTGCTGATGTTCCGCTCGATCGCGGGCTTCGAGCACGCGCGCGTCAACCGGCAGAGCGAGCTCGAGGAGATCGACGTGCTCGTGCAGAACAGCTCCGCCGACCCCTTCTGGCAGAAGGAGGGCAGCTACCTCCTCGTCGAGTGCAAGAACTGGTCGAAGCCCGTCGGCGTGCCCGAGCTCAAGCTCTTCCGCCAGAAGATCGAGGACCGCTACGGGCGCTCCGCCCTCGGCTTCTTCATCGCGGTCGCGGGCTACGCCGACACCGCGAAGGTGGAGGAGTGGACGCGCCGTGGCGGCAAGAGCCTCGTGGTGCTGCTCGACGCCGCGGACGTCGACGCGCTCGTCGCCGCGCGCGACCGCAACGCGAAGCTCAAGGAGTTCCACGCCCGCGCGGTGGTCGCGGGGAGGGACTGAGCGTCACCGCAGGTCGACGGTCACCGGGCAGTGGTCGGAGACGACGGCGTACTCCGCGGTGGGCTGGTCGATCGGGTGCGCCCGGCACGCGAGGCGCGCGCAGTAGCCGTGCACCGTCGCCGCGACGTCCGCGCCGTCGCTCAGCAGCACGTGGTCGAGCACCGAGGGCTCGAACCTCCCGCGCGGCCCGCGCCAGTACTCCGTGCACGCGAGGCCCGCGGTGGCCACGGCCATCCCCGCGGCGCGCGCGGACTCGGTGACGAGCGCCCGCTCGCCGCCCGCGTCGTCGAGCCAGCCGGTGGAGTTGACGTCGCCGAGCACCACCACCCGCACAGTACCGCCCTCGCGCAGCCGCCGGGCGATCTCGCCGACGCGGCCCCACTGCGCGCGACGACGCTCCACGCGCTCGGGCTCGGCGCCCGCCGCGAGGTGGAGGGTGAGCGCCGTCACGCGCGTCCCACGGTGAACGAACGTCGCCGCGAGGCCCGAGCGGTCGTCGCCCGCGCACGCCTCCCCGCCCGCCGGCTCGAGCGACGGGAACTCCCGCACCCCCGCCAGCTTCACCGCGCGCGGGTCGTAGAGGAACCCCACCCGCAGCGAGCGCTTGCCCCCGCAGCGCGAGAGCACATGCGCGTACCGACGTCCCCGCGCGGCGAGGCGCTCCTCCAGCGCGGCCACCGCGCGCTCGTCGACGACCTCCTGCAACGCGAGCGCGTCGGGGCGCGCGTCGAGGATCACGCTGGCGAGGCGGTCGAGGTCGGTGGGTTCGGCGCCGAGGTTGCGGACGTTGTACGTCCCGAGGCGGAAGGGCGCGGGCTCGCGGCAGGCGAGGGAGAGGAGGGGAAGCAGAAGGAAGGCGCGGGCGGACACGGCGCGGCAGTGATGAACCCCGCGCGGGGGTTTGTCACGGAGCGAGCGAGGAGAGGAGCGAGGCTTCGACGCCGGCGAGGGCCTGGCGGGCGCGGGCGAGCGCCATCCCGAGGTTGGCCGACGCGCGGGAGACGGTGACCACCGCGACGCCCGGGCGCCGACGGCAGCGCTGGAAGATGAAGGCCGCGCCGTCGGAGACGACCACCACGTCGTGCACGGTCGACTCGCCCGACTCGGCGAAGGCCTGCGCGAGCTGCGGGAGGCGCGAGCCCTGGAAGAGCATCTCCGCCGAGGTGGCGAGCAGGTCGAGGTCGCTGCCGCGGCGGTCGCCGTCGACGCGGACGGCGAGGAGCATCCCGGTCGGCAGGTCGACCACCCCGGCGGCGAGGCACTCGGGGACGGCGTTGCGGACGGTGTCGATGACGTCGTCGAGCTTCATGAGGTTCTCTCCGGGCTCAACGACGGCGCGGCGGGGGTGCTTGAGCGCGCGGGTGTCCTACCACCGCGCTTCGAAGCGGCGGAGCGCGACGTCGAACGCCCACTGGGCGCGGGCCCGGTCGCTGCGGGCCACGAGCGCCGCGCAGGCGGGCGCGCGAGGTTCATCCCCCGACTCCCCGGCGCAGGCCGCGATGGGCGCGCCGTCGTCGCCCCACAGGGGATCGCCCGCGGCGAAGGAGTGCGCGAGGCCGTTGCGCGCCAGGGACTTCAGGTCGCTCCAGGAGAGCCCCCACCACCCGAGCGCGCGGAGGTACTCCCGCGACAGGTCGCTGCGCGAGACGCCCTGGTCGTCGGTGCAGAGCGTCACCGCCACGCCCGCCGCGCGGTAGAGCGCGAAGGGGTGCGCCGCGCCGCTCACCCCGAGGATCTGCTCCGCGCTCGACGGGCACACCTCCACCGCCACGCGCCGCCGCGCCATCTCCGCGAGGAGCCCGGCCGCGTCGCGCTCCCACGCGAGGTCGGTGCCGTGCCCGACGCGCCGCGCGCCCGCCACGAGCACCGCGTCGCGGATGTGGAAGCTCGTGTCCTCCGGCGGGGCGAGCGCGGGCGTGAGCTCGCCGGCGTGCAGGGTGACGGGCACCAGCGTCCCGCGCGCCGTGAGGTGGGCCACCGCGCGCATGTGGTCGCCGTAGTCGCGCCGCGCCACCGGGTCGTCCTCCGGGGCCACCAGGTTGATCGCCACCACGCGCGGGTCGGCCTGGACCACCTTCACCGCCGCGGCGATCTGCGCGAACACCTCCTCGCGCGGCAGCGTGCGGATGACGTGGACGATCGTGCGGACGGTCACCCGGCACCCCGGGTCTTCGTCGGGCGTGCCGCAGCGGAGGAGCGAGCGGACGCGCTCCTGCTGGGCGTCGAGGCGGGCGCGGGCGCCGGCGACGATCGCGTCGAGGTCGGCCTCGGGGAGGCGGGCGCGGAGGGCGGCGAGGTCGTCGCTCCAGCCCGCGGCGCGGCCGAGGCGCCCCGCGGACCCGACGCCGAGCGACTGCATGGTCTCGAGGTACCAGGTGTTCTCGCGGGCGAGGCGGGCGACGGCCTCGGCGAGCATGTCGCCCGAGCGCTCGCGGCGCGCGTCGAAGGCGTCGAAGGTGGCGAAGAAGTGGTCGTGCCCCGAGCCCTGCGCCGGGCCGAAATTGCGCATCGAGAAGCCGTCGACGAGCGCGTTGTAGAGCCCGACGTCGCGCGCGAGCGCCTCGGCCGCGGGCAGCGACCCCTGCGCGGCGTCGCACGGCGGCTCGAGGATCGCCGCGGGCGAGCGCCGCACGCACCACCCGTCCTCGGCGGCCCAGCGGAGGTACGACTCCGCGTAGATCGCGCCCGAGAGGTGGTGGTGCAGGTCGCCCCCCTTGGGCATCTCGCGGAGGAAGGAGGCCTGCATCGCCGTCTGCCCGCGGATCGCGTCGAGGTGGCGCGCGGTGCGGGCGGCGGGCGTGTTGGTGAGGGACGCGGACGCGCAGCCGAGGGCGAGCGCGCAGCCGAGGGCGAGGCGGAGGGGCGACGTCACGGGCGGAGGACTTCGAAGCGCAGGCGGTAGGTGACGGGCGCCGCGAGGTCGGCCGCGGTGCTCACGCGGACGTGGTAGGTGCCGGCGGTGGCGACGCGCTGCGCGAAGGTCTCGCTCTCGGTGATGGCGGGGCAGCGGTTGGCCATCGTGGCGACGCCCGCGCCGCCCGTCGTCCGCCCGTCGGGGAGCACCCACGCCATGCGGAACTCCGGCGCCCCCGCCTCGCACGGCCGCCCGTTGACGTCGAGCATGGTGGCGCGCACCGAGCCGCCGGCGGCGAGCTCGACCGCGAACATGTCGAAGTCGCAGCGCCCGCCGAGGGTGCCCTGCACGGTGACGGTGCCCGCGCCGCCGGGGGGCGAGATCACGTTGGGGTCGGAGAAGTCGTCGTTGGGCTCCTGCTCGGTGGCGTTGTCGCCGAGCTCGGCGCGGCAGAGGGCGTCGCAGCCGTCGCCGGGGGTGCGGTTGCGGTCGTCGCACGACTCGCCGTGCTCGCGGTTGCCGTCGCCGCAGGTGGCGCGGAGCACGGTGAGCTCGTAGCGCCCGCCGCCCGTGCGCGCGCTGTCGATGCCGATGAGGTACTCGCGCGTCTCGCGGGCGCGGAAGGAGAGGTGCTCGTCGCGGCCGTCGCCGCACTCGTCGAGGCCCACCGTGCACGCGCGCTCGTCGCAGCCGGGCAGCACGTAGATGGCCGGGTTGCTGGCGCCCTCGAGCACCTTGACGTGGAAATGCCAGAGCTCGCCGGCGGTCATGTTCACGCGGAAGAAGCCGTCGTTGCCGGGCAGCGAGCGGCCCGTGCACGACGCGAGGTCGGCGAGGTCGTTGGCGAGCGGGCGCGTGTCGATGGCGTACTCGCCGGAGGGCCGGAGGATGAGCGCCGCGGTCGCGCCGCAGCGGTCGCCGAGGGCGAGCGGGGTGGGGCCGGTCGCGTCGGCGCCCGCGTCACGCTGGAGGTAGAGCTGCGCGTCGAAGACGTTGCAGCCCGCGAGGAGGGCGAGCAGGGCGACAGGGCGGCGGGGGGTCATCGTCGGAGGTAGGGGTTGGACTCCAGCGCGGGGTCCTGCACGCGCGGCGCGCCGGCGTCGGCGCGGGCGGGGCGCGGGAGGCGCGGGCGGTGGCGACCGGAGGGCTCGGCCACCGCGGGCGCGGGGGCCTCGGGGCCTCGGGCGCGGGGGCTGCCGCAGGCGGCGCGGGCTCGACGAAGGCCGAAGCCGCGGGCGCAGGAGCAGGCGCGGCAGGGGGCGGAGCAGCGGGCGGCGCGACGGGCGACGTCGCGGCGGGGGCGGGGCGGGCGGCGGCGACGGCGGGCGTGGGGCGCGAGCGGACCCACCAGACCCCGCCCGCGGCGACGGCGGAGGCGAGCGCGGCGGCGGCGACGACGCGGGCCCGCGAGGGGGACAGCGCGGGCGTGACGCTCGGGCGCGGCGCGGTGAGGGCGGCCCTGGCCTGCGGGCCCACCTCGATCGCGGGGATGCTGGCGCTCGTCTCCTTGGGCGGCGTCGCGTTGCCGGGGGCGGGCGTGGCGGCGAGGGTCTCGCCCTCGACCATCGACTTCGTGCGGACGCGATCCTCCACCGCGGGGGCGGGGGCGCGGCCGGTGGTGACGGAGGCCTGGCCGGTGGCGCGCGCGTGGTCGCGGACGAGGCTCTTGCGGCGGCCGATGTCCTCGGCGAAGGCGGCGGTGATGAGCTCGCCCACCTCGCCGGTGGCGAGCGACCAGTCGGCGTCGTCGGCCGCGCGGCGGAGGGCGTCGGCGAAGGCGCGCGCGCTGGGGTAGCGCCGGTCGGGGTCGCGCTCGAGGGCCTTCATGCACACCGCGTCGAAGCCGTCGGGCAGCGGCAGGCGCGTCGACGGGCGCTCGATGGGCATGTTGCACACCATCATCATCGTCGACGCCTCGGTGTCGCCCCGGAAGAGCCTGCCCCGCGCGAGGAACTCCCACAGGATGATCCCCGCGCAGAACACGTCGGCGCGCCGGTCGACGGGCTTCGCCAGCACCTGCTCGGGGGCCATGTACTGCGGCTTGCCCTTGATCATCCCGGGGCGCGACGCGGCGATGCGCGAGGACGCCAGCGCGATGCCGAAGTCGGTGATGCGCCCGAGCCCGTCGGAGCCGATGAGCACGTTGTGGGGGGAGACGTCGCGGTGGACGATGTGGAGGCTGCGGCCCTCGTCGTCGGAGAGGTCGTGCGCGGCGTGGAGGCCCGCGAGCGCGTCGAGGAGCGCGCGCAGGCCGACGCGGGTCTTCTGCTCGTCGCTGAGCTTCGCCGACGTGCGCACGTTGCTGAGCGTGCAGCCGTCGACGTAGTCCATCACGAGGTAGTGCCCGTGGGGGCTCTCGCCGACGTCGAGGATCGACACGGCGTTGGCGTGGTGGATCCGCGAGGCGACGCGCGCCTCGTCGAAGAGCATGTGGACGAACTCCTGCTCGTCGGCGAGGTGCGGGTGCATCACCTTCACGGCGTAGAGCCGCGAGAAGCCCGCCACGCCCGCCATGCGCGCGAGGTACACCGCGCCCATCCCGCCGCGCGCGAGGAGGCCGATCACCTCGTACCGACCGACGTGCTCGCCCGGCGCCAGGACGCCGTCCTTGCCCTGTTTCGTCGCTGCACCCATCAGAACGACGCTATCACCCCGGCCGCGCCGCCACCAGGATGGGGCAGCGCGAAGGGGGCCACGCGCGCGGTGGGTGTCCGCCGCGCGCCCCCCCACTCGGTGAAGAAGATCGCGCTCGCCGCCGTGGCCACGCCGAGCACGGCGGTCACGCCGATGAGCACGTTGGTGCGGGTCTCGCGGCCCACGCCGTCGGTGTATCCCGATTCGGTGGGCGCTCGGACGTAGGCGTCGCGCGCCGAGAGCGTGTCGAGGCCCGACCACACGAGCACGCCCGCGGACAGGGCCGTGAGCCCGGCGCCCACCCACACCGCCACGGGCGGCAGCGGCCGCGTCGACGCCGGCGGAGGGGGCGGAGGCGGGGGCGGTGGGGGTGGAGGCGGCGGGGGAGGCGGGGGAGGAGGCGGCGGCGGAGGTGGCGGCGGGGGCGGCGCCTCGGGCGCGTCGAGGGTGAGCTCGGTGGCGGCCCCGACGGCGGCGGTGAACTCGCGGCGGAGCGCGGGGCGGCCTTCGAACGATGCGTCGAGGCTGTGGGCCCCCGGGTCGACGAAGAGCGCGTAGGCCGTGGCGCGCGCCGGGCCGACCGCGCCGCCGTCGACGGTGAGATCGCAGGCGGGGGCGCAGCGGACGCGGACGCTGGCGAGCTGCGGGCCGAGCTCGGCGAGGACGGACGCGGCGAGCTGCGCGCTCTGCGGGTCGGCGGCGTCGCGGTCGCGGGCGACGAGCGCGAGGGTGGCGGCGCGGGCGCGGCGGCCGGCGGCCTGGTGGTTGCGGATCGCGCTGCGCAGCGCGGGGGGGGACGGGGCGGCGCGGTCGGCGAGTTCGAAGAGCTCGGCGGCGCGGGCGTAGTCGCGCACGAGCTGGGCCTGCTGGGCCTGCTGGTACGCGGCGGCGGCGGCGGCGACGTCGCGCGCCTCGAACTGCGCGGGCTGCGCGGGCGGCGTCTGCGCGGGCGTCGGCTGCGTCTGCGCGCGCGCGGCGGGCGCGGCGGCGAGGAGCGCGAGGGCGAGGGCCGCGCGGTTCACGACGGCCTCAGCCCTTCTCGTCGATGGTGGTGCCGACCTCCTCGCCGAGGATGACGCGGGCGATGTTGCCGCGGTCGGCGAGGCGGAAGACGCGGATCGGGAGCTTGTTGTCGCGGCAGAGGGTGACGGCGGTGGTGTCCATCACCCCGATGCGGCGCTCGATGAACGAGTCGTACGAGAGCTTCGCGAACATCTTCGCGTCGGCGTACTTCTTCGGGTCGCGCTCGTAGACGCCGTCGACCTTGGTGGCCTTGAGGAAGACGTCGGCGTGGATCTCCATCGCGCGCAGCGCGGCGGCGGTGTCGGTGGAGAAGTAGGGGTTGCCGGTGCCCGCGGCGAAGATCACCACGCGGCCCTTCTCGAGGTGGCGGATGGCGCGGCGGCGGATGTAGGGCTCGGCGATCTGGCGCATCTCGAGGGCGGTCTGCACGCGCGTGGGGACGCCGCGCTTCTCCAGGGCGTCCTGGAGGGCGAGGGCGTTCATCACGGTGGCGAGCATGCCCATGTAGTCCGCGGTGGCGCGGTCCATCCCCGAGGAGGCGCCGCGGAGGCCGCGGAAGATGTTGCCGCCGCCGACGACGAGCGCGAGCTGGGCGCCGAGCGCGCGGTAGGCCTGCGCGAGCTCCTCGGAGAGGAGCCCGATGGCGGCGGGGTCGTGGCCGAATCCCCCCTCCTGCGCGCAGAGCGCCTCGCCCGACATCTTCAGCAGGATCCGCCGGTAGCGGAGGCCGGGCGCGGGGTTGGGGGGCGGGACGGTGCGGTCGTCGCGGGTGCTCATCGTGCGGGCGGGACTTGTAACAGAACTGCCGCGCTCATGGCGACCAGAAGGTCATCCCGCCGTCGTCCGAGGCCAGGAGCGCGGCGTAGGGCTCGGGGCGCGGCTCCGGGGGCGTGCGCGCGGCGCGGGCCTGGGCCTCCTGCGGCGAGCGCGGCGGGCGCGGGCCGTACTGCCCGCGGAGGAGGATCGCGAGGCGGTCGCCGCGGGCGCTCACCTCGAGCGAGGAGAAGGTGCGCTCGTTGCCGTCGGCGGTGTAGGCGAGCGAGACGAGCCCCGCGGGCTCCCACGGCGACGCCCGCCAGTCCTCGCGCGTCCCGTAGCGGAACGACCGGAGCGCGCCCTCCGTTGACACGAAGGCCACCACCGCGTCGGCGACGAGCGCGACCGCGCGCACCGCGGCGCCGGGGCCTTCGAGCGGCGGCTCGAGCGCGACTGCCGACGTCCCCCCGCGGAAGGTGAAGAGCCAGTGGCCGTTGCGCGAGAGCACGGGCGACGCCGAGAGGAGCGCGCGCGTCGCGTCGCAGCTCAGCGCGGGCTCGTAGCCCTGGGGCCAGGTGACCTCCGCGCGCGCCTGCCGCGCGGCATCACCAGCGACCCGGTACACCGTGACGTGGGTGGTGTCGGCGACCGCGAGGTAGCGCGCGTCGCCCGCGGCGCAGGTGGCCACGCGCAGGCCGAAGCTCGGCACGCGCTCGACCAGCGTGCGGGGGGGCCCGTCGACGCTGAGGGCGTTGGGGGCGTCGGGCGCGCGGCGCACGACGTACTGCCGCAGCGAGGCGTCGCTGGCCTCGGCGTGGAGCGTGGTGACGCGCCAGAAATCCCCGTCGGCGACGACCACCGCGGCGCGCTCGGCCTGCGGGTCGCCGAGGGCGAGCGGCGGGGCCCAGACCGACGGTCGGTCGCGCGGGGTGACGAAGAGGCGCGCGGTCCCCTGGTCGAGCAGGGCGACGGCGAGGTGCGCGGGGGTGAGCGCGGCGTCCCACGCGAGGCGGCCAGGGTCGCCGGCGTAGGCGAAATCCGCGGGCATGGGGTACGCGCCGCCGCCGGGGTCGAGGAGAACCCAGGTGGGGCCCTGGTCGGTCTCGGCGCGGACGACGGACTCGCGGGGGGCGCCGACGTGGACGGCGCTCGCGAGGGGCGCGTCGCGGAGGGCGCGCGGGGCGATGGTGAGGCGGTGCGTGCGACCGTCGCGCGGGACGTACGCGAGCACCGAGTCGCCCGCCGCCGGCGCCACCCGCTCGAGCTCAGGCGGCACGGGGCGGAACCTCAAGAACTGCGGGATCGCCGGCGGGCTGTAGCGGTTGACGTGGGCGGGCGCCGGGCGCCACCCCGCGCGGGTGCCGAGCGAGAGCTCGCGCACGCCCGCGAAGAGCGAGGCCAGCGGGCGCGTGAGGGACTCGTTGTCGGCCGCTTCGACGCGTCGCAGCACCGCGCGCGCGCCGGCCATCTCGCGCAGCCGGTCGCGCGTGTCGCGCGCCGACGTGATGAGCGCGGCCGGCGAGCTCGAGTTGCGCTGGAGCTTGTCGAGGAGCCCGTCGGCCACGGGCACGCAGCGCCCCGGCCACGCGCCGTCCTGCGGGACGGACACCGCCGCGCGGAGCCACTGGCTGAAGCGCTCCTCCCACACGGCGGGCGACTCGCCGGCGAGGAGCCACGCGGCGTCGCGGCCGAAGACGCAGGCGGCGAGCTCCTGGGCGTGCTCAGCGAGCGGCGCGTCGCGGCGAACCACCGAGCGCTCGTGCCGGGCCCACCAGAATGACGCCCCCGTTGAGAGCGCCACGAGCGCGAAGAAGGCCCAGGAGCCGCGGGACGGTCGGGCGTGGATGAGCGCCATCGGCGGCGACACTACCACTTCCCCCCGCGCCCGCGCCCGCACCCTACGGCGCCCGCGCCGGGGGCGCTCCCACATGTGGGGGGGAGGACTGTTACCATCACAGCCGCCCCCCTGGTCATGGCGATGACCACGCGGACGGCGCGGAATCTCGGGGTGTTTCGTCAAGCAGGCGGTGGCCGGTCGTTTGCACACGTCGTGACGCATGCGCGCGTTCGGAATGATGTGCAGGTTGGCGGTCGGAGCGGTGGCGTTGCTGGGGTGCGCGGCGCTCCCGGAGGACAGCGACGACTGGATCGACAACGACGAGGAGGCGATCGCGGTCGCGGGGCGCTGGATCCCGACGGCGGCGGCGACGGCGGCGGGCAACCGGCAGTTCGTCCGCTACGACGGCGCGGGCGCGTGGAACGGCGGGCGCAACTGCAGCGGCACCTTCCACCCCGGCACCCGCGAGCTCGGCGACTACCTCCGGCGCAACTTCCGCGGCGTGAGCTCCTACGGCGGGTACGCGTGCCGGCAGAACACCGCGGCCACCAGCCAGCTCTCGGTGCACGGCACCGGGCGCGCGATCGACGTGTTCATCCCGACGCAGGGCGGCGGCGCGGCCGACAACACCCTCGGCGACGAGGTGGCCAACTGGCTCATCTCCAACGCGCAGTCCATCGGCGTCCAGCTCGTCATCTGGGATCGCAGCTCGTGGAACGCGAGCCGCTCCGCGGGTTCGAAGCTCTCGGCGTACGGCGGCCCGCACCCGCACAACGACCACATCCACGTCGAGCTCAACACCGACGGCGCCGCGCGCCGCACGCCGTGGTTCAACGGCGGCTCGACCGCGCCGCCCTCGAGCACGGGCACGGGCACCGGGACGGGCACTGGGACCGGCACCGGGACTGGAACGGGCACGGGTACCGGGACGGGCACTGGCACGGGTACGGGCACTGGCACCGGCGAGATGCCGCCGCCTCCTCCCCCCGGTGGTGTCGCGTCGCGCATGCGGGTGTTCGTCTCGGCGCTCAACCTCCGCCGCGGGCCGGGCACCTCCAACGCGATCCTCACGTCGATGCCCTGCGGCAGCGCGCTGGTCGTCGTCGCCGGCCCCAACAACGGCTGGTACCAGGTCAACTACAACGGCACCATCGGCTGGGCGTCGGGCAACTTCCTCCTCCCCGAAGCCAACTTCCAGCGCTCCGTCTGCGGCGGCTGAAACGCCCCCTCCCGACGGCCCCCGCCAACTCCCTTCCCTCCCCGGCACGCGGCGTGATCTTCTCCGCCGCCATGGCCCCCTCCCCCACGAAGAAGCCCCGCGTTTCCAGCGCTCCCGCGCGTCGTCGTGACAACCGAGCGCCCTGGCTGCTGGCAACCTGGTTGGCGCTGCCCGCGTGCAACCGCCCGGCGCAGGAGCCGCCTTCGGGTGCCACCCCGGCGCAGCCGCCCGCCGCACCGACGACGCCCACGCAACCCGCGGCGCCGCCGTCGTCGAGCGAGACGGGGGCGGTGGAGGGCGTGGTGGCGTTCACGGGCGCGGTGCCGCCGCTGCGGCCGGTGACCGTCGACGCGGAGACCGCGCGCCGCCCCGGGTGCGCCGAGGCCGCGTCGCGCTACTACGCGGACTACTTCGGCGTGTCGGGCGAGGGTCCGATGCCCGAGGCCGTGGTCACCGTCGACGCGCACTCGACCGCGCCGCTCACCGGGCGCCGGCGCATCGCGTACTTCCGCGACTGCTCGATCGTGCCGCGCGTGCTGGTGATGTCGCTCGAGGACACGCTGGTGCTCCGCGCGGAGACGGCGCAGCACCACATCCCGAAGGTCGACGGCATGGGCGCGTCGATCGCCCAGCTCCTCCAGCGCAGCGAGGACCAGGAGAAGACCCTCACCCGCCCCGGGCGCTACATCCTCCACTCGGTCAACTTCCCCAACTGGATGCAGACGCCGCTGCTGGTGACGCCCAACAGCTTCTACGACCAGACCGACCGCGAGGGGCACTACCGCGTCGACCGCCTGCCGCCCGGCACGTACACGATGCACGCGTGGTTCCCCAACACGCGCGAGGTGACGGCGAGCGTGACGGTGCGCGCGGGCGAGACGGCGCGGCGCGACTTCTCGTTGAGCGCGCTGCCGGCCGAGCAGATCCGGCCCAACCAGCCCGAGACCGCGCCCGCGCCGTCGGGGCCCGTCATCCCCTGAGGCCGCGGGGCGCTTCCACCGGCGGGGCCTCCGGTGGTACGCACGCGGCACCGATGATCGCCGAACTCCCCTTCGCCCCCGAGCTCGTCGAGCACGCCACCGGGCCGCTCGTCCACGTCCGCCTCGGCGCCGACGGGCACCCGGTGGGCGCGAGCGCCGCGCGCCGCCTCCGCGCCGACCGCGAGCGCGTCTGGCGCGTCATCACCGACATCGACGGGATGGCCTCGCGCGTCCCGATGATCCAGCGGGTGCAGCGCGACCCGCGGCACATCACCGTGCACCTGCGCTTCGGCCTGTCGCTCTTCTCCGCCAACTTCGCCTTCAAGGTCGACCCGGTGGTCGACGAGGGCCGCTCGCTCGAGCTCCGCTACGTCGAGGGCGAGCCGCGCGACCTCACCATCCGCCACGAGCTCGTCAACGCCGCCGACCCGGCCCACGTGCTGCTCTACACCTCGGTGGGCTTCGACGTGTACTCCGTCGGGTTCCTGGCGAAGTTCTTCCTCAAGCACCACCCGGAGATCCGCTACGGGGTCTACCCCGGCGCCGCGCTGGCCCTGGTCGACTCGGTGCGCCGCGCGGTCGAGCGGTAGCGCTCACGCGCCGGGCGCGCGCCAGCGGCGGACGCGGGCGTAGCCGAGCGCGACGAGCCACGCGGCGGCGAAGATCCCCGTCGCCAGGCCCGGCACGACCAGCCGCGCGCGCACCACCTCCTCCGCCGACGCGCCGACCTGGAGCACGGGCGCGCCGGGCGCGACGCGGAGCCGGTGCCGCGCGGCCGCGTCGTGCACCGCGCGGTCGAAGGCGTCGGCGTCGAAGCGGGTGACGCGCGCGCCGAAGCGCGGGGCGGGGGTCGGCGCGCCGCACGACGGGCCCGCGCACGCCGCCCACGCGGGGACGGGGTCGGCGGGCGTCCATGCCGGCGGCACGAGCGGGACGACCCGGTAGCTGCGCCCGGGCCCGCGGTGCCCGCTCTCGTAGGCGCGGCCGCCGAGCGCGGGGCGGGCGGTGGCGTCGAGGAAGGTGAAGACGCGCGCGTCACGGTGCGAAGGCGCCGCGGCGACGGGGATGTCGCCCGATGGGCTCCAGAGCGCGAGCTCGCCGAGGCCGCCGAGGGCGCTCATCAGCCCCGCGGCGGCGATGGTCAGGAAGGCCGTGAAGGCGGGGCCCATGTCGTCGAGCTCGCCGCTGACGAGGAAGGCCATGCCCACGATCACCGCGACGAACATCGCGAGGATGGGCGACAGGAGCGCGGCGAGGCCGCAGACGACGACGTTCACCGCGACGCCGAGGAGCAGGCGGCCGGCGGTCGCGAGCTGCGAGCGGGGCGGCGCGGGCGCGGCGGGCGCGGCGGGCGTGCGGAAGGGCGACGCGGGGGCGCGGCGGGGGCTCATCGCGCAGGAGGATGCACCCGGGCGGCGGCGAGCGGGAGTGGGGGGCGACGGGGGGCTACGCGGATCCGTATGCGCTCGCGACGCGCGCCTTGAGTTCGTCGAGAAATGCGGTGAGACCGACGGCGACGCCCCGCGCCCGGAGCAGGTCGAGGTCGACCTCCACGAAGAGAGCGCGCCGACGCTCGTGATCCTCGCAGACTTCACGCAGCGCCCGCTTGGCGTCCTTCGAGTCGGTCTCGCGCTTCGAGGTCAGCCGTTCGCCCTGCAAGCAGGGGTCGAAGCCGAGGCGTGTACTCGTTCGAGCATGGGCCTCGCGCTCGGCGTCCGAGGCGGGCGCGAAGGCGGCGAGCACCCACGCTTCGTGCTCGGGCGATGCGACGCCGATGGCGATGTCCGCGTCCGTCTTCGGGCGTCGGTTGGCGCGGGCCTCCGCGTCGAGCCACGCCAGCCACTCTTCGCGCGCCGTCTCGAGGCTCTCCCGCCAGCCGGCGACGCCGTCGTCGTCGTGCGCCCACACCACGCGGACGGCCTCGCCCGGCGGCAGCACGTCCGGGGTGCTCAAAAGGCGCGTCAGGCGCGTCGCCGCCCGTCGCCCCAGGTGCATGCCGAGCCCTTGCACCCGCGGGATGCCGCGCCGGTCGCACAGCTTGCCGACGTCGTGCCACGACAGGAAGCGGCGACCATGCTCGAACAGCCACCACGCGGGGGTCGGCTGCTCGATCGCCTCCAGCCCGCTCATCCAGGGGTGAGCCTCGTGCAGCACGCGCAGCGTCAAGGCGATGAGGTCGTCGTCGTCGCCCTCTCCTTCGCACACGAGCAGGAGCTTCACGCCGCGCGCCCCTGCTTCGCGCGGAGCCAGTCCTCGAGGCCGGAGGTCCAGAGCTCGCCGGGCTTTACGAGCAACTTCCACTGTTCGAACTCGGGGTGGTCGTGGAGCGCGGCGCACAGGACGCTGCCGTCGTCCGCGAGCGTGGTGAGCCGCACCTCTTCGTGATCCAGCGCGTCGAGGAGGAAGGGGGAGTGGCTCGTCGCGATGATCTGGAGCTCGGGGTCGGTCGCCATCACCTCGCGCAGCAGGGCGACGAGGTCCTGCTGGGCCTTCGGGTGGAGCGCCCGGTCGAGGTCGTCGAGGAGGAGGAGCTGCGGGGGCTCGACGGATCGAAGCACGGTCATCAAGCCGACCGCGAGCGCGGTCCCTTCGCCCGCCATCGACAAGGGGATGTCGTCCCCGCCCGTCATGTCGACGACGAGGCTGTGCCCCCAATAGCTCCGCTTGTCGGGGACGCGCACGCTCTTGCCGTTGAACTCGATCACCTGCGTCTCGTCCCGCTCGACCTGCGCCCGCACCGCGCGAATCCGCCGGAGCGAGGGGATCACCCGCCGCACGTCCGCGACGATCCGCTCGCTCACGTCTGGCCTGCGAGACGCGAGATCAGCGATCACCGATGCCAGCCCTTCTCCAGCCGAGGACACGAGCGGGACGGCGTCTTCGGAGTACGAGGGCGCGGCGAGGCGGCTCGCGTCGAGGCGGAGCCGGAGCACCTGTGGGAGTGATGCCTTGAACGTGTTGAACGCGGCCCCCAGGTTGGTCACGAAGCCGAAAGACCCGCTCTCCTCGAGCGTCTTCTCTACGCCGCCACACCGCCCGCGCGTGACCCCCACGACGCTCCCTGGCCCGGCGGAGGAAACCTGCCGGTACCGGACGTCAAAGTAATCCGGCGGATCACCGCCCTCGATCTCTACCCCGAGCGCGGTGGAACGAACCGCTTCAGCACGGCGCGCGCGATCACGCGTCCACGCCCGCGCGGCCACGTCTCCCCCCGTTTGCGCGACCAGCAGCGCGAGCTCGATCCCTTCGAGCATGCTCGTCTTGCCTGACCCGTTGGGCCCCACGAACACCGTGAGCGGCGCCAGCTCCACGGAGACCTTCCGCAGCGCGCGAAACTCCTCGAACCACGCCCTCTGGATCATCGCGTCGCTTCTATCGGGCGGGGGGACGCGCTGTCAACGCGGGGGCTCCCCGCGCACCGCGGCGACGAACGCGCGCAGCTTCGCCGCGTCGAGGCGGCCGTCGGTCCGCACGCCGGAGCACACGTCGAGCCCGAAGGGCCGCACCGCCCGCACCGCCTCCGCGACGTTGTCCGCGCGCAATCCCCCCGCGAGGAACACCGGCCGCCCGCACGCCTCGACCACGCGTCGGCTCACCGACCAGTCGTGGACGCGCCCCGTCCCGCCGAGCTCCTTCACCGCGAGCCCGGGGCGCCCCGAGTCGAGCAGCACCGCGTCGACGTGCGGCGCCACCCGGCACGCCTCCTCGACCGCGCCCTCGTCGACCACGTGAACCACCTGGACGATCTTCACGGCGGGGAGCGCGCGGCGCAGGGCCTCGTACGTCGCGGGCGCGACCGCGTCGACGAGCTGGACGACCCCGGCGCGGCAGCGGGCGACGTGCGCGACGACGGCGTCGGGCGCGGTCTCGCTGGTGAGGAGGAAGGCGGCGACGGGCGGCGGGACGCGCGCGGCGATGGCCGCGATGAGCGCGTCGTCGATGGGCCCGGGGCCCGAGGGCATCGCGCCGACGAGCCCGAGTGCGGAGGCGCCCGCGTCGACGGCGAGGCGCGCCTCCTCCACCGAGGCGATGCAGCAGACCTTGAGGCGAGGGAGCGCGGCGGACATCGGCGGACGCTGCCACGGCGGACGGCGGCGCCGCAACGGAGGCGCGCGGTTCAGCGCTTGCGGCGGGCGGCGGCGCTGCGGGGCTTCGTCGCGGCGCCCCCCTTGGGCGCGGCGGGCGGGACGGACGCGCCGGGCTTCGGCGTCGCCGCCACCACGGGCTCACCCGCGGCGGGCGCCTCGCCGTCGTTGGCGGGCTCCGCGTCCGTCTCCTCGTCGTCCTCGCCCTTCGCGGTGGCGCGGAAGGCGGTGCCGCGCAGGCCCGCGACGAGCTCGGGCTTCCCGGCGAGGCGCGCGAGGCTCACGGTGAGCTGCGCGGCGGTGACCATCGCGTCGGTGAGGGCGGCGCTCGCCTGATCCTTCGCGGCCTGGGAGGCGCGGGCCTCCTGGGTCTCGCGGGTGACGTCGGCGCGCGCGGCGGCGAGCGCGGCGAGGCCGCCTTCGAGCAGCTCGGCCCACGCCTCGGCCGACACCGGCGCGACGCCGACGAGCGCGGGCTTCGGCAGCGGGCCCTTGCGCAGCGCGCCCGCCACGTCGAGGGCGACGCGCTCCACCTGCGCGGCTTCGCGCGGCACCTCCGCGGGGAACCCCAGCGCCTTCACCTGCCCGTCGCCGTAGAGCGCCGCCGTGGTGCGGCGGAGGTCGACGAGCGCGCCGCGCACCCTCTCCGCGGCCTCGTCGCGGGCCGCGCGGGGGGCGTGGTCGTCGGCGAGCTCCGCGGTGTGGGCGGCGTCGGCGGCGGCGGCGTTCGTGAGCGCGACGTCGACGTCGTCGTGCGCCACCTGGAGGAGCGCCCGCGCGCCGAGGACGGCCGCGCCGTGTCGCGCCGCCTTCGCCTGGAGCGCGTCGGCGATCGCGTCGCCGTGCGTGTGGATCGCCTCCTTGATCTGCTCGGCCTGCTTCTGCTTCAACGTGATGACCTTCGACGCCATACGGGCTCGCAACCTCTCCGCGCGACCTGCGCACCTCCCGTGATGCGCCCGCGCCGGGGCAACGCGCAACGGTCGAGGCGTCCGTTCCAGAAGCCGGACAGCGCGCCGCGAACGCGACGTGTCGACGACGTCCCGCGCCCCCGGCGGCCGCGAACGCGACGTGTCGGCGACGTCTCGCGTCCCCGGCGGCCGCGAACGCGACGTGTCGGCGACGTCCCGCGTCCCCGGCGGCCGCGAACGCGACGTGTCGGCGACGTCCCGCGTCCCCGGCGGCTGCGGGGACGACGCGTCGGCGACGTCCGCCGCCCGTCGCCCGTCGCCCACCGCCCGTCACCCGTCGCCCGCCGGGGCGCCCTCAACCTTCCAGCACGCTGGCGGCAAACCGCGGCGCGTGAGCACCCGGGCCCGACCGCCCGTCGTCGGAACCTCCGCCCGCGAGCCGACACGAAGCGTCATGGATTCGGACACGGACGCTGGCGCCGCGCGCGGGGCCCCCTACCGAACGGCGCCCGACGCGCCGCCCGACGCGCCGCCCGCGCCCGCCGGCCCTGGCCCGCGGCGCCGCGCGGGACTCGCGGCGCTGGGCGCGCTCCTGGCGAGCGCGCACGTGCCCGCCGACCCGCTGGGCCCCGACGCGCTCGCGGACGACCGCGGCGTCCGCGCGGCGGTGGTGGGCGGCGACGACGGCTCCCCCGAGCGGCCGCTCTACGTCGCGGCGAACGACGGGTCGCTCTGGCGCGTGGCGCCCGCGCAGCCCCGCGGCGAAACCGAGTGGCGGATCAAGCCGCGGCGGATCCTCACCGACCTGCGGGCGCGCGGGCTGGCCGTCGGCGCCGGGCGGCTCTGGGTGCTCGACGCGCGCGGGCAGGTGTGGTCGCGGCCCGACGACGCGTTCGACGGCCGCCTCGAGGAGCCGCACTTCGAAGACCTCGGCCCGGTTCGCCACCTCACGGCGATGCGCTACGTCGCGTGCCTCGACCCCTGCGCGTGCCTGCCCAACGTCGGCTGCGGCTACGGGTGCTTCCCGCAGGACATGACCGCGCTCGTGCTGACCGACGTCGCGGGGAGGGTCCACCTCCAGGGCGCCGACCCGTCCCGCCCCTTCGCCCGCGCGCGCGTCGACATCCCCGCGACCGTGCGCCGCGTCTCCGCCGCGTGGAACTGGGCTTGCGCCGTCGACCACGCCGGCGCGGTGTGGTGCTTCGCGCACCCGCTCCGCGACCCCATCGGGCTCCGCGCGCGGGGCGCGTCCTGGTTCGCGCCACGACCGGCCGCGGCGCGCGAGGGGGCGGCGCCGGCCGAGCGCGTCCCGCTCCCGGAGGCCGCGTCGCACGTCTGGGTGTCGCGTGACCGCGCGTGCGCCGCGCTGCGGTCGGGGCGCGTGTGGTGCTGGCGCCACGACGCGGACGCGCACTACTGCGGCGCCCCCGCGCCCCTGTTCGAACCGCCGCGCCTCACAGAGGGCCGCGGCGCCGTCGAGGCCGCGCTCCCCGTCCGCGCGGCGATGCCGTGGGAGGCTCCCGCCGACGTGGTCGACCCCTTTGACAGCGAGCGCGCCAACCTCCGCGACGCCGCCGACGCGGTCGCGGTCTTCTCCGCCACGGACGCCGTCGCGTACGCGTGCTGGGCGGGCCGGGGCCGCCTCCGGTGCACGGGCGCGTGGCGCGGCGACGGCACCCGCGTGCGGGCGACCGAGCCGCGGCGCGTCCGCGTCGACGCGCCGGTGCGCTCGATGATCGTCCAGCAGGACCGGGCGTGCGCGCTCGACGGGCGCGGCGCGGCGTGGTGCTGGGGGCGCTTCGGCCCACACGACGCCGACGTGCTCACCGCGCCGACGCGCGTCGCGTCCCCCGAACCCGTCGACCGGCTCGTGCGCCTGGGGGGGCAGGCGGGGCGGATCTGCGGGCTGCGGCGCGGTCGCGCGCTCGTGTGCTGGGGGCTCGACGCCGCGCGGACCCTGCAAGGCCGTGAGCGCGTCGACGTGCGCGGCCTCCTCGACGCGAGGCTCGACGACGACGTCCTGCGGGAGGTCCGGCTGCCGCGTTCGGGGTGGCGCGCCTTCGACGCGCGGGGCGAGCTGCGCCCGCCCGGCGCGCCCCCGCTGCTCGAGTTCGACGAGTCGATGCTCGCGTGCGTCGGCGAAGACGGCGTCATCCGGTGCGAAGGGTGGGGGATCGGCGTCGACCGGGTGCGCGCGGTCTCGGGCACCCGCTACGCCGGGTGCGCCGCGGGGGAGGACGGCGGCGTGACCTGCTGGGGCGCCGGGGAGGTCGAGGCGCAGCCCGGCTTCCGCGGGGCGCGGGGCGTCGCCTACGGCCCCGGCGTCGTCTGCGCGTGGGACGACGCGGGCGCGGCGTGGTGCGTGGGGGACGACCGCGCGTGCCAGCTCGGCGACGGCGCGTGCTCGGCGCCGGGCTGGGGCGAGGTGGTGTTGCCCGCGCGAGGGCAGAGCGAGTGAGCGCGTCGTGACGAGGGCGCGCGGGCCCCGCTCACCCCCCAAGGTCGAAGCGCGCGTCGTCGGCGGCCTCGGTCGCGCGGCGGGCGTAGTCGAGCGACGTGAGGCTCGCGCGGAGGCGCGCGTCGATCGGCGCGCACATCGCGAAGGGCTCCCACGCCCACGGGGCGCCGCCGCGGCGGGCGCGGCCCTCGGCGATGCGCCACGCGGTGTCGCGGCGCGAGCGGGTACCAGCGGCGCGGCGGAGCGCGAGGAGGTCGCCCTCGCGGCGCGGGTCGAGCGGGCGGTACCAGGGGTGGTACATCCACGCGAGGTGGTAGTGGGCCGGCGTGGCGAGCATCGCGGCGAAGCCGAGGCGCTCGGCGGCGGCGAGGGTCATGTCGATGACGGGGCGGAGGAGCCCGAGGCCGGCGCGCTCCTGGCCCGGCATCGCGGGGGCGGCGCCGGGGTGGGGGTCGCGGATGGTGAGCCACGCGATGTCGATGACGTCGACCGGGCGTTCGAAGGCGACGTCGCCGAGCGCGTCGACGCGGCGGCGCGCGGCCACGAGCTCGCCGACCTCGCGCGAGGGGTCGCCGTCGAACACGGTGACGCGCTGGTGGAAGGGGTCGCGGAGGTCGAGGGCGACGTCGACGCGGGCGAAGCCGCGCGCCTCGAGCAGGTCGAGGACGCCGTGGGCGCGCATCCCGCGGAGCACGCCCTCGCGGCTGTACACGTCGAGGAAGCGGGTGACGCCCGGCGTGAGGAGCGACGCCTCGGTGAGCGCGACCTCGCCGCCGCCGCGGTCCTCCTCGTCGAGGGCGCGGGCGCGGAGCACGCTGCGCAGGCGCGGCCGGCGCAGCGGGTGGCGCGCGAGGTACCAGAGGGCCCCGAGGGTGCCCTCGACCTGGCGGACGACGTCGTCGGGGGAGTCCATGGGGGGGTACGGTGGTGTCTAGGGCCGCGCGTCAGGATACACGAGGGGGGCGCCCGCACCGAAACCGTCTTCGCCGGCCGCGAAGGCACTCATGCGAGCTGCGCCGCGATCCCCGGCGCGGTCACCGCGGCGATGGCGGAGGCCGCGATCGCGGGCTGACCCGCGGGCCCGTTTCCGGGCGCTCCTTCAGGCGCTCGCCGTCGCGCGCCCGCCGCTCGATCGACTCCGCGCGGAGGATGCCCTCGACGGTGGGGTCGACGTTCTGGTCTTCGTAGTCGACGAGCCCCTCGCGCTCGAGAAACTCCGCGACCTTCCTCCCCAGCGGGCCCGGGATGCCGAGGCCCGCCGCCACCTCCGCCGCGGGGGCGGCCTCCGCGTAGCCCTTCCCGCGCGCGTGGCGGACGACGGCCACCAGAAACTCGTCGATCGTGTCTCGCATGTCGTCGTGGGGCATCGCCCGGGGACGTCTGGGGACGGTCCCCCCGCCCGGTCCAGCCCCGCGGCGGGCGAAGAATCTTCCAAAGCCCCCGTCCCCCCGCGTGCGTCTATGATCGGCCCCCCACGGAGGATGTCGATGTCCCGTCTCGTCCCGGCGACCCTCGCGCTCGCCCTCGGCCTCGCCGCCGCGCCCGCCACCACCCGCGCCTTCTGCGGCTTCTACGTCTCCGACGCCAACCAGTCGCTGGTGAACAAGGCCACCCGGGTCGCCCTGATGCGCGACGGGACGCGCACCGTGCTCTCGATGAGCAACGACTACGACGGCCCCGCGCAGGACTTCGCGATGGTGGTCCCGGTGCCCGTGGTGCTCCAGCGGGACAACGTCCACACGCTGCCGCAGGAGGTGTTCACCCACCTGGAGTCGCTGACGGCGCCGCGCCTCGTCGAGTACTGGGAGCAGGACCCGTGCTTCCAGCCGCGCTACCGCCCGACGCGGGCGGGCGTGCGCCGCCGCGCCGGCAACACGCTCGACATGGACGACGCCCCGGCGGAGGAGCGCGACCTCGGCGTGCGCATCGAGGCCCGCTTCGCCGTGGGCGAGTACGACGTGCTGGTGCTCTCGGCCACGCAGTCGACGGGCCTGGAGACGTGGCTCCACCAGAACCACTACAACGTCCCCCAGGGCGCCGCGGACTACCTCGCGCCGTACGTGCGGGAGCAGTGGAAGTTCTTTGTGGCCAAGGTGGACATCGAGCGCGCCGCGCGGCGGCCCTCGGGGGGCGTGCGGCTCTCGCCGCTGCGCTTCCACTACGACGCGCCCGACTTCCGCCTCCCCGTCCGCCTCGGCCTGATGAACGCCCAGGGCGCGCAGGACCTCATCGTCTACGTCCTCCACCCCTCGTCGCGCTTCGAAGCCGCCAACTACGCCAACGTCTTCGCCCCCACCAACCTCGACGTCGCCAACGCCGCCCGGCAGAACTTCGGCGAGCTCTACGCCCGGCTCTTCGACTACACCATGGACCAGGCCGGCGGCCGCGCGCTCGTCACCGAGTACTCCTGGAGCACCAGCTCCTGCGACCCGTGCCCGACGCCCCCGCTGGAGCAGTCCGAGCTCTCCGTCCTCGGCGCCGACGTGCTCGGCCAGGGCCGCCCCGGCTTCGACCAGAGCTACCACGTCTACAACATGACCGTGACGCGCCTCCACACGCGCTACGACCGCGCCACGCTCACCGAAGACATCATCTTCCGCGAGGCCCCGCCCGTCACCGGCGGCCGCGAGGTGCCCGGCGAGAACGGCCGCCTCGAGCAGGGCGCGCGCCCCGCGGAGTACGGCAACAACAACTTCCAGGCGCGCTACGCCATCCGCCACCCGTGGACGGGCCCCGTCCGCTGCGCCAACCCGATCCGCGGCCGCTGGGGTGGGCCCCCCAACGGCGCCGCCCCGTCGCCCGCCGCCGCGCGCGACCTCGCCGAGGTGCGACGCGGCCAGCTCCGCCTCGCGTCGTACGTGCGCTCGCCGATCCCGCGCCTCTCCCGCGGCTCGACCCCGCCCGCACCGCCCGCGCCGCCGCCCGCGGCAGTGCCTTCGCCGACGCCCGCCACGCCCACCGCCACGCCGGGCGGGCGCGTCATCCAGAAGGCCGGCGTCACCCCCGCGCGCGCGTCGCTCGGCGCGCTGCTGCTCGTGGCGCTGGGCCTCGTCGCCCGCCCCCGCACGAAGCGCTGAACCATGGACGCGCGCGCACCCCTCGCCGTCGCCCTCGCCCTCGCCGCCGCGCTCCCCTTCGCGTGCGGCGGCGGCGCCGACGACCCCCCGCCCGCGCACCCCGCGCCGCGCGCGCCCGCCCCGTCGCCGGAGCCGCCGCGCGCGGTGGTGCCCACCGCCCCGCCCACGGACTACGCCCCGTCGCCCGCGTCGGTGCGCGACCGCCGCGAGCTCCCGGGCGACGCGCTCTCGGCCATCGACCGCTGCTCGGTGTGCCACGCCGACATCTTCGCCCAGTGGTCGCAGTCGGCGCACCGCTTCTCGTCGCTCGACAACCCCTTCTACCTCCCGGCGTTTCGTGGCGCGCGGGAGCAGCGCGGCGCCGCCATCACCCGCTGGTGCGGCGCCTGCCACGACCCCGGGCTCCTCTTCGCCGGCGACCTCGACCAGGCCGTCATCGACCGCAGCCACGAGCGCGCCCAGCTCGGCGTCGGCTGCCTCCTCTGCCACTCGATCGACCGCGTGCACGACGCGACGGGTGACGGCAACTACCGCGTGTCGCCCGACCCCGTCGTGTACCCGCCGCGCGTCGGCGAAGACCGCGACGCCGTCGCGCGCCACCGCGAGCGGCTCACCCGCCCGCTCCTGCGGACGGCGGAGTTCTGCGCGAGCTGCCACAAGGTGGGGATCACCGAGGCGATCACTGGCAGCCGCTGGCTCCGCGGGCAGAACGAGTACGACGTCTGGCAGCAGAGCGCGTACGCCGGCAACGACGCCGAGCGCCACGACCCCGACGCGCCGCGCCGCGTCTGCCAGGACTGCCACATGCCCATGGTGCCCGCGCCCCTCGGCGACCGCGCCGCCACCGACGGCAGGGTCCGCTCGCACCGCTTCGCCGGCGGGCACACCGCGCTGGCCGCGTGGGTCGGCGCGCCCGAGATGATGGCCGCCGAGCGCGAGGCCCTCGTCGGCGCGGCACGGATCGACCTCTTCCGCGCGCCCTCCGTCACCGCCGGCGGGCAGCCGTTGGAGGCCGCGCCCCCCGTCGCCGGCGAAGAGCTCGCGATCGACGTGGTGATGGTCAACGAGCGCGTGGGGCACCGCTTCCCCGCGGGCACCGCGGACGTCGCCGACACCTGGGTCGAGCTCACCGTCCGCGACCGGCGCGGGCTCGTCGCCGAGAGCGGGCTCCTCACCCCGACCGACCCCGGTCCCCTCCGCGACGACGCGCACCGCCTGGAGCTGAGGCCCGTCGACGACCAGGGCCACGCGGCGCTCATGCGCGACCCGCACCGCTACCGCGCGGTGGCGTACGACACGACGATCCCGCCGCGCGCGTCGCGGGTGGTCCGCTACACGTGGCGCGTGCCGTCGAGCGGCGGGCCCTACACCGTCACCGCGCGGCTGCTGCACCGGCGCATCGCCAACCCCTTCCTCGCGAGCGCGTGCCGCACGGCCACGGCCGACCAGGGCCGCCCCTGCCCGAGCACCTGGCCCGTCACCGAAGTCGCGTCCGTGAGCGTCACGGGCAGCGAGCTCCGCCGCGCGCCCGCGCTCGACGCGTCGCTCACCGCGCCGTGGCGCCGCTGGTACGACCACGGCCGCGCCCTCGTCGAGTGGAACCTCCAGGAGCGCGTCGGCGAAGCCCGCGCGAGCCTCGACGCCGCCCGCCGCGACGCGCCCGACCGCGCCGAGCCCTGGGTGGAGACCGCGCGCCTCGCCATCCGCGAGGGCCGCACCGACGAGGCCCACCGCTGGCTCGACGAGGCCGCGCGGCGGGCGCCGAACTCCCCGGCGATCCCCTACCTCCGCGGCGTGGCGGGCTCGGACGTGTGGCGCTGGGCCGAGACGGTGGCGCCGCTCGGCGAGGCCCACCGGCTGGTGCCCGGCAACGTCCGCGTCGCCGAGATGTACGCCAACAGCCTCGGCATCGCGGGGCGCCACCAGGAGGCGCTCCGGGTGATCCGCGAGGGCCTCGCGATCGAGCCCGAACGGCCGCAGCTCCACAACCTCCAGGCGATCGAGCTCGACGCGCTCGGCGCCCACGACGAGGCCGCCGTCGCGCGCCGCGCCTGGGAGCGCCACCGCACCCCCGACGACCTCCCCGGCCTCCGCTCGCGCTGCAAACGCGACGTCCCCCACTGCGCGCTGGAGACGATCCCCCTCCACGCGCACGCGCTCCGCGCGGTTCGCTAGAAGCAGCGCGCCGGCAGGCAGAGCCCCTCGGGGCTCACCGTCGGCCACGCCGGCGCGCCCGCGTCGCCCTCGGGCGGCGCGAGCTCGAGCACGATCGGGCGCGTCGCGAGGATGTCGCCGCCCTCCTGCTTCACCGCGATCTGTGTCTCGTAGGCGCGGCGGCACCCGAGCACCGCCCGCACGCCCATCGGCGTGCTCGCGCGCGGCGTCAGGGTCATGCGCCAGCGGAGCACCACCATGCCGAGCACGCCGACGAAGCGGGGCCCCGCCACCGCGCGGACGAAGGCCGCGGGCGAGGCGTCGGTCGCGTCGACGGTGAAGTCCCAGAGGTCGGAGGGGCGCGCGCCGTCGAGGCCCGCGGTGCGGTCGAGCGCCGTCGCGCTCACCACGTCGCCGACGCCCTGGTACTGGAAGAGGTGCTCCACCGTCGCGAAGGCCGTCGAGCCCTCGCGGAGCAGCACGCGGTCGGCCGCGAAGGGCGAGCGCCCGGAGAGGGGGTCGCTGCCGATGCGGAGTTCGAACGAGTCGAGGAGCCCGTCGCCGTCGGTGTCGGCGCGCGTCAAGTCGGTGCGACGCATCACCTCGGTGAGGTCGCAGAGGCCGTCGCGGTCGGTGTCGGCGGTCGCGGAGACGTCGGGGGGGCGGTCCAGGGCGGGGGGGCGGTCGGCGGGCGGGGCCGCGTCGGGCGGGGCGACCACCGTCCCGCACGAGGCCAGCGCCAGGGAGGCCGCGAAGAGCGTCGCTCGCACGGGGGCGACGGTACCACCGCGCGGCGCGTGCGTCGTCGCCGGGGTTTTGTTGATTCGTCGCGTCGCGGCGCGCACCTCCCGTACAATCCCGCCCCTCCGCCCGTGTCCGACACCTTCCCGCCGCGCGCGGCCCGCAACGAGGGCTCCCAACGACCCACCGGCGCCCTGCGCTGGTCGCGCCCGCCCCCCGCGCCCGACGCCCCGCCCGACGCCCTCCACGTGCTCCTCGCGTGGACCGACGAGCTCGACGACGAGCGCGCCATCACCCTCTGGGCCGGGCTCTCCGTCGTCGACGACGACCCCGCCCGCGAGGCCGCGCTCCTGCGTTGGATCGACTGGGCCGGCGTCACCGTCCCCCTCGACGTGAAGGTCCGCGCGCTCGTCGAGGCCGTCGCCCAGCTCCTCCGCGAGCTCGAGGCCACCGCGCAGAGCCCCGACCGCGTCTACGCCTACCAGAACGCCGACCTCCCGCCGCTCGCCCGCGCCCTCCAGGGCTGGATGCGCGCGAAGGAGTCGCAGCCCGGCGTGGTGCTCGGCGCGCTCCAGGCCCTGGTGCTGCTCCGCGAGTCGATGCGCGCGTGGACGGAGCGCATGCGCCGCCGCCCGCCCCGCCCCGCGGCCCCGCCCCGCGCGGACTTCGAAGTGAACCCCGGCGCCCCCGAGGGCGAGCGCATCACTGCGCACGAGATCCTCCAGGCGCTCTCGTCCGTTCCCCCGCACGACCCCTTCGGCGTGTCCGTCGCGCTCGTCGCCGGCTGCGTCCGCCGCCGCGTCGAGCGCGGGCCCGTGGAAGAAGCCGTCGAGCTCCTGGTCACCTGGCTCCAGGCCGAGGGGATCGTCGAGCTGCCCGCCTGGGGCGCGGCCACGGTGGACTTCGCGCTCCTCGCGGGCGAGCTCCAGGGCGTTCATTTCCACCCGCTGGCGCAGCTCGCGACGCGGGCGCCGTCGGTGTGGACGCGCCTCGCGGCCTGGGGCGACTCGGCCCGCGACGCCCTGCGCGCCGCGCGGCTCCTCGGCGCGCTCGCCTCGCACCCGGGCGCCGCCCGCGAGCTCTCCCCCACCGCCGCCGACGTCGCGCAGGAGGCGCTCTTCGAGCTCCTCGCGCACCCGCGCCCCGCCGTCTGGTCGCGCGCCGCCCGCGCCATCGGCCGCCTCGCGGGCTACCTCCCGGGGCTCTCGCACCGCCTGCTCGAGGCGCTCCACGGCGACTCGGCGGTGCTGCGACTGCGCGCGGTGGCCACGCTCGGCACGCTCTCCCACTTCGCCGGCGCCGAGCTCCACGAGCAGCGGGCCCTCGCGATGCGCGCGCTGGAGGGCGCCGCGGGCGACGCGGGCAGCGACCCCGGCGTCGTCGCCGCCCTCGCCGTCACCCTGCCCGACCTCGCGCTCGACGAGACCAGCGCGTGGCACGAGCTCGCCGGGCGCATCGCCGCGCGCGGCGGCGTCGACGCGGCGATCCCGCTCCTGCGGTCGCTGCTGGAGATCCGTTTGCGCGACCCGTCGACGCGCGAGGTGGTGGAGCTGATCGCGCGCGACCTCGCGGCCCGCGCCGAGGCGTGGCGCGGCTCCGCGGCCGACGCCGAGCGGGCCGAGCGCGCCCTGGCCCTCGCGGCGCGCGCGTCGGCGCCGGAGGAGGGGACGGTGTGGGGCCTGGTGGCCGAGCTCGCCCGCGCGGCGGCGCTCGACCCCGCGGCCCCGTCGCTCGCCGGCGAGGTGACGGCCTTCGCGGCGGAGATGGACGTGCTCATCACGAGCTCGGCGCGCGCCGGCGGCGACGACAACCCGCGCGTCGCGGCCCGCGGGAGCGTGGTGCTCGAGGAGGTGGTCGACCTCCTGGTCGACGGCGAGCTCCAGGTGGTGGCCGCGCGCGCGGTGGCGCCCGAGGCCCGCGCCGCGGCGGAGGAGGCCGCGCACGCGACCCGCACGCGCATCCTGAAGCAGGTGTGGTCGGGGCTGCGGCGCCCGACGCCCGCGGCGTTCACGTGGCGGCGGTGGCTTTTGCGGGCGGGCGGCGCGCTGGCGCGGGCCTCGCGCGGCGACCGGCGCCCCGACGAGCCCGACCCGGTGTTCGAAACGCTGGAGCGCGTCGCCGACGACCCGATGTTCGGCCACGCGGCCCTCGCGCGCCACCTCGCGGCGACGCTGGCCGAGCTCGCGCAGCCCCTCGCCGCCTCGCTCGGGCCCGACCCCGTGGTGCCCGTGCTCGCGTGGCTGGCGGTGCGCGGGGCGCTGCTCGCGACGCACGTCCGGCTCAAGCGCTGGCTCGGCGAAGACGCGCCGCCCGAGGCCCTGGAGCGCCTCTTCGCGCGGGTGGAGTCGTTCGAACGCCCCTCGCGCGACCTCGCCCGCGACATCGCCGAGCTCGGCGTGCTCGCGGGCGGCGACGCCTGCCGCCTCGGGGTGGTGCTCACCGCGCTCGGGGCCGAGTGCGTCGACCTCGCGCAGCGGCGCCCGGAGGCCCACTGGTCGGGCCTGCCGCGCTTCGACCTCACCGGCCTCGCGGCGCTCGCCGACGCGCTCCGGCGCGTGCGCGACGACGCGGCCTACGGGCTCACCCTCGGCGGCGCGCGGCCCTCGTCGCAACCCCCGGGCGCGCCCCCCGCGTCGAAGTCCGACGCGCTCGCCGAGCGGGCGGCGCGCGTCAACCGGACGCTGACGGCGACGTCGCTGAAGTTCATGGACGGGCCGCGGCGGGCGGAGGTGGTCGAGCACTACCTGTCCGAGCTCGGCGCGCTGGCGGAGGCGATCGCGTCGGCCTGCGGGCCGCTGCTCGAGCCGCAGGTGCGGTCGCTGCTGGCGCGGGCCCTCGTGGCGGTGCGCGCGCAGGCGAGCGCGGCGGGCAGCGGCCGCGAGGAGGGCGTCCGCTACATCGCGCGGATGCGGGTGCTCGGCGAGCTGTCGAGCGCGCACGAGGGCGGGATGACCAGCACCTTCCTCGCCGAGGGCGGCGCGCCCGGCAAGAAGGTCGTGGTGAAGCTCCTGCGGTGGGAGAAGTTCCGCGGGACGTCCGCTGAGCTCGCGCGCGGGATGTTCGAAGGCGAGATGGAGCGCCTCGCCAGCGTGGTGCACCCGAACATCGTGAGCATCATGGACGCGGGCTTCGTCGACGAGGGCGCGTACATCGCGCTGGAGTACATCCCGGGCGCCTCGCTGGAGACGCTGCTCCGGGTGCTCGGGCGCGTCGAGCTCAAGGCCCTCGGGCCCGTCGTGCGCGACGTCGCGCGGGCCCTCGCGTGGCTCCACGCGCGGCGGGTCATCCACCGCGACATCAAGCCCGGCAACGTGCTGGTGCAGCTCGAGCCGCCGCCCCACGGGGCCTTCGACGCGCGCGCCTGGGGCACCTCCGAGGTCGTGCGCGCGGTGCTCATTGACTTCGGCGTGGCGACCGAGACGGCGCGCGCCGGGTCGAGCGAGGGGGTGACGGGCACGCCGGGCTACATCGCCCCGGAGATCGCCCGCGGGCTCAATTTGTTCGGCCCCGCGGTGGACGTCTACGCCCTCGGGGTGCTGATCTTCGAGATGCTCACCGGGCGCAACCCCTTCCTCGAAGGCAACCCCGAGCTCAACACGGTGCTCGTGCGCCACGGGTCGACGGTGGTGCCCTGGCAGGAGCTGCCCAAGGAGGCGTCGCGGCCCGAGCTGGTGCAGCTCCTGGCCGACTCGACGCGCCTCGACCCGCGGCTCCGCCCGTCGATGAAGGACTTCCTCTCGCGCTGGACGCGCGCGCTCGGCATCGGGGCGTAGGGCGGCGCACTTCGCGGCACGCGCGCCTCGCGGCGGGGGAGGGACTGCGGTATACGTCGCCCCCCGCCCGATGTTTGGCATTGGCATCCCCGAGCTCATCCTCATCGCGGTCGTCGCCCTCGTGGTCGTCGGCCCGAAGAACCTCCCCATGACCCTCCGCGCCGTGGGGCGCGCGATCCGCGAGTTCCAGCGGGCGTCGCGCGAGCTGCGGGAGCAGGCGGGCTTCGACGACGTGGTCGACGAGGTCACGCGGCCGCTGCGCGAGGGGCTCGCGGGCATCGAGAAGGACGTGATGGCCGACGGCACCGCCCACGGCGCCTTCGAAGAGCGCGTCGACACCACGATGGAGTACCCCGAGTCGGGCCCCGACGACTTCGGCGCCCTCGCGGAGAACACCAGCTACTACCCCGAGGACCTGGAGCACGGCGCCCACGGCGCGCTCCCCCCGCGGCCGGAGGACCCGAACCCGTGACGGATGAGTCCCGCATGACCTTCGGCGACCACCTGGAGGAGCTGCGCGTCCGCATCATGCGCGCCGCCGCCGCCGTCCTCATCGGCATGGTCGCCGGGTGGAACTACCGCGAGCAGCTCTTCGCCTGGCTCCTCCGCCCGCTGGAGATCGCCTGGTTCTGCCGCGCGCGCCGCGGCTGCACGGTGCAGGGCGTCTACGACTGGATGCTCCACGCCGACCGCTTCCGCGCGGCCCGCGCCGCCGCGCAGGAGGCCCTCCGCGCCAACCCGAGCGGCTTCCCCGTCGACCCGCAGGTCCACTTCCCCGACCCGACCTCGGCCTTCATCTCGTACCTGAAGATCGCCGCCATCGGGGGCTTCGTCCTCGCGCTCCCCGTCGTCTTCTACCAGCTCTGGGCCTTCATCGCGCCGGGCCTCTACGACCGCGAGAAGAAGCTCATCATGCCCTTCGTGATCTTCTCCACGCTCTTCTTCGTGGGGGGCGCGCTCTTCGGGTACCACTTCGTGTTCCCCGTCGGGTACGAGTGGTTCCTCGGGTTCGGGGGCACCGTCGCGGGCACGCAGGTGAAGGTCGTCCCCACCATCATGATGGACGAGTACCTGGGCTTCACCTCCCAGATGCTCCTGGCCTTCGGGGTGGTGTTCCAGCTCCCGCTGTTCGTCTTCTTCCTCTCGCTCGCGGGCATCGTGACGTGGCTCCAGCTCCTGAAGTTCGGGCGCTACTTCACGGTCATCGCGTTCGTCGTCGCGGCGGTGCTCACCCCGACGCCCGACGTCTACTCCCAGGTGATGCTCGCGCTCCCGCTCGTCGGGCTCTACTTCGTCGCCGTCGGCCTCGCCTACCTCTTCGCCCCGCGCAAGAAGGGCGACGAGAAGCCCGAGGAGAAGAAGCCCGAGGAGAAGAAGCTCGCCGCGAAGGCCGAGATGCCCCCCGAGAAGGCCGCCATCCTCGCGAAGATCGCCGCCCAGGAGGCCGCCGACGCGAAGAAGGCCGGCGTCGACCACCGCGCCGAGAAGATCAAGCAGTGGGAGGCCGAGCAGGAGCGCCGCCGCGCGGACAAGCTCGCGGCCGGCAAGGGCAAAGCCCCGCCGCAGGGCTGAGCGTCAGCCCCCGAACACGCGTCGCGCGTTGTCGGCGAAGAGCCGCCGGCGCGCGTCGACGTCCGTCACCGCCCCCGCGGCGAGGCGCAGCTCGCGGTCCCAGGCGTAGGGCAGGTTGGGGAAGTCCGAGCCGTAGAGCAGCCGCGGCGCCATCGCCGGGAAGAGCGCGGCGTGCGGCGCGGACGGGAAGTACTCCCCGATCGCCATCGTCGTGTCGAGCCAGAGGTTCTCGTGCTCGGCCAGCAGCGCCGCGTAGTCTTCGAACTCGTCGGCCCCGAGGTGCGGCACCACCAGCGTGAGCTTCGGGAAGCGCCGCAGCACCCGCCCGACCTGCGACGCCGCGCAGAGCGCCCGCGCGTCGACCCCGTACGCCGGGAAGGACGGCTCGCGCCCCGCGTGGATCACCGCCGGCAGCCCCGCGTCCTCGCACGCGCGGTACACCTCGTCGAGCCGCGGGTCGTCCGCCGCCATCCGCTGCACGTGGCAGTGGAGCTTCACCCCGCGCAGCCCCAGGCGCCCGAAGGCGTCGCGCAGCACACCCCGCGCGTCGTCCTCGCCCGGGAGCACCGTCGCCAGCGGGATCACCTCGGGGTGCGCCCGCGCCACCTCCGCCATGTGCTCGTTGAGCAGCGCCGCCATCCCCGGCACGTGCGAGTACGCCAGCCCCACGAAGCGCCGCACGCCCCGCGCCCGCAGGAAGTCCACCACCTCCTCGGCGTGGAGCCGGTAGCGAACCGGCCAGGCGTGCCGACCGAACCACCGCCAGATCGCCTCGAACACCCGCGGCGGGAAGAGGTGGACGTGCGCGTCGATCACCTCCAAACCCGCGGGGACGGCCGCGCCCTCGGGGTCGTCGAGCAGGGGGTAGGGCGGGAGGTTGCGCGGCGCGCAGCCGCCGATCTCGTCGTCGCTCATCGCGGCCCGCGGTGTACCACGCGCCCCGCCGCGGCCGGAACGTGCGCGCCGTCGTTGCATTGCCGCGCCGCGTTGACTAGCCTCCGCCGCGCTTTGAGCCCCTTCACCCCGCTCCGCCTCGCCGCCCCGCTCGCCCTCGCGCTCGCCGCGAGCGGCTGCCCGGACAACAACGGCGCCGACCCGCCCGCCGACCGGCTCTTCTTCCCCGTCGCGGCCGCGCTGCACCGCCCTTCGCCCGGCGCGCAGGCGGACTTCCTCTACGTCGTCAACGCCAACTTCGACCTCGCCTACAACGGCAGCACCGTCACCGCCCTCGACCTCGAGCGCCTGCGCAACCGCCTCGCCGACCACGCCGGCTGCAAGGCCGACCCGGCGAGCGCCGGCGCCTGGATCTGCAACGACGTCGGGCTCGTGCGCCCGGAGTTCACCCGCAAGATCAACCCCTACGCGGTCGACGCCGCGCTCGCGACCTACGCCAACGGCACCACCACCGTGCAGCGGCTCTACGTGCTCGTGCGCGGCGGCAACACGATGACGTGGTTCACCGTCAACAGCGACGGCAGCCTCGACTGCGGCACCGCAGACGAGCGCGGCTACTGCAACGCCGACCACTCCGCCGGCAGCGGGCAGCTCCCGCAGGACCCGTCGTCGATCTCGGTCGACGCGCAGCGCGGGCTCATCGTCGTCACCCACCAGAGCTTCGACGACAACGTGCCGCGCGCGTCGCTCTTCTACGACCCCAGCGCGCCCGAGCAGCAGGCGCCCGCGCCGCGGCAGAGCACCGCCCCCTACCTCGTCAACGTCGTCGCCGGCCTGCCCCCGGGGCTGAGCGGCCTCGCCCTCCTGCCCCGCGTCGGCAACGCGCGCAGCACCTGGCTGGCCACCAGCCGCTCGGACGCGTCGTTCACCACGCTCCAGGCGTACCCGGGCAGCACCATGGACCCCCGGCTGTTCCTCTACCGCGCCGCCACCACGACGGTGACCGGGCTCAACACCGGCGCCGACAGCCGCGCGATCGCCCTCGACCCGCGCGACCCCGCACGCCGCGCCTACGTCACCAGCCGCCGCCCCGAGGCGCTCCTCACCCTCGACATCAGCAACCCGAGCGCGCCCACCATCCAGAACGTCGTCCCCCTGCCCGCCGGCGCCTCGCGCCTCGCCGCCGTCGACGCCGGCGACCGCACCGTGGTGTACGCCGTCAGCTACGACGCGCGGCGCCTCTCCGCCGTCGACCCCGCGGGCTACGGCGACAACCCCACCAGCGCCACGCTCGCGCAGGTCCCCACCAACCGCGGGCCCCACGCGATGATCCACGACCCGGTCGACAAGCGGCTCTACGTGCTCGACTTCCTCGACGCCTCCGTCGAGGTGATCGACGTCGACCCCGCGCGCCCCACCTACAACCGCCGCGTGCTCACCGTCGGCGCGCCCGGCCGGAGCAACCCGTGAGGCGCGCGATCCTCTCGGGCGCCGCGCTCGCCGCGCTCGCCGCGTGCTCGACGCCGCAGGTGGTCACCGCCACCAACAACTTCGACCGCGCGTCGGACGTCGACTTCCTCTGCCTCGACACCTCCGCCGCGACCCCGCGCGCCCTGCCCGCGCGAGAGTGCGGGATCAACCCGCAGGACAACAGCGCCGCCGCCGCCAACCGCTACCTCTTCGCCCTCGTGACGCAGGCCGAGCGCGGCGAGGTGGCCGCCGTCAACCTCGCGGCCTCCACCGGCACCGCCCTCGTCGACAACACGGGCGCGATCCCCGGCTACACCTTCATCCCCGTGGGCGCGCTGCCGTCGGCCGTCGCCGTCGACGTGCGCGAGGGCTCGACCCCGAGCTCGGTGTGGGTCGCGAGCGCCGCCGACCGCACCGTCGAGCGCGTCGACGCCGCCGCCGTGCTGCGCGACCCGCGCGCCGCCGACCCGGGCCGCGCCCGCGTCACCCTCAACGGCTCGCCGCAAGACCTCGTGCTCGACACGGTCGGCGGCCGCACGCTCCTCTACGCCGCCGTGACCGACCGCGGGGCGATCGACGTGATCGACGTCACCGACCCGACCCGCCCCGCCGACCTCGGCTTCACGCCTGTCACCGTCCCCGCGAGCACGGGCGACGGCGGCGTCGACGGCGGCGCGGGCGACGGCGGCACGGGCGCGGCCCCCGGGCACCCCGCGGCCCTCGCGGTCGACGCGGAGACGCACCGCGTGTACGCCAGCGACGACCGGGCCAACGTGATCCACGTGCTCGAGGGCTCGCCTCTACGCGAGGTCGCGCGGATCGACGTCGGCGCGCCGACGCGGGCCCTCGCGCTCACCGGCTGGGCGCGGCGCGTGGGCTGCGACGCGGCGGCGGCCGACCCCGACCACTTCGCCCGCGCGCGCTACCTCTACGCGACGCACGCGACGACGGGCGCGGTGCTGGTGGTCGACGCGACGCGCGGCGAGCGGGTGCTGCCCAACGTCCTGCCCGCGCCCAACCCCGAGCGCCGCCTGCTCGACCCGACGCTCGGCCCCGAGCGCGTCGCGCTGGCGGCGCCGGCCGTGGCGCTGGTGCCGGTCAACTCGCTCGAGTACCGCGGCGTCGACGCCAGCGGGAGCGCGCTCGTCCCCGCGGGCTGCCTGGTGGCCGGCGGGTGCCGGGGCGCGTCGGCGGTCGACGCGGTTCAGCTCCACGGGGTGTTCGTCGCCGCGGTGCTGCGCGACGGGCGCGTGGCCGTGATCGACGTCGATGACTACGACGCCGCCGCGCGCTTCGGCGCGCGGGCGCTCCCGCCGACCGGGTCGCCGCCGACGCCGCAGGCCAACGCGAGCGGCTACCGCTTCATCCGCCACGCGCCGCGCGCGGCGACGAAGCTCACCGAGCCGCCGAAGCTCGCCGCCGCGCCGATCGTGAGCGGCGTGACGCGCGGGACGCAGCGGACGCCGCGCACCGACCTCTCGACCACCCCGGTGCTCGGCTGCGCGGCGACGCGCGCGCCCGGGGCCCAGGGCTGCGACGCCGCCGACACCTGGGTCGAGCTCGCCCGGCGGCCCGGCTCGCTCGTGGAGTACGTGCAGGAGGCGCAGCCCGCCGACCGCGACGCGGGGGTGCCGGAGCCCGCCTGCGGCCAGGAGCGCCTGTTCGCGCCGACGGACCCGCCGGCGGGCGTGCCCGCGGCCGCGCGCGTCGCCGACCCCTACTTGGTGCGCAACGAGTCGTGGGGCCTCACGTGGGACGCGGTGATCCCCGGGCTCGACGTGTACGGCGGGGCCTTCGTGGCGGAGGGCGGCGCGCTGCGCGTCGAGGCGCCCGGCGCCAGCTTCTGCACGCGCGGGGCCTTCGCCGACGACGACGACGCCCTCGGGGTGCGCGACGGCGTGAGCGTCGTCGGCGACGTGACCTCGCTCCAGGTCGACCGCGAGGCGTGCCTGCGCACCTTCGGCACGGCCACGTCGCTCCTCAACCGCGATTTCGTCATCGCGCAGGCCTGGCAAGACCGCCTCGTCCTGCGCCCGCCGCCGGGCGTCGACGCCGCGCTCGTGCAGCGGTGCTTCCCGCAGGCGACGCGCTTCGAGGTGAGGTCGCGCAACTCCTGGGTGGTCGTCGGCAGCCGCGCGGGCTATCAGGCGGCGGTCACGGCCGACGCCTCGGGCCGGTGCGTGGTCGACGCCGCGAAGCAGGCAGCCGCCGAGGCGCTCGCCCGCGCGTGCCTCACCACGCGCGCCCCGCCCGACCGGCGGACGGCGGCCCGGTGCCTCGCCGGCCGCGTGTGTCTCGGCCCGGTCGACCCGACGACGGGCGCGGCGTCGGCGCTGTCGACGCCGGTGTTCGCCAACGCGGCCCTGTGCCTCCAGGTGTTCTCCGCGGCGACGCGGTCGGGCGCGGGGTACGTCGCCGCGCCGGTCGAGCGCGACCTGCAGATCTCCTTCTCGGTCACGGGCGCGTGGGACCCGCTGGTCCTCTCGGGCGGCACCTTCCCGGTGGCCGCGCGCTTCGTCCCCGGCGTCGAGCGGCTCTACGTGGTCGACACGCAGTCGTCGGGCCTGCTCGAGTACCGCACGACGCCGCTCTCGCGCACGCGCAACTTCAACTGACCGAACCGGAGGGCATCCCGATGGAGATCAAGGGCGCCGAGGCGATGTCCCCCCACGAGCTCGCCGCCGAGCTCGCGCGCGGCGGCCGCGTGGTGGAGTTCTCGTGGTGCGTGTCGCTGGTGGTGATCACCTTCCGGCGCTCCTCCGTGGTGCTCGTCCGCGCGGGCGAGAGCGCCCTCAGCGCGGGGCTCCCCTACACCCTCCTCTCGCTGGTGGCGGGCTGGTGGGGCTTCCCCTTCGGGCTCATCTTCACGCCGCTCGCGGTGATCCAGAACCTCTCCGGCGGCACCGACCACACCGAGCAGGTGCGCGCCTCGCTCCCCCGCCCGCAGCCTCAGGCGCAGGGCTGGGCGCAGCAGGCGCAAGCCTGGGGGCAGCAGCAGGCGCAGGCGTGGGGCCAGCAGGCGCCGAGCACCTCCGTCCGCGTGTACGCGCCCGACGGGACGAGCTACCCCGCGGAGCCCCTCGGCCAGGACGGCGCGCTCGTCCGCGTCCGCTTCCCCGACGGCCGCGAGGAGTGGGTGCCGGCGACGGCGGTGCGGCGGCAGTAGGGCCCCGATGGCCGCGAAGCCCGCGTCGCCCGCGGCCCTCCTGCGCGCGGCGAAGCGCGCCTGCCAGGACGCGCGCGACGGCCGCCTCGATGAGCCCCGCCTCCGCGAACTGGCCGACGCGGGCGAGGCCCTCGCGGTCGCCGCCTGCGCGCAGGTGAGCCTCTTCCAGGGGAGGCACCGCGAGGCCGCGGGGTACGCCGCGCGCTACCTCCGCACGCCGTCGCCGAAGGCCACGGGCAACCTCTTCGTCGACGCCTGCGCCATCGTCCGCGCGGCGGGCGACGAGGCCCTCACGGCCGAGGCCGCCGCGGGGGCCTACGCCGTGGGCACCTACGCGGGCCTCGTCGAGGCGAGCCTGCGCACCGACAGACGCGAGCGGGCGCTCCTCGAGCGGGCGACGCGCGCCGACGCGGGCGACGACGAGCTCCTCCGGCGCCACGAGGCTCGCTCTGGCCTCTCCGACTGGAGCGCCACCCTGGAGGTCGCCTTCGCGCTCCTGCGCGCGGGCGACCGGGCGGGGGCGGCGCGCGCGCTCGACGCCGACCCGCGGCGGTGGCCGGCGGTCGACGCGGGGCAGGTCGTGCCGGTGGAGCTGGCGACGCACCCGGCGCTCGCGGGGCTGTGGACGCCCGCGCGGGCGGCGTACTGGCTCGCGTCACCGCGCGGGCGGTGAGGGCGCGATCCCTGCTCGGCGCATTCACAAAACCGCAATCGGGATTACGGGTGCCGTAATCGGGACTGCGGGTGCCGCCATCGCCCGGCGGTCACGTCGCCCGCCCGTCGAGCACGTAGGCCGCCCCGACGCGGCGCACGCGGTAGAAGGGCTCGCCCCGCGCGCGCATGACGGCCTCAGCCGCGGCGCCGTCGCGGAGGGCCATGCGCTCGGCGTTGGCGCGCGTGAGCTCGAGGCCGCGGCGCGCGTGGAGGCGGCGCTGCGCGGTGAGGAGGTTGTTCTCCGCGGCGCCGGGGGGGAAGGGGAGGGTGAAGACGTCGGCGACGGTGGCGGCGCCGAGGCGGCCGGTGCCGGGCACCGGGGCGGGGAGTTCTTCTTCGAGCGGGACGAAGACCCAGGTGAGCCACGCGCCCTGCGGCTGCGGCAGGGGCGGGAGCGGTTCGAAGCGCGCGGTGACCACGGCGATGAAGAGCCCGCGCTCGCCCGCGGCGGCGGCCTGGTGGAAGTCGGTGGCGCCCTGCCAGCGCGCGCGCGACCCGAGCTCGCGCCAGAGCGCCTGCGAGCCGCGGCGGCACGCGAGCTCTTCGAAGGGCCTCGCGGGGTCGCCGGTGGGGAGGACGAGGGTGACGTTCTCCCCGCGCTCGGTGAGGGCGCGGGCGAGGGAGAGCCACACCTCGACGGCGCGGTCGAGCGCGTCGCCGAGCACGAGGTCGGCGGCGGCGTTGCCGATGAGGTGCCAGGGCGCGTGGTTGTCGAGCACGAGGCGCACGCGCCGCCGCGTCACGGGCACCGTCTCCGGGAGCCGCACCTGGAGGCGCCCCACCTTGAGCGAGAGCTTCCAGTGCAGGCGCCGCGTGTCGTCGCCGGGCTGGTAGTCGCGGAAGCGGAAGAAGTCCTCCGTCGGCGCGCGCTTCAAAATGGTGAGCGCGCCCTCTTCCGGCGCGAGCACGCGCGGCGTGTCCTGCATCCCGACGGCGAACATTCGCGGGAGCACGCGGAGGCGCGCGCCGGCGGCCTGCGCGACGGCGACGCGGGTGAGGCCGAAGAGGTCGGTGTACGCGACCTCCGCGGGGCCGATGCGGTAGTCGCCGCGGGGCGTGCGGCGGATCGCGCGGGCGAGGGTGACGCGCTGCCCGGAGGAGGCCGCGCCGACCAGGTGCCTGCTCTCGGTGGCGAGGCGCGCCGGGAGCTGCTGGTGCACGCGGAGGTTGAAGCCCGCGGGCAGCGGGACGCGCTCGAAGTGGAAGCGCTCCTCCACCGAGTCGCCCGCCTCCACCAGGGCCGGGGCGAACTCCCGCCCGATCACCCCGCCGCGGGTGGCGAGGCGCTCTTCGAAGCGCGTGACCACGAAGGTGCTGAGCAGCACGCCCACCGCCACGAGCAGGTAGAGCGTGACGAGCCCGAGCACGGCGATGATCCCGAGCTCGGCGAACTTGAACGTCAGCGAGAGCGCCACCGCGACGAGGCCGCCGAAGAACATCCCGACCCCCTTGTCGGTCATCACCCGCACGTGCCGGTACACCGAGCGGAGGAGCGCGTGCGGCGGCGCCTCTTCGCCCGACTTGCGCCACGCGCGCCGCTCGCGTCGCACCTTCACCGCGATGCCGACGGCCTGCACCACGAGCAGCGGGAGGAGCACCGCGGAGGCGAAGCGCGTGAGCGACCCGAGCGTGTCGCTCACCTGCGAGACGTCGGTGAAGAAGCCCGTCAGGCCCCCGACGAGGAAGGGCAGAAGCACCAGGAGCACCGTGTGGAAGGCGACGCCCGCGAGGAGCCTCGCCCGCTCGGCGACGCTCAGGGGCTGCTCGTGGGCGCGCGGGTCTTCCATCGGGCGGCGCGTCAGGCGGGGACGGCGATGCGGGCGAGGGCCTCCATCACGAACTCCCGGCCCGCGCGGGCGTCGGCGAGCAGCACGCGGTGGCCGAGCACGTCGGGCGCGGTCACCTGCACGTCCTCGGCGGTGGCGTAGTCCCGGCCGCGGAGCATCGCGCGGGCCTGCGACGCGCGCATGAGCTGGATGGTGGCGCGCGGCGAGAGCGACTGGAGGTTGCGCGGGTCGGCGCGCATCGCGTGGATCACGGCCACCGCGTAGCGCTTGAGCTCCTCGCTGACGAAGACGAAGGGGACCGTCTTCTGCCAGGTGAGGAAGTCGTCGCGGGTGACCACCGCGCGCACGTCCTGGAGCGGGGGATCGGGCGCGAGGTGCATCGAGAGCATCTGCACCTCGGCCATCTCCGAGGGGTAGCCCATGGAGAGCATCATCATGAAGCGGTCCATCTGGGCGGCGGGCAGGGGGTAGGTGCCCTCCTGGTCGAGGGGGTTCATGGTGGCGAGCACCTGGAAGGGGGCATCGAGCGCGTGCGTCTCGCCCTCGACGGTGACCTGCCGCTCCTCCATCACCTCGAGGAGGGCGCTCTGCGTCTTCGGGGTGGCGCGGTTGATCTCGTCGGCCAGGAGGATGTTGGTGAAGACGGGCCCCGGCTGAAACTCGAAGGCCTTGCGCCGCATGTCGAACACGTTGGCGCCCGACACGTCCATCGGCAGCAGGTCGGGGGTGAACTGGATCCGCTTGAACACGCAGCCCACGCTGGCCGCGATGCTCTTGGCGAGCATGGTCTTGCCGACGCCGGGCACGTCCTTGAGGAGCACGTGGCCGCGCGCGCTCATCGCGACGAGCACGCGGGCGACGACGTCGTCCTTGCCGACGATGACGCGGCGGACGCTCTCCATCACCCGGTCGAACTGGGCGCGGACGTCGGCGATGGTGCGGGCGAGCTCGTCGCGCGGGGCCTGCTGCGCCGGCGGCTGCGGGAGGAGGGGGTTGGGCTGCATGGTCACTCGTCGGGGTTCAGGGCTCGCGCGGCGCCAGGAAGAAGGACCGCACGCGGCGGAAGAAGCGCTGGAAGTCCGTGGCGTACTGGGCCTTGTAGCGCTCGAGCCAGACGTCGACGTCGTCCTGCGGGATGGCCCACGCGGTGGCGTACGACTCGATGATGCGGAGCTCGCTCGGGTCGGCCACGCCGTCGACGCACGCGAGCTGGGTCATGAGCTCGATCACCTCGGCGCGGCGCGCGGGCGGGATGCGCGCGGCCACCTCCATCGGGCGGTGCACGCGCAGCTCGTCGGGCCGCAGCGGGTCGAGCTTCTCGGCCGCGAGGAAGCGGTCGAGGAACGCCGTCTCCCGCGGGTCGTGGCGCCCGTCGGCGGCGAGCACGCTCACCAGCGCGTGGAGGATCGCGCGCGGGTCGTGGCGCACCTCGTGGTCGCGCGGCGGCGGCTTCGACGGGTGCTTCGGCGGGTGGTTGGTGTTGCGCGCCGAGCCCGCGCCGCGCGGCGGACCACCCTGCTGGAAGAGCGAGAAGAGCACGTCGAAGCCCGTCTCGACGCGCTCGCCCCGCGTGACGGCGGCATGCACCTGGTCGGCCGTCTTGCCGAGGAAATTGAGCGCGACGAAGTGGTCGACGCTGGTGTCGTCGTCCTCCGCGGCGAAGCGGGCGAGGGCGCGGTCGAAGGTGGCCCTGTCGCGCAGGTCGTCGGGGGCGCGCGTCACCTCGCGGCGCGCACGCGAGCCGCAGCGGGAGCACGCGCGGGCCTCCACCTCCTCGTCGAGGAGCTCGTGGCCGCAGCAGGGGCAGCGGCCCGTGCCCCGGTCGCGCACGCCCTGGCTGGCGGGGCCCTCGGCGACGGCGCCGGCCCACTGGCCCTGGCAGAGCCTGCAGCGCGCCTCGGCGGGGATGCCGAAGGCGCACGCGGGGGCGGCGGGGTCGTAGAGCTCGACGACGACCCCCTCGACGTTGCACGCCGAGCACTCGGTGACCAGTTCGAACTGCGCGCGCACGAAAGCGACGCGGAGTATACGCACGAACCCCGCGGCCGCCGCTACCATCGCCGCCATGAACGACGGACCCTCCCTCCAAGAGCGCCACGCGCCGAAGAACACCTGCTTCGGGTGCGGCCCGGCCAACGACAAGGGGCTGCGTCTCCGCAGCTTCCCCACCGGCGGCGACGGCGACGAGCTCATCTGCGTGTGGCGCCCCGAGGCGCACCACGAGGCCTTCCCCGGGATGCTCAACGGCGGCATCGCGGGCGCCCTGCTCGACTGCCACTCCAACTGGACCGCCGCGCACCACCTGATGAAGTCGCGCGGGCTCGACGCGCCGCCGTGCACGGTGACCGCGGATTTCCACGTCACGCTCCGCCGCCCGACGCCCACCGACGGCCCGGTGACCGTGAAGGCCCGCGTCGCCTCGGCCGAGGGCGACAAGGTGGTGGTCGACGCGACGCTCGAGGCCAACGGCAAGGTGACCTGCACCTGCCGCGGCACCTTCGTCGCCGTGCGCGAGGGGCACCCGGCGTTTCACCGCTGGTAGAGGACGGGGAGGCGCCGCCGCCCCCTCACGCGAGGGGGCGGCGCGGGGCCTGTGGGTCAGGGCGTGAAGCGGATGCCGTTCATCGTGTTGACGGCGTTGGCGCGGTTGAAGGAGTGCTGCAGGCCCGCGCGGCCGTCGGGGCTCTCGATGCCGACGGTGGCCGAGTCGCCCGAGGTGCGGGTGGCCATCATGCCGGGGGTCAGCGTGCAGTAGTGGAGCTCGATGACGTTGGTGCCCTCGAAGAGCTTCGCCTGGAGGGTGAGCCGCGCCGTCTGGTCGTCGAAGACGGAGAAGCCCGTCCACTGGATGACGAAGCGGCGGTTGGGGGCGGCGCCGAGGGTGCGGGTGAGCACGCTCGACGCGGGCATGCCCATCGAGGCCCCGAGCGGGAAGAGGTCGTCCCAGAAGGCCGCGATGTAGCGGTTGGGGGCCTCGGTGTTGGGGATGCCCACGTTGCCGTAGGAGTTGGTGGGCGCGCCCATGAGGTTGGGCCAGAGCTGGATGAGCCCGTTGGACGACACCGAGTACTCGAGCTCGCGCTCGCCGTAGAAGGTGAACGCGAAGGGCAGGTCGAGGATGCCGGTGACCGTGTCGTCGCCGTTGACGCCCATGAGCGGGGCGCCGCCGGTCATGTCGTCGCAGGCGCGCGGGATCGAGCTCTCGGTGTACTCGCGGCGCACGTTGACGGTCAGCGAGAAGCTCCCGTTGGTGGCGTTGGTGTTGCCGCCGATCGCGAGGTAGACGGTGCGGTCGCCGGCGGCGTTGGTCCACGTCACCGACTCGGCGCCGCCCACGCCGTTGGCGTTGGCGTTGGCGAGGCACGAGGTGGCGCCGCAGGCGTCGAGCACGCGGATCACCGGGTCGACGCCCGCCGCGGCCGTGACGTTGGCGATGAGCTGGTTGCCCGCCGGCACGCGCACGGCGTAGTAGAGCACCGTGCCGGTGGCGCCGGGGAGGCAGGCGCCGGTGGCGTTCTCGATGCCGGCGGCGGCGTTCTGGCTGGCGAGGGTGGCGCCGCTCATGACGGCGGTGGCGGCGCGGCAGGTGGTGTTGGCGGGCGGCGGCACGATGCGCACGGCGCCGTTGAAGGGCCCCGAGTTCGACGCGTCGTTGCTGCCGACGGCGACGTACACCTCCTGCGGCGCGGCGGCGACGTTGAGCCAGCTCAGCGTCTCGAGCGCGCCGTTGCCCGCGCCGTTGGCCGACGCGAGGCAGCTCGTCGCCCCGCAGGCGTTGAGCAGCCGGATCACCGGGTCCCACATCCCCGTCGGGGTCGCGTCGAACTCCAGCGTCGCGCGCGACGGGACGGTCACCCGATAGAAGAGCGCCGTGCCCTGCGCGTTGTTGAGGCACGCCGTGTTGAGCCGGGTGGTGCCGAGGGAGGGGTTCTCGCCGGTGAGGGTGGTGCCGTTCATCACCGGGCGCGCCGTCGCGCACGCGGCGTTGGCCGGCGGCATCGGCGGCGTCGAGAAGGCCACCGACAGCGAGAAGGCGCCGCCCGCGAGGGGCGTCGAGCTCGCCACGCTGACCGTGACGTTGAGCGGGGCGGTGCCGCGGTTGTCGATCACCTCCGAGGCCGGGGCGCCGGGCATGGCCGACACGCCGTTGGCGAGGCACGCGGTCGCCGCGCAGTTGGCCTGCGCGCGCACCACGGCGCGCCACGCGGGCGTGCCCGTCGGCGTCGCCGTCACGGTGGCCCGCTGCCCCGGCGGGATCGTCAGCGAGTAGAAGAGCTGGCCCCCCCACTGGTCGGTGACGCAGGTGCCGGCCGCGGCGCCGCCCCCGGTGGTGTTGCCCGTCACGGGCGCGGCCGCGGTGAGCGGCGCGGCCATCGCGCACTCGGCGTTGGCGGCGGGCGTGTACGACGCGACGTTGAGGGTGTACGCGCCGCCCGTGCCGCCCATGCCGTACTGGTCGACGACGACGTAGTAGTCGCCCGGGTCGACGACGCGGCGGATGAGCGAGGTGGTGGCGCCCGGCACGTCGTCGTTGCAGGCGAGCTCGCCCGTGGCGCTGTCGCACGCGCGGCGCAGCATCAGCACGGTGTCGATCATCGCGCTGGTGGAGAGCATCAGCCCGGTGCGGGCGGCGACGCGGATCGGGTAGATGTGGTCGGGGCCGCCGACGGCCGCGCACGCCATGTTGATGCGGCTCATCCCCGCGAGCGTGCCCATGGCGCTGTCGGTGGGCAGGGCGAGCGCGCGCTGCGTCGGGAAGGGGCACATCCCGCCGGCGTCGGGCGCGGGCGCGTCGGGTGCGGGCGCGTCGGGCGCAGGCGCGTCGGGCGCGGGCGCGTCCATCGACGGCGCGTCGGGTGCGGGCGCGTCGTCGGCGGCGTCGGGTGCGGGCGCGTCGTCGGCGGCGTCAGGCGCGGCGGCGTCATCGCCCGCGTCGGGCGCGGGCTCGTCGGTCGCGATGTCGAGTGCGACGTCCTCGCCGACGTCCTTGGGGGGCAGGGCGTCGTCGCCGACGTCCTCGGGGGGCGTCGCGTCCTCGCCCGCGTCGGGCGCCTTGGCGTCGTCGCCCGCGTCCTGCGCGACGTCCGGGACGCCCTCGTCGGGGCCGACGTCCGCGGCGAGCTCCGCGCCGGTGTCGCGCGGCGGCGTCGTCGGCGCCGGGTCGCTGCAGCCGGCCATCACCAGCCCCGGGACGGCGAGCGCCCAGGGCAACCAGTTGATCCGTCGCATCTCCATGGCGACGGAGAGTACCCACTAGAAGGCGCAGAACCCAAGGCCCTCGAAGAAGTACCCGGCCGAATAGGCGGCCATCGCGTCGGCGGCCGTGGCGGTGAGGCGGTGGCGCTCCACGGAGGCGTCGGGCATGAGCTGGCTGTAGCGCGTGATCGCCACGGTGCCCGCGGGGCAGGCGGTGGTGGCGGCCACCGCGCAGCCCACCTGCGTCGCGCGCCAGCCGTCGCGGGTGAGCAGGTCGCGCTCGGTCGCCGACACCGTGAGCACGTAGTCCGCGCGGGGGAAGGCCCCCGGCGGCTGGACGAGACCCCACAGCACCGCGGTGTTGCGCGGGCACACGCCCGGGCCGTAGACGGTGAAGTAGCGCTCGTTCACGAGGGCGAGGCGGGGGACGTCGCCCTCGCCGCCGGAGACGGCCATGCGCAGCGCGGTCTCCTCCTCCGCGGTGGTGGTGAGCTCGTAGCGGCGGTACGCGGGCGGCTCGGTGAGCGCCCCCTCCATGTCGCGCACGCGGTCGATGCCCCAGCGCTTCACGGGGATGCGCGGAGGCACGGGCGGGCATCGCATCCCGGCGCCGGGGCAGCTCGTGAGGGGGCAGTCGTCGTCGGTGCAGCACGTGTCGGTGGGGATGCACTGCGCCCCGCAGAAGCGCCGGCCCGGCGCGCAGCCGCACTGGCCGCCGGGGCGCGGGCACACCAGGCCCCCGGCGCAGTCGCCGTCGGCGCAGCACGTCCGCTCGGGGATGCAGGTGCGCGAGGCGCCGCAGAGACGCGCGCCGATCGCGCAGGTGTCGCCGCCCTCGCAGAGCGAGCCGGGGCGCGGGCAGGTGCCGCCGCGGCAGTCGGCGCTGGTGCAGCAGTTGCCGACGGGGATGCACATGCCGTTGCAGCCGCGGAGCCCGACGTTGCAGCCGTTGTCGTCGAGGCAGACGTTGCCCCGGCAGCGGTAGGGCGCGGGGCAGTCGGCGTCGCCGCAGCAGGCGTCCTGCGGGAGGCAGGCGGTGCCGCAGAGGCGCGACATCTCGAAGCACGCGCAGACGCCGCCGGGGGCGGGGCAGGCGCGGCCGCCGGGGCACGCGTCGCTCGGGCAGCAGGTGCCCGGGGCGATGCAGAAGTCCTCGCAGGCGCGCCACCCCGCGGGGCAGGCGAGGGCGCCGTCGGGCTGGCGCGCGTCGACGCGGACGGCGCTGTCGCCGGAGACCGGGAAGCCCCCGTCGGGCGTCGCGGGGACGTCGCCCGGGGCGCTCCCGTCGAGCGAGCCGTCGGCGCCGCCGTCGCGGGCCACCGAGCCGATGAGCGCGCCGTCGGGGGCCACCACCGCGCCGTCGGCGAGCGCGCCGCCGACCACCGCGCCGTCGGCCGCGAGCACCGCGCCGTCGGCCGCCACCGTGCCGAGCACCGCGCCGTCGAGCGCGAGCGCGGTGGGGCCGCTGGCGTCGTCGGCGGCGACGTCGGGGGCGGGGGGCGCGTCGGCGGGGGCGAGGTCGTTCGGGGCCGTACGATCGCCGCCGACGTCGCGCGTGGCGTTGGGGACGTCGAAGGTGAGGGAGGGGTCGAGCACCGCGCCGTCGCCGCCGCCGCGGCAGGCGGCCAGCGCGGCGAGGAGCGGCAGGAGCAGCCGGGGTCGCGTCACGCGGCCCATGAGAACCGAAGAGGGCGGTCGCGGTCCAGGGGGGCGCGGTGGTAGGGTCGCGGCCCGAGATGGTCGACGCGGTACCGCCCGAGGTGCTCGCCCGCGCGGCGCTTCGGCACCGGGCTCATCAACGACACCTACCTGGTCGAGGGGGCCGACGGGCGCGCGCTCGTCGTGCAGCGGCTGCACCCGGTGTTCTCGCCGGCGATCCATGACGACATTCATGCGGTGACGGGGCACCTGCGGGCGAAGGGCGTCGCGACGCCGGCGCTCGTCGCCGCGGACGACGGCGCCCGGTGGGTGGAGCACCCGCGCGACGACGGCTCGCCGGGCGTGTGGCGCGCGATGACGTACGTGCCCGACAGCGTCACGTGGGACCGCGCGCCCTCCGCCGCGGTGGCGCGCGAGGCCGGGGCGCTGGTGGCCACCTTCCACCGCGCGCTGGCCGACCTCGACCACGCCTACGTCGGGCGCAAGGGGCGGCCCCACGACACCGCGCGGCACGTCGCCGTGCTGGAGGAGAGCCTCGCCGAGCACCGCGGGCACCGGCTCTACGGCGAGGTGGCGCCGCTCGCGCGCGAGCTGCTCGACGCGCTGCGCCCGCCGCCGGACTTCTCCGACCTGCCCGCGCGCCACGCCCACGGCGACCTCAAGCTGTCGAACCTCCTCTTCACGCGCGACGGCCGGGGGCTGTGCCTCGTCGACCTCGACACCGTCGGGCGGATGCCGTGGCCGCACGAGATGGGCGACGCGCTCCGCTCGTGGTGCAACCCCGCGGGCGAGGACGCCGCCGAGGTTCATTTCGATGTCGCGCTCTTCGAAGCCGCGGTGGGCGGCTACGCGGAGCGCGCCGGGGGCGCCGTGACGGCGGCGGAGTGGGGGCGCCTGGTCGACGGCGTGCTGGCCATCTGCCGCGAGCTGGCGGCGCGCTTCCTCGCCGACGCGCTGCGCGAGCGGTACTTCGGGTGGGACCCGTCGCGCCACGCGACGCGCGGCGAGCACAACCTCGCGCGGGCCCGCGGGCAGTGGCGCCTCGCGGAGAGCGTGCGCAACCAGCGCACCGCGCTCGAGGCCGCGGTCGCGCGCGCTTCGGCGAACGCGGAATAACCTCGTGGCAGCGTGCCGCGGGCGTCGCAACGCGCGTCGCGCGGGCCGCGGCTCGCGCCCACCGCGGGGACAGTGCGCAGCGAGCGGACGGCCCGCGACGCCCCGGGCGTCGGGGCGTTACGGGTCGCCGCGGCGGCGCCAGAGCTCGACGCGGCGCGCGTTCGGGTAGTCGAGCAGCACGTCTTCCACGCGGGCGACGCGCCACGGCTGGATGACGGAGACGCCGTCCTTGGTGAAGAAGACGCCGGCGAAGAGGTGGACGGCGAGGTGCTCGAGGGCGCCGTCGGCGGCGCGGAAGGCCATCACGTCGCCGAAGCGCGCGGGCACGTCGTCGAGGCGCTCGTAGCGCGCGCGCAGGGCGGCCTCCACCGTGGGGAGGTCGGTCAGGCGCTCGCCGGGGTCGCCGTCTTCGAAGTGGAGCGCCGTCCAGAAGCAGTTGAGGTGGTCTTCGCCGGCCGCCGCCCAGGTGCCGTGGCGGCGCCGCGCGGGCGCGGGCAGCAGGTCGTCGAGCGGGACGGTCGCGCGCCCCGCGTCGGCCGCGCGGGAGAGCGCCGCGCGCAGGGCCAGGCGCAGGCGGAGCGGGGCCGTCGCCACCAGCCGGTCGGCCGAGCCGGGCGCGGTCCGCAGGCCGACGTCGAGCGTCCACGGGAGGTGAATCGCCCGCACCAGCGCGCGCCGGTCGTCGTCGGTGCCCACCCGCTCGCAGGCGGCCGTCAGGTCGGCGAAATGCGTCACGCCGGCGCGCGACCACGAGGCCTGCGCGACGAAATCGCGGGCGGCGGGTGGGAGCCCGGGCGACGCCGCGAAGGGCGGGCGCGCGGGGAAGCGGCGGAAGGGGAAGGCGTAGGCCGGGTTGAGCGGCGACGCGGCGAGCTCGCCGTAGAAGCCGTCGCGCGCGGCTGGGTCGACGGCGGCCACCACCGCGGCGGGCGCGTCGACCACGCAGCCGTCACGCGCGCACCGGATGGAGGAGAGCGCGAGCTCGAGCCCCGGGCCGCGGAGCGCGCGGGAGAGGCGCGCCGCCGTCGCCTCGCGCGACGCCCCGGGGAAGGCCCAGCGCCGCGGGCCGCCGTAGCACCCCTGCTCGTTGAGCATCGATGGCGGCGGGGTGAGCGGGCGCTCGGCGAAGGTCAGGTCGTCGCGGGTCGCGTGCGCCACGGTGGCGGCCGGCAGCGCGGCGTGGGGCGTGGTGGTGCGCGGCGGGGCGCGGTGGCGCGACGCGACGAAGGCGACCGTCGTCGCGAGCAGGAGCGCGGCGTAGAGCGTCGGCGCGTTCGCCGGGCGGAGGGAGGCCACGCCGTTCGCATCGCAACGGGCGTACCCCGCCTCCCCCCGCGCGACCGCAGCGCCCGCGCCGCACGCCGAGGAACACCGCGCGCCGCGGCGGCCCGCCGCGCGCCGCCGCCGTTTTCGCTGGTGTTCGCCGGGCGCGCGGATCATGTAACGCGCCCGCGCCATGCCCTGCCTCACCGCCGACCACCTGGCCAAGCGCTACGGCGCCTCCGACGTCCTCTGTGACGTGTCCCTCGCGATCGGGCGCGGCGAGAAGGTGGGGCTCGTCGGCGCCAACGGCTCCGGCAAGAGCACCCTCGCGCGCATCCTCGCGGGGCTCGAGGAGCCCGACGTCGGCACCGTCGCCCGCCGCCGCGACGTGGAGTTCGTCTACCTCCCGCAGGAGCCGAAGCTCGACCCCGACCGCACGGCCTACGAGGAGGTGGAGGCGGGCCTCACCCGCTGGCGCGCCGCCGCGACGCGCTACGAGGCGGTGTCCCAGGCGCTCGCCGCCGGCGGCGGGGACGTCGCCGCGCTCACCGCGGAGCACGGCGCGCTCGGCGCGGAGATCGACCGCCTGGGCGGCTGGGACGTGCGCCACCGGATCGTGTCGGCCCTCGCCCACCTCGGCGTGCGCCGCCCCGACCAGCCCGCGCGCGAGCTCTCCGGCGGCGAGCGGCGGCGCGTGGCCCTCGCCCGCGTGCTGGTGGCGCGGCCCGGCCTCGCCATCCTCGACGAGCCCACCAACCACCTCGACGCCGACGCCGCGGAGTGGCTCGAGCGGCACCTGCGCGAGGAGTTCGACGGCGCCGTGCTGCTGGTGACGCACGACCGCTACCTGCTCGACCGGGTGGTGACCCGCATCGTCGAGATCGACCGCGGCGAGGCGTACTCGTACGACGGCAACTACGGCGACTGGATCGACCAGAAGGCCGAGCGCCTCGCGCTCGAGGCCCGCACCGAGACCCGGCGGCTCAACCTCCTGCGCCGCGAGCAGGAGTGGCTCGCCCGCGGCCCCGCCGCCCGCACCACCAAGCAGAAGGCCCGCATCCAGCGCGCGGGCGACCTCGCGGGCTCCGTCGAGCGCGACCGGCGCAGCGACCGCTCCCTCTCGCTCACCGCCAGCGCGGTGAAGACGGGCCGCCGCGTGATCGAGCTCCGCGGCGTGACGAAGCGCTACGGCGACCGCACGATCTTCGAAAACCTCGACCTCGCGCTCCTGCCCGGCGAGCGCGTCGGCGTGGTGGGGCCCAACGGCGCGGGCAAGACCACGCTCGTCCGCGTGCTCCTCGGCGAGGAGGCGCCCGACGCGGGCGAGGTGGTGCGCGGGGAGAACACCCGCGCCGTGTACTTCGACCAGTCGCGCTCGTCGCTCGACGACGAGGCCAGCGTGCTGGTCAACGTCGCCGGCGACAACGACAAGGTGAAGGTCGGCGGGCGCTGGATGGACGCGCGCGGGTACCTCGAGCGGTTCCTGTTCGACCCGTCGCGCTTCCACCAGCCAGTGGGGGCGTTGTCGGGCGGCGAGCGGGCGCGCGTGGCGCTCGCGAAGCTCCTCCAGGAGGAGGCCAACCTCCTCGTCCTCGACGAGCCCACCAACGACCTCGACCTGCCCACCCTCGGCGCCCTCGAGGAGATGCTCTGCGAGTGGCCCGGCAGCGCCGTCGTCGTCTCGCACGACCGGTGGTTCCTCAACCGCGTCGCCACCGCCATCCTCGCCTTCGAGGGCGACGGGCGCGTCATCTACCAGCCCGGCGACTGGGACACCTGGCGCTCGCTCCGCGACGAGCGCGAGCGCGCCGAGGCCGCCGCCGCGAAGGCCGCGAAGGACGTCGCCGCGAAGGAGGTCGCGAAGGCCGCGAAGGACGTCGCCGCGAAGGACGCGCCCGCGGTGAAGCCCCTCACCCTCGCCGAGCAGAAGGAGCTCGCGGGCCTGCTCGACGTGATCGACGTCGCCGAGCGCGAGGCGAAGGCGGCCGAGGCCCGGCTCAACGACCCGGCGCTCTACGCCGCCGGCGGGGACGTCTCCGCGCACGTCGCCGACATGGAGGCGAAGCGCGCCCGACTCGACGCGCTGATGGCCCGCTGGGAGTCGCTCGAGGCGCGCCGCGAGGCCACCGCGAAGCGCTGACGGGTCAGTACACGGCCATGCCGACGGAGGCCTCGGGCACGTACGCCGCCGGGCGGTCGGACGGTGCCACGCGCGACGCCCCGAGGCGGAGCTGCGCGGTGAGCCGGGTGGTCAGCGGGAGCTCGAGCTGCACGCCCGCCCGCGCGTACCAGGCGCCGAGGCTCTGCGCGGGGGGGCCGTCGTCGACCACCGCGTAGCCGCCCGCGCCGACGTACGCGCCCACGTGCGTCAGCGGCATCACCTGCGCCTCGACGCCGCCGCCCGCGAGCACCTGGCCGCCCGTCGTGGCGACGACGTCCGCGGTGAGCCCGAGGCCGAACTGCTGGACGAAGAAGCCGCCGACGAAGGTGCGGCCGCCGAAGCCGAAGTGCGTGCTCCCGTCGTCGCGGCCGACGCGCGGGACGGCCGCGACCACCGGGCCCGACGAGATCGTGAGGCCCACCCGGTCGAGCGGCGCGCGCCCGAGGCGGAGGTAGCGCTCGTCGCGGCCCTCGTACACCACCGCGCCCTGCGAGCGGTCGGCGATCTCGGGCGTCACCGCCGCGAGCGGAACCGCGGTGATCGACCCGTCGGGCTCGTCGACGTAGAGCAGCTCGTCGGGCGGCAGCCCGAACCACCCGTCGTAGCGGGCCCCCTCCGTCCCCGCGAGCACGAACACCATCACCGCCGCGGCCACCACGACCACCACCACCGCGGCCACCACCTCGCCGCCGCGCCCGCCGCCCCCGCCGGAGCCGCCGCCGCTCGAGCTCCCGCCCGAGCCCCCGCGCGAACCCCCGCCGCCCGTCGTGCGGACCGTGTGCGACGTCCATCGGCCCGGGTTGACGCTCCACGAGCCCGGCACGGTGTAGGAGGTCCCGTTGAAGAGGTACACCGCGGGGACGACCACCTGCTCGCCCGCGGGGACCACCAGCGCGGGGGCGGGCGGCGCGTCGGAGGCGAGGAGGCGCTGCGTGGCCCGCACCGCCTGCCAGCGCTCGCCCGGCGGGACGCGCGCGAGGCGCGAGAGCTCGGGCTGGGCGATGCGGTAGCTCGAGGAGAGGCAGCCGACGCAGAGGAGGGAGAGGGCGGCCGCGCGCGGGAAGGGCAGGGTCACGCGCGCGAGTGTATCGCGCCACGAGGCCCTGCTGTATGCTCCGCGCGCCATGAAGTTCTTCATCGACACGGCGGACCTCGACGAGATCCGCAAGGCGCGCGAGCTCGGCCTCATCGACGGCGTCACCACCAACCCCTCGCTCGTCGCCAAGACCGGGCGGCGCTACCTCGACGTGGTCAAGGAGATCTGCGAGGTGGTCGACGGCCCCATCTCCGCCGAGGTGCTCTCCGTCGAGTACGACGAGATGATGCGCGAGGCGCGCGAGTGGCAGAAGGTCCACGCCAACGTCGTGGTCAAGCTCCCGCTCACCCTCGACGGCCTGCGCGCGACGCGGTCGTGCGCGGAGGCGGGCATCGCCACCAACGTCACGCTCTGCTTCTCGGCCAACCAGGCGCTCCTCGCGGCCAAGGCCGGCGCGACCTACGTCTCGCCCTTCGTCGGCCGCCTCGACGACATCTCCGAGGAGGGCATGGACCTCATCTCGAAGATCGTCACCGTCTACCGCAACTACGACTTCGACACCCAGGTGCTCGTCGCCTCCGTCCGCCACCCGGTGCACGTCACCCAGGCGGCGCTCCTCGGGGCCGACGTGTGCACCATCCCGTACAAGGTGATCGAGCAGCTCGCGAAGCACCCGCTCACCGACGCGGGGCTCGCGAAGTTCGTCGAGGACGCCAAGAAGATCCCGCGGTGAAGGCCGTGCTCGCCGTCGGCGTCGGGGGCTTCCTCGGCGCGGTCGCGCGGTACCTGGTCGCGCTCGGGTTCGCCCGCGTGTGGCCCCGCCCTTTCCCGCTCGGCACGCTGGCCATCAACGTCAGCGGGAGCTTCGTGCTCGGGTGGTTCGCGGCCTGGGCGGCCTCGCGCGCGGGCCTCGACCCGGCGTGGCGCCTCGCGGTCGCGACGGGCTTCGTCGGCGCGTTCACCACCTTCTCCACCTTCGAGTACGAGACGAGGCGCCTCGCCGAGGCCGGCCTCCACGGCCTCGCGCTGCTCAACGTCACGGCCTCGGTCGCCGCCGGGTACGCCGCGGTCGCCCTCGGCGCCCGCCTCGCCCGGTGACGGAATCTTCCCCGCGCGTACGGGCTAGTAAAACCGGGGTGTACGAATTCAGTGGGGCGCGCGATTGCGCTTGCTGGCCTCGCTCGGATTTCTCTACCCTGCCGGCAGATCCGCGGCCCCCACGCCGCGACCTTCACGCTTGGAGGCACCCGTGATTCATCGACAGCACCCCCGCCGCGCGCTCGCCGGCGCCGCCCTCGCCGCCGCGCTGGGCCTGTGGGCCGACGCCGCGGGCGCGCAGGACCGCACCGGCTGGGCGCTCAACCGCTACGACCCGTCGCCGATGGGCGACGCGTTCTTCCTCGCGGAGCACCCGTGGTACTCGAGCACCCGCGTCTTCTCTGTGGGGCTCTACGGCGACTACGCCGTCAACCCGCTCCAGCTCGTGCGCATCGACCCGACCGGTGCGGCGCAGCCCGCGAAGGACGACCTCACGGGGATGTTCGTGCTCCACGTCGGGGCGCAGGTGTCCTTCCTCGACCGCGTCGGCGTCCACCTCTCGCTGCCCGTCTCGCTGCTCCAGAGCGGCCAGTCGTCCGGCACGCTCCCCGCGGTGGGCCCCGCCGACGGCCCCGCGATCGGCGACCTGCGCGCGGGTCTGCGCATCCGGCTCTTCGGCCACGCTGACCGCGACCCCTTCTCGATCCACGTCGGGGCCAACTTCTTCGCCCCCATCGGCGCGCGCGCCAACAACATGGGCGACGAGAACGTGCGCATCGAGCCCCGGCTCACGCTCGCGGGCCGCGGCGGACCCATCCGCTGGTCGCTCGGCGGCGGCTTCCAGATCCGCTCCGACATCGACGTCAACAACCTCGCCTTCGGCAACGAGCTGCGCCTCACCGCCGCGGTGGGCGTCGTGCTCGCCAACGAGCGCCTGATGATCGGCCCGGAGGCCTACTTCTACACCCCGATCCGCTCGTACTCGGGCTCGCAGCTCGCGCTCTACGGCGCGACGCTCGACCCCAACCCCACCTTCGACCCCGACCAGTCGGGCGGCGAGGTCTTCCTCGGGGCGAGCTACCTCATCGCGGACGTCTTCCGCGTGGGCGTCGCGGGCGGCCCGGGCTTCATGAACGGCCCCGGCGTGCCGACCGCGCGCGTGCTGTTCAACCTCTCGTACGCGCCCGTCGCCCGCGAGGCCGCCCCGGCGGCGCCGCTCGACACCGACGCTGACGGCGTCTTCGACCCCGACGACCAGTGCCCGACCACGCCGCAGGGGCCCAACCCCGACCCGTCGCGCCGCGGCTGCCCGCTCACCGACACCGACGGCGACGGCGTCTTCGACGGCCAGGACCAGTGCGTGACCGAGCCCCAGGGCGCGACGCCCGACCCCGCCCGCCGCGGCTGCCCGCTGCGCGACCGCGACGGCGACGGCGTGGTCGACCCCGACGACCAGTGCCCCGACCAGGCCCAGGGCGCTTCGCCCGACCCGTCGCGCCGCGGCTGCCCCGCCGGCGACCGCGACGCCGACGGCGTGCTCGACCACGAAGACCAGTGCGTCGACGTGCCGCGGATGCCCTTCCCCGACCCGGCGCGCAACGGCTGCCCCCTGCCCGACGCCGACCACGACCAGGTGCCCGAGCCGCCCGACGCCTGCCCCGGCGTGCCCGGCGTGCCGTCGAGCGACCCGGCGCGCAACGGCTGCCCCAACACCCAGGTGAGCATCGAGGGCGGGCAGATCCGCATCCTGCAGCAGGTGTTCTTCGACACCGACCGCGACACGATCAAGCGCCGGAGCGACCGGGTGCTCGCGGCGGTGGCCGACGTGCTCCGCGGCGCGCCGCACATCCGCCGGATCTCGGTCGACGGCCACACCGACAACCGCTCCGACGAGGCCCACAACATGGACCTCTCCCAGCGCCGCGCGGCCGCCGTCGTCCGCTGGCTCATCGGCCACGGCGTCGAGGAGGCCCGCCTCGAGCCCCACGGGTACGGCCCGACGCGCCCCATCGACACCAACGAGACCAACGCGGGCCGCAGCCGCAACCGCCGCGTCGAGTTCGTGATCATCGACCCGCCGCAGCCGGCCGTCGCCCCCGGCCCCGCCCCCGCCCCGGCCGCTCCCGCCGCGCCCCCCGCGGAGGGCGGCCGCCGCCGCCGCCACCGCCGGCACTGAGCGACGCGCGCTCCCGTATCCCGCGCCGGCGCGACAGTGAAGTGTTCGCGCTGGCTCCGTTCCAGTGTACTTTTCGAGCCAGACAGCCGCCCCGCGCGGGGCGGCTCCCAGTGCTTCTCAACGACGAGGAGGTGACAGGTGCTTGATCACTCGAAGATGGCGGGCCTGACGCGGCCCGCGCTGCTCGCGGGGCTGCTCGCCCTGGGCGCGGCCTGTACGAGCTCGCCGACCCCGACGCCGACCGTGGACGCGGCGCCCGAGGCCGCGGCGGAGGCCGGCATGGACGTGCCCGACGCGCCCTCCCGCTGCACCTCCAACGCGATGTGCGCCGGGCAGCTCGGGCGGCCGGTGTGCGACGTGGCCTCGGGCAACTGCGTGAGCTGCGCGTCGAACGCGGCGCTCTGCGCGGCGACCGAGTACTGCAACCCCGCGACGGGGGCCTGCGTGGCCGGGTGCAGCCGCGACGAGGGCTGCGCGGGCGGCGCGGCCGACGGCGGCGTCGACGGCGGGGCCGGCGGCGCGTCGCGCTGCGACACGGTCACGCACATGTGCGTGCAGTGCGTGACGGACGACCACTGCCCCGCCGGCAGCCTCTGCCGCGGATCGACCTGCGTGGCCGGCTGCGGCCCGACGCGCGCGTGCCCCACCGGGCAGTCGTGCTGCGACGGCGCGTGCGTCGACACGCAGAGCAACGTGGCGGCCTGCGGCGCCTGCGGCAACACCTGCCGCGTGCCCAACGGCGCGCCCTCGTGCGCGATGGGCGCGTGCGGCATCCGCATGTGCACGGCGCCCTACGCCGACTGCGACATGGCCGCGATGAACGGCTGCGAGGTCAACCTCCAGACCGACCCGCGCAACTGCGGCGCCTGCGGCATGGCGTGCCCGGCGGGCACCAACTCGGTCGGCGCGTGCGTGATGGGCGCCTGCCGCCTCCAGTGCGCCGAGGGCTTCGTCGACTGCGACATGAACCCCGCCAACGGCTGCGAGGTCGACGCGCGGGCCGACAACAGCAACTGCGGCGTCTGCGGCCGCACGTGCTCGGTGCGCAACGCGGCGGCCGCCTGCCGGATGAGCTCCTGCGCGATCGCCATGTGCAACGCGGGCTTCGGCGACTGCGACGGCGACTCGACCACGGGCTGCGAGACGGCCACCGCGACGAGCCCGCTCCACTGCGGGCGCTGCGGCAACGAGTGCGCCCTGCCCAACGTCGCCGAGCACGGCTGCGCGATGGGCGCCTGCACGATCGCCGCCTGCTCGCCGGGCTTCGCCGACTGCGACATGAACCCCACGAACGGCTGCGAGGTGAACACCGACACCAGCGGCGCCAACTGCGGCTCGTGCGGCCGCTCGTGCGGCATGGGCATGTGCAGCCGCGGCGTCTGCACCTCCGTCTGCGGCGGCGGGCGCGGCGACTGCGACGGCAACGTCGCCAACGGCTGCGAGGCCGACCTCAACACCGACGTGTCCAACTGCGGCGGCTGCCGCGCGCCCTGCGTGGCGGGCCCGCAGGCCACGCCGCGCTGCTCCTCGGGCGTCTGCTCGATCACCTGCAGCGCCGGCTTCGCCGACTGCGACATGATGGCCGGCGACGGCTGCGAGATCGACACCCGCGTCTCGCAGAGCCACTGCGGCGGCTGCAACCGCGCCTGCCCCACCGGCCAGGTGTGCAACAACAGCGTCTGCGTCACGCCCTGCCCCGGCGCCCAGACGCGCTGCTCCGGCACCTGCGTCTCGCTCGCGACGGACAACAGCAACTGCGGCGCCTGCGGCACCGCCTGCCCGAGCGGCTCCACCTGCACCGACGGCGTCTGCCGCTGCGCGATCGGCGCCGAGGCCCTCGCCGGCGTCCGCTGCGGCTCGGCCTGCATCGACGTGCTCAGCGACAGCAGCAACTGCGGCGCCTGCGGCAACGCCTGCCCGACGGGCTCCACCTGCACGCGCGGCGTCTGCCGCTGCGCGATCGGCGGCGTGCCGATCGGCGTGCTCTGCGGCTCCACCTGCGCCGACCCCTTCTCCGACCGCAACAACTGCGGCCGCTGCGGCAACGCCTGCCCGACGGGCCAGTCGTGCGTGACCGGCACCTGCCGCTGCGCCTCGGGCACCGTCTGCGGCGGCGTCTGCACCGACACCGACGGCGACACCGCCAACTGCGGCGCCTGCGGGACGCGCTGCATGACCGGCGAGTCGTGCCTCGGCGGCCGCTGCATCAACTTCGGCACCGGCACCTTCCGCATCGACTCGCTCACCCCCACCGCGTGCAACCTCGTCGAGCACAACACGGTGACGGGCGACGACCGCGGCGGCATCGCCATCTCGTCGACCAACGTGTTCTACACGGGCGACAGCGCGACGGGCCGCTTCGGGCTCGACCTCTCGGGCGGCGCGAGCGTCGGCCGCCAGTACGACGCCCTCGTCTCCGAGCTCTCGACGGGCACGATCTACACCTTCGGCTCGAGCGCCACGACCCCCATCGGCAACGGCGGCGGCGCGGCGTCGCACCTCATCCAGATCAACGGCTCGACCGGGGCGCTCACCTCCACCGCCATCGCGCTGAGCACCACGATCATGCTCGGCAACCAGAGCGGCTTCTTCGCCGGCTCGGGCCGCGTCGGCGTGCACAACGGCGCCGGCAACCGCGCCTACGTGGTGCTCCTGCCGGCGGGCACCGTGGTCGACCTCGGCGCCATGGCGCTCCCCGCGCACCGCACCTGCGAGAACTGGGCGTACTGGGGGACGATGGAGTTCTTCGGCGGCGCGACCTACTTCGACATCGTGGGCGACGACTCGATCTACCCGGAGACGACCGTGTTCCGCGTCTCGGTGCCCAGCGGGACGCGCGCCACCCTGGCGAGCTTCACCAACCTCAGCGAGATGTGCTCGTTCGTCGCCTCGCCCGCCAACCGGCGGTGGTACTGGCACCACGAGGGCGCGTCGCAGTTCGGCGGCTCCGACGAGTCGATCGGCTACTGCAACGCCACGTACTCGACGCCCTGAGCGTCCCCTCCCCCTCCGCCCTCCCCCTTCCCCCGACAGACCCGCCGCGAACCCCCTCCCCGGGGGCGCGCGGCGGGGTGTACCGTCGCGCCCATGATCGACCGACGGGAGTTCGTGGAGTGCGTGGTGGAGTCCGTCCCCGTGCCGCTGCGCGAGGGGCGCGCGGGCGAGGAGCTGCGGGCGCGCGCCGAGGCCCTCGCCGACGCGGTGGCCGTGGCCGACGCCTGGCACGCCGAGCACGGCGTCTACGAGGACGGGCACGTGCGCGTGGTCAACGCCGCCGCGGCGCGCATCAGCGAGCTCGACCCGGGCTTCTCGCTGAGCGACGTCGACCGCGCCGACGAGGCCGTCCCCACCTTCTTCGGCGACGTGCACAACCTCTTCGCGCGCCTCCGCGGCCGCGCCGAGAGCGAGGGCCGCTGGGACGGCCAGCGCTGGACCACGTGGAACGGCGAGGAGTCCTGCCGCCCCGCCCGCTACGGCGCCCCGCGCCCGCCCGAGTCCGGCGACCGCTGGGCGCCGGTGCGGGAGTTCGTCAACGGCGCCGATCGCCTGCGCGTCGTGGCCGCGGGGCACAGCTTCAACGAGTCGACCTGCACCGGCGGCACCGACGAGCGCCCCTTCGGCTCGCTCCTCTCGCTCGACCGCTACACGACCTGGGCGCGCGTGCCCGAGGAGCTCGCCCGCGCGCGCTATTTCGTCAAGGGCGACGCCGCGCGCCGGGTCGTGCGCGTCGACGCCGGCAAGCGCCTGCGCGACTTCACCCGCGAGCTCTGGGCCGCCGGCCTCGCGATGCCCCTCGCGGGCTCGACCGACGCGCAGAGCCTCGGCGGCCTGCTCGCCACCGACCTCCACGGCACCGGCCGCGACCACGGCTTCCTCTCCGAGACGCTCCTCGCGGTGACCCTGGTGACCGGCCGCGGCGACGCGGTGACCCTCACCCGCGACGAGCACGGCTGGGCGAGCGACGAGTCCCCCGCGCAGCGCTTCCCGTGGCTCCCGGTGGCCGGCGCGCTCGGCACCCTCGGCGTCGTCGTCGAGCTCGTGCTCGCCCTCGACGACGCCTACTGCCTCGAGAAGGACGCCACCTTCGTCCCGCGCGCCGACGCCGAGCGCGACCTCGAGGCCCTCCTCGCCCGCCACGACCACCTCAGCTTCTACTACCCCGGCGGCGTCCGCGACCTCCGCACCGTGCGCATGAACACCTGGCGCCGCACCCCGGCGAAGCCCTCGCGCTGGGCGGAGTTCACCCGCCTCGGGCACGAGCTCCTCGACCACGGGCTGTCGGCCTTCGCGCCGAAGCTCCTTCACGAGATCGGCGCGCGCGATTCGAACGAGGACTTCCTCCTCCGCGAGCTCAACGCCGAGGCGCCGCAGGTGCTCCCCGCGCCGTCGGCCTTCGCCCGCCGCCTCTTCTTCCTCCACGACGAGATCGAGTACGGCGTGCCCTTCGCCCGCTACCGCGAGGCGATCCAGGCGACGCTCGACCTGTGCGTGAAGGAGGAGTTCTCCACCATCATCGAGACGCGCTTCACGCCCGACACCACCCAGGCGTGGGTCGGGCCCGGCACCGCCGGCCGCGGCCGCGGCGGCACCGCGTGGATCGAGCTCGCCACCGCCCTCGGGCCCTACTCCGAGGGGCGCATCGCGCAGGTGTACGAGCGCTTCCACGAGGTGATGCGGGCGCACGAGGGCAGGCCCCACCTCGGGAAGAAGACCGGCGCGCGCGAGTGGGACATGGCCGCGATGTACGGCGCCGACTGGGACGCCTTCCAGGCCCTGCGCCGCCGCTGGGACCCGGCCGACCGCTTCCTCCCGCCCGACAACGCCTTCCTTCAGAAGGTGTTCACGCCGCCGGCGGACGCCCGCTGATCACGCGCGCGGGCACGCCCACCGCCGTCGCGCCCGCGGGGACGTCGCGCACCACCGACGCGCCCGCCCCCACCGTCGCCCAGTCGCCCACGCGCGCCGTCCCGATCACGCAGGCGTTCATCCCCAGGAAGACCCCGTCGCCCACGGTCGCGCCGCCCGCGAGGGTCGACGTCACCGAGACGTGCGCGTAGTCGCCCACCCGCGCGTCGTGGCACACCGCCGCGCCCGTGTTGACGATCGCGTGCGCCCCCACCCGCGCGTCGGGCTCGACCACCGCGCGCCACATCACCATCGCGCCGGCCCCGATCGCCGCGCTCTCGTGCACGATCGCCGCCGGGTGGATCACCGTGAGCCAGTCGACCCCGGGGTGCGCCTCGGCCACCGCGCGGCGCCGCGCGTTGTTGCCCAGCGTGATCACCGCGCGCGCGCCGGCCCAGCCCGCCAGCTCCCCGATCGGGCCCACCACCGGCGCGCCGTGGAAGGTCTCGCCCCAGCGCGCCGGGTTGTCGTCGAGCACCGCGTCGACGCGCAGCCCCATCGCCCGCATCGCCGCGATCACCACCTTGGCGTGCCCCCCAGCGCCGACCACCACGTGCGCCCCGGGCGCCCGCGCGACGCTCACGGCCCGACCGAGACCGACGCGCGGAAGGCGATCCGCCGGAAGCCCGCAGGCGTCTGCGAGGTCGGCGCCGCCCCCGCGTACACCGCGAGCTCGCGCGGCCCATGGAAATCCACGTCGGGCTCGTCGACCAGGGCCTGCCCCGTGCACGACGTCAACCGCACGGCGAATTTGTCGTCCCGTACGTTGAACTCCCGCGCGGCGCCGGGCATCACCATGTCGCCCTGGGCCAGCCACGCGCCCGACTCCACGCGCTCGCCGCGCGGGGCCATGTACACCTGGCAGATGTTCACCGGGGAGGTGTTGACCACGCGGATCACCACCGTGCCCGGGTAGGGCGTCGGCGCCTGGCCGATGGGCGTCGCCACGGGGATGGCTTGCGGCACCACGGGGGGAGGCACTCCCTGCGCCGAGGCCGCCGAGGGGGCGGGCTGCATGGCTGGCATGGGCTGGGCTTGCGGCTGGGCGCGCTGCTGGCTCGCCGCGACCGCCGCGCCCGTCGAGGCAAGCTGGAGGCTGCCCCCGAGGAGGGCGTTGAGGTTGGGTGACAGGCACCCGGTCGACAGGGTCGCGGCGGCAAGGAGCGCGGTGGGACGGTTCATGGCCGCGGATGAAACCCCCGGAGGCCCGGCGGGCGCAAGATCCTGGTGGTCTTCGCTTGCCAGTGCGCGCGGGGTTTCCTACGGTTCGCGCACCGTGAGCAAGACTGACGAGCCTGAGTCCGGCCCCCGCGCCGGCGCGATCGAAATCCTGCCGGTGCTCCCGCTCCGCAACGCCGTGCTCTTCCCCGCGGCGGTCGTCCCGATCAACGTCGGGCGGGCCCGCTCGGTGCGCCTCGTCGAGGAGCTCGCCCACACCGAGGTGCGGCTCATCGCCGTGGTGACGCAGCGCTCCCCGGAGACCGAGGACCCCGCCGCCGGCGACCTCTACGCCGTCGGCACCGTCGCGCGCATCGTGAAGGTCATCAAGCTCGGGGCCAACAACTACTCGGTGCTGCTCCAGGGCATCGCGCGGATGCACCTCGTCTCGATGCTCAACGAGGGCGCCTTCCTGCGCGCCCGCGTCCAGCGCATCCAGGAGCCGCCCGTCCGCAGCCCCGAGATCGAGAAGAGCGGCCGCGAGCTCCGCGAGCTGGCCCGCGCCCTCGGCGAGTACTCCCCGCCCGTCCCCCGCGAGCTCGCCCAGGTGGCCGAGAACGCCGCCGACCCCGGCGCCCTCGCCGACCTCGTCACCCTCCACCTCCCGTCGCCGCCCGTCACCCCGGCCGACCGGCAGCAGGTGCTCGAGGCCGTCGACCTCGTCGAGCGACTGAAGCTCGCCCACCACCTCGCGCGCCGCGTCCACGAGGTGCACCGCGTCCGCAAGGAGATCCAGTCGATCGTGTCGGGCGAGATGGGGCGGAGCGAGCGCGAGGAGATCCTCCGCGCGCAGCTCAAGACCATCAAGGAAGAGCTCGGCGAGACGGACGAGAGCGAGGAGGAGCTCGACCAGCTCCGCGAGCGGATCGCGAAGGCGAAGCTCCCCGAGGAGGCCGCCCGCACCGCGCGCCGCCAGCTCGGACGTCTCCGCGCGATGCAGGGCCACTCGGCCGAGTACCAGGTGACCCGGCAGTACATCGAGTGGCTGGTCGACATCCCCTGGCACCGCCAGACGGAGGATCGCTTCGACGTCGAGGCCGTCCGCCGCGCCCTCGACGAGGACCACTTCGGCCTGAAGCAGCCCAAGCGCCGCATCATCGAGTACGTCGCCGTCCGCAAGCTCCGCAAAGATCGCCGCGGCCCCATCCTGTGCTTCGTGGGCCCGCCCGGCGTCGGCAAGACCTCGCTCGCCAAGTCCATCGCGCGCGCCATCGGGCGCCAGATGGTGCGCATCTCCCTCGGCGGCGTGCGCGACGAGGCCGAGATCCGCGGGCACCGGCGCACCTACGTCGGCGCGCTCCCCGGGCGCATCGTGCAGGCGATGAAGAAGGCCGGGACGACCAACCCGATCATCATCCTCGACGAGGTCGACAAGATGGGCGCCGACGTGCGCGGCGACCCCGCGGCGGCGCTCCTCGAGGTGCTCGACCCCGACCAGAACAGCACCTTCGTCGACCACTACATCGACGTGCCCTACGACGTGTCGCACGCGATGTTCATCTGCACGGCGAACAACAAGGACACGATCCCGGCGCCGCTCCTCGACCGCATGGAGGTGATCGAGATCGCGGGCTACACCCGCGTCGAGAAGCTCCACATCGCGCGCGAGTACATCGGCCCGAAGGCCCTCGAGGAGCACGGGCTCACCCCCGAGAAGCTCGAGTGGGACGACACGGGCTACGGCGCCCTCATCGAGAGCTACACGCGCGAGGCCGGCGTCCGCAACCTCACCCGCGAGGTGGCCGCCGTCTGCCGCGCCGTCGCCGTGCGCGTCGCCGCCGGCGAAGAAGTACGCGAGGTGGCCGACCGCGCCTTCGTCGAGAAGACCCTCGGGCCTCCGCGGCATCAGGAAGAAGGCGCCGAGCGCGCGCCCGCCATCGGCGTCGTCGCGGGCATGGCGTGGACGCCCGTCGGCGGCGTGATCCTCTTCGTCGAGGCGTCGCGCTTCGCCGGCAAGAGCAACATCACGATCACCGGCCAGCTCGGCAACGTGATGAAGGAGTCGGCCGCCGCCGCCCTCTCGTGGGTCCGCACGCACGCCAAGGACCTCAACATCCACCCGGACTTCCTCGAGAAGAGCGACCTCCACGTGCACGTCCCGCAGGGCGGCACCCCGAAGGACGGGCCCTCCGCGGGCGTGGCCATCGTGACGGCGATCGTCTCGCTCCTCACCTCGCGCCCCGTGCGCAGCGACCTCTCGATGACGGGCGAGATCACCCTCCGCGGGGTGGTGCTCCCGATCGGCGGCGTGAAGGAGAAGGTGCTCGCGGCCCACCGCGCGGGCATCAAGCAGGTGCTCCTCCCGGCGCGCAACGCCAAGGACATCGAGGAGATCCCCGAGGAGGTGCGCAACGAGCTCCGCATCGACCTCGTGAAGCGCATCGACGAGGTGCTCGCCTTCGCGCTGCTGGAGCCCGTCGTCTCGGCCTCCGTCCCGCCGCCTCCGCCCCCCGACGAGCTCGACGACGAGCCGTGACCGCCGCGCTCCGCGCCCTCCTCGTGACGTGGCGCGCGCGCGCCTCGCTCGCCCTCACCCTCCCCCTCGGCCTCGCCCTCTGGAGCAGCTCCCTCTCCGACCACCTGGGCTACGTCTCGGCCCTCGTCACCGCTCTCTTCGTCTCCGTCACGGGCGCCCTCCTCGGCGCGGGCCTCGCGGTCTCGCTCCGCCGCCGCGCGGCGAACGTCGACGGGCCCGCCGCAGTCGCAGTCGCCGCCCTCGCGCCCGTCGCGCTGCTCGCGCCCGTCGCGCTCGTGGTGCTGGCCCACGGGCTCGTCGCGCCGCTCTGTGCGCCGAAGGACGGGGCCCTCTGGTGGCTCCTCCTCCCGCTGCCGGGCGGCGCCCTCGCGGGGCTCCTCGGGCTCACCTTCGGCGCGCTGTTCCCTCGCCGCGGCCGCGCCACGACGCTCGCCGCGCTGCTCGTCCCCGCGTTCATCGTGTGGTCGCTCGTCCGCTTCTACGCGACGCCCGCCATCTTCGCGTACGACCCCTTCTTCGGCTTCTTCCCCGGCGCCATCTACGACGAGTCGATCCCGCTCGGGCTCCCGCTCGTCACCTACCGCGTGGGGACGCTCGGCGCCGTCGTCGCCCTCACCGCGCTCCTCGTCGGCGCGTGGACGCCCGAGGTTCGCCTCTCCCTCGGCGCGTTGAAGGGACGTCCCGCCGCCGCCCTCACCGCCCTCCTCGGCCTCTCGCTCGCGGCGGGCGTCTGGCTCGCGGGGCCCGCGCTTGGCCACCGCCACACCGCCCGCGACATCGCCGAGCGTTTGGAAGGCGAAGCCTGGTCGCGCCGCTGCGTGGTCGCCTACGACCGCTCCCTCGACGCGCGCCAGGCGAGGCTCACCGCGCGCGACTGCGACGTGCGGGTGGCGCAGCTCGAAGCGTTCTACGGCGTGCGGGTCGCGCGGCGGGTGACGGTGTTCCTCTTCGCCAGCGCGGAGCAGAAGCAGTCGCTGATGGGGGCGGCGCACACGTACATCGCGAAGCCCTGGCGCAACGAGGTGTACCTCCAGTACGCGCCCTTCCCCCACCCGGTGCTGAAGCACGAGCTCGCCCACGCCGTCGCCGCCGCGATGGCGCCTGGGCCGCTCCACGTCACCGCGCAGGCGTCGCTCCTGCCGGTGCCCGGGCTCATCGAGGGGGCCGCCGTCGCCGCGGCGTGGGAGGGGGAGGGCGAGTCGACGCCGCACCAGTGGTCGCGCGCGATGCTCGAGGCGGGCATGGCCCCGCGGATGCGCGCCCTCGCGAGCCTGAGCTTCTTCACCAGCGCGTCGGTCACCGCGTACACCGCGGCGGGCTCGTTCTGCCGCTGGCTCCACGACTCGTTCGGGGCCGAACGGTTTCGCCGGCTCTACGCCACGGGGGACTTCGAAGCCGCCTACGGGCGCCCCCTCGCCGCGCTCGAAGCCGAGTGGCACGCCTTCCTCCGCACCGTGCCCGTCAGCGACCGGACGCTCGCCCGCGCCCGCACCCGCTTCCGCCGCGCGTCGATCTTCGGGCGCAGGTGTCCCCACGAGCTCGAATCCCTCGCCGAGCGCGCCGCCCGCCACCTCGACGGCGGTGACCTCCCGCGCGCCGCCGCGGAGTACGCCTCCCTCGTCGCCGACGACCCCACCGACACGCGGCCGCGCGCCCAGCTCGCCGTGGTGCGCGTGCGACGGGGCGACCTCGCGGGCGCAGAGGCCGTCGCCCGTGACGCGTCCCGCGACCTCGGCGAGGCCGCAGGCAACCGCGTTCGAACGGCCGCCGCCGACGCGGTGTGGCGCTGGCGCGGGCCCGACGAGGCGGCGCCGCTCTACCGCGCCCTCGACGCGTCGCTGCTCGAGGAGGACGAGGCCCGCACCCTCTCGCTCAAGCGCGCGATGCTCGAGAGCGGCGGCGAGCGCGAGGCCGCCATGCGCGACCTGCTCATCGGACGCGGCGAGCGCGACCCCTCGGCGGTGGTGGCGACCGCCCGCGCGGCCGCCCTCCTCGCGGTCGAGCACGACCCCCTCGCGGCGTACCTCGTGGGCCGGCAGCACTTCCTCCACGAGCGCTTCGAAGACGCCCTCGCCGCGCTCGACGAGGCCGAGGTCGCCCGCGCCGGCGACGCCCGCGTCCTCGGCGAGACCCGCCGCATGCGCGCGACCGCGAGCTGGCACCTCGGGCGCTACGACGAGGCCCGCCGGGGCTTCGAAGCCCTCGCCCGCGACCCTTCGCGCCCGCAGGGCCTCCGGGAGCTCGCCGCCGACTGGGTCGACCGCATCGCCCGCGAAGCCGCGCCCCCCGCCGCGTCGATCGTGCGGCCCCTGTAGCGACTGCTTGACGTTCGTGCGCGCCGCGGTGTCCAATGCGCCCGCGATGACTTGCGCGAATTGCGGGCGCCAGAATCCAGCGGGCGCGCTCTACTGCCTGGACTGCGGGCAGAAGCTTCGAACCGACGGATCCCCCAACGGCCCCGCCTTCGCCGCCGAGGCCCCGCGCCCGGCCGCGATCACCTGCCCCCGCTGCGGCACCTCCACCAGCCCCACCGCGCTCTACTGCGGCGTGTGCGGGCTGCCCGCGGCCGAGATGCAGGCCGCCGCGCCCGCCACCGTCGTCTCGCCGCCCGCCCCAGCGCCCCACGTCGCCGCGCCCGTCCCCGTCGCGGCGCCCGTGATCGCGCCCGCGCCCGTGATCGCACCCGCGCCGGTCGTCGCGCCGACCCCCGCGGTCGTCGCCGCCGCGCCGCTGATCCTCCCCGCCGGGCCCGCCGCGCCCTTCGGCGTCGCGGCCTCGCTCGCGCCCCGCCCCGCGCCCGCGGCGCCCCCCGCGGCCGAGCGGCCCGACCAGCGCACCGACAACTTCGGCGCGGTCAACCTCGCGGCCGCCGCCGCGCAGATCGTCACGATCCTCAAGGACGGCTCCGAGGGCCCGGTGTACCGGCTCACCTCGCCGGTGACCGACATCGGGCGCCACGAGGGCAACATCACCCTGCCCGACGACCCCTACCTCTCCGCCCGCCACGCGCGCCTCCAGCGCCGCAACGACCGGCACTACCTCCGCGACCTCGGCTCGGTCAACGGGATCTTCCAGCGCATCCGGGAGCCCGTCGAGCTGCACCACAACGACGTGGTGCTCGTCGGGCAGCAGGTGCTCCGCGTCGAGGTGCTCTCCGACGGCGAGGTGTCGCTCGGGCCCGTGATGCACTACGGGGTGATGCTCTTCGGCACGCCCGAGCAGCCGCGGCTCGCGCGGCTCGTCCAGCTCACCAGCGAGGGCGTGCCGCGCGACGTGTACCACCTCTACCGCGACGAGACCGTCGTCGGCCGCGAGTCGGGCGACGTGGTGTTCACCGACGACGTGTTCCTGTCGCGGCGGCACGCGGCCTTCCGGCTCGACCGGGCGCAGCGCCGCGTCGTCGTGCGCGACCTCGGAAGCTCCAACGGCACGCTGGTGCTTTTCCGCGGCGAGCGCGAGCTCGTCGACGGCGACATCTTCCGCATCGGGCACCACCTGTTCCGCTTCGACGCCGCGCCCCGCGGGGCCGTCGCGGGCGCGGGCACCGCCGGGGCCGCGCGATGACCGAAGCCGTCGCCGCCGCCCCCGACGCGCCCCCGCCCGAGGCCCCGCCGCCCCCCGTGGACGGCCTCCCCCCGGACGTCGCGCCGCCCTCGGACGTCGCCGCGCCCCCGTCGGACGTCGCCGACGTCGCCGCGCCCGCGCGCGTGGTCGTGCGCCTCGGCGGCGTCACGGACGTCGGCCGCATCCGCGAGCACAACGAGGACAACTACCTCATCGCCGACCTCACCGCGCGCGGCCGCGTCATCGACGACCAGACCTCCAGCCACACGGTGGGCCCGCGCGGCCTGCTCTTCGCGGTCTGCGACGGCATGGGCGGCGCCGCCGCCGGCGAGGTCGCCAGCCAGATGGCCGTCGACGTGATCCACGCCATCGTGCAAGACGCCGACGCCCCCGCCGACCGCGACCGCTTCGCGCAGCGCCTCGTCGCCGCCGTGCAGGAGGCCGGCGCGCGGATCTTCCTCGCCGCCAAGAGCAACCGCGAGCGCCGGGGCATGGGCACCACCGCCACCGTCGCGGGCGTCCACGGCTCCACCCTCTTCGTCGGCCAGGTGGGCGACTCGCGCGCCTACCTCCTCCGCGGCGGGCGCCTCCGGCAGATCACCCGCGACCAGTCGCTGGTCTCCAAGCTCATCGACGCCGGCCAGCTCAGCGAGGACGAGGCCGAGAGCTACGAGCACGCCCACATCATCCTCCAGGCCCTCGGCACCGCCGACACCGTCTCGGTCGACCTCTCGTACGTCGACCTCTGCCGCGGCGACGCCGTGATGCTCTGCTCCGACGGGCTCTCGGGCCTCGCCACCTTCGAGCAGATCGCCGACGCGATGGCCTCCGTCGACGACCCGGTCGCCTGCTGCCAGCGCCTCATCGAGGCCGCCAACGAGGCCGGCGGCCACGACAACATCACGGTGATCACCGCGCGCTTCGACGACGGCCTGCCCGACCCGGCCCCCGAAGACCTCGCCGTGGCCTACCAGCCCTACGTGCTCCTCGAGCCCGTCGAGAGCATCGTCGGCGCGAGCGCGAGCACGTCGTTCAAGCTCCCCGAGCTGCCGCCGCCGGGCTCGGACGTGAAGCACTCGCTCTCGATGCCGCCCGAGATGCCCTCGGCGATGCGCGCGGTGGGGCCCGACGCGCCGGCCGACCCGCCCTTCGTGCTCGACGCCGCGATGCGCCGCGAGCTCGGCATCGACGCGCAGCGCAACACCCTCGCCTGGGTGTTGGTGGTGCTCGCCGTCGCCGTGCTCGCGCTCGCGGCCTACCTCGCCCTGCGCCCGCGCGCCGCCGCGCCCGCGGGCCCGGAGTCGCCCGCCGCGGAGCCGGCCGACGCGGGCGCGCCCGAGCCGACGCCCGTCGGGCAGGGGACGCCCGTCCCCGGCGCGGCCCAGCCCGCGCGGTGAGGGGGGCAGGCGCGTGATCCGGCTGGTGCAGGAGTTCGGGGCCCACGCCGGGCGGCAGCTCACCTTCGACAAGGCCCGCGTGCGCGTCGGCCGCGCGCCCGACAGCGACCTGGTGTTCGACGCCAACATCGACCTCGACGCCTCCGGGCGCCACTGCGAGATCGTGCTGGTCGACGACGGCTGGTTCGTGGTCGACACCGGCAGCCGCAACGGCACCTTCGTCAACGGCGTGCGCATCCAGCGCCAGGGGCTCAAGCACGGCGACGTGATCGAGTGCGGCCGGAGCGGGCCGCGCATCCGGGTGGAGTTCGCCCCCGGGTCGGTCACCGCGCCGGTGGGCAGCGGATCGCCGGTGGTCAACCCCTTCGCCGCGCCCGCTGCCGCGCCGCCCGCGCCCGCGCCCTTCGCCGCGCCGCCGCCGTCGTCCCCGGCGCCCTTCGCCGCGCCGCCTGCGCCCGCGCCCTTCGCCGCGCCGCCTCCGCCCGCGGTGTCGACGCCCGCGGCCGTCGCCTCGCACCAGGGGGGGCCCAACCCCTTCGCGCTCGGGGCCTCGTCGCCCGCCGTCGACGCCTACGGCGGCAAGGGCGGCACCGTCGCGATGCCCGAGATGACCGCGCCGCCAGGGTCGTTCCAGGGCCAGGCGCCAGGCCCGATGCCGCCGATGCAGGGCCCCGGGCACGCCCCGCCGGGCGCGCCCCCGATGGCGCCGCCGCCGGGCGGGTCGGTGGGGCAGCACATGGCCTCGTCGCTCCCGGCCAACGCGCAGGTGGGCAAGCGCACCGTGGCCCTGATGATCGACCAGGCCCTCGCCGCGCAGCAGGCGAAGACGGGCAACTTCGTCGGGCTCAAGGTGACGGTGGCGCTGCTCACCGTGCTGGTGGTCGGCGGGCTCTTCGGGGGCGCGTGGTACGTGGTCACCCGCGAGCGCGACGACGACGGCCCGCGCCGCGCGCCGCCGGCCGACCCGAGCTCCGTCGGCGCGCGCATCGCGGCGGCCAACGAGGGCAACATCTACCTCCTCGCGATGCGCCGCCCCGACAACACCGTCCGCGGCTTCTGCACGGCCTTCTCCGTCAACGAGAACACCCTCGCCACCAACGCCCACTGCGTGCGGATGGTGACCCAGGCCCAGGGGCAGGGCGCGCAGCTCTTCGCCCTGCGCAACAAGGGCAGCGGCGAGATGATCCCGGCGCGCGCGGTGTACCTCGACGCGCGCTTCCAGAACGCGCAGGCCAGCCGCGGCGGCGCGGGCTACGACGTCGGCCTCGTGCAGACCGACGCGCGGCTGCCGACGTGGGTGCGCCTCGCCGCCGACGCCGAGCTCTACGCCGTCCGCGAGGGCGACGGGGTGTTCGTCTACGGCTTCCCCGGGATGACCATGAACGAGCGGTCGCCCGTCGCCACCATCACCCTCGGGCTCCTCAACCGCGTGACGGACTTCTTCGACAACGTCGCCACGCCCCCCACCGCGCAGAAGCTCCAGCACAGCGCGCAGACCTCCGGCGGGTCGTCAGGGTCTCCCATCTTTCTGCCCTCGGGCTCGGTCATCGGGCTCAACGCCGGGAGCCTCTCCGACGAGGAGCGCCAGGTGGTCACCGACCCCACCAACGGCCAGCGCCGCGAGGTCGACGTCAACCGCGGCTCCAACTTCAAGTACGGCATGCGCGCCGACCTCATCCGCCAGGCGATGGTCTCCGTGAACGCCCGAATCCCCTGATCACCCCTGATCACCCCATGACCCGCCCCGCCGACCCTCCGCGCACGCATGTGAACCCGCCCGGCGGGCGCCGTGGGGGCTCGCATTCTGTCGGGAATCCGTCTAGTCTGCGCGGGCGACACCACACGGGGGCCGTCCGGCGGCCCTCGCGGCGTGGAGCAGCCAAGGCACAGGCATGGCGAAGCTGGTGATCACGGGCCCCGAAGGGCAGATGGAGCGCGACCTCTCCGCGGTCAACACGCTGGGGCGGCACCCGAACAACTCCATCCAGCTCCTCGACCGCATCGTCTCGAAGGAGCACTGCGTCGTCGAGCAGCGCGGCGCCCGCTGGGTGCTGCGCGACCTGGGCTCGCTCAACGGCACCTACGTCAACGACCAGCGCGTCGCGGGCGAGGCGGTGCTCCACCACGGCGACCAGATCACGCTCGGCGGCACGCGCGCGGTCTTCCACGACCCCGCCGGCGCGCTCACCGGGCCCAACCCCGCCGCGGCCACGATGCCGACGCCCCTCGCGGGCGCGGGCGGCGGCGCGGTGATCGCCCCGGCGCTGCCCGTCGTGTCGCCCGCGCAGATAGGAGCCAGCAGCGCCCCCGCGGTGCCGCCGCGCCCGCCGCTCCACGTGCCCGCGCCCGCCGCGGCGACCACGCCGGGCCCCGGCCTCCAGCAGCTCCGCAACGTCACCATCGGCGGCGCGATGATGGAGTCGCACGTCCGCTCGAAGATCGCCGCGGAGCTGCAGCAGTTTCTCCCCGAGCGGTCGGTGCAGGACGTCGACGCGCTCCGGCGCGACTACGAGAAGCTGCGCATCTCGTACGAGCTCCAGCGCTCGGTCGGCGCCGAGCTCGACCTCGACCGGCTGATGGAGAAGATCCTCGAGCGCTCGTTCGACCTGCTCTCGGCCGACCGCGGGGTGATCCTCCTCTTCGAGGACGGCGAGCTCAAGCCGCGCTGCTCGCGGGCCCGCCGCCCGGGCCCCGAGGAGCTCGTGGTGTCGCGCGCGGTGGTGGGCCAGGTGGTGAAGGAGAAGGTCGCGGTGCTCTCGAGCGACGCCAAGCTCGACCCGCGCTTCTCCGAGTCGAAGTCGATCATCATGACGGGCATCCGCAGCTCGATGGCGGTGCCGCTGCTGCACCGCAACGAGCTCCTCGGCGTGATGATGGTCGACTCGCAGAACCCCAACGCCTTCGGCGAGAAGGACCTCCAGCTCTTCACCAACATCGCCACGCAGGCGGCGCTCTCCATCGCCAACGCCTCGCTCGCGCGGCGCATCGAGGAGGAGGCGCTGGCCCGCGCGCGCTTCCAGCGGCTGCTCTCGCCGGCGATCGCCGAGCTGGTGGTGTCGGGCAAGGTCGAGGTGAAGCAGGGCGGCGAGCCGCGCGTCACCACCATGCTCTTCTCGGACATCCGCGGGTTCACCTCGCGCTCGGAGACGATGCGCGCGGAGGACATCGTCGCGATGCTCAACGACTACTTCGAGCGCATGGTGGAGATCGTCTTCCGCCACGAGGGGACGCTCGACAAGTTCGTCGGCGACGAGATCATGGCGCTCTTCGGCGCGCCGGTGTCGCACCCCGACGACGCGCAGCGCGCGGTGCGCACCGCCCTCGCGATGCTCGACGAGCTCCGGCGCTTCAACGCCGAGCGGGAGGCGCAGGGGCAGCCCACCTTCGGCATCGGCATCGGGATCAACACCGGCGACGTGGTCGCGGGCTACATCGGGAGCTCGAAGGCCATGCAGTACACCGTGATCGGCGCCCCGGTGAACCTCGCCGCCCGCCTCTGCTCGGCCGCCCAGAGCATGCAGGTGCTCATCGCCGAGACCACCTGGAGCAAGGTGCGCGACCGCTTCGAGGTCCGCGAGCTCGAGCCCGTCAAGCCCAAGGGCATCGCCCAGCCTGTGCGCGTCTTCGAAGTGCTCCGCGAGCACCCCCCGCACGGCGCGGAGACCTCCGCGGGCTGACGCCCGCGCCCCACCCACCGATGGCCGCCCTCGAATTCGAACGCCCCCTCCTCGAGCTCGAACGCCGCATCGCGGAGCTCGAGGCCGTGATCGGCGCCTCCGCCCCCGCCCGCGCCCCCCTCCAGGCGGAGGTCTCGCGCCTCAAGGACAAGGCCCGGCGCCTCCAGGGCGAGCTCTTCAGCGGGCTCACCACCTGGCAGAAGGTGCAGCTCTCGCGGCACCCCGACCGGCCCTACACCCTCGACTACGCCGCGCGGCTCTTCGACGACTTCGTCGAGCTCCACGGCGACCGCGCCTTCTCCGACGACCGCTCGATCGTCGGCGGCCTCGCGCGCTTCCGCGGGCGCCCCGTGGTGGTGATCGGCCACCAGAAGGGCCGCGGCGTGAAGGACGCCATGGCGCGCAACTTCGGGATGCCCCACCCCGAGGGCTACCGCAAGGCCATGCGCCTGATGGATCTGGCGGACCGCTTCAACCGCCCGCTGCTCACCTTCATCGACACGCCCGGCGCCTACCCCGGCCTCGGCGCCGAGGAGCGCGGCCAGGCCGAGGCGATCGGCCAGTGCCTCCTGCGGCTCTCGCGCATGCGCGTGCCCGTGGTGGCCACCGTCATCGGCGAGGGCGGCTCCGGGGGTGCGCTCGCGCTCGGCGTCGCCAACCGCGTGCTGATGCTGGAGTTCGCCACGTACTCGGTGATCTCGCCCGAGGGCTGCGCGTCGATCCTCTGGAAGGACGGGGCCAGGGCGGCGGAGGCGGCCGAGCAGCTCAAGGTGACGGCCGACCACCTGCTGCGCTTCGGCGTGGTCGACGCCCTCGTGGCCGAGCCCCCCGGCGGCGCCCACCGCAGCCACGACGAGGCCGCGCAGCGCGTCGGCGACGCCGTCGAGGAGCACCTCCGCGCGCTCGCCCCGCTGCCGGGCCCGCACCTCGTCGAAGACCGCTACCGCCGCTTCCGCGCGATCGGCGAGGTCGCCGGCTAGCGGAGCCGGGAGACGCGCCGGGTCGCGCGCGGGGAACGCATCGGGCACGAGCCGGGGCGGTGGACGCCGCGCCCGCACTCCCCGTACGCTACGCCCCTGCCGTCGATGCCCACGCGAACGCCCTGGCCCGCCCGCCTCCGCCGCTCGCTCGCCCGCCTGCGCGACGCGATGCGCGCCGCCCGCGCGCCGCGCCGGCTGCGCTTCACCCGCGAGGGGAAGATCTTCGTCGGCGTCACCATCGGCGTCGGGTTCGCCGCGGTCAACACCGGCAACAACCTGCTCTACCTCGTGCTCGGGCTCCTGCTCTCGCTGGTGATCCTCTCCGGGGTGCTCTCGGAGATCGCGCTGCGGGGCCTGGAGTTTCGCCGGCGCCTGCCGCGGCGCGCGTACGCGGGCTCGGCGAGCCTCATCGAGGTGGAGGTGTACAACCGCAAGCGCTACGCGCCGAGCTACTCCATCGAGGTGGAGGACCGCATCGAGGGGCGCCGCACCGACAAGCGCTGCTACTTCCTCAAGGTGAGCGCCGGCGCGCGGCAGACCGCGGCCTACCGGCGCGTGGCCCCGGTGCGCGGCGTCGAGCGCTACCTCTCGCTGCGGGTCGCGACGCGCTTCCCCTTCGGGCTCTTCGAGAAGTGGCGCGAGGTCGACATGGCCGAGGAGCAGGTGGTGTACCCCGCGCCCCTCCGCGGCCGCACCACGGCCCCGCCGGTGCCCACCGCGGGCGAGCTCATCACCCGCGAGGAGCGCGGCCACGGCGAGGTCGACGGCGTCCGCGAGGTGCTCGAGGGCGACCCCGTCCGCGACATCCACTGGCCCAAGACCGCCGCGCTCGACCGGGTGATCGCCCGCGAGCGACGTCGCGAGGGCGCCCGCGCGGTGCGCATCGAGGTGGCCAACAAGCTCGCGGCGGGGGACGGCGGCGCCGAGGCACGAGCCCGCGTCGAGGACGACATCCGCCGCGCGGCCTTCGTCGCGCTCCAGGCGCTGCGCGACGGCGCGGTGGTCCACGTGGTGGCCGAGGTGGCGCGGGCAGAGATGCCGACGACGTGCACCGCGAAGCCCTCGGCGCAGGGCCACGACCGCGTGCTGGCGTGGCTCGCGCTCCTGCCGCCCGACCCGGCGCTGCCCGAGGACGCCGTCGACCTCAGCGTGCGGAGGGGCGCGTGAGGTTCTCGCAGGTCCACAAGTTCTCGGCCTACGTGCTGGCGGTGCTCGGGCTCGTCGCGCTCGGGGCGGGCGGCGAGCTCCCGGTCGCGAGCACCGTCGCCATCGCCGCCGGCGTCGCCGCGAGCTGGTTCGTCGAGGGCGACCTCCTCCAGAGCGAGCGCTACCACCGCGGGTGGAACGTCTGCATCGTCGCCGCCCTCGCCGCCCAGGTCGCCCGCTACGCCTTCCTCGACACCGAGCTCCTCCTCGCCATCGTCGAGTTCGCCTCGCTGCTCCAGATCATGAAGCTCGCCACCCGGCGGAGCGCGCGCGACTACCAGCAGATCACCGTCCTCGCGCTCCTCCAGCTCATCGCCGCCACCGTGCTCGGCGGCGGGCTCTCCTACGCGGTGTGCTTCCTCGGCTTCGTCATCGCCACGCCCTGGGCGATGACCCTCGGGCACCTGCGCCGCGAGATCGAGGGCAACTACCTCGCCGACGCGCGCGCCGGCCGCGCGGGCGTGCCGATCGACGTCGCCCGCATCCTCCGCTCGCGCCGCGTGGTGGGCGCGGGGCTCCTCGCCGGCTCGTCGCTCCTCGCGCTGCCCATCTTCCTCCTCACGGCCTTCATCTTCGTCCTCTTCCCGCGCATCGGCCTCGGCATCATCACCGTCCGCGGCCGCGGGGAGAACGCCGTCGCCGGCTTCGGCTCCTCGGTCGACCTGCGCGGCCACGGGATGATCCGCAACGACCCCACCATCGTCCTGCGCGTCGAGCCCCTCCGCCTCGAAGAGAACCCCGCGCCGGTGCGCACCTTCCGCCTCCGCGGCGCCACCTTCGACCGCTACAACGGCCGCGGCTGGTCGCGCAGCGACACCTGGCGCGCCGACGCCGTCACCGTCGACCGCGCGGGCAACCACTACGCCCTCCTGCGCCTGCCCAACCCGGGCCGCGACGAGGGCTTCCGCGTCACCCTCGACCCCCTCGACCCGCCCGTCGTCCCCATCCTCGACGGCGCCGTCGGCCTGCAGATCGAGGCCCACTTCACCGCCGGCCTCGCGCGCTACCCCAACCTCACCGTCGACCGCGACGACGGCGTCCGCTACCCCGCCGGCGACGAGGTGGGCCTCTCCTACGTCGTGTGGACGGGCGAGCACCCGGGCACCACCTCGCCCGCGCGCCGGCTCTTCGCGGAGACGTACGAGCGCTTCCGCCAGCGCTACGTGCAGCTCCCCGCCGACCTCTCGCCGCGCATCCGCGCCCTCGCGCTCGAGATCACCCGCAACGAGAGCACCCCCCTCGGCAAGGCCCGCGCGCTCGAGCGGCACCTCTCCACCCGCTACCGCTACACCCTCCAGCTCGAGAGCGGCGGCGCGCGGCACCCGCTCGACGACTTCCTCTTCCGCTCGCGCGCGGGGCACTGCGAGTACTTCTCCACCGCGATGGCCGTGATGCTCCGCACGCTCGACGTCCCGGCGCGCAACGTCACGGGCTTCCTCGGCGGCACCTTCAACCGCTACGGGCGCTTCTACGAGATCCACCAGGGCGACTCGCACTCCTGGGTCGAGGTGTGGGACCCGCAGCGCGGCTGGATCACCTTCGACCCGACGCCCCCGGCCGGCGAGGTCCCGCTGCTGCGCTCGGGGATCCTCGCCGAGGTCGACGCGATCATGGAGGCCGCGCGCGTCCGCTGGCGGCGCTACGTCGTCGACTTCGACCTGCGCGACCAGGCCCACATCGCCCAGGAGATCTGGCAGTACTACGTCACCCACCGCGGCCCGCGCGCCCGCCAGGCCGCGCGAACCAACGCCCGCGGCGCGCGCGGGGCCCTCGCGCTCCCGGTGAAGCCCGTCGCCGGCGCCGCGGCGCTCCTGCTCGCGGCCGTGGCCATCGGGCTCCAGGTGCGCGCGTGGAGGGCCTCCCCCGCGGGCCAGCGCGCCGCCCCCCGCTCGCCCTCCGTCCGCGCCGCCCAGCAGCTCGCCCGCGCCCTCGACGAGGCCCTCTCCGCCCGCGGAACCTCCCGCCCCGCCAGCGTCTCTCCCCTGGCCTTCGCGCGCCTCCTCGAGCGCCGCGCCGACCCCTTCGCCCCCACCGCCCTCCGCGTGGCCGAGCGCTACATGGCCTCCCGCTACGGCGACGTCGCGCTCTCCGACGCCGACCTCGCCGGCCTCCGCGCCTCCCTCAAGGAGGCCCTTGCGGCCGCGGGCCCGCCGGCGCCCCCGACGCCCCCGCCGGCCGCGTAGGGCTGTACCGGCGCCGCGCGAGGTGCGCTACCTTCGCGCCGTGCCCGCCGCCCCCCACCGCCTCCACGACGACCCGGTCGGCTCGTACCCCGAGGAGTGGGTCGAGGCCTTCGCGGAGATCCACGAGCGCCCCTTCCGCGCGCGCCAGGTGTTCCGCTGGATCCACACGCGCTCGGTGGCCGACCCCGCGCGGATGACCGACGTCGCCCGCACGCTGCGCGAGAAGCTCGCGTCGTGGTCGCTCGCGATGCCCGCGGAGGTGCGCGAGTGCCGCCGCGCCGCCGACGACACGCGCAAGGTGCTGGTGGGCTTCCCGCGCAGCCCCGCGTCGGGCACGGTGGAGACGGTGCTCATCCCGCCCGAGCCCGGCGACGACGACGACGACGAGGCCGAGCCCGAGCCTCCGCCCGCGCCGGGCCTGCGCGTGGCGGCGCGCAAGGTGACCCAGTGCATCTCGACGCAGGTGGGCTGCGCGATGGGCTGCGTGTTCTGCGCGTCGGGCGTGGCGGGGCTCAAGCGGCACCTCACGGCGGGCGAGATCGTCGCGCAGGTGCTCCTCGGGCGCACGCTGCTCGACGAGGGTGAGGCGATCCGCAACGTGGTGCTGATGGGGATGGGCGAGCCGCTCCACAACTACGACGCGGTGGCGCGCGCGCTGCGGCTGCTCACGCACGCCGACGGGCTCGACCTGTCGACCCGGCGCGTGACGGTGAGCACCTCGGGGCTCGTGCCCGAGATCGAGCGGCTCGGGCGGGAGTTCAACGGCGAGGTGGCGCTGGCGGTGTCGCTCCACGCGCCCGACGACGCGCTCCGCTCGCAGCTCATGCCCGTCAACCGCAAGCACCCGCTGGCCGAGCTCGTCGGGGCGCTCCGCGCGTACCCCCTCGCGCGCCGCCGTCGCATCACCATCGAGTACACCCTCCTCGCCGGCGTCAACGACCGCCCCGAGCACGCGCGCGCCCTCGTGAAGCTCCTCCGCGGCCTCCCGGTGAAGGTCAACCTCATCCCGATGAACCCCGTCGCCGGCACCCCCTGGCGGGCCCCCGCGCGCGACGACGTGCTCGCCTTCCAATCGATCGTGCGCGCGGAGACGGGCTGGGGCGTCTTCATCCGCAAGACCCGCGGCGACGAGATCGACGCGGCCTGCGGGCAGCTCGCCCTCCACGGCGCGAAGCCCGCGAAGCGCGCCCTCCCGGTCTTCGAAGCGCCGCGATGATCGAGCGCGACCCCAACGCCCGGCGCGACCCGCCGAAGCGCCCCCCCCCCGAGGAGCCCGACGAGGGCGACGCGGGCGAGCGGCGGCTGCTCTTCGGGCTGATGTTCGTGCTGGTGGTGATGCTGGCCGCGGTGGGGGTCAACCAGCTCGGCGCGTCGGCGCCGCTGCGGCCGTACCACGAGTTCAAGCAGCGGGTGCGCGAGGGCCGCGTCACCGAGGCGTCGATCTCGCGCGAGCGCGTGCGGTGGAAGCTGCGCGAGGTCGGCTCGCAGCGCGCGCAGAGCTTCGAGTCGGTGCGCGTCGACGACGAGGGCCTCGTCCCGCTGCTGGAGGAGAAGCACGTCCGCTACGCCGGGCAGGCCGAGGTCAACGTCTTCCAGAGCGCGCTCCAGTACGCGCTGGTGGCGGTGGGGCTGATGCTGCTCTGGCGCGCCGTCGCGCGGCGGGCGCAGGGGGCGTCGGGCGGCGTGCTGGCCTTCGGGCGCAGCCGCGCACGGGCCTTCGGCGAGAAGGACGTCCCCGTGCGCTTCGAAGACGTCGCCGGCGTCGACGAGGCCAAGGAGGAGCTGCGCGAGGTGGTGGAGTTCCTCCGCAACGCGGAGAAGTTCACCCGCATCGGGGCGAAGATCCCGAAGGGCGTGCTGCTGGTGGGCCCGCCGGGCACGGGCAAGACGCTGCTCGCGCGGGCCGTCGCGGGCGAGGCCGGCGTGGCCTTCTACAGCATCTCGGGCAGCGAGTTCGTCGAGATGTTCGTCGGGGTGGGCGCGGCGCGGGTGCGCGACCTCTTCGAAGCCGCGCAGCAGCACGCGCCCTGCATCGTGTTCATCGACGAGCTCGACGCGCTCGGGCGCTCGCGCGGCGCCAACGTCCTCGGCACCAACGAGGAGCGCGAGCAGACGCTCAACCAGCTCCTCGTCGAGATGGACGGCTTCGCGGCCAACAAGGGCGTGATCGTCCTCTCGGCCACCAACCGCCCCGAGATCCTCGACCCGGCCCTCCTGCGCCCCGGCCGCTTCGACCGCCAGGTGCTCGTCGACCGCCCCGACCGCAAGGGCCGCGAGGCCATCCTGCGCGTGCACGCCAAGGGCATCCAGCTCTCGCCCGCCCTCGACCTCGGCGAGGTGGCCGCGCGCACCCCGGGCTTCGCCGGAGCCGACCTCGCCAACATCCTCAACGAGGCCGCCCTCCTCGCCGCCCGCAAGGACAGCACCACCGTCGCGATGGCCGACGTCGACGAGGCGATCGAGCGCGTCGCCTCGGGCCTCGAGCGCCGCTCGCGGCTGATGTCCTCCGAGGAGCGCCGCCGCGTCGCCTACCACGAGGTCGGCCACGCGATCGTCGGCGAAGCCCTCCCCGGAGGCAGCCGCGTGGTGAAGATCTCGATCGTGCCGCGCGGCATGGCCGCCCTCGGCTACACGATGAAGCTCCCCACCGAGGACAGGTACCTCATGACGGAGGGCGAGCTCCGCGCGCAGCTCGCGAGTCTGCTCGGCGGCCGCGTCGCCGAGCAGGTGGTGTTCGGCGAGGTGTCGACCGGCGCGGGCAACGACCTCCAGCAGGCCACCGACCTCGCCCACGCGATGGTGGTGGACTTCGGGATGAGCGGCGCGATCGGCCCGGTGGCGCTCGGCCACGAGCGGCGCACCTTCCTCCAGGGCAACGAGCCCCGCGCGATGCGCGAGCACGGCGACCGGGTGGCCGACGCGGTCGACGCCGAGGTGAAGCGCATCGTGGAGGAGGCCGAGCGGGCCGCGCGCGAGGTGCTGTCGGCGCGGCGCGAGCGGCTCGAGGCGATCGCCGCGGCGCTCTTGGAGAAGGAGTACCTGGAGGGCGACGAGTTCCGCGCGATGCTCGCGGGGGGCGCGGTCAGTCCGCCCGCAGGTACTGCTTCTGCAGAAGCTTGAGGAGCAGCTCGCAGGTCTCGAGGTCGGTGAGGCGCGAGCGGTCGAGCACCGTCGGGACGCGCCCGTGGTTCCACGCGAGCTGGAGCACGGTGAGCTCCTTCTCGTTGAGGTCTTTGAGCAGGGGCATCAGCGGCGACGGGAGCGTGAGCCGCGCCGACGCGGCCGGGAGCTGCGGCTGCAGGCGCCGCATCTCGTCGAGGTTGCGCATGCCCTCCATCAAGATCGCCTCGGTCGAGAGTGTGAGCTCCTCGGCGAACTCCCTGTCGTCGGGGCCCTGCATCTCGAACGTGCCCGTCTCCCACGTCAGCAGCCGGTAGACGCTCTTCAGCGGGCCGACCTCGATGCTGTCGTTGATGGTGGCGTAGGCGATCTGCCCCTTGCGGAGGAAGAGCTTGCCCACCTCGTCCTCGTGCTGAACCACCAGCACGCCGCTCTTCTTGCTCGTCGCGAAGAGCTGGAGGAGGTCGACCAGCGGGAGCTCGTCGATCGAGCCCGTCATCGCCTTCACGGTGGTGGTCTTGGTCGCCGCGCTCTGCAGCCGCGCGCGCGCCTCGGCCTCGTTGATCGCCGGGGCCGCCGCGCCGGGGGCCTCGGTGACGGCCACCCGCACGATGCTCGTGCCGATGAGCACGCGGTCGCCCTCCTTGAGGCGCGCGCGCTTCACCTTCTCGCCGTTGACGAAGGTGCCGTTGGTGCTCCCCAGGTCCTCGATGATCAGCGACTCGTTGTGCCAGGAGATCTTCGCGTGCTTGCGCGAGACCATGTCCTCGACGAGCACGACGTCGAGCTCGTTCGAGCGCCCGATCAGGATCTCGCGCTCGGCCGCGATCGGGAACTCCCCGCCCTGGTACTTCCCCGAAATGAACCGCAGCGCGTAGTGCCTCTTCTGGGCTTCGGGGGGCGACGCCATGAGTCTCTTGCGTGCGATCGTAGTGATTCGCCGTGGCAGGGGTCAAGAAAGCTCGCGGCGTCGTCGCCTTCCCGCGCGTTGACAGAGCGCGCAGGCGGGGTGTAGGGTCCGCGCCCCTCGCGGTCGGGGGCTGAATTCCCGCCCGCGTTACCGCACGACGCCCAGGAATCCCCGCCATGTACATCTTCAGCCGCAAGATCAAGCAGAAGAAGGTCCGCAACCGCTCCGCCCGCCGCCGCGCCGCCGCCAAGCACAAGGAGAGCCGCCGCTACGCCGCCCGGATGGCGGGGTGAACGCAAACTCCGCGTGGGGAGCGCCCGGCGGCCCGTGGTAGGGTCGGCGGAACTCCCCGCATGGACCCATCGCGCCCCATCGACGTCGTCAGCGATTCCACGGGCGAGACCGCCGAACGGGTGGTCCGCGCCGCGCTCCTTCAGTTTCCCGCCCGCAAGACCCGGGTGCGATTGCACCAGCGGGTGCGCAGCCGCGAGTCGGCCACCGAGGTGGTCGAGGCGGCGGCGCGCGACGGCGGGCTCGTGGTCTTCACCGTGGTGTCGCCCGAGCTCCGGGAGTTCATCCACCAGCTCTGCTACGAGAAGAAGGTCGAGGCCGTCGACGTGATCGGCGCGCTGCTCGGGAAGCTCTCGGGCTTCCTCGACGCCGAGCCGCTGGGCACGCCGAGCGTCAGCCTCCCGCTCTCCGAGGAGTACTTCCGCCGCATCGAGGCCGTCGAGTTCGCCGTGAAGAACGACGACGGCAAGGAGCCGCGCAACCTCAAGCGCGCCGACCTCGTGCTGGTGGGCGTCTCGCGCACCTCGAAGACCCCGCTCTCCACCTACCTCGCCAACCGCGGCATCAAGGTGGCCAACGTCCCCCTGGTGCTCAACGTCCCGCTCCCCGAGGAGCTCACGGAGGTCTCGCAAGACCGGGTCGTCGGCCTCACCATCGGGATCGACCAGCTCTGCGAGATCCGCCGCGCGCGCCTGCGCCAGCTCGGCATGCCGCCCGACACCAACTACGGCCTCCGCGAGCACGTCCGCGAGGAGCTCGACTACGCCCACGCGCTCTTCCGCGAGCACCCCGCGTGGCCCGTCGTCGACGTGACCGGCCGCGCCATCGAGGAGACCGCCGGCATCATCGTCGAGGCCATGAAGCAGCGCGGCCGCGCGCTCTACTGACCGCCGCTGCCGCGCCGACCGCTGTACCCCAGGTTGCTGTCCCACGCCGTCGCGAGGAAGCCCGCGATCATCCCGTCGGCCACGCGCAGCCGCCGCGCCAGCTCGCGCGTGATGTTGAGCGTCAGCATCAGGTAGGCCTTCAGGTCGCGGCGGTAGAGCCGGTCGAAGTCCTCCGACGCGAGCCGCAGGAGCACCGTCGGCGAGAGCGCGCGCACCGTCGCCGAGCGCGGCTGCGGGTCGACGATCGACATCTCCCCGAACCAGTTGCCCGCGCCGAGCATCGCCACCCGGCCCTCCACGCCCCCCTTCGAACGCCGCACCACCTCGAGCTCGCCCGCCAGCACGGCGAACATCTCGTGGGCGTCGTCGCCCTCGCGCGCCACCTCGACGCCCGGGTCGATCCGCAGCACCACGAGCTCGCCCGCGAGCTTCTCCAGCGCCTCGTCGGAGAGGCCGCCGAAGAGCCCGATGTCGCGGAGCTGCTCGGGGTGCACCACCATCGCGATCGTCGTCGTGTCGCTCACGGCGCTGACTCTTACGCCCATCGGCGCGGCCTGCGCAACGGGTCGTACCCTGTCCGGGGCGCCGCAGAATTGGCGCGCGCGGCCTCGGGCGCTGCGATAGACTCCGCGATCGTGCCTCAAGCGCCCCCCGACCTGCCGCGCCCCTTCGGCCCCTACGAGCTCGTGCGCCTGCTGGCCGCGGGCAACGTGGTCGACATCTTCCTGGCGCAGGCGCGCGCGGCCTCGGGGTTCCAGAAGGCCGTCGCGATCAAGATGATCCGGCCCGCCCACCTCGACGACGACCCGGAGTTCGTCCGCCAGCTCGTCGAGGAGGCCAACATCGCCTCGCGCCTCCAGCACAAGAACGTCGTGCAGGTGGTCGACCTCGGCGAGATCGACCGCCAGCACTACATCGCGATGGAGTACGTCGACGGGATCGACCTCGCGACGCTGCTCAACCGCCTCGGCCGCCGCCGCGCCGTGCCCCCGCGCGTCGCGGCCTTCATCGTCCGCGAGGTGTGCGAGGGCCTCGACCACGCGCACCGCAAGGCCGACGCCGAGGGCAAGCCCCTGCGCATCGTCCACCGCGCCGTGTCGCCCTCCAACATCCTCCTGTCCAACGCCGGCGACGTGAAGCTCAACGACTTCGGGCTCGCCAAGGCGTCGCTGCGCGCGGCCAGCACGCAGGCCGGGCAGATCAAGGGCAAGTACGCGTACATGGCCCCCGAGCAGGCGCGGGGCCACGCCGTCGACCCGCGCGCGGACGTCTTCGCGGCGGGCCTCGTGCTCTACGAGCTGGTCACCGGGCGCTCGGCCTACCCCGACGCGCCGCTGCCGCTCCTGCTCGAGCGCCTCACGCGCGGGGTGATCGAGCCCGCGGAGAAGGTCGCGCCCGACCTGCACCCCGTCCTGGCCAACATCATCCGCCGCGCCACCGCGGCCGACCTCGCGCAGCGCCACCCCTCGGCCCGCGCCCTCGCCGACGACCTCGACGTCTTCCTCCGCATGCTCGGCGGCTCGCCCGAGGCCGAGCTCGCGCAGCTCCTCGAGCGCGTCTCCGACACCGCGCGAAGCCAGCTCGCGCCCCTCGTCGACGACATGTCCCACGAGGTCACGTCGCTCGAGGCCGAGGTGAAGTACGGCAAGACCACCGCGACGCCCGCCGCGGCCGCCCGCAAGGTGCCCGCGGGCATCGGCTCCAACCACCCCACCGTCGACGCCGCCGCGGCCCCCGCCAACGTCGCCCGCGTCCGCCACGCGCCGCTGCGCCCCGACCCGCTGCCCGCGCCGGGCGCCGCCGCGCGCGTGTCGACGCCGCCGCCCGTCCCTGCCGTCGCCAAGGCCGCCACGCCGCGCCCGATGCCCGCCGCGGGGCGCCCCGGGCCGTCGGCGCCGCCGCCGGGGGAGAAGGCCCCGTCGGTGCCGCCGCCGGCCGACCCCGTGATGTCGTCGAGCGTGCTGCGCGCGCCCTCGCTGCCGGGGCCCAAGCGCCCGCCCGTCCCCGCCGCCGACGACCACCCCACCGAGGTGATGGACAGCGAAGGGCCCGACGCCGCGCTGCTCGCCACGGCCGCCGCGATCGCGCCGTTCGTGCAGCGCGCGCCGTCGCCGCCGCCCCCCGCGGCGCCCCCCACCGACCGCCCGCCGCCCGAGAAGCCCGCGGCGCGCGCGGCGGAGGTGCCCGCGCCGAAGCCCGCGGAGAAGCCCGCGGAGGCGCCCGCCGCGCCGGTCGCGGAGGAGCCGCGGGTGGTGGTGGCCCCGGCGCCGTCGCCCGACGTCACCTCGCCGCACCGCGCGCAGCCCTCGCGGCCGCCGCCCCGCGCGCGGCAGCGGCCCATCCTCGTGGCGGTGGGGGTTGGTGTGGTGGTCGGCGTCGCGGGCGCGCTCGCGCTGGCGATCGCGCTCGCTCGTTGACGGGGGAGACGTCGCCGTGGGCGAGCCCGAGCGCCTCGAGCTGACCGTCCGCAGCGTGCCGGTGGGCTCGCAGCGCGCGCTGCGCTGGACGTGGCGCCGGGTGTTCTGGGTCGCCGCCGCGGCCTCGCTCGCGCTGACCCCGGTGTCGAACGACGCGTCGTCCGCCGCGCTCCTCGTCGGCGTGGCCGGGTGCCTCGCGCTCAAGCTGATCGAGCTCGCGGCGGGCGCCGCGCGGGCGGAGCGGGTCGACGCCGAGCTCGGGCGCGGCGCGCTGGTGCTGCGCGCGCGCGGGCGCGAGGTGGTGCTCTCGCCGACGTCGCTGCGCGAGGGGCTGGTGCGCGAGGAGAAGGGCCGCGTCGTCCTCCGGCTGGAGACCCGCGGCGGCGAGCGCCACGACCTCGCCCTGCCCGACCGCGCGACCGCCGAGCGCTGGCTCGCGCGCCTCCAGCTCGACCCGGCGCGCCGCCGCGCCCGCTTCGTCACCGACCGGACCGGGCTCCAGTGGGTGTTCGCGTACTTCTTCGGCGGCGTCTTCGCGATGCCGGGGATGATGCTGTTGACGGCGCTGGGGGCCGCGCTGGGGGCCGACGACCCGGCGGCGCTCGGGTTCTTCGCGCTGCTGCCGGGCTACTGGCTCGCGGCGCGCAGTGTCGGGCGCGTCGACGTCACCGTCGGGGTCGACGGCGTGTACGCGGGCCGCGGGTGGCTCCGGCGCTTCTTCCCGGCGGAGTCCATCGCGCGCGCCGAGCTCGCGCCGGACAACTTCTGCGTCCTCCGCCTGGTGCTGCGCACGGGGGCGACGCACGACTACCGCTTCGCCGACGAGGCCGACGCCGGCGCGGCGCTCGCGCGCATCGAGGGCGTGCTGGCGCTGCGGGCGGCGCTGCCGGCGTCGGTCGAGCGCGTGCTGGCGACGCCGGGCGCGGACACGGCGGAGGCGTGGCGGGCGGTGTTCGCGGAGGCGCTGCGGGGCGGGTCGTACCGCGAGGCCGCGCTCTCCGAGGGCGACCTCGCGCGGGTGGTGGCGGCGCCGGGCGTGACGGGCCCACAGCGCGTCGGCGCGGCGCTGGCGCTGCGCGCGGCGGGCGAGGGGAGCTCTGAGGCGACGGGCGTGCGGGTGGCGGCCGAGGCGCTCACGGCGCCGCAGACGGTGGAGGCGCTCGCGCGCGCGGAGCGGGCCGAGGCGCGCCGGCGGTGATCGCCTACGCGTCGTCGAGGGGGCGGCCCTCGTCGTCGTCGTCGTCGCGGTCGTCGCGGTCGTCGCGGGCCGCGTAGCTCACCGCGCCGCGCACCTGCGGGGGCAGCGCGTCGAGGGGGACGCGCGCGCTGCGGGTGCGGGCGACGGCGCGCTCCACCGCGTCGAAGAGCTCGGGGAGGTTGCCCGGCCACGGGTACGCGCGCAACGCCGAGAGCGCCTCGGCCGAGAGCCCCACCGTCGCCACGCCGAGCGCCCGGCACGCGCGGTCGACCGCCAGCAGCGCGAGCGACTCGACGTCCTCCGCCCGCGCGCGCAGCGGCGGGACCTGGAGCGTCGCCCCGAGGCGCGCCGCGAGGGCGGCCGGCAGGTCGAGCTCGCCCGGCGGGCGCCGCGTCACCAGCACCACGCGCACGTCGCAGGGGTAGGGCGCGGTCGCGCCGAGCCGCCGCGCCTCCCGGTCGCGCGCGCACGAGAGCAGCGCCACCAGCGCGTCGTGCCCGAGCGCGGCGGCGTCCTCCACCACCAGCGTGCCGCCGTCCGCGTGTTCGAACCACCCGGGGCGCACCGGCTCGACGCGGGCGTCGCCGACCAGCGTCGCCAGCGCGTCGCGGGCCGCCACGCGCGAGGCGTCGACCACCGCGAAGGGACCCGCGCGCCGCGCGCTCGCGCCGTGGAGCCGCCGCGCCGCCGCCACCGCCCCGGCGCCAGGCTCGGCCACCAGGCACACCGGCGCGTCGCCCGCCGCCGCCGCGTCGAGCCGCTCGCCGAGCGCGCGCGTCGCGGCCGCGTAGCCCACCCACGCCTCCTCCAGCGAGCCCACCGCGCGCAGCGACCGGGCCCCCCGCTCGCGCTCCGCCGCGTGACGGTTGGCGGCCTCCAGCGACGCGCGCGCCTCCTCCAGCGAGGCCGCCCGGCGCAGCGCCGCGGACTCTCGCTCGTGCCCGCGCGCCACGGCCTCGAGCAGCGAGAGCGCGCCCGCCGTCGCCCGCGCCACCTCGGCGAGCCGCACCTCCTCCTCGTACGTCGCCGCGTCGCGCCGCGCGCCGCGTGGCAGGAGGATCACCCCGACGAGCTCGCCCTCCTCCACCAGCGGCAGCGCACCGAAGCACCCGTGCGCGTCGAGCGCGGCGACGACGGGCCGGAGCTCCGGGCGCCTCACCTGGTAGGGCCGCAGCGTGTCGGCGAAGAGCGCGCCGGGCCGCGCGCGGAGCCACGACAGGATCGCGCGCTCGCCCTCGAGCGAGAGCGGCGCCGTCGCGGCCGCGCCGGTGACGTCGATGCGGAGCGACTCGCGGCGGTCGAGCACCCAGAGGGCGGCGGGCGCGCGGAGGTTGCGCGACGCGAGGCGGAGCGGGTCGAGGACGGCGGTGGCGAGGTCGGCGAGGGTGCCGGCGCGGCGGAGGCCCCGGTCGATCTCGTCGCAGGCGTCGAGGAGGCGGCCGCCGTCGGGGCGGAGCTCGCGCTCGAGCCAGGGCCACGCGAGGAGCATGGTGAGCGTGCCGACGGGCGCGCCCGCGTCGGGGGCGAGGGGCGTGACGGCGGCGCCAGCGAAGAGCCCGAGCGCGCCGGCGGCCGTGCGGCGCGCGAGGCGGGCGGCGTGCTCGAGCGCGATGGCGCCGGTGCCGAGGGTGACGCCGGCGACCTGCGCGGCGACGCCCACCGCGAGGACGAGCGGCGAGACCCGGCGGCCCGCGAAGGTGACCACCGTGAGCGCGAGGGCGAGCGCGGCGGCGCCGAGGCCGGGGGCGACGAGGCGCGCGCGGTCGAGCGGGGCGAAGGGCCGGCGCACCGCGTGGGCGTAGAGGAGCGCGACGGCGAGGCCCGCGACGGGGGCGAGCGCGCGGAGGTCGGGCACGCCGGGGACGTAGCCGAGCGGCGACCACACGCCCACCGCGCAGGCCGCGCCGAGGAGCACCGAGGGGGCGAGCGCGCGGCGGATGGTGTCGGCGCGCAGCGGCAGCGCCAGCGCGAGGAGCGACGCGAACGCGAGGAGCACGCCGACCGACGCGGCGTGCGCGACGCGGAGCGCAGTGGTGGGCGGCACGCGGCCGGCGGCGGAGGTGGCGACGGCGAGGGAGCCCGCGAGCCCGGCGAAGCCCGCGGCGTCGGCGAAGGCGGGCGCGGTGGACTCGAGCGCGTAGCGCGGCCCCCAGGCGACGGCCATCGCGAGGAGGGCGACGGCGGCGTCCTCGGGGGTGGGCGCGCGGCCGGCGACGCGGAGGGTCGCCACGGCGAGGCAACCCGCCGCGAGGGCGGTGAGCTCACTCCAGGGGACGCGCGTCTTGGTCGGGGTCATCGGCGGAGGGCCACGGGCGGGGGGGCGGCCCGCGGCGCACTGTATACACCGGCGCGCACGAACTCCAACGCGCGGCGGGCGTCGGTGTTTTGTCGCTCGGGGCGCCGCCGGGTCAGCGGTCGGAGGCGGCCTCGGCGAGGACGAAGAGCCGGCTCGCGTCGAAGCTCACTTCCGTGAAGGGGGCCAGGGGCTTCACGGCGGACGCGCCGGCGATGTCGACGGGTTCGTAGTCCTTCGCGCCGCGGGTGTAGACCGTCACCTGGAGGGCGACGAGGTCGACGAGCCAGTAGTGGGCGACGCCGGCCTCCCAGTACGTGCGCCACTTCACGCCGCCGGGCTCGTCGCGCCGCCGCGTCGTCTCCGAGAGCACCTCGCAGGCCCAGTCGGGCGGGTCGACGTAGACGCCGAGGTGCTCGACGCCGACGTTCACCTTGCGCGGGGGGGCGGGGTGCTTGTCGACGCGCCAGCCCGCCATGTCGGGGCGGACGCCGTTGCCCGCGAGGTAGAGGTCGGGGTCCTGGCTGAGCCACCAGCCGCCGCGCCCGTTGCGCCGCGGACCGCGGCAGGCGTCGAGCTGCCCCGCGATGCCGATGAGGGCGTCGCCGTGCTCGAGCGAGGCCATCGCTTCGTACACGATGCGCCCGCCGAGGAGCTCGGCGCCGTCGTCTTCGGGAAGCGACAGCCACGCCGCGAGGCGTTGGCGCTCGTCCCACGAGAGGGCGAGCGGTGACGCAGGGGCTTCGGGACTCGGTTCCATGCGCGCGATCGTATCACGCACGTGGGGGCGGGACGTGCTTCGGGCCCGGCGCTACTTCCCGCGCTGGCCGGGGCCGCCGCCGCGGTAAGCAGGGCGCGAGGGCGGGGCCGGCGGGCGGCCGCGGTCGGGCTCGATGGTGACGCGGCCGTCGACGCGGTCGGGCATCTTCGAACGCGATTCGAAGCGCGACGCGGCGGCGGAGACGATCTCCACCTTGGTGACGTTCTCGAAGACGCGGATCGCGCCGATGTCGTCGCGCGTGATGCCGCCGCGGCGGCAGAGCATCGGGACGAGCCACTTGGGGTCGGCGTTCTGCTCGCGGCCGACGTTGAGCACGAACCACTCGGAGCCGCCCGACGGCCGCGCCGGACCCTCGGCGCGCGGGGCCCGAGGCGCGCCCTCGTCGAAGCGGGGGCGGGGCGGGCGCGCGTCCCCGTAGCGCGGCGGCGCGTCGTCGTAGCGTCGGGGCGCGGGCGCGTCGTCGTGGCGGCGCGGCGGGGGGCCGTCGTCGTAGCGCGGGCGCGCGGGGCCGTCGCCGTAGCGCGGCCGCGGGTCGCGCGTGGGGTACGAGCGCTTGGGCGGGCCCTTGCGCGCGGCGGCGGAGAGCGCCTGCGCGGTGAGCGGGAGGTCTTCGGGCTCGGGGAGCTTCGCGCGCTCGGCCGCGACGAGGCGGGCGACGAGCGACTCGGCGGGCTGCTGCGTGAGGAGCTCGCGGGCGACGAGGAGGTCGTCCTCGTCGGCGGGCACCTCCGCGGTGAGGGCGGCGGTGAGGGCGACGCGGTCGCGCCCGCGGATGGACTTCGCGTCGGGCACGTCGCTCCACGTCGCGCGGACGCCGGCCTCGCGGAGGAGGCGCTCGGCGGTGCGCTGGCGGTCGACCGGGACGAGCAGCACGGCGACGCCCTTGCGGCCGGCGCGGCCCGTGCGGCCCGAGCGGTGCTGGAGCCCCTGGGCGTCGTGCGGGAGGTCGGCGTGGATCACCAGCCCGACGTCGGGGAGGTCGAGCCCGCGGGCGGCGACGTCGGTGGCGACGAGCACCTTGGCGCGGCCGTCGCGCAGGGCGTGGAGGGCCCTGGTGCGCTCGGGCTGCGAGAGCTCGCCGCTCAGGGCGACGCAGGCGAAGCCGCGCTCGTCGAGGGCCGCGGCGAGGCGGTTGGTGCCCTCGCGCGTCATGCAGAACACGATCGCGCCGGGGGACTCGTGCTGGCGCAGGACGTTGACCACCGCGTGCTCGCGCTCGCGGTCGGAGATGACGTGGGCGCGGTACTCGATGTCGCGGTGGGCCTGGTGCGGCGGGGTCGCGCTGATGCGCAGCGGGTTGTCCATCCACTCGCCGGCGAGGCGCACGATGTCGGGCGGCAGCGTGGCCGAGAACATCAGCGTGCGGCGGGCCTTCGGGCAGCGCGAGACGAGGTGCTCCATCTCGTCGCGGAAGCCCATGTCGAGCATCTCGTCGGCCTCGTCGAGCACGAGCGCCTCGAGCTTCTCGAGCGAGAGCGAGCCGCGCTCGACGTGGTCGCAGAGGCGCCCCGGCGTCCCGACCACGAGGTGCACGCCCTCGTGGAGAAACTTCAACTGGAGGTTCATCCCCATGCCGCCGACGCAGGCGATGGCGCGGGCCTGGGCGGGCGCGTAGAGCCAGAGGAGCTCGCGCTGCACCTGGAGGGCGAGCTCGCGCGTGGGGGTGACCACCATCACGCGCGGGGCGCGCGTGGGGGCGAGGGTCTCGGCCTCGCCGAGGATGGTCTGCGCGAGCGCGAGCCCGAAGGCGACCGTCTTGCCCGAGCCCGTCTCCGCGGAGACGAGCAGGTCGCGGCCGGCGGCGCCGGGCGCGAGGACGGCCTCCTGCACGGGGGTGGGCTGGGAATAACCCTTCGCGTCGAGCGCGCGGAGGAGCGCGGGGTGCGCGCCGAGTTCTGCGAAGTTCATATGGGCGGGGCGGCCCCTACCACACGCGGGAGCGCGTGCCTACCGCTTGACGCCGGGCGCGTCCCGACGGAACTACTTTCCCCCTCCCCCCGCGATGCCCCGCCCGAACGCCCTCCTCCCGCTCTCCTTCCTCGCGCTCGGCGCCTTCCTCGGCGCGGCGTCCTCCTGCCAGCGCACCCGCGCCTCCACCAACGCGCCCGTCGCGAACGCCCCGCCCGCGCGCCCGCCCGCGCCCGCGGTGCCTTCGCTCCGGCTCTACTACCTCGTCGACCTCTCGGGCTACCTCGAGCCCTGCGGCTGCAACCAGCGCCCCCTCGGCGGCATCGACCGCGTCGCCCGCGTCGTCGAGAACGAGCGCGCCGCCGCCCCCAACGCCGCCCTCGTCGCCGCCGGCAACCTCTTCTTCTCTGAGCCCCGCATCGAGGAGCGGATGATCTACCAGGAGCGCGCGAAGGCCGAGGCGCTCACCGGCATCCTCTCGGGCCTCCGCCTCGCGGCCTACGCCCCCGGCCCCGCGGATTTCGCGCTCGGGCCCGAGGCGTGGCGCCGGCTCTCGTCGACGGTGCAGGCCCCCGCCCTCGCGGCCAACGCGGGGATGGCGAGCGTCCGCCTGCTCGACGCGGGCAACGGGCTGAAGGTCGGCGTGGTGGGCGTGTCGGACTTCCGCCCCGCCGTCGGCGACGTCGCGCAGGGCGCGCCCGAGGCCGCCGACCCGGTGGAGGCCGCGCGCGCCGCCGTCGCGAGCGCGCGGTCGCAGGGGGCGAACGCGGTGGTGGTGCTCGCGTCGACGCCGCGCCGCGCCGCCCGCTCCATCGCGAGCTCGGTGGAGGGCGTCGATTTCGTCATCGCCGCGCGCGAGGAGTCCAACGCCGCGGCGCCGCCCGAGCGCGTCGGGCGCGCGTACGTGCTCACCGCGCCCAACCAGGGGAAGTTCCTCGGCGTGCTCGACCTGCACCTGCGCCCCGGGGGCGGCGCGTTTCAAGACGCGTCGGAGACCACCGCGAGCGCCGCGCGCCTGCGCCTCGACGGCCGCATCACCGAACTCCGCGAGCGCCTCGCCGCGTGGGAGCGCGACCCCTCGGTCGACCGCGCCGCCGTCGCCGTGCAGCGCGAGCGCCTCGCCGACCTCGAGCGCCAGCGCGCCGGCGCCTCCACGCCCCCGGCGCCCGCCGCGGGGAGCTACTTCCGCGCGCGCGCCGTCGAGGTGTCGCCCGACGTGGCGAAGCTCCCGGCCGTGCAGCAGCGCATCGCCGCGTACTTCCGCGACGTCAACGAGCACAACCGCGTCGAGTACGCCTCGCTGCGCGCGCCCGCCCCGCAGCGCGGCGTGGCCTTCTACACCGGCGTCGAGAGCTGCCACGACTGCCACGAGGAGGCCTACGACGTCTGGCGCGGCACCCCCCACAGCCACGCCTACCGCACCCTCGAAGAGGTCTCGAAGAACTTCAACCTCTCCTGCGTCGGCTGCCACGTCACCGGCTACCGCCAGCCCGGCGGCAGCGAGGTGGTGCAGAACGAGGGCCTCCGCGACGTCCAGTGCGAGTCGTGCCACGGCCCCGGCAGCGCCCACGTCGCCGCCCGCGGCGCGGCCGCGCGGCGGACCACCATCCGGCGCGACGCCCCCGCGGAGTTCTGCGCGACCCAGTGCCACACGCCCGAGCACAGCGACCACTTCAACTACGCCCAGTACCTCCCGCGCATCCTCGGCCCCGGCCACGGACGCCCCGTCGGGAGCGGTGACGACGCGGGCGCCGACGCGTCCGTCTCCGACGCGTCCGTCTCCGACGGCGGTGCGCACTGATGTTCACCGTCCTCCACGAAGACGCCGACGTGCTCGCGGTCGACAAGCCCGCGGGCGTGGTGGTGATCCCCGCCCGCGACGAGGCGCCCGGCGAGAGCCTGCGGCACCGGTTGGAGGCCGCGCGGGGCGAGCGCCTCTGGGTCGTGCACCGCATCGACCGCGACACCACCGGCGTGGTGCTCTTCGCGCGCAACGCCGAGGCCCACCGCGCGCTCTCCCTCGCCTTCGAACGCCGCCTCGCCGAGAAGACCTACCTCGCCCTCACCCGCGGCGTCCCGAAGCGGGGCGTGATCGACGTCGCCCTCCACCCCGCGCGCAAGGGCAAGATGCGCCCGGCCCTCGCCGGCGAGACGGGCGCGATCGACGCCGTCACCGACTGCCGCGTGCTGCGCGCGTGGCGCCGACCCGACGGCGACGTCGCGCTCGTCGAGGCGAAGCCGCGCACCGGCCGGCAGCACCAGGTGAGGGTTCACCTGCGCTTCGCCGAGGCCCCGCTGCTGGTCGACCCCCTCTACGGCCGCGCCGAGCGCGCGGAGGTCGCCGGCGTCGCGCTCGCGCGGCTCACGCTCCACGCGCACGCGCTCGCGGTCCCCCTCGGCGAGCGGGCGCTGCGCTTCGAAGCGCCCCTCGCGGCCGACCTGCGCGCCGCCGTCGACGCGCTCGACGCGGCCCCCCTCACGCGCTGAGCCCGACCCGCGCCCCGAGCGCCCGGAGCACCGCGCGGTCGCCCTCCTCGCGCAGCACCAGCGCGAGCTGCGCCGCGGGCACCGCCGCCACCAGCGCAAGCTTCAGCGCGACGTCGAGCGCCGCCGAGCCCGTGCGCAGCCCCCAGCCCGCCGCGCCCAGCGCGAACGCGAGGCCCGCGCACGCCGCCATCCGCCCGAGCTCGTAGCGCACCGGCAGCGCCCGCCGCGCGGCCGCGTGCATCGCGAGGGCGTACGCGCCGAACACCAGCACCGACGTCGCCGCCGCGCCCGCGAGCCCGAAGCGCTTCACGAGCGCCCACCCGAGCGCGACGTCGAGCGCCGCGAGCCCCGGCTCGAGCAGGGCGATCGCGCGCGTCCGCCGCGCCACGAGGAGCCCGTTGCGGAAGTACTCGGCCAGCTCGCGGAGCGCGTAGCCCCAGGCCACCGCGGGGGCGACCATCGCCGCGGCGGCGAAGGCCGGCGGGGCCATCCAGCGGGTGAGCTCGGGGGCGAAGGCCGTGAGCGCCGCGGCCGCCCAGGCGAGGGCCGCGACGAGCCACGTGCCGCCGCGGCGGTAGCGCGCGGGGCCGAGGCCGTCGGGCGCGTCCCAGAGGCGGTACATGTGGGCCATCCAGGCGACGCGCAGCGGGTGGCCGAGCACCGACACCAACAGCGCGCCGAAGCCGTAGCCGAGCGCCCACACGCCGACGTCCGCGGGCGACGCGGCGGCGTTGAGCGCGAAGGCCCGCGAGCGCCCGAGCACCGTGAGCGCCAGGGCCCCGGGGACGAGCGGCCAGCCGAAGCGCAGCATCCGCGCGAGGGCCGCGCGGTCGAAGCGGAGGCCGGTGCGCCGCAGCGTCGCGCCGCAGAGGGCGAGCGCGATTGTGCCCGACGCGAGCAGGGTGGAGAGCGCCGCGCCGCGCACGCCGAGGCCGGCGCCGACGATGAGCGCGAGGTTGAGCGCGAGCCCGAGCGACGTGCGGGCGAGGCCCCAGAGGGCGGCCGCGCGCGCCTCGCCGAGCCCGCGCTTCACCGCGAGGGGAACCTCCATCACGGCCTGGAAGGTGACGGCGGCGAAGGTGAGGGCGAGGAGGTCGGCGCGCCCCTCCGCGCGGAGGAGGGCGCGGGCGAGCGGGGCCGAGAGCGCGAGGCCCGCGGCGGCGGTGAGGGCGCCGGCGGCGGCGACGGCGAGGACGGCGGTGGAGACGACCGCGTCGCGCGCGGGGCCCTCGGGCGCGTCGTGGACGTGGCGGTACACCGGGTCGGTGAGGGGCGTGGAGAAGGCCGCGATGACGAGGAGGTCGACGGTGTTGAGCAGCTCGAGGACGCCGTAGTCCGCGGGGCCCAGGCGGTGGGTGTACACCGGCACCATCACCACGCTCATCGCGCGGCCGGCGAGGGCGGCGGCGAGGTAGACGGCGCCGTCGGAGGCGACGCGGGCGAGGGGGGCGGCGTCGGCGGGCGCCGCGGGCGCGCGGTAGGGGGAGTCGCTCACTGCGCGGTGATGACGAGCGAGGCGCCGCCGCCGAAGGAGAGCCAGAGGGGCTGCACGCCGCCCGCGGGCTGGTCGGGGACGGCGGCGAAGACGCCGTGGACCGCGGCGCCGATGCGCCACGCGTAGGCGAGGGGCCAGTCGCGCCCGACCAGGAGGATGGCCCCGCCGCCGAGCTGCGTGAGGGCGTAGGAGCAGTCGAACCGCCGCATCGTCGTCGGGTCGGTGCAGACGCCGCCCGGGATCTCCACGCCCATCACCGCCACGCCGCCCGAGACGCTGCCCCAGAAGTTCGACGGGTGGCGCCAGGTGACGCCGCCGCCGATGATCGACAGGGTGGTGGTGGAGTCGGCGGCGGTGGGGCTCTCGCGGTCGGTGCCGTTGACGGTGACGGTGGGGGAGACCAGGGCCATCGCGCAGGCGTCGATGTGGACGGCGAAGCCGCGGCCGAGCGAGAGGCCGACGGCGAAATTGCCGAGGGCGCCGGGGCCGTGGATGGCGACCTCGGGGCCCGAGCCGCTGGTGACGAAGCCGCCGTAGCCCGCGCCGAGCGCGCCGCGGAAGAAGAAGCGGACGCCCTCGGCGCGCGCCCCCGCGGGGAGGGCGAGCGCCGCGGCGGTCGCGAGGCACGCGGCGAGGGGGCGCGTCGTCACAGCGGCGCGATGCTACGCGCGTTCGGGCGGGCGCGACAGCCCCACGCCGCGGAGCGCGGACGGCCGTTGACCGGGCGGCACGCCGCGGGCAAGACTCCGCCCCATCCCCTGGAGGCACGCGTGAACCTGCGTACGGGCTCGATCCTTTCCGTCTTGTTCCTCGCCGCGGTGGCGGCCTGCTCCAACGACCCGGGCGGGAGCGGCGGCGGCGGCTGCGTGCTCCCGCAGCTCTCGTGCAACGGCGCCTGCGTCAACGCCGCCGAGAGCAACCAGCACTGCGGCGCCTGCAACAACCCCTGCAACGCGGCGACGCAGTCGTGCGTGGCGGGGCGCTGCCTGCCGCTCTGCCCCAACGGCCAGTCGCGCTGCAACGGCGCCTGCGTCGACACCTCGTCGAGCCAGGAGCACTGCGGCGTGTGCGGCATGCGCTGCGGCCCCGGCACCATCTGCCGGATGGGCGCGTGCGAGGTCTCGTGCGCGGCGGGCCTCGAGGCCTGCGAGGCGCCCAAGAGCGACGCGGGCGCGGCGGTGACGGTGTGCGTCGACACGGCCCGCGACCCGCTCAACTGCGGCGGCTGCGGCAACCGCTGCGGCGACGGCACGCTCTGCCGCGACGGCGTCTGCCGCGCCGAGTGCCCCGCGGGGCAGCTCGCGTGCAACAACCGCTGCGTCGACCCGATGACCGACGTCAACAACTGCGGCTCGTGCCGGGCCGCCTGCATGCCCAACTACGTCTGCACGGGCGGCCGCTGCCGCCTCGGCGACTGCGCGGCGGGCACCACCCAGTGCAGCGGCCGCTGCGTCAACCTGATGGGCGACCGCTTCAACTGCGGCGCGTGCAGCTCGGTGTGCCCGATGGGGCAGGTGTGCACCAACGGCATGTGCGCGGTGGGCTGCGCCGAGGGCCAGACGGTGTGCGGCGAGGAGTGCGCCGACACGCGGACGAGCAACGCCCACTGCGGCATGTGCGGCAACCGCTGCGCCGCCGGCCAGGTGTGCCAGGCGGGCGTGTGCGCCACCGTCTGCCAGATGGGGCAGACGCTCTGCGACGGGCGCTGCGTCGACACCACGTCCGACCGGCTGCACTGCGGCGGGTGCATGCGCCCCTGCCCGGGCTCGCAGCTCTGCGTGGCCGGCGCGTGCATGGCGACGTGCCCGATGGGGCGGACGCTCTGCGGCGACACCTGCGTCGACGTGCAGACCGACCCGGCCCACTGCGGGATGTGCGGGCGCGCGTGCCCGTCCGGCCAGGCGTGCGTGGCGGCGACCTGCCGGCCGCTGGCGATGGTCGACGGGGGCTGCGCGCCGCCGAGCCTGCTCTGCGGGGCGACGTGCACCAACACGCAGTCGGACAACAACCACTGCGGGCGCTGCGGCAACGCCTGCCCGTCCAACCAGATCTGCGCGATGGGCACCTGCGGCCCGCCCTGCCCCACCGGGCAGGACCGCTGCGGCGGCGCCTGCACCATGATCGCCACCGACCGGAACAACTGCGGGCGCTGCGGCAACGTCTGCCCGGGCACGCTGCCGTGCATGGGCGGCATGTGCGCCTGCCCGACGGGCCAGACCAACTGCAACAACGCCTGCGCCACCACGGCCACCGACCGCGCCAACTGCGGGATGTGCGGCCGGGCGTGCCCGGGCTCGGTGCCGTGCGCCGCGGGGGTCTGCGCGTGCCCGGCGGGGTCGACCAACTGCATGGACGCCTGCGTCGACACGGCGAGCGACGTGGCCAACTGCGGGGCCTGCGGGATGCGCTGCGCGGCGGGGCTCTTCTGCGTGCGGGGGGCGTGCACGATGGCGCCGCCGACGCGGTACGTGCAGGCGTCGGCGCCCCCGGCGGTGGACTTCGTCGCGGCCTGCGGGATGCCCGGCGCGGTGATGATGCTCGCGGCGGCCGACGACGACGCCTTCCGCACCAACCTGGGCTTCCCCTTCCGGTACTGGGCGACGGAGCTCGCGGCGGGCGCGATGGTCAACGTGTCGTCCAACGGCTTCATCAACCTCGACGGCTTCGCCACGTCGAACCGCTTCGCGGCGGCGCCCTCCACCGCCACGCCCAACGCCACCGTCGCCGCGTACTGGGGCGACAACGTCAACCGCGGCAACCAGTGCGTGGTCACCCTCGGGGCCGCCCCCACGCGGCGCCAGGTGTTCCTTTGGAACGACCAGTACCACTGCTGCACCGACGACCCGGCCGTGCACCTGACGTACGAGGTGATCCTCAACGAGTCAGGTCCCATCGACGTGCTCTACCAGACCATGACGGGCGCGCGCGCGCAGACCGCCGGCCTCGAGAACCAGACGGGCACCGCCGGCGTGCCCGGCTGCCCCGGCGGCACCGCCTACTCCTGCACCCCGACGTCGGGCCTCCGCGTCCGCTACAACCCCGTCCCGTGAGCCCCGCGGCCTGAGACCTTCAGCACCCCCACGGAGAAGTCCTTTGAAGCTTCACAGTCTCTGGATCGCGGCCCTGGCCCTCCCCCTCGCCCTCGGCTGCAGCGACGACCGCCCCGGGGGCCTCTTCACCCAGGACGTCCCGGTCGCCACCGACATGGACGAGCCCTCCGACGGCCCCTGCTCGCTGCCCAACATCCTCTGCGGGCGCCGCTGCGTGAGCCCCGCCGACGACCCCGCCAACTGCGGCGGCTGCGGCCTGAGCTGCGGCTCGGGCCGCGTCTGCGTCAACGGCCGCTGCGACAACCAGTGCCCCGAGACCCCCTCGCGCCAGACCCGCTGCAACGACCGCTGCACCGACACCAACGTCGACCGGAGCAACTGCGGCGGCTGCGGCGCCGCCTGCCCCGACGGCCAGGTGTGCTCCGGCGGGACGTGTCAGATCGAGTGCGGTCCGCAGTACACCTCCTGCACCGTGACCGCCCCCGACGGCGGGGTCGACGGCGGCCGCGCGGACGCTTCAACCGGGCCCTCGGTGCGCTGCGCCGACCTGCGCGCCGACGACCAGAACTGCGGCGCCTGCGGCAACGCCTGCCCCCTCGGCCACGCCTGCGTCGACGGCGCCTGCGAGCTCCGTTGCCCCCGCGGGCAGACCGTGTGCGACGGCCGCTGCGTCGACCTCATGACCTCGCAGACCGACTGCGGCGCCTGCGGCAACGCCTGCACCGGGCTCCAGCGCTGCGCCAACGGGAGCTGCTCGGGCATGGCCTGCCCCTCCGGCACCACCGACTGCGGCGGCACCTGCGCCGACCTCACCAGCAGCGTCTCCCACTGCGGGATGTGCGGCAACGCCTGCCCGGCGCCGCAGTTCTGCCGCGCGAGCCGCTGCGTGCTCGAGTGCCCGACGGGCCGCACCGCCTGCGAGAACCGCTGCGTCGACGTGCAGACCGACCGGACCCACTGCGGCATGTGCGGCAACGTCTGCCCCGCCGGCCAGGTGTGCACCATGGGCGCCTGCCAGCTCGTCTGCCCGATGGGCACCATCGCGTGCATGGGCCGCTGCGTCGACCCGTCGACCGACCGGCTCAACTGCGGCCGCTGCGGCAACGCCTGCGGCGACGGCCAGCTCTGCAACGGCGGCTCGTGCGCGCCGCGCTGCGCCGACGTGCAGACCAACTGCAGCGGCGTCTGCGTCAACACCGCGGTCGACCCGGTCAACTGCGGCGCCTGCGGCGTCACCTGCGGCGCGGGCTACGCCTGCGCGGGGGGCTTCTGCCGGCCGCTGGTGGGCACGGACGTCGCGGGCTGCGCGCCGCCGAGCGTCCAGTGCGGCGCCGTCTGCGCCGACATCCGCAACGACAACGAGAACTGCGGCCGCTGCGGCACCCGCTGCACCGCCGACCGGCTCTGCATCCTCGGCGCCTGCGTGGCCCCCTGCGAGGTCGGCCAGACGCGCTGCGGCGCCGCCTGCGTCAACACCCTCGGCGACCGCGCCAACTGCGGCCGCTGCGGCAACGCCTGCGCCGCGACGCTGTCGTGCGTGGCCGGCGTCTGCTCGACCGAGCCCACCTTCCGCGTCGACGAGCTCAACACGACCATGGCGATGTGCCGCACGATCGACCACGACACCTTGTCGGGCGACGACCGCGGCGGCATCGCCGTCTCCGCCTCGCGCGTCTTCTACACCGGCGACACGTCGACGGTGCACGCGGCGCTCTCCGACCTCTCGGGCCTTGCCGCGGTCACCGGGACGCCCGCCATCCACGACGGGCTGCTCAGCGACCTCGCGTCCAACGAGGTGTACGTGCTCCTCAACGCCGCCGGCGCCGAGCCCACGGGCACCTTCCTCTCGACGCCCTTCACCGCCACGCAGCTCGGGGTGATCAACGGCACGACCGGCGCGCTCACCGCCACGCGCATCCGCCTCTCCACCGCCATCTCGATGCAGAACGCCGGCATCTTCTCGGGCCGCGGCCGCGCGTACATCCACACGGGCTCGCTCACGTCGCCGCCGGCCGGCGCGATGACCAACACCTGGTACCAGATCGCCCTGCCCTCGGGGGCGGTCACCGTGCTCCGCGCCGGCGTCACCGCCCCCACCCACTCGAGCTGCGAGAACTGGGCGTACTGGGGCGTCGCGGAGTTCTTCGACAGCGACGCCTCCGCCGTCTACGTCGAGTCCTCCACCCGCATCGTGCGCTACCGCATCCGCGACGGGATGATCACTCCGCTCGCGACGGTGACCGGGAGCCTCTCGGACATGTGCTCGTTCACCGTCTCCCCGAGCCAGAGCCGCTGGTACTTCCACTACGAGGGCTCGGGCTTCGCGGGCGGCACCTTCGAGACGCTCGGCTCCTGCCCCGCCCGCACCTCCACGCCCTGAACCCCGCGGTGGCCCCCCGCGTCGCCGTCGTCGCCCCGTCGTCGCCCTTCCCCGCGGACGAGTTCGAACGTGGCCTCGCCTGGCTGCGGGGCCGCGCGGAGGTCTCCGTTGACCCGCGCTGCCTCGACCGCCTCGGCTACCTCGCCGGCGCCGACGACGCGCGCGCCGGGGCCGTGCTCGCCGCGCTCCGCGACCCCGAGGTGCGCTGCCTCTGGGCCGCGCGCGGGGGCTACGGCGCGATGCGTCTGCTCGAACGCCACGGCGCCGCCATGCTCGACGCGCTCCGCGCCGACCCGAAGCCCCTCGTCGGCTTCAGCGACGCCACCGCCCTCCACGCGCTCTGGGCGCGCGCGGGCGTCCCCTCGGTGCACGGCGCGATGGTGTCGGGCCTGCACCGCACCGACACCGCCCGCGGGGAGACGTGGGCGACCGTCGCCGGCGAGGCGATCGAGCCCTGGGAGGGGTTGGAGGCCGTCTGCAACGGCGGCCGCGTGGAGGGCGTCGCGCGCGGCGGCAACCTCGCGCTCGTCGCCGCGCTCGCGGGCACGCCCTGGGGCCTCGACCTCCGCGGCGCCGTGCTCTTCCTCGAGGACGTGAACGAGCCCCCCTACCGCGTCGACCGGATGCTCACCACCCTGCGCCTCGCGGGCGCGCTCGACGGCGTCGCCGCGGTGGTGCTCGGCGACTTCACCGGCGGCGGCGAAGGCCCCGACGGCGCCACCGCCGACCTCACGCTCTGGGAGCGGCTCCAGTCGCTCGACGTCCCCGTGCTCGCCGGGGCGCCCTTCGGCCACGGCAAGCGCCAGCGCCCTTGGGTGTCGGGCGGCCGCGTCGCCGTCGACCCCGCGCGCGGCGCGGTGACCTTCGAGCCCCTGGCACCGCCCTTCGCCTTCCCGTACGGTACGCGCGCGACGTGATCCGCATCGCCTTCGACCTCGGCGCCCGCCGCGTGGGGGTGAGCCTCCACGACGACGACGACGTCCCCGCGCGCCCCCACGGCACCCTCGACGTCGCCGAGCGCGTCCTCGACAACCTCGCCGCCGCCGTCGCCGAGCACCGCGCCGACGAGGTGGTGGTCGGCCTCCCGCTCAACCTCGACGGAACCGACGGCCCCGCCGCGAAGCGCGCGCGACGTCTGGCCGCCGCCCTCGGCCGACGCGTCGCCGCCCCCGTGGTGCTCTGGGACGAGCGCCTCACCACCGCGCAGGCCGAGCGGGCCCGCCGCGCGCGCGGGGCGAAGGGGCGCGCGGGCATCGACGCCGAGGCCGCCGCGATCCTGCTCCAGTCGTACGTCGACGCGCGCCTCGCCGCAGCCCGCCGCGACGGGGAGCCGTGAGCGCCCGCCCGCGCAACGCGAAGGGGCAGCGCGCGGGGCGCAAGCGACGTCCCCTCGCGGCGTGGCTCGCGGCGATCGTGCTCGGCCTCGCGGCGGCCGCGGCGCTCGCGGGCGCGTACCTCCTCACGCCGAAGCGCGGGCGCGGGGCCGCCGTGCGCGTGACGATCCCCGCGGGCGCGAGCGCGGCGCAGGTGACGACGCTGCTCTGGCGCGCGGGGGTGATCGAGCGGCCCTGGGCCTTCCGCCCGCTGCTGGTGCTGAGCGGGGCGTACGGCAGGGTGCGTCCGGGCATGGTGCCCCTGCGCGACGACCTCGCGCCGCGCGCGGTGCTGCGGGCGCTGGCGCGGGGCGGGGGCCTGGTGCGGGTGACGATCCCCGAGGGCTTCACGCGCTTCGAAATCGCGCGCAGACTCGACGCGATGGGCGTGTGCGACGACGCAGCCTTCCTCGCGGCCACGGAGGCGCCGGACGCCGTGCGCGCGGCGGGGGCGACGGCGGGCGACGGGGTCGCGCCGACGCTGGAGGGGTACCTCTTCCCCGACACGTACGACCTGCCGCTCGGGGGGCCCTGCGAGGCGGTGGTCGAGCGGATGACGGGGGTCTTCCAGCGGAGGATGGAGGCGCTGCGGGGGAGGCACCCGGAGGGCTTCGCGCGGGCCGCGGCGCTGGCGGGCGACGACGGCGACCCGGTGCGCCTGCTCGTCACGCTGGCCTCCCTCGTCGAGGCGGAGACGGGCCACCCCGACGACCGCCCCCACGTCGCCGGCGTCTTCTGGAACCGCCTGACCCGCCCCGACTTCCGCCCGAGGCTCCTGCAGAGCGACCCCGCGGTGACGTACGGCTGCCTCGCGGGCCCGCGCGCCGGCGCCCCCGTCGCGTGCGCCCCCGCCGACGGCGGCGCGGCCCCGATCACCGCCACCATGCTCGACGACCCGCGCAACCCCTGGAACACCTATCGCCACGAGGGCCTCCCCCCGACGCCCGTGTGCAACCCCGGCGGCGCCGCCCTCGAGGCCGCCCTCGCGCCGCTCGCCTCCGACGACCTCTACTTCGTCGCCCGCGGCGACGGGCGCTCGGCCTTCGCCGCCACCCTCGACGCGCACCGCCGCAACGTCCGCGAGCTCCTCCGACCGCGGCCGCGCCCGCCCGGGGGCGCGCCGTGAGCCGCGCCGCCGCGTGGATCGAAGGGCGCTTCCCCGCCCTGGTGGCCTTCGCCCGCTCGCGGATCCTCCGGCGGATCCTCTTCGGCTTCGCCATCGTCGCGGGCATCCTCGGCGTCGGGCTCGTCGTGGTCAACCGGCAGATGGAGGCGATCACCTCCCGCTTCCACGCCATCCTCACCGACGACCTCGCCGTCGTCGACGACGTCGAGGGCCTCCTGCGCCTCGCCTCCGCGCTCCAGAACAACAAGCGCGGCTACATCCTCACGGGCGAGCCCGACTTCCTCACCCGCTACGAGACCTCGCGCACCGCCCTCTCCCTCCGCCTCGCCCGCGCCCGCGCCGGCACCTCGCACCGCCCCGGCATCGCCCGCCGCCTCGAGCGCGTGAGCGAGCTCGTCGCCCAGTACGTCGACGACTCCGGCGCCAACATCGTCCTCCTCCAGCGCGCCGCGCGCGGCGAGGTGCCGATGGAGGTCGCCCTGTCGGCCGCCCGCCAGACCGCCTCGCTCCACACCATCGACGAGGCCATCGGCCTCCTCGACGCCACCCACGACGACCTCTACCGCGCCTTCGAACAGCAGCGCCGCGACGCCGAGGTCTCGGCGGCCCGCTCGCGCGCCCTCGCCCTCGCCAGCATGGTCGCCGCCCTCGCCGCCGCGATCGTCTACGGCGTGCGCGTCGCCTCGGACATCGGCGGCGCGCTCGCCTCGGTGCGCCGCTCCATCGAGGCCACCGGCCGCCGCGAGCCCACCCGCCCGCTGCGCTCCCGCGACGACGAGATCGGCGACCTCTCCCGCGCCTTCGAAACCATGACCGCCCGCATCGACGGCTACGAGGCCGAGCTGCGCGAGCGCGTCGACGCCCAGCAGCGCACCCTCGGCGAGCTCCGCCGCGCCAACGACGCCCTCGCCCGCGCCATGCGCGTCAAGAGCGACTTCCTCGCCACCATGAGCCACGAGCTCCGCACGCCGCTCAACGCCGTCATCGGCCTGTCGGCGCTGCTGCTCGACTCGCCCGCCGAGCAGCTCTCGCCCCGCGCCCGCCAGGCCCTCGAGACGATGCGCGCGTCGGGCAACCACCTGCTCACCCTGCTCAACGACATCCTCGACCTCGCCAAGATCGACGCCGGCAAGCTCACCTTCCGCGAGGAGCCCGTCGAGCCCCTGCCCCTCGCCCGCGCCTGCCTCGCCACCGCCATCCCGCTCATCGGCGAGAAGCCCGTCGAGGTGGCCCTCGAGGTCGACCCCGACGTCGGCCTCCTCCGCGGCGACCCGGTGCGCGTGCGCCAGGTGCTGCTCAACCTCCTCTCCAACGCGGTGAAATACACCGACCGCGGCGCCGTCTCCCTCCGCGTCGCGCGCGACGGCGAGCGCGTCGCCTTCCACGTCACCGACACCGGCATCGGCATCGACACCGCGCACCTCGCCGCGCTCTTCGAAGAGTTCCGCCAGATCGCCACCGGCGACGCGCGGCCCTACGGCGGCACCGGCCTCGGCCTCGCCCTCTCGCGCCGGATGGCGCGCGCGATGGGCGGCGACATCGAGGTCGAGAGCCGCGCGGGCCACGGGAGCACCTTCACCCTCTACCTGCCCGCCCTCCACCCGCGGGCCCTCGGAGCTGCCGATGCGGCGTGAGCCCCAGCGCCCCGACGCCGCCGCGCCGCCGCGGGCGCGCGTCCTCGTCGTCGACGACGTCGCCGCCAACCGCTTCCTCTACCGCGCCGTGCTCGAGGACGACGGCCACGACATCGCCGAGGCCGCCGACGGCGCCGCCGCCCTCGCCGCGCTCCAGAACGGCGCGTTCGACCTCGTCCTCCTCGACGTCTCCATGCCCGGGATGGACGGCATCGAGGTGCTCCGGCGCATCCGCGAGTCGGCCGACGGCGGCCCCGCCGTGCTCATCCTCACCGCCGCCGCGCGCGAGCCCGCGGCCATCGAGCGCGGCCTCGCCCACGGCGCCGACGCCTACCTCACCAAGCCCGTCGAGAACCGCGAGCTCGCCGCCCGCGTCCGCGCCGCCATCCAGATCCACCGCCTCCGCCGCGAGCTCGCCGCCCTCCGCCGCGACCAGACCGCGATGCTCGTCCACGACCTCCGCCACCCCCTCGCCAACCTCTCGATGCTCGCCGAGGTGATCGAGGCCGAGGGGCTCAACGTCGAGGAGCGCCGCAACGCCGCGGGCCTCATCCGCCGCATGGTCGACGACCTCGGCCGCCTCGTCGACACCGTGCTCACCGCCTCGCGCCTCGAGGCCGGCGTCTTCACCGTCGAGCCGCGGCCCGTCCCCCTGCGCGAGCTCGTCGCCCCGTCCATCGAGGTGTTCGGCCCGCTCGCCCAGCGCCGCCGCGTCGACCTCGTGGTCGAGCCCCTGCCCGACCTCGCCGTCCACGCCGACCCCGCGCGCGTCCGCCAGGTGGTCGACAACCTGCTCTCCAACGCGGTGAAGTTCAGCCCCCGCGGCGGCGCCGTGCGCGTCTCCGCCCGCGCGCGCGATGGCTTCGCCGAGGTCACCGTCTCCGACATGGGGCCCGGCGTGCCCGTGGCCGAGCGCGCCGTCATCTTCGACCGCTACCGCCAGACCGCCGCGGGGCGCTCGCGCGGCGGCGCGGGCCTCGGGCTCGCCATCGCCGCGGGCATCGTCGTCGCGCACGGCGGCGCCATCCGCTGCGAGGAGCCCCCGCAGGGCGGCGCCGACTTCACCTTCACCCTCCCCCTCGCGCGCCGCACCGACCCCGTGCCCCGAGCTCAGTAAGGCGCGCTCTCCCCCCAGTGCGCGCGGAGGAACTCCCGCCGCCCCGAGTGCTCATGGTACGCGTTGTAGCGGTCGGGGTGCGTCCGGTAGAAATTCTGGTGGTAGTCCTCCGCTACCCAGAACACCGGCGCGTCCTCGATCGACGTCACGATCGGCTCGCGGAACACCCCTGAGGTTTCGATCTCGCGCTTCGAGCGCTCGGCCGCCGCGCGCTGCTCGGGCGAGTGGACGAAGATCGCGCTCCGGTACTGGTGCCCGACGTCCGAGAAGGCCCGGTCGGTCGCCGTCGGCTCGATGCGACGCCAGAAGGTGTGGAGGAGCTGCTCGTACGTCACCCGCCCCGGCTCGTAGAGCACCCGGATCGCCTCCGCGTGCCCGGTGCCGTGGTTGCTCACCTGCTCGTAGCCCGGGTGCAGCTCGGGGCCGCCCGTGTAGCCCGACACCGCGTCGCGCACGCCCGGGATCTGCTCGAACGCCGCCTCCATGCACCAGAAGCAGCCGCCCGCGAAGGTGGCCACCGCGAGGCCCGCGGGCGGCGGCGGCGCGGGCTCCGTCCCGCCGTGCAGGTCGACGGGCGCGGCGGGGGCGCTGGGGGCGCTGGTGGTCGGGGTGTGGTCGGCCGTGGCGTGTGTCGGGGACGCGCCGGACGGGTGCGGCGCCGCGCGGTTGCACGAGGCCACGAGGAGGAGCGAGGCGAGCAACGGCTTGATCATCACCGCTGCCTACGCCGGGAGGCCGGGGGGCGGTTTCAGCCCTTCGACTTCGCGCCGCGCTTCGCGGACTTGGGCTTCGTCGCGGCGGCCTGGAAGGCCTTCGCCGGCTTGAAGCGCACCACCTTGCGGGCGGGGATGTCGATCGACTCGCCGGTCTTCAGGTTGCGCCCCTTGCGCGCCTTGCGGTCGCGCACCGAGAACGAGCCGAAGGCCGCGATGCGCACCGCGTCGCCCTTGCGCAGCGTGGCGGCGATGCTGGCGAACACGTCGTCTACGATGGACTTCGCCTCCTTGCGCGTGAGCTGGGAGTGGGCGCCGAGCAGGTCGTCGATGAGGTCTCGCTTCGAGGTAGCCATGCGCCCGACGGTACCTCACTCCCCCGCGCGGAATCAGCAACGAAAGCGACGCGCGGTGATAGAAGTCACCGCCCGATGACGCCGCCCGACGACGCCTCCCTCGACGCGCTCCTCGCCCCGCTGCGACCCGTCGCCCGCGCCCGCTGCGAGGGCGCCGACGCCGCCCACGACTGGCTCCACGTCGAGCGCGTCACCGCCAACGCCCGCCGCGTCGCCCGCGCCGAGGGCGCCGACGTCACCATCGCCGCCGCGGCCGCGCTCCTCCACGAGCTCTTCAACTACCCCAAGGGGCACCCCGAGTCGCGCCGCTCGGGCGAGGTGTGCGCCGAGCACGCCCGCGACGTCCTCCGCGCGCACGGCTGGGACGACGCGCGCGCCGAGGCCGTCTGCTACGCGATCCGCGTCCACCCCTTCTCGCTCGGCGTCACGCCCGACACCCTGGAGGCGAAGGTGCTCCAGGACGCCGACCGCCTCGACGCCATCGGGGCCGTCGGGGTCGCGCGCTGCTTCGCCACCTGCGCGGCGATGGGCCGCCCCTTCTACGACCCCGACGACCCCCGCGCCGAGCATCGCGAGCTCGACGACAAGCTCTGGGGGGTCGACCATTTCTTCAAGAAGCTCCTGCGCCTGGAGGCCGGGATGCACACCGCCGCCGCCCGCGCCCTCGCCGCCGAGCGCGCCCGCTTCATGCGCGCGTACCTCGACCGCTTCTTCGACGAGGTCGCCGGCGGCTGAACGGGGGCCTTCCACCCCCTGCTGACCGCGTGGTAGGCTCGCGCTTACCGATGTCGAAATCGCGCGCAGGCGAAGGCCAGGACGTTCGTTCGCAGGTGATCGCGGCGGCCACGAGGCTCTTCGCGGCGAGGGGCTTCGACGGCACCTCGCTCCAGGACATCGCCGACGTGGTGGGGGTGACCAAGCCCGCGGTGCTCCACCACTTCCCCTCGAAGGAGCACATCCGCACGGGCGTGCTCGAGTCGCTGCTCGAGCACTGGCGCGAGGTGCTGCCGCGGCTCCTGCTCGCGGCGAGCGCGGGGGAGGATCGCTTCGACGCCATCTTCGGCGAGCTCCAGCGCTTCTTCGGCGCCAACCCCGACCTCGCGCGGGTGCTCGTCCGCGAGGGGCTCGACCGTCCCGACGCGACGCAGCGCATGCTCCGCGGCCCCGTGCGCCCGTGGCTCTCGGCCATCGCGGGCTACGTCCAGGCGGGCACCGAGCGCGGCCGCCACCCGGCCGACCTCGACGCTGAGGCGTACGTGATCCTCGCGCTCCAGATGGTCACCTTCACCAGCGCGATGGGCCCGGTGGTGAGCGTTGCGATCGAGGAGAGCGACGAGGGCCGCCGGCGCTACTACCGCGAGGTCGCGCGCATCGCGAAGGCCGCCCTCTTCACGTCGGCGCCCGCGCGGGGCGCGACGGAGACGGGGCCCCACCGCGTGCCGGCGTGAGCTCCGCCCGCGGGCGGGTCATCCACGCGAGCGCGCGCTCCGCGAAGCGCCCCAGCGCGGACTCGGGCGCGCGGATCACCGCCTCGTAGCGCGCGAGGTCGCCCGCGCGGAGCGACGCGTCGACGCGGTCGAGGGCCTCGGTGACGGCCCGCTCCTGGCGCGCGCGGAGCGCTTCCACGTCGCGCTCGGGGGCGATCGCCTCGCCGACGTCGACGAGCAGCTCGGGCCGCTCGGCCCCGCCGAACTCGTAGCGGATCGCGAGGGGCACGGTGGCCGCCTTCGCCACGCGCGCCACCTCCGCGCTGCCGCGGCGGAAGCCCAGCGGGCGCTCGGTGACGGGCCGCTCGCGCCCCTGCGGGAAGACCCACACCGCGCGGCCGGGGCCGTCGAGGAGGCGAGCGGCGTAGCGGATCACTGCGGCCCCGTCGGAGGCGCTGGTGAGGTCGACGCCGAAGCCCCCGATGCGCCCGAGAAAGGGGAGCCGCCGGAGGTTGGCCGCGTCCATCATCGCGTAGGAGTCGCACGGCGCGACGCGCTCGGTGAGCACGAGGGCGACGAGCGGGTCCCACCACGCGGTGTGGTTCGAGACGATCACCACGGGGCCCGCCGCGAGGGCGCCGCGCAGGTGCTCCGCGCCCGCGACGCGCACGGTGTTGAAGGTCGCCCGCATCCGCCCGGCCGCGTGCCCCGCGAACCACCGGCGGAACCACGCGCTCTTGCGCGCGGGGATCACGGCGACGCCTCCCACAGCGCCCGCGCCACGCTCGCCCCCCAGCGCGACACGCCCATCGCGCCGAGCACGCGGAACACGTCCCGGTACACCCGCGGCTGCCGCCGCGACGTGTCGTAGAGAAACCGCACGAACGTCCGCGCATCCATCTCGTCACGGAGCAGCGCGCCGTACGGGCCGTTGCCGAGCGCGTGGAGCGTCGAGAAGGCCGCGTCGAGCAACGCATTGAGGTCGCCCGCGCGGGCCGGGTCGCGCGACGGGGACGCGATCATGTGGGCGAGCGCGCCCGTGCCCGCGTGGAGGGCGGTGTCGTGCACCACCGCGCCGACGTCGCGCCCGTCGGCCGCCTCCGCGATGCGCTCGGCCCCAGGAGCCAGGGAGCGGAGCGTCGCGCCGAACCCGCAGTACGTGAGCGGCGACTGGCGCGCGGCCGCGTCGCCCACCAGCACCACGCGCGGAGAGGGAGGCCGCGGCGCGGGCGTGAGCCGCGACCAGCCCGGGATGTACCCGAAGGTGGGCCGCACGAGCCGCACGTCGCCGCGCTTGTACCGCGGCAGCGACGCGAAGAAGCGGGCGTAGAGCGCGAGGAGCGATCCCTCCCCCACGGCCTCCGCGCGGTCGTAGTAGAAGAGGTACACCGTCGTCTCGCCGGGCCGCCCGGGGAAGGCCTCCCAGATGTGCTGACGGCCGTCGACCACGCCCTCCGTGGTCACCAGGATCTCGCCCACCGACGGGTCGATCGCGTCGGGGCCGCTCCCCTCTGCGACGCCTTCGAGCACGCCGCCCACCGTCGGACAGAGCAGGTCGGCCGTCGCGGACGGGGACGAGGCCCCACGCCCGTCGACCATCACCCGCGCCGTCACCTCGCGGGCCGCGCCCTCCGTCGTGCGGAAGCGCAGCGCGATGCGGTCGGGGCCCGCCGCGTGGCCCACCAGCGCGTGCCCGTCGTGAAACGTCACGCCGAGCGCCTCCGCCCGCCGCCGCGCGTGGGCGAGGAGGGCCCCCGCGTCGACCGCGACGTCGAGCACGCCGGTGACGGGGTACGTCCCGCCGGCGTGCCAGCGGCAGAAGCCCTCGCGGTACTGGGCGACGAGGAGCGGGTCGAGCTCGCCGGGCGCGACGAGGCCGACGTCGACGAGGCGCTGGAGCTCGGGGCGGGAGGCGTTCCACTCGCGGTGGGCGGTGGCCGCGGTGCCGCGTTCGAAGACGGCGACGCGGAGGCCCTTCGCCGCGAGCACCGGCGCATAGAGGATCGAGAGCCCGCCGCCCACCAGCGCGACGTCGAAATCCGCCCGCGTGCCGGGGCCGGGCGCGCCGGGCGCGTCGTCGTCCTGCGGGCGCTGCTTCCGCATCGCGTCGAGGTGCTCCAGGCGCTCGACGAGCTCCGCGCTCGCCCGCTCCCGCACCCGCGCCTTCGCGTCGTCGAGCTTCATGCCGTGCCTCCCGGGAGCGCCTTCGCGCCCGCCACCGCGTCGAGCAGAAACTGAACCTCCGGCAGCGCGGGCGCGTCCCCCGCCTGGGGCTCGCGGCCCGCGGAGAAGCGAGCGCCCCACGCGCGGATCACCAGCGCGAGCTTGCGCCCCTTCGACACCACCGCGCGGGAGTCCACCGAGTTGCCGCCGCGCGCCCGCACCACGCGGCCGATGTCCGCGTAGAGCAACCGCGCCGCGCGGATCGCGGGCCGGCAGTCGCGCGGGAGCATCGGCACCCCGAGGTCGGCCCGCGCGTAGAGCTTGTCTGCTTCGCTCAAGAGCCGCTCGGTCACCGCGCCGATGGCCGGCGTGAAGGTCGGCTTCGCGCGCCACGCCTCGACATCGACGCCCGCCTCGCGGAGCCACGCGTCGGGGAGGTACACGCGTCCGTTGCGCGCGTCCTCGCCCACGTCGCGCGCGATGTTGGTGAGCTGCATGGCCGCGCCGAGGTCGCACGCGCGGGCGAGAACCCCGGGCTCGCGGCGCCCCATGAGCACCGTCATCATCACGCCCACCGCGGAGGCCACCCGCGCGGAGTACGCGAGGACGCCCGAGAGGTCGTCGTACGAGCGGCCCTCGACGTCCCACGCGAAGCCCTCCAGCAGCGCCTCGGGGATCGCCCGCGGGACGTCGTGGATCGCCACCACGGCGGCGAAGGCGCGGTCGACGGGGTGGTCATGGGGGGCGCCGCGGTACGCGCGGTCGAGGCGGACGCGGAGGCGGTCGAGGGCCTCGGGGGCCTGGCGGGGCGAGACGAGGTCGACGGCGTCGTCGGAGACGCGGCAGAAGGCGTACACCACCGACGCCGGGGCCCGCACGCGCGCCGGCAGGAGCAGCGACGCGGCGTGGAAGCTCTTCGACCCCTCGCGCAGGATCTCGCGGCAGCGCGCGATGTCGTCATCGAGGCGCGAGCGCGGGTCAGCGACGAGCATCGGGGACCAGCGAGTCGAGCACGCGCGCCGACGAGAGCACGCCCGGCATCCCCGCGCCCGGGTGCGTGCCGGCGCCGACGAGGTAGAGCCCGGCGACGTCCTCGCTCTGGTTGTGCGGGCGGAAGTAGGCCGACTGGGTGAGCACGGGCTCCATCCCGAAGGCCGCCCCCTTGAAGGAGAGCAGGTCGTCCTGGAAGCCCTGCGGCGTGAGCACGTGGGAGACGGCGACCTGGTTCTCGAGGTCGGGCATCACGGTGCGCGAGAGGTAGCGCTCGATCGAGCGGCGGTACATCTCCGCTCTCTGGCTCCAGTCGACGCCCGCGTCGAGGTGGGGGACGGGCGAGAGCACGTAGAAGGCGTCGCAGCCCTCCGGCGCCATCGACGGGTCGGTGGCCGTCGGGCGGTGGAGGTAGAGCGAGAAGTCGTCGGCGAGCACCTTGCGCTCGAAGATGTCCTCGAGGAGCTCCTTGTAGCGCGGGCCGAGGAGGATGGAGTGGTGGGCCACGTCGTCGTACTTCCGCTTGGTGCCGAAGTACCACACGAAGAGCGACATCGAGTAGCGCGAGCGCTCGAGGCGGCGGTCGCTCCACGAGGGGCGGTGCTCGGGGGCGACGAGGTGGCGGTACGTCCACGCCGAGTCGCAGTTGGAGACCACCACGTCGGCCTTCACGCGCTCGCCCGAGGCGAGGCGGACGCCCGTGGCGCGGCCGTTCTCCACGGTGATCTCCTTCACCTCGGTGTTGCAGGTGACGCTGGATCCCTGCCCCTCGATGAGCTTCACCAGGCCCTTCACCAGCTCGCCGGTGCCGCCCATCGGGAAGTGAACGCCCCACTTGCGCTCGAGGAAGGCGATGAGGGTGTAGATCGACGTGGTGGAGAAGGGGTTCCCGCCCACGAGCAGCGGGTGAAAGCTCATCACCTGACGCAGCTTCTCGTCGCGGATGAACTTCGACACCAGCCCGTACACGGTGCGGTAGCTCTCCAGCTTCACCATGCTCGGCACGATGCGGAGCATCGACCCCCACGACCCGAAGGGCACGTGGGCGAGCTCTTCGAAGCCAACCTTGAAGATCTCCTCGCTCATCCGCACGAAGCGCTCGTAGCCCTCGACGTCGCCGGGGGAGAAGCGGCCCACCTCGCGGCGCATGTGCTCGGGGTCGCCGTTGTAGTCGAAGCTCGTCCCGTCGTGGAAGCGCACGCGGTAGAAGGGCGCGACGGGCCGCATGTCGACGTCGTCGGACATCTTCTTCCCGCAGAGCGACCAGAGCTCTTCGAAGAGGAAGGGCGCCGTCACCACGGTGGGCCCGGCGTCGAAGACGAAGCCGTCGAGGCGGTGCACGCGCGCGCGCCCGCCCGGCGTGTCGCCGCGCTCGAGCACGGAGACCCGGTAGCCCCGCGCCCCGAGCCGGACGGCCGCCGCGAGCCCTCCGAAGCCGCTGCCGATCACCACCGCGTGGGGCCTGTTGTCCTCGCTCATACCGGGATTCTCCAGTCGTTGTCGCCCCGGGGGAGTTGACGCCCGGAAGCTTTGCACAAGACAGGATGCAACCACACCCCCGGCTGGTTTCATCACAGTCCAAGCAGGAAGAGAGAGAGAGCCAACCCATGCCCGACATCGGCAGGTACCGCATCCAGGTCGTCTCCGAGCTCACCGGCGTCCCGTCGCCGACGCTCCGCGCGTGGGAGCGCCGCTACGGCATCCCCACCCCCGCCCGCACCGCCGCGGCCTACCGGCTCTACAGCGACCACGACGTCGCGATGGTGCGCCGCCTCCGCGACCTCTGCGCCAACGGCATGTCGATCGCCGAGGCGGCGAAGATGGTCCGGGCCAGCGAGGAGGGCTCGGCCACGCTGAACGGCGCCGAGGGCGACCCGTGGCAGGTGGCCGCGCGGCGGGTCATGGACGCGATCACCGCCTTCGACGCCCGCGCGGTCGAGCGCGAGACGGCGCGCGCGCAGTACCTCGGCGCGGCCACGAGCGTGTTCGACCGGGTCTTCGTCCCGGTGATGCGCCGCGTGGGCGAGCTCCAGCACGCCGGCTCGCTCTCCATCGCGCAGGAGCACATCGCGACGCAGGCGGTGGGCGACGTGGTGCGCGGGATGATGCGCCTCACCAACCCCGAGCCCGCGACGCACACCGTCCTGCTCGGGTGCGTCGCCGACGAGTCGCACGAGCTCCCGCTCTACGGCGTGGCGCTGCGCCTCGCGTCGTGGGGCGTCGCGCACGTCAACCTCGGCGCGCGCACGCCGCCGCAGGCGATCGCCGACGCGGTGCTCTCGCTCCGCCCCTCGGCCGTCGGGCTCTCGGTCACCCAGCCCTCCGACGTCGCCGCGGCGCAGGCGGCGGTGCGGGAGTACGGCGCGGCCTGCGGCGACACCCCGTGGTTCGTCGGGGGCAGCGGCGTGGCCTCGGTGGCCGACGCGGTGCGCGCGGCGGGCGGCATGGTGATGGACGGAGATTTCGCCGCCGCGCGGCCGGAGATCGAGCGCATCCTGCGGCGGGCGCCCGCGCGCACCGAGGAGCCCCCCGAGCCTCGCCCGACCAACGGGGCGCACGCCCCCCGCTTCGACATGGCCCACTGACCCGCAGACCCTCCCCGAAGAAACCCGCATGCGACGACCCGCCGCCCTCTCGCTCGCCCTCCTGCTCGCCGCGCCCGCCGCCCTCGGCGACCCGCCGTCGGGCTCCGTCGTCAACGCCGTGGGGCTCCCGCGCGCGCCCGAGTTCGAACTCGAGTCGACGGCCGGGCGGACGCGGCGCCTGCGCGACTTCCTCGGCCGCGTGGTGATCATCATCTACGAGGACCGCGACTCCAACCAGCAGAACAACCCGCTCAAGGACGACCTCGCCGCCCGCGCCCGCCGCGAGGACCTCTCGCGGGACGTCTCGCTGGTGGCGGTGGCCAACCTGAGCGCCTACGACTTCTGGCCCGCCCGCGGCTACGCGCGCGACGCCGTGGTCGAGATCGCGCGGCAGATGGGCTACGAGCTCATGATCGACTGGAGCGGCGCGATGTCGACGGCCTACCGCTTCCGCCCGGGCCGCAGCCACGTGATGGTGCTCTCGCGCGACGGGCGGGTGCTCTTTCGCCACGCCGGGCCGATGTCGTCGCAGGCGCGGGAGTCCTTCTTCGCGCTGCTCACCGAGGCCGCGCGCTCGCCGCGCTGAGGGCTCAGCCGCGCAAGCGCGGGTGCGCGTCGTCGCCGGGGGGCGACGGGTCCGCCGAGCGGATGGCGTGGGCCAGCTCGATCGACGGGCGCACGTCCTCGATCCCGTGCCCGCGCCCTTCGAACACCTCGCGGTACACCGCGGTGTGCAGGTCGGTGAAGCCCTCGGAGAACTCCACCTCCTCCCCGTCGACCGTGATCGACCGGAAGGTCGCGCGCCCGCCGGGCTCCGGCGCGAAGGGCAAATCCTTCACGTCGACCGAGAGGAACCACCGGACCCGCGCGCGCTCGAGGTCGATCGCGCCGGCCATCCGCCGCGGCTGCTTGAGGTGGACGGCGTTGCGCTCCACGGCGCCGAAGAGCCACGTGAGCAGGTCGAAGAAGTGGATCCCGATGTTGGTCGGGACGCCGCCGGACTTGTCGATCTGCCCCTTCCACGACACGTCGTACCAGGCGCCGCGGCCGGTCACGTAGGTGAGCACGACGTCGTGCGAGCGGCCGGGCGACTCGGCCCGCAGCCGCTCGCGCAGCTCGATGAGCTTCGGGTGCACGCGGAGCTGGAGCACGGTGTAGATCCGCCGCCCGGTCTCCGCCTCGAGCTCGCGGAGGGGGTCGAGGTTCCAGGGGTTGATGACGAGGGGCTTCTCGCAGATGACGTCGGCGCCGACGCGGAGCCCGAGGCGGCAGTGGGCGTCGTGCAGGTAGTTGGGCGAGCACACCGTGAGGTAGTGGACGCGCTCGTCCTCCGACGCGCGCTTGAGCTTCTCCAGGTGCCGGTCGAAGCGCTCGACCTCGGTGAAGAAGCGCACGTCGAAGTTGTACTGGTCGAGCAGGCCGACCGAGTCCTTGGGGTCGGCCGCGGCGACGAGGCGGCTCCCGGTGTCGCGGATCGCGCGGAGGTGCCGCGGGGCGATGTAGCCGCCGACGCCGGTGATGGCGAAGTTCCTGGGCATGGAGGGGCGGGGACGGTACCAGCGCGGGCGGCGCGGGCGGAAGGGCGGCGTGCGGGGAGCAGGGCGCGCGGAGCGTTGGGGCGCTCCGCACGGGCGGAGGGCGGCTGGAGCGCTACCGGAGGAACTGCGCGGCGATCGTCTGCAGCTCGCCGGCCATGCGGGTGAAGTTCTCCGACGCGGTGCGGGCCTGCGCGGCGCCGCCGGCGGTGCTCCGCGCCGAGCTGGCGACCCCGGAGATGGCCTTCGCGATCTCCCCGGCGCCGCGGGCGGCCTCGGAGATGTTGCGGCCGATCTCGTTGGTGGTGGCGGTCTGCTCCTCGACGGCGGAGGCGATGGTGGTCTGGAGCGAGCTGATCTGCTCGATGATCTCGCTGATCTGGGCGATGGCGCCGATGGCGCCGCGGGTGCTGGCCTGGATCGACTCGATCTTCTGGGAGATGTCCTCGGTGGCGCGGGCGGTCTCCTTGGCGAGCTCCTTCACCTCGTTGGCCACCACCGCGAAGCCCTTGCCCGCCTCGCCGGCGCGCGCCGCTTCGATGGTCGCGTTGAGCGCCAGGAGGTTGGTCTGCTGGGCGATCGACGTGATCACCTTCACCACCTTCCCGATCTCCGCGCTCGACTCCCCGAGCTTCCCCACCGTCGCGTTGGTCGTGTCGGCGACCTTCACCGCGGTGCCGGCCACGCGCGAGGCGTCCGAGGCGTTCTTGGCGATCTCGCGGATGCTCGCGGTCATCTCCTCGGCGGCCGCGGCCACCGTCTGGACGCTCACGCTCACCTGGGTCGCGGCGCTCGAGACGTTGTCGGCCTGGTCGTTGGTGTTCGCCGCGTCGCGGCCGAGCGTGGTGCTCACCCCGTTGAGCTCCTGGGCCGAGCCCGAGAGCGTCTCCGCCCCCATGGAGATCTGCTCGACCACGACCCGCAACGACTCGGTGAAGGCGTGCAGGGCCTCGCCGAGGCGGCCGGGCACCGGGACGTCGAGGGCCGGGTCGCGCAGGCGCTTGCCCGCCACGATCTGGAGCTGCTCGAACAGCCGCCGCACGTTGCCCTTCACCTGGCTGACGTGCTCGGTCTTGTCGCTGTCGACGTCCGCCTGGATGTCGTCGACCTCGAAGCCGGCCGACTCGAAGGTGCTCAGCAGGAAGGACTCGCAGACCGCCTGCATGTCGAGGTTGAACACGCGGTGGAGCGCCATCTCGACGCGCGCGACGTAGGCCGCGTCTTCGAAGGTGGCCTGCAGGTGCTGGCGCGTGAGGTGCTGGTACTCCGAGTAGGCGCCCAGGTACCACTTGAGCGGCAGGTCGATCGCGTCGTGCACGCGCCCGATGGCGAGCCGGCTCTCGAAGTAGTTCGCGTCCCAACCGCCCCGCGCGCCCTCGAAGACGCCGACGTAGTAGCCCCGCTGCGCGCTCTCGAGGTGGTGGCGGAGCGCCGCCAGCGGCATCCCCTTCGAGCGCGCGTAGTGGGTGAAGTAGTCCCGCGTCCGCGGGAAGGCGAACTGCCAGTCGTAGAACTCCCGCACGATCGTCGGCGCGTGCTCGCTCGCCCATGGGATCAGCTCGACCAGCAGCTTCTGCTCCTCCTCGCCGAGCCGGAGGAACTCCTTCCGCAGCGCGATCGTCCGGTCGCTCATCCCGTAGCGCTGCACGAGCAGGGCGCCGCCCGCGTGCCCGAAGCGGGCCCCGTGCTGCTGGTTGGCCGCCTTCGGGGCGCTCTGCGCGTACGTCTTCGAAGGGCTGATGGCGTGTGCGGTGGTCATCGTCGTCTTCTCGCTCGCTTTCTCTCTCGTCGTTCAAGGTCGACACGTGCCCCCGCGCGCCGCGGACGCACCGCCGCCCGAGGCCCCGCGCGCAAGGACGCAATGCGGGGTCGAGGGCGACGCGTGACGCTCGTCGTGAAGGGGGGCACCTCGGCGCTGCGGGGTGTGCAGCGCCGTGCCCAAGTAGGTAAACGGCGATGGCGAAGCGCCCTTGAATGCTTTTCCGGCGCGGGGTGAAGATTGTGCCGATCCGCCGAAGCGACGGCGCTCTCGCCCGTTATTCGAGCGCGCGTCGAAGCTTCACGGGATCTACGGCGCCGAGGGCGAGGCCGACTGCGCGGCGCCTTCGGGCGTCGTGCGGAGGCTCGGCGGGGACGACGCCAGCGCCGGGTCGAGCGTCTTCTTCTTCCGGCGCTTCTTCTTCGCGGGCGGCGGCGGCTTGAGCGGGCCCTTCACCAGCGCCCAGAGCATCGCGCCCGCGAAGGCGAGGATGCCCGCGGCGCCCGCGAGGCGGCGGCGACGGCGCGCGCCGAGGACGCCGGACTGCTCGACGTTCTCCACCTGCTCCTTCGCGCCCTCGTGGTTGGGGTCGACGCGGAGCACCGCGCGGTAGAGCTCGGGGTCGGCCACGCCGCGCGCCATCGCCCGCTCGGCCTCGAGGAAGAGCACCGCCGCGCGCACCTCGCGGGCCCGCGGTCCCGTCGGGTCGACCCACAGCGCGAGGCGCCAGAGCGACTCCGCCTTCGCCGCGTCGCTCCCCTCCAGGCGCCGCGCGGCCTCGATGAGGGCGGGCACCATCTCCGCGCGCCGCTCGAAGGTGGGGTGCCGCGCCAGCACGAAGCGGAAGTGCCCGAGCATCGCGTCGACGTCGCGCTCGCGCCCCGCCGCGAGGCCCTGGTCGAGGCGCGCGGCCACCTCCGCGTCGCGGCGCCGGTCGGCGGCCAGGTAGAGCTCGCGGGCGACGCGCTCCCAGCCCCAGGCGAGCTCGGGGTCGCGCCCCTCGTACATCTCGTAGGCGTCGCGCAGCGCGTGGATCGTGTCTCGCCCGTACTGCGCCACCGCCCAGCGCGCGGCCTCCCGCACCTGCGCGCGGTCGCTGTTGACGAAGGAGATCACCACGCGCATCGCGTCGGCCTGCCGCACCGACCCGAAGGCCCGCAGGATGTCCGCGAGGAGCGCGTTGTCGCGCTGCTGCACCGTCTCCCCGGGCGTCACCCGGCGGAGCGACTCGCGGAGCTGCCGCACGAAGATCCGCTGCATCTCCGACATGCCGCGCGCCTCGATGATGGCGGGGAGCACGTAGTCCTTGAGGTCGCCGCGGACGACGCGGCCCACCTCCTGGCGGAAGGTGCCGTTGAAGGCCGCGGAGAAGGCGAGCAGCACGCGCCCGGCCTCGCTCGTCGGGATGCGACCGACCGCGCGCGCGAGGGTGATCCGCTCGATCGCCACGTCGGTGTCGCGCGCCCGCGGCATCGCGACGAGGAGCGAGAGGAGGTCGTACTCCGCGTTGGGGCGCGCCGCCGTCGCCTGCGTCACCGCGCGCACCATCTTGAGGCGCAGCGTGTCGAGGTGGACGCCCTGGAGCGGCGCCATCAGCCGCTCGCGCAGCGCGGGGAGGTCGTCGAGTTCGAAGGACGCGATCGCTTCATCCGCGGCGCGGCGGCGCGCGCTCGGCGTGCCGTCGGTGAGCCCCGCGAGCGCGGCGTCGACCTCGCGGCCCGAGCGCCCGACGCCCGAGGCCTCGATGGCGGGCTGGGCGGGCGCCGCGGGAGGCGGTGCGGCCGCGGGCTCTTCCTGCGCGAGCGCGGCGCCGGGCGCGAGGAGGATCCCCGCGAGGGCGGCGGTCAGGACTCGATGCGGAAGTCGGAGAAGTCGCCGGTGTAGCTTCGCCATCGTGTCTCCACCCGATCGACCCGCGCCGCGCTCGGGCCGCGCTGCGCCCACTGGATGAACTCCCGCACCGGCTCGTCCTCCCCCTCGACCACGGCCTCCACGGAGCCGTCGGAGAGGTTCTTCACCCAGCCGGTGAGCCCGAGCCGGCGGGCCTCCCGCTGCGCGGACGCCCGGAAGAACACGCCCTGGACGCGCCCTCGCACGACGCAGTGTACCTGTTTCGCCATCGCGGAATCTGCCGGTAACACCCCTCGCGGGCGGTCCGCAAGTTCCGGGCGGCGGCAGACGGTGGACGGGCGCCCGCGACGATGGGCTCGCGCGGCGATGGCACGTGGTCTGCTGTGCGGTGGGCATGACCACGCCCCAGGCTCGCCGGGCGCCGGGTTCTCGCGCACTCGTTCCCCGGCCGTTGTGGCGGTACCGACTCACCGGCGTGGGCCTGCTCCCACGGCTCGTCTCCCTCCTTCTTGGATGCTCCGGGGCCCGCGTCGCGGCACCTGCCACAGCGCTCGTCTCGAACCTTCCTGCGATCAGCGAGCTCCCTCCGTCTCGCCAGACGCGGACGGCGGCGCCCGTCGCGCCCGTTGCCACGCAGACATCGACTCCCCCCTGCACCGCGACGCTGCGGGCTGCGTTTCATCTACGCCCTCGCGCCGTGGTCGCGTCGATCGGCCCGACGCTCCCGCCTGGCACCGCCGTCGAGGTGCTCGCAGTGTCGAACGTCCAACGCGTGCGCGAGCCCGACGGCGTCATGCCGCCGGTGCTCGCGCGGGTGCGCGTCGTGGGCACGCGGCAGGAGGGCTTCACGTTTGTCGGCCCGGGGGAGCTCGCGCCGCACTGCCCGCTCCTCTCCGGCGCGCGTGCGGCGGAGGGGCCGATCCTCTCGCGCCTCGGGCATCGCTGGCGGGAGAACTACGCGCGACCGAGCGACGAGCGCCCGACGCCGGCGCGGCTCCTGACCGGCTGGGCGACGCCCTTCGACGCGACGCGCGGCGTGGTGTTGGAGCGCCTCGACCTCGACCACAACGGCGCGCAGGAGACCCTCTTCGAGCACGTCGAGGACTCGATCCACACGATCGTGCTCTGGCGCGGCACGCGCGGGATGCCGGGCCTGGTGCTGACCCAGGAGTGGGACCACGACCACCACTCGATCGACTACGAGGGGAGCGTCCACGCGGGGCGCGCGGTGTATTTCGCCGTCTCCCAGTGGAGCATCGGGACGTGCGCCTACACCTGCGCTCGGGCCACCTGCGACGCCGCGTGGCGCGCCCTCTACCGCTTGCACCCGGACGGGTACTTCGTCGAGGTCGCGACCGTGCCGACGGACGCCGACGGGGAGGCGATCGAGCTGCGCGGTGCGACGGACGAGGGCGTCGTCGCCGCCGGCCGCACGACGGGCCGCACCCAGCGCTTGCGGTGGGACGCGGCGCGCTTCGCGCTGGTGCCCGAAGGGGAGCAGATGCCCGCGCTCGAAACGCCGCCGGAGGGCTTCTGCCGGTCGATCGAGGAGTAGGGCCCGGCCGCACGACGGGCCGCACCAGCGCTCCGCCCGACCTCGGGCGCGCCCCTCCCGCGCGCCGAAGACCGCTGCCCCCGCCGCCCCGCGTGTCCTTCCGCGCGCCGAAGACCACCGCCCGCCCGACCCGATGTCACCTTCCGCGCGCGAAAGACCGCCTCCCTTGCCCGGGGTGGTTCCTTTGCGCGCGCCGAAGGGCCAGTCCCGAGCTCGGGCAGAGCCCTTCGGCGCGCGACTCAAGGCGCCGCGACGCCGCGACGATACCCGGGAGTGTCGGCGGCCCGTTGCCGTCGGCCAGAGGTGACCATGCAGCTTCCGGTGCCCAACTCCTCCCCGCTCGTCCACGTCCGCTACGGCCGCTACGTGATCCGCAGGCTCCGCCGCAAGAAGCTCCACGACCTCGCCGACGCCTGCGAGCGCCGCAACCGCGAGCTCCTCGACGCGTCGCGCGCCGCGGAGGACGCCGGCGGCCCCGTGCAGGACGCCACCGCCGACCGCGACGCCTGCGACGACGCGCTCGACGTCCGCGCCCGCGACGTGCGCCACGCCCTCGCCAGCCGCAGCCGCGATGCCGTCACGCAGGCCCCCTACACCCGCGTCTTCCCCGAAGGCGTCGCCCACTACACCGACGCCTCGCTCGACGAGGAGGTGCGCCGCTACACGCAGCTCGCCACGCGGCTCGACGCCCACCTCGCCCCCGACGACCCGCTCCGCAAAGAGGATGTCCCCGCGCTCCGCGAAGACCTCGCGCTCTACCAGGAGTCCGCGGCCGCGCTCGACGCCGCGCGGCTCGCCGAGGACGAGGCCGACGCGCGCCTCACCGAGGCCGCCGGCGCGTGGCGCTCGCAGTTCGAGCGCGCGTACGGCGGGCTCATCGAGCGCCTCGGCAAGGCGGAGGCCGAGCGCTTCTTCCCCGCCGTCGCGAAGACCCGCGCGAAGAAGGGCGCCGCCGCCCCGCAGCCCGCGCCCGCCCGCCCGTCCGCGCCGCCCGTCCAGTAGCGCCACCGCCTCCCTCACCCCCGCACCACACCGCCCACGAGGGGAGCAACGCCTCGCACGGGAGTGCCTGTGCGCTCGATGTTTCGGGAGGTCGGAGCATCTGGTTCGTCTGCTCGCGGCGCCGAGTGCCGGTGGGTTTGTCGAGCGCGTCTGGCATGCGCCGAGTGCCCAGGGTTCGCCCGCCCGCCCTCGCTGAGTGGTTTAGGCTCACCCTGGGCTACCTGCATGGGATCATCCGCCCGGTGGCGGATTCCGGGAGCCTGCGCGAGGTGCGAACGTCGCGCGCCGCCCACGTCGCCTCGTTGGGAGCCCGGTACAGACCGGGCAATCCCATGCAGGTTGCCTAGGGTGAGCCTAAACCCCTTAGCGAGGGCGGGCGGGCGAACCCTGGGCACTCGGCGCGTGCCAGACGCGCTCGACAAACCCACCGGCACTCGGCGCCGCGAGCAGGCGAGCCAGACGCTCCTGCTTCCGCGATCTCCCGGTAGACAAGCACTGCCGCGCGAGGCGTTGCGCATCTCGTGGGCACCGCGCCTTCCGCGAGGCCGTCACGTCGCCCTCCCGTGACCCTCGGCGTGCTCGCCGGGGTGCGCGAACAAGTCGCTCCTCTGGCCCCGCGTTGAAGAATCCCGCGAGCCCGTCCGTACCAGCACCCGTCCCGTACATCACGGTCTCGCGGCGCAGCCTCCGGATGGGGAAGTGCTCGCCGCGGCGTGAGGAGGCGTGTGCCATGAAGATCCATTTCGCCCTGCTCGCCGGTTCGCTGCTCTTCGCTTCCGCCGCCGACGCGAAGGCGCCGCGCGTGTTTCGCGTGGGCCCCTCCATCGGCTACCTCGCGAGCCTCCCCTCCGTCGCCCCGCTGGCCTCGACGCCCGCGCCCGCCCCCGCTCCTGCTCCCGCGTGCGAGCCGCTCGCCTCCGTCGCCCTCGCCGCCGGCGCCTCCACCCTCTCGCTCGCCCCCTGGAACGGCCGCGGCTGCGCGGCCCCCTACGGCGTCGCCGACACCGGCTCGCACCGCCTCCAGACCGTCACCGTCGCCGCCCGCACCGCCGTGGCGATCACCACCGACGCGGGCCTCGTCGAGCTCGTGGGCGAGGGCAACCGCACGGTGCTCCTCACCACCGACGGCCTCTGCGCCGCGGGTGTCCGAACGGGCGTCGCGATCGTCGAGCCGGGCACCTACGTGCTGCGCGCCACCAACGCGGGCGAGGGCGTCCGCGACGTGCGCGTCGAGGCGATGGCGGTGCCGGCGCGGGCGGTCCTCTCCACCGACGCGTGGGTGCCGATGAGCACCGCGGCGAGCGAGGGCGATCTTCGCTGCGGCGGCGACGGCGCCGACGTGCGGGTGCTGGCGTGCCCCAACGCGCGGCGCGCGACGCTCTCCGCGCCCAACGGCCTCGTCGCCTCCGTCGAGGGCATCGGCTCGGCCCGCGCGTGCTTCTCGGTCGCGCCGGGGCAGGCGCAGACGGTGGCGCTCCCGTCGGGCTCGCTCACGATCGTGCGGGCGTGGGCCTACGGCGCCGAGCGCGGCGCGGTCTCCGTCGACCTGCGCTGAAGAGACCCTACCGCTTGTTGGCGATGGGCGCGGTGGGGTGGAAGGTCACCTTCGGGAAGTCGCGCTCGGCCACGGAGAGCGACCAGTCGGACTTGAACAGCACCACGAGCTTGCCGTCCTGGTCGACGACGGAGGCGCCGTAGCCGCGGTCTTCGAAGGCCGCGGCGGTGGCCTCCTCGCCCTCGGCCCAGCGCGCGTGCTGGAAGGGCAGCATGTCGAGGTACACCTCGACGTTGTACTCGCTCTTCAGCCGGTGCTCGAGCACCTCGAACTGGAGCTGACCCACCACCCCGAGGATCGGCGTCTGCTCCTGGCCGGGCACGGTGAACTGCTGCACCGTCCCCTCCTCCACGAGCTGCGAGACGCCCTGGATGAACTGCTTGCGGCGCGACGGGTCCTTCGCACGCAGACGCGCGAAGTGCTCGGGCGAGAAGCGCGGCACCGCGTCGAAGGTGAAGTCCTCGCCCCCGGTGAGCGTGTCGCCGATGCGGAACATCCCCGGGTCGAACACCCCGAGCACGTCGCCCGGCCACGCCTCGTCGACCAGCGTCCGCTCCTGCGCGAAGAACTGCTGCGGCCGCGAGAGCCGCACGTCCTTCCCGAGCCGCACGTGGCGCACCCACATCCCGCTCTGGAAGCTCCCCGAGCACACGCGCATGAAGGCCACGCGGTCGCGGTGGGCCTTGTCCATGTTCGCCTGCACCTTGAAGACGAAGGCCGAGAAGCCCTTGTCCTCCGGGTGCACCATCCCCTTCGAACTCGCCCGGTCGCCCGGCTTCGGCGCAAACTGCTTGAAGCGCCGCAGGAAGGGCTCGATGCCGAAGTTGGTCATCGCGCTGCCCCAGAACACCGGCGTGATCTTCCCCGCGAGGAAGGCCGCCACGTCGAACTCCTCGCCCGCCGTGTCGAGCAGCTCGATCTCGTCGCGCGTCGAGGCCCAGAGCGTCTCGCCCACCAGCCCCGGGAGCCGCGGGTCGGAGACGTCCATCTCCTGCATGTCCACGATGCTCTCGCCGTGGTCGCCCGCGCGCTGGAAGAGGATCACCTTGTGGGACATCCGGTCGTACACGCCCCGGAAGTCGCTCCCCATCCCGATGGGCCAGTTGACCGGGACGCAGTGGATGGAGAGGAGCTGCTCAACCTCGGTCATGAGGTCGAAGGGGTCGCGGCCCGGCCGGTCGAGCTTGTTGACGAAGGTGGCGATCGGCGTGTTGCGCAGCTTGCAGACCTGGAAGAGCTTGCGCGTCTGCGTCTCGACGCCCTTGGCCGCGTCGAGGAGCATCACCGCGCAGTCGGCCGCGGTGAGCGTGCGGTAGGTGTCCTCGCTGAAGTCCTGGTGGCCCGGCGTGTCGAGCAGGTTGAAGCGCGTCCCGTCGTAGGGGAACTGCAGCACGCTCGACGTGACCGAGATGCCGCGCTGCTTCTCGAGCTCCATCCAGTCGGAGGTGGCGTGGCGCCGCGCGCGCGCTGCCCGCACCGAGCCCGCGAGGTGGATCGCGCCTCCGTAGAGCAGCAGCTTCTCGGTGAGGGTGGTCTTGCCCGCGTCGGGGTGCGAGATGATCGCGAAGGTCCTGCGGGGCGTGTGGCCGTCGGTGCTCATAGGGGGGCGGCGGCCGACTAGCGCACTCGCCGCGGGCGGTCAACGTGTGGGATGATCGCGGGTGCCATGCGCGACGCCCCCTTCCTCCACGCGAAGCACCTCGACGAGGCCGTCCGCCGGGGCGTGATCTCGTCCGACCAGCGCGAGGCCCTGGCCGCGCTCGCCCGCACGATGCTCGCCGAGGAGGCGAGGGCGCTGCCCGAGATGGGGTGGTTCCGCTGGGTGCTGGCGGCGGCGACGGCGGGGGCGGTGGGGCTGCCGGGGCTCGCGGCGCTCGACGCGGTGCGCCGGCTGTCGTCGAGCGAGGTGGCGGCCGTGGGGCTCGTTGCGCTGGGGGTGACGGCGGGCGGCGCCTTCGCCCTGCGCGGCCGGCGCGAGCACGCCATGGTGCAGAACGTCCTCGCCGCCGGGGCCGCGAGCTTCGCGTGGCTTATTGGGGCGGGCGCCGGCCTCGCGGCCTTCGGGCTCGTCCCCGCGGCGCCTCCCTCCGCGATCGACGGCCCCTTCGTCACGGCGGACCAGTACACCGACTACAACCTCCCGCTCTGGACGCTGCCGGGCGACCTCGCGGTGCTCCTCGCCGCGGGCGCGCTCGGGGCCCTGCTGCGCGTGCCCGCCGTGGTGCTGCCCGCCTCCCTGGCGCTCGCCCACGCGGTCGTGCGGGTGGGCACCTACCTCCACGTCACGCGGCCCTACCACGCGGGCGCGAACGTCGCGTGGGACGACGCCGCGCAGCTCCCCTGGTGGCTCGGCGCCTCGCTCGCAATCGCGTTCGTCGCGCGCGCGCTCGACCGGCGCTTCCCGCGCGGGGCCGACCCGGGCTTCTGGGCCCACCTCGCCGCGCCCGCGCCCGCGCTCCTCGGCGCCGTCGCGTACGTCAGCCACCTGCCCCCCGCGGCCGCCGCGGTCGCCGCGCTCCTCTGGTGCGGGCTCTTCGCGCTCGCCTTCGCGTGGCGTCGCATCGCGTGGGCGGCGTGGGGCGCGCTCGGGCTCGCGGCGATCCCGCTGGTCTCGATGCGGGAGGGCCCGTCGGGCCTGCCGCCGATGGTGGGGTGGGCGCCGGTCTGCCTCGGCGCCTTCGCCGTGGTGGCGTTGTTCTGGCGCCGCCACGTGCTCGCCACCGCGTCGCCCGACGACGAGCGCTCGCCGTGGGGCTGAAGGGCCCTTGCGCGCGCGGGGCCCTGGGGTACACCGTGCGCCGCACACACACCACACACCGAGGAGGTGCGCGATGGGACTGATGGGTGGACCCGCCTGCGAGAGCTGCGGGCGGCCGATGACGAGCAACAGCGACCGCGGCGGCGGCCGCGCCGACAACCCCTACTGCCGGCACTGCACCGACGGGCGCGGCGCGCTCCTGCCCTACGACCAGGTGCTCCGCGCGCTGGTGGAGGGGGAGTTCATGGCGCGCAACGGGATGGCCCGCGACAGCGCCGAGGTGGCCGCGCGCAACGCCCTCTCGCACAGCCCCGCGTGGAAGGGGCGGCGCGCGTAGCCCCTACGCCTTCAAGAGCGCGACCGCGTGCGGGAGCACCGGCCCCAGCACCCGCGTCACCGCCAGCCGAACCGCCTTGACGCTCCCCGGGAGCGCCACGATCACCGCCCGCCCCCGCGTCCCCGCCACCGCCCGCGACAGGATCGCCCGCGGCCCGACCTCGTCCCACGACAGCCGCCGGAAGGCCTCGCCGAAGCCGTCGAGGCGCTTCTCCAACAGCGCGTCGACGGCCTCGTAGGTCTGGTCGCGCGGGGCGACGCCCGTCCCCCCCGTGAGCACCACCGCGTCGGCCCCGTCGCGCTCGATCGCCTCGAGAACAGCCGCGCGGATGCGGTCGGGGTCGTCGGTCACGATCGCGTGGCGCAGCACCGAGGCGCCCGCGTCGGAGAGGAGCTCCCGGAGCGTTCGGCCCCCCTCGTCGTCGGCTTCGGTGCGCGTGTCGCTGACGGTGAGCGTCACGACGCGGGGCGTGATCGTCCCCTGGTGGGCGTGGGCCATGGCGCGACGATAGCCCGGCGCGCGGCGTTCGCGTCGAAATCGTGGCGCGGGGGAGGGCGGGTTGGATATGGTTGGCGTCGCATGCGCCGACTGCCTCCGACGCTCACGCTCGCGACCGGGCTCTCCGCCCTCGCGTGGGCCGCGCCGGGGGCCGCGCAGGATTTCGCGGGCACGTGGCGCGTCACCCGCGACGAGGTGGCCGTCACCGTCGGCGAGTGGGGCGCCAACTGCGGCCCGCGCCCCACCTCGCGGCAGAACCCCGCCGGCCGCGAGGTCACCGTCCGCGTCGAGGGCGAGCAGCTCGCGATCGCCGGCGGGCGCACGACCTACCGAACCAACCGCTGCTGGAGCGACAACCGCGACGTCTCGGTGGTCTCCGCGAGCCACCCGACGCCCACGCGCTGGCAGGTGACCTGCGCGACGGCGAGCTCCAACCCCCTCTCCGAGAGCGGCTCGTACCGCCTGGAGGCCCGCGACGCGACGCACCTGAGCTTCCGCGACGAGACCCGCTACGAGTGGACCATCGAGGGCTCGCAGTGCCGCGCGTCGTCCGTCCTCACCCGCGAGTACGAGCGCGCCGGCGCCGCCCCCGACGCCGCCGCGCCCGCCCCCGACGCGCCGCCACCGCCGCCTCCGCCGCCACCTCCACCCCCGCCGCCTCCCCCTCCGCCGCCCGCGCGGTGCGCGACGCCGGGGCCAGCAACCGCGCTCCAGGTGACGCCCGCGCGGCGCAGCACCACGGCCGGCACACGCGTGTGCCTCCGCGCGCGCTTCGTCGACGCGGCGCGCTGCGAGACGCAGGGCGGTGAGGTCGCGTGGGCGATGCGCCGGCTGTCGGGCGACGCCGAGGCCGCGCTCGAGGGCAACTGCCTCGCCGTCGCGCGCGGCGCGTCGACCGGGGAGTTCGAACTCACCGCGACGTCGGGTGGCTTCAGCGAGCGCGGGGTCGTCACCGTCGTCACCGCCGACCGCTACCGCGACCTCGTCGCGGCGCGCCTCGAAGACCCCGACGCCGGCGCCGCCGAGCCCACCGCCAGCGGCCCGCACGTCGGCGCGGTCGCCGTCCCCACCGCGCCCACCACACCACGGACGCCGCCCCTGCTCTGGGCGCTCGTGGGCCTCGGCGCGCTGCTCGGGGTGGCCGGCGCCGCCCTGCTCGCGCGCCGCCGCCGCGCGTCGCTCGCCCCGCCCGCGCCCCCGCCCACCCTCGACCCGCCGCCCGCTGCGCCTCCGGCACCGCCCGCGCAACCCGCCGCGCCGACGCCGATGCCGCGGCCCCGCCGCGACGCGCGCGCCGTCCTCGCCGCGGACCTCCCGCCCCCGCCACCACCGCCGCCCCCTGCGGCATCCAAGGGCCCGCCGCAGCGCTGCCCGCGGTGTGGGGCGTCGGTCGAGGCGGGGCTCGCGTTCTGTCCCCACGACGGGACGCCCCTCGGCGGGGCGCCGGTGTCGGCGCCGCCCATGTCCGCGCCGCCGGCCGCGCCGACCGTCGGGGGCGGCGTGTGCCCGAAGTGCGGCCGCTCGTACGAGCCGCCGACGGTGTTCTGCGGGGAGGACGGCGCCGCCCTCGCGCCGCGTCGATCGTGACCCAAGGGTGGGTGGGGTCGCAGATCGAATCCATCACTGAACCGACGCTTGACCCTCGAAACGGCGAATCTCTAGAATGCCGATCGCCTCGCGGTGGATCGCGCCCCACGCCGCCTCGCGCGTCGCAGACACGTCTGCGCGTACGGTCCCTCCGATTCAACCCTCAGCCACCACCGCCACGACACGCCGCACGGGTGACCTCAACATGAAGATCGTTTGCCAGAACTGCAGCGCGACCTACAAGATCGCGGACGACAAGGTCCAGGGGAAGAAGGTCTTCAAGATCAAGTGCAAGAAATGCGGCGAGGACATCCTCGTCCGCGGCACTGATGCTCCTGCGGAGGCCGAGGCGCCGGTGGAGCGCCCGAGCGAAGACGAGCAGACGCGCGTGGTCAGCAACGAGGGGAGCGAGCCCATCTGGCACGCGGTGCTCAACGGCGACCAGCAGGGGCCCTTCACGCTCGACCAGCTCCGCGACCTGATGGCGCAGGGGCAGATCGACACGGAGACCTACGTCTGGCGCGACGGCTTCGACGGCTGGCTGCCGATGCGCGACGTCTCCGAGCTCGCGGCGCTGACGGTGGCCGCGGCGCCCGCGTCGGCGCCCGCGCCCGCTCCGGCGGCCGGCGGCGGCGACCTCTTCGGCGCGGCCGCGGCCGAGCCCCGCACCTCGCGCAACGCGGAGCCCGCCAAGGCCCGCGCGGCGGCGCCGAAGGGCGGCGACCTGTTCGCGCCCGAGGCCCGCGCCGAGGAGGCCGCGAAGCCCGCGTTCGCCGCCGAGGCCGAGAAGCCCGCGGCCGCTGGCGAGCACCTCACCGGCCAGCGCAACGAGAACTCCGTGCTGTTCTCGCTCGCGACGCTCCAGCAGCTCTCGGACAAGAACGCGAAGCCCGCGGCGCCGTCGGCCTCCGACGCGAGCGGCCTCATCGACATCAACAAGCTCGCCGGCGCGCTCAACACGCCCAACGGGCCGAAGAAGTCCTCGGTCGACGACATCATGAGCGTCGGCGCCTCGTCGGGCCTCGCATCGCCGCTCGCGGCCCCGGTGCTCGCGCCGGTGGCCGTCCCGTCGGTTCCCGCGCCCGCGGCGGCCGCCGAGCCCGCCAAGCCCCAGGGCGTCAACAAGACCATCCTCGCGACCGGCGTCGCGGTGGCGGCGATCCTGGTCGGCGGCGGCGTCGGCGCGGCGTACCTCGTGAGCCGCAACAACCCCGAGCAGCAGCAGCCGCAGCAGACCGCGCTCAACGCGCCCGCCAACGCCCCGCCCGTCGGCGCCCTGGCCGCCCCGACCGCCCCGCCCTCGGCCGCCCCCGCGGCGCCCACCACGCCCGAGGCCGCGCCCGCCCCGAGCGCCGCGCCTGCGCCCGCCGCCGCGCCCGCCGCGGGTGGCTCCGACTCCCGCCCGCGCGACCGTGATCGCGACCGCGACCGCGACCGTGACCGCGGCTCCTCGTCGGGCAGCAGCGCCGCCGCCGCCCCCGCGCCGGCCGCGGCCGCCGCGCGCGCCCCGGCCGCCGCGCCGGCCGCCGCGCCCTCGCGCCCGTCGAGCTCGGCCAGCATCGACGACCTGCTCAACCGCGTGGGCGGCAGCGGCGGTGGCGGTTCGCGCCCCGCGGCGGCGCCCGCGGCCAACTCGGCCCCGGCCCCCGCGGCCGGCGGCGGTGGCGCCCCGGAGACGCCCGACCGCGGCACCGTGCGGAGCGCGCTCCAGAGCGTCGCGAGCGCCGTCCGCGCGTGCGGGACGGGCTCGGGCGGCACCGCGATGGTGACGATCGTGTTCGCCAACACGGGCCGCGTGACGACGGCGACGGTGGGCGGCATCCCGCCGGGGCCCGCGGTGGGCTGCATCGTCGGCGCCGTGCGCCGCGCGACGCTCCCGCCCTTCACGCGTTCGACCTTCTCGGTCACGTACCCCTACCCGATCAACTGAGGCGCCCCGTGGCGCTCGTCGAGCTCGCGCGCCAGGCCCTCCTCCTCGCCGCCACGCTCTCGCTCCCCGTCCTCGCCGCGGGCCTCGCGGCGGGGGCGCTCGCGGGCTTCGCCGGCGCCGCCGCGCGCCTCCACGACCCCACCCTCGCCGTGCTCCCGCGCCAGCTCGCGGTCGGCGCCGTGGTCGCCTCCCTCGGCGCCGCGGGCCTCGCCGCGGTCGTGCGCTTCGCCGAGGTGGTCTGGCGCGCGATCCCCGCGCTCGTGCCGTGAGCCCCTGGGGCCTCCTGCTCGCGTCGCTGCGCGTGGCGCCCGCGGTCGCGCTGCTGCCGCTCTCCGGTCTCGGCCCGCTGGCGTGGCCCTCGCGCGTCGCCGTCGCCGTCGCGCTCGCCGCCGGGGTGGCCGCCGCGCCCGACGCGCCGTGGGTCGCGGCGTGGTGGGGCCCCTGCGCGCGCGAGCTGCTGGTGGGCGGCGCGCTCGCGCTGGTGCTCGCGCTCCCGTGGATGGCGCTCGAGCAGGGCGCGTCGCTGCTCTCGGCGCAGGGCGACGCGCTCGAGCCCGCGGGCCGCGCGGCGCGGTGGGCGGGGGCGGTCACGTTCGTGGCCGCGCGCGGGCACCACGGCGCGCTGCGGGCGCTGGCCGCGTCGTGGGTGGCGGTCCCTCCCGGCGGGGCGCCGGCGTCGGGGGAGCCGTGGCTGAGCGCGGCGCTCGACGCCACCGCGGAGGCGCTCGCGGGCGCGCTGGTGGTGGCCTCGTCGGGGCTGCTCGGGGTGGCGGCGGCGGAGCTGGTGGTCGCGCTGGCGGGGCGCTTCGGGGGCGTCGCGACGCGCGAAGCGGCGGGCTCGGCGCGGGCGATCGCGGGGGTGGCGGCGGTGGCGATCGGGCTGCGGGCGGCCGCGGAGGTGGCGGTGGCGCTCGGGCAGCGCGCGCACGCCCTCGCGGTGGGGATGAGGTGACAGGGGGGCGCGGGCTCGGCTAGGGTCGCGGGCCGTGCGCCAGAGCCTCGCGATCCTCCTGCTGCTCGCGGCGTCGTCTTGCCAGGCGACCGCGCCGGGCCCGGTCGACGCGGTGGCGGCCTACGCCGCGGCGCTGCGCGACGGGCGCCACGCCGACGCGTGGCGGATGCTCTCGGCGTCGGCGCGCGAGGCGCTCCCCTACGACGCCTTCGAGCGCGCGGCGCGCGAGCGCCCCGAGGAGCTGCGCGACGCGATCACCGCGTACGAACGCGTCGACCCGCAGGTGCCGGTGGCGGCGCAGCTCGAGCTCGCGTCGGGCGACCGCGTGCGGCTGCTCTACGAGGACGGCGCGTGGCGCATCGACCCGAGCGCGCTGGAGTTCTACGGGCAGCACACGCCGCGGCAGGCGCTCCAGTCGTTCGCGCGGGCGGTGGAGGCGAGCCGGTGGGACGTGCTGCTTCGACTCGCGCCGCGCGCGGTGGCCGAGCAGCTCCGGGCGGGCGGCCCCGGGCCCGACGGCGGGGCCCCGCGCGGCGCCGAGCAACTCCTCCGCGACGCGTGGACGGGCGAGGGGGCCGAAGGGGACCGTGCGATGCTGCGGCTCCTCCAGGCCGACCTCGACCGCGGCCGCCCGATCGAGGTGGCCGGCGACCGCGCGACGATGACGTACGGCGCCACGCAGCACGTCGCCCGCCTCGTGCGCGAGGACGGTCTCTGGAAGGTCGAAGACCTCGACTGAGCGTCAGCGCCGCGAGCGCGGCTGCGCGCGGCGGGGCGTGACGGCGGTGACGCGCGCGGCCATCTTCGGGTGCTGCCATGCGCGGGCGGAGACGCCGGCCGCGACCTCGGCGTGGGCGGCGGCTGCTTCCTCTGGGAGCGCGCGGCCCGCGGCCGACCACGCGGCGCGGTCGACGCCGGGCGGAAGGTCGAAGAGGGGGACGGTGGCGGGCATCGCGCGGAGGGCCTGCGCGACGGCGTCGGCGACGTCCTCGTTGCCGCGGTCGAGGCACCACGCGAGCACCGACCAGGCGAGCGCCTCGTGGCGCCCTTCGTCTTCGGCGACGGTGGTGAGGCAGCGCTGCACCTCGGGGTCCTCGCAGCGCGCGGCGGCGCGGCGGGCGAGGGCGGCGGCGGTTCCCTCGCCGAGGCAGCCCTCGACGAGGGCCTCGCGGGCGACGGCGGCGAGGTCGCAGCGGGCCTCGCGGACGGCGCCGATGTCGATCGCGCCGGGCGCCTTCCACGCGCCGCCGTACATGCTCGCGAGGGTGAAGCAGAGCCGCGCGTGGCGCACCTCGTCGAGCGCGGCGCGGTGCGCGCCTTCGAGCAGCTCGGGCGGCGCGCCGAGCGCGAGGAGCTGCGCGGCGACGCGGGTGAAGGCGGCGATGGAGGCGTGCTCGGCGAGCGCGTCGTCGAGCCACTGCGACGCGAGCGCGCGGCGGGTGACGTCGTCGAGGGGGTTCACCTCGGGGGAGACGTCGTCGGTCCAGGCGTCGCCGGAGGCGGTGGCGGCGACGACGATGCGGCCGTCGTGCACGAGCGGGCGGCCGCCGGGCGGCGGTCCTGCGGGGCGCGGCGCGGCCAGCGGAGGCTTCGGGGCGGGCGCTTCGGGGCTGGGCATCGGCGGATTCGTATCACGAGGCGCGTCCGCTTCGGCGCGACTTTTCCCCGCCCGCACCCCCCGGGGAACACCCCGCCGCCCCGCCCGGTTCCCCCTCCGGCGCCCGGTGTAGGATCTTGCAATCCCACGGCAGTGGGCGCAGGTTCACGCGCCCGCGCGGATACCCCCCCTTCGCCTTCCGTGACCGCGCTTCGAAAGGTACGACGACGATGATCCCGTGGCTGATCCAGAAGGTCTTCGGCACCAAGCACGAGCGCGAGCTCAAGAAGATCCGCCCCGTGGTGGCCGCGGTCAACGAGCTCGAGCCGAAGATGCGCGACCTGTCGGACGACGGGCTGCGGGCCAACACCGTGAAGTTCAAGGAGCGCATCGGCAACGGCGAGCCGCTCGACAAGCTGCTGCCCGAGGCCTTCGCGACGTGCCGCGAGGCGGGGCGGCGCGTGCTCAACATGCGGCACTTCGACGTGCAGCTCATCGGCGGCATCGTGCTGCACCGCGGGGCGATCGCGGAGATGAAGACCGGCGAGGGCAAGACGCTGGTCGCGACGCTGCCGAGCTACCTCAACGCCCTGGAGGGGAAGGGCGTCCACATCGTCACGGTCAACGACTACCTCGCGACGCGCGACGCCGAGTGGATGGGGCGGATCCACCGCTTCCTCGGGCTCTCGGTGGGCACGGTGGTCAACTCGCAGAGCGACCGCGAGAAGAAGGCCGCGTACCGCTGCGACATCACCTACGGGCAGAACAACGAGTTCGGCTTCGACTACCTGCGCGACAACATGAAGTACTCCGTGTACGACTGCGCGCAGCGGGAGCTCAACTACGCGATCGTCGACGAGGTGGACTCGATCCTCATCGACGAGGCGCGCACGCCGCTGATCATCTCGGGGCTCGGGGAGACCTCGACGCACCTCTACGGCGAGGTGACCAAGGCGGTGCCCTACCTCCGCAAGGACGAGCACTACGTCGTCGACGAGAAGGCCCACACGGTGCAGCTCACCGACGAGGGCATCGAGGAGGCCGAGCGCCGGCTCAAGATCAAGAACCTCTACGACCCCAACCACATCGAGGAGCTGCACGTCCTCCAGCAGTGCCTCCGCGCGCACACGCTCTACAAGCGCGACGTCAACTACATGGTCACCGACGACGGCAAGGTGGTGATCATCGACGAGTTCACCGGGCGCGTGCTGCCGGGGCGGCGCTGGTCGGACGGGCTCCACCAGGCGGTCGAGGCGAAGGAGTTCGTCAAGGTGCAGGAGGAGAACCGCACCATGGCGACCATCACCTTCCAGAACCTCTTCCGGCTCTACAAGAAGCTCGGCGGCATGACCGGCACGGCCGAGACCGAGGCCGAGGAGCTGCACAAGATCTACAAGCTCGACGTGGTGCAGATCCCCACGAACAAGCCCATCCAGCGCAAGGACTACGACGACCTCGTCTACAAGACCGAGCGCGAGAAGTTCAACGCGGTGGTGGAGGAGATCGTCGACTGCAACGAGCGGGGCCAGCCCGTGCTGGTGGGCACCGTGTCGGTGGAGAAGAGCGAGGCGATCGCGACGCTCCTGCGCAAGCGCGGCATCAAGCACGAGGTGCTCAACGCCAAGCAGCACGAGCGCGAGGCGTACGTGGTGGCGCAGGCGGGCCGCAAGGGCGCGGTGACGGTGGCCACCAACATGGCGGGCCGCGGCACCGACATCATCCTCGGCGGCAACGTCGAGATGCTCGCGAAGGCCGAGCTGCTCCTGGCCCGCAAGGACCCGAACGCCCCCGAGAACAAGGAGGAGTTCGAGGCCACGGTGGAGCGCTACCGGGCGACGTGCGAGAAGGAGCGGGGCGAGGTGGTGGAGGCCGGCGGGCTGCACATCGTCGGCACCGAGCGCCACGAGAGCCGGCGCATCGACAACCAGCTCCGCGGCCGCGCGGGGCGCCAGGGCGACCCGGGCAGCTCGCGCTTCTACCTCTCGCTCGAGGACGACCTCATGCGCATCTTCGCGGGCGAGCGCGTCCAGGCGATCATGGACCGCCTGGGGATGGAGGAGGGCGTGCCGATCGAGCACCCCTGGGTGACCCGCTCGGTGGAGAACGCGCAGCGCAAGGTGGAGGCGCGCAACTTCGACATCCGCAAGAACGTCCTCGAGTACGACGACGTGATGAACCAGCAGCGCAAGGCGGTGTACAAGCAGCGCCGCGAGGTGCTGGAGGGCCGCTACGTCCGCGACGTGACCAAGCGCGACGACGAGGAGGTGCGGGAGGTCGAGGCGCGCGAGTTCTCGGAGGAGGTGCAGAAGCGCGTCCGCGAGCTCTGCGAGCAGATGATCCGGCACTACCCGACGGCGAAGACGCTGCCGAAGACGGACACCGAGTCGGAGAACGAGGGCTACCGCGGGCCGGTGGCGGGCGCGGCGGCGTCGAGCATCGAGGAGATGGAGGCCTTCAACGCCGAGGCGGTGGAGATGGAGGTCTACCACTACTTCGGCGCGCAGGTGTCGCTGGCGAAGGAGTCGGAGGACCCGAAGAAGGCCGCCGACAAGCTCACGAAGGACGTGCTGCGGTCGATGCAGATGCAGCGCGAGCGCCTGCTCGACCTCATCGACCACGTCAACGTGCACGACGTGGAGAAGTTCTGCGCGGAGGCGGCGCCGCGCGACGAGTGGGACACGCGCGCGCTCGCCTCGCGCTTCAGCGAGCGCTACAGCGAGGAGCTGAAGGACGTCGACGGCATCGGCTCGCGCGAGGACCTCGCGCACGCGATGTTCAAGCAGGCCGAGGGGAGCTTCGACGCGCGCGAGAAGGACGTGCCGCTCGAGTACCTCCTGCGCGCCTTCCGCATGCTCGTGCTGGAGGAGATCGACCGCGCCTGGATCGACCACCTCACCAACATGGACCACCTCCGCGACGGCATCGGCCTCCGCGGCTACGGCCAGAAGGACCCGAAGCTCGAGTTCAAGAAGGAGGGCTTCGACATGTTCACGGCGATGATGAGCTCCGTGAACGACGGCGTGCTGCAGAAGCTCTTCCAGACGCAGCTCCAGCGGGCCCAGGACGTCGAGCGCCTCGAGGAGCGCGAGCAGCGCATCGCCCACGAGCGCGAGGCCTCGATGCAGTTCGCCCACGCCGACTCCGACGGCCTGGAGGACGAGGCCGCGATGCAGGCCGCGCTCGAGGCCCTCGGGCTCGAGGCCTCGCAGGTGCAGACCGTCCGCCGCTCGGGGCCGAGCTCCCGCAACCGCCGCGGCGCCAGCCAGAGCCCCGCGGGCGCCGCGCCCCCGTCCGACCTCCCCGCGCCGGAGCCCTCGTCCTCGCTCGAGCCGCCCGCCCCGTCGGTGCCCGCGGAGATGATCCAGCCGGTGCGCCGCAGCGGGCCCAAGGTGGGCCGCAACGACCCCTGCCCCTGCGGCTCGGGCAAGAAGTACAAGGCCTGCCACGGCGCCAAGCCCGCCGACGAGGCCGAGGGCGGCGCGGCCCCCGCCGAAGGCAACCGCGAGGTCTGACCCGCCCGCCGGCGCGCTACGAGCGCGCCAGCACCACCAGCAGCGCGACGAGCGCGAAGGCCCCCACCACCCCCGCGATCACCCAGCCCGCCGGCCACGCCCGCGCGGGCTCGGGCGGCGACGTCGTCGTCACGGGCGCGGGCGGCGGCGACCACCCGTGCGGCGCGAGCCCCGGCGACGACCACGGCGGCGCGGAAGGCGGCGGCAGCGCGGGCGACGGCATCACCCCCGAGGCCGAGAGGTCGATCGCCATCGTGCGCTCGACGACGGGGACGGGCGCCGCGGGCGGGTTCACGAGGAGCGTGACGGGGTCGGACGGGGGCTGCTCCCAGCTCGCCTGGATCATGCGCGTCCCGTCGGGGTCGGGCGCGCGCGCGGCGGGGCGCACCGAGGGGGTGGTCACCGCGTCGGGGGTCGCGGGCGGCGCGAGCATCGCGAGGCCGGCGGGTTCGTCGACGCCGAGCGTGCGCGCGCGCAGGCGGCGCGGGCGCTCGTGGGGCGCGGGGTTGGCGGCGTAGTCGGTGACGCCCTCGTCCTCGTCGAGCACGCTCGGCAGGCCGTCGCGCGGCGTCGGCGACGGGTCTTCGAAGGGGACGTCGCCCTGCGCCGCGTGGGCCGGGGGCATGAACACTTCGAGCGAGGTGTGCTCGCCGGCCAGGTCGAGGGGCAGGGAGGTGCCGAGGGCGAGCGTCGCGGGCGCGTCGTCGGTCAGCGACGCCCCGAGCGCGAGCGTCGCGGACGCGTCGAGCGGTGACGCGATCGGGAGCGTGAGCGGGGGCTCGTCGACGTGGTCCCACGCGGTGACCGACACGCGCGCGGGCGGCGCGCTCCACGCGGGCGAGGGCGCGGGCGGTGCGGCGAGGGGCGCGGGCGGGACGGACGGGGCGACCAGCGCGAGCGGCGGGGGAGGGCCCGCGACGGGCATCGGCGCGGGCGGCACGACGGTGGGCGGGCGCGGGGCGGGCGCGCTGGCGAAGCGCGTCGTCGAGCCTTGGAGCGTGGGGGAGGCCGCGGGGGGCGGCGCCTCGGGCGGGTCTGGCTCGGGGGTGAGCGGGGCCTTGTCCCAGAGGCCGGCCTTCGTCCAGTGCCGCTCGACGAGCGCCGCGAAGATCACCGGGCGCTCGGGCCGGCGCGCGGGGTTGACGTCGAGCGCGAGGGCCACCGCGTCCCACACCGTCGCGGGCACGTCGCTCCGGAGCGCCCCGAGCTTCGCGCGAACCGCCCCCTCGCGCGCGGCCGCCGCCCACGCCGCGGGGCCATCGGGCGAGGGCGCGAGCGCGGGGCTCAGGAGCTCGGCGAGCACCGCCGCGAGCGCGAACACGTCGGCCTGCGGCGACTCCCGCGCGGGGTCGTCGAGCTGCTCGGGCGCGCGGTACGGCGCGGGCGCGGGGTGCCCGCCGGCGGGCGGGACGAGCAGGTGCGCGGCGCCGAAGTCGAGCACGCGGACGGCGTACTGGCCGGGCGACTCGCGCCGGACGAGCACGCTCCGCGGGGAGAGCGAGCCGTGGGGCGCGCCGGCTCCCGCGCTCTCGAGCGCGGCGGCGACCTGGCGGAAGAGCCGCTGCGCCGTTGCGAAGCCGGGGCGCGTGCGGGCCTTGCGGTGACCGGCGAGCCACGTCGCGAGCGAGCGGCCTTCGAAGCGCTCGTGGGCGAGGTAGGCCCGGCCCTCGCGCTCGCCCCAGGCCCAGGGCTGGAGGACGCCGGGGTCGGTCGCGCGCTGGAGCCGCTCGACGAGCGCGGGCAGCGAGCGGGGGTCGGCCGCGTCGCCCGGCGGGCCCGCGCCGAGGAGCTTGACGAGGGCCGGCGCGTCGCCGCGCGCGCGGTCGACCGCCGCCCACGCCTCGCCGAGGCCCGCGTCGGGGAGGCGGGATTCCAGGCGAAATCGCGCGACGTCGGGCTCGGGGGGCGGCGGCACGCGCGGACTCTTGCACACCCCCCCCGGGCCGCCAACGGGGTCGAACCGTGGACACCGCTCGGGCGGGACCGCTGCTTGTTCCCGGATTGCGCCGCGCGCGGGGGACGTGCGATCGTCCCGCGCGATGGGCCTCCGCAGCAACGCACCGACGCCGTCCCTCGTGCTCGACCTCCCGCACGGCCGCATCAGCGCGGGCGCCGCGCAGGCCGAGCGCCTCGTGGCCCTCCCCGCGGCCTGGGTGGGCGAGCTCCTCGAGTGCCTGCCCGACGGCCTCGACGCCTTCGCCGACCGCCTCGTGGCGCCGATCGTCGCCGACGCGCAGGAGGCCCTCGACGACGTGCCCGGCGCGCTCCCCGAGGAGGTCGCCTGGGCCCTCTCGCTCGCCTTCGCGCGCCGCGGCTTCGGGCTCGTCTCCTTCGAGCGCTGGGGCGACGCGCTGCTGCTCGTGTGGCGCTCGCCGCCCGCGTCGGGGCCGGGCTTCCGCGAGTTCGCCGCGCGCCTCGCGTCGCGTGTGGTGGCGGAGCTCCTGGGGCTGCGCGTGCGCGGCGCGGTGCTCAACGGCGACGGCGCCACGCTGCGCGTCCTGCTCGCGAGCCCGGAGACCTGCCAGGAGGTCCGCTCGCTCACGGTCGAGGGCGTCTCGCCCGAGGCCATCCTCGAGATGCTGACCCCCGGAGATGCGACGTGAGCCACCCCGACGCGCGCGCCCGCCTCGAAGCCCTCCTCCAGCGCGTGGTGTCGCGCAAGGACGCCCCGCGCCCGCCCCGCGCCGCCGCGGCCGCCCCCGCCGCGCAGATCCCCGCGCCGGCCCCGCCGCGCGCGCCGACGCCCGCGGTGCTGCGCGCGCCGACGCCCGCGACGCCCCCGCCGCGAAGCCCGCCGTGCTGCGCGCCCCGACGCCCGCCGCGCCCGCCGTGCCCCGCGCGCCGCGCGCCGCACCGCTGGTCGCGCTCGAGCCGCCGCCGGAGCCGCGCGCCCCCGAGGCGCTGCGCGAGCCCGAGGCGCTGCGCGAGCCCGAGCCCGCCGGGCCGGAGATCTCCGAGTCGTCCGACGAGTCGGTGGAGATCCCCGTCGGGAGCCTCGACCTGACGGCGCCCGTCCCCGAGAGCGACCTCTTCGACCTGCGCGAGCCCGAGCCCGAGCCCCCGCCGCCCGCGCCGCTCCCGCTCGTCGAGCCGACGCCCGAGCCCCGCGCCCCGGAGATCGCCGCGCCCGTCGCGCGCGTCGAGCCCGCCGCGCCGACGCCCGCGCCCGCCGCGCTCGCCGCCCCGACGCCCGCGCCCGCGCCCCCGGCGCCCGAGGCATTCATCGAGCCGGCCGCGCCGCAGCGCTTCGAACCGAAGCCCCTGCCCGCGGCGCAGCCGGCCCGCGTCGTCGCGATGCCCGCGGTCGCGCCGACGCCGCTGCGTGACCTCGTGCGGCGCTCGATGGAGCTCCGCGTGCGCCGGCACCACCGGCCGTAGCGCCTGTTTGGGTTTTGCCCTCCCGGTGACGCTGTTCTAGTCTCGCGGCGGTGCGCGGCCTCTCCCCGGGGGCCGCGGCGCCCCGCGAGGCAGCAACGGTGATGGAAGCCGCGAGCGTCACGACCGCAGACCCCACGACCACGGACCTCGGGCGCTGGCCGCGCGAGTTCGGCCGCTACATCCTCCTGTCGCCGCTGGCGCAGGGGGGCATGGGCGACGTGTGCCTCGCGCTGGCCGGCGAGCTGGCCGTGGCCCAGCGGCTCTGCGTCGTGAAGACGGTGCGGCCCGAGTACGCGCGCGACCAGGAGTTCCTCACGCGCTTCCTCGACGAGGGGCGGGTGCTCTGCGCGCTGTCGCACCCCAACATCGGGCAGATCCTCGAGGTCGGCCTGGAGGGCCCGACGCCCTTCGTGGCGATGGAGCACATCGCGGGCATCGACCTCGACGCGCTCATCTACGCCACCCGCACCGCCCGCACGCCCCTCAAGCTCGACTTCGTCCTGATCGTCATCGCCGGCGTGCTCGACGGGATGGCCTTCGCCCACCGTGCCACCGCGCTCGACGGCACCGCGCTCAACCTCGTCCACCGCGACATCTCCCCGCAGAACGTCCGCATGTCGTGGGAGGGCGACGTGAAGGTGCTGGATTTCGGCACCGCCCACGCCACCGGCCGCAACACCCAGACCGCCCACGGCCTGGTGTTCGGCAAGCCCGGGTACATGTCCCCCGAGCAGGCCCGCGGCGAGCGCGTCGACGCCCGCAGCGACCTCTTCGCCATCGGCGTGGTGATGTGGGAGCTGCTCGCCGAGCGGGACTTCTGCACCGCCGAGCCCGCCGACCACATGGAGTCGCTCGCCGCGGGGTCGTACTCGCTCATGCCGCCGAGCCGCCTGCGCCGCGACGCGCCGCGCGAGCTCGACGAGTGGTTCGAAACCATCACCGCCTTCCACTCCGAGGCGCGCTTCGCCGACGCGGCCACCGCGCGCCGCGCCCTCGTCGAGATCGGCGCGCGCCGCGGGATCCGCTTCGAACGCGAGGTGGTCGCCCGCACCCTCGCCCACTTCTTCCCCAACGACCGCGAGCAGGAGAACGGCCGCGTCCGCCGCCTCGTGGCCGCCGCGCGCAACCTCCAGCCCGGCTCCGTCCCGCCGCCCCCGGTCCGCTCCAACACCGCCCCCCTCGCGTCGGCCGACGCGAGCCTGGTGCGGGGCACGCACTACCGCATCGGCGAGCTCCTCGGGCGCGGGGGCATGGGCGAGGTGTACGCCGCCGAGCACGTCGACCTGCGCCGCCGCGTCGCCCTCAAGGTGCTCTACGCCGAGCGCTCCAACGACCCCGCCGTCGTGCAGCGCTTCCGCCTCGAGGCGCGCTCGATCGCCGCGGTGAAGCACCCCAACCTCGTCGAGGTGTACGACCTCGGCTCCACCGAGGACGGCAGGCTCTTCTACGCGATGGAGCTGCTCAAGGGCACCTCCCTCCGCGAGCGGCTCCAGCACGTCGAGTCCACCGGCGCGCGCTGGCTCTCGGCCGACGAGGTGGTCCGCGTCGGCGCCGCCGTCGCGCGCGGGCTCGCCGCTGCCCACGCCGCGGGCGTCGTCCACCGCGACATCAAGCCCGAGAACATCTTCCTCACGTCCGCGGGCGAGGTGAAGCTCCTCGATTTCGGCGTCGCCAAGACCAACAACGCCGAGCTCCTCGAGGGCGTCGCGCGCCACGAGACCCGCGCCGGCGAGATCTTCGGCTCCCCCGCCTACATGGCCCCCGAGCAGGCCAGGAACCAGCCCGTCGACGACCGCACCGACCTCTACGCCCTCGGCGCCGTGCTCTACGAGTGCCTCACCGGTTCGCTGATGTTCGAAGGGGCGTCGCTCGTCGAGACGCTCACCCAGCAGATCGCCAAGGCCCCCGTCCCCCCGCGCACGCGCTGCCCCGACGCCCACATCCCCGCCGGCCTCGAGGCCGTCGTGATGCGCTGCCTCGCGAAGGACCCCGCCGAGCGCTTCGCCTCCGCCAACGAGCTCGCCGCCGCCCTCGAGCGCTGCCTCGTCGACGAGGCCGCCACCCTCGCCGCCGTCGGCGCCCTCGCGCGCAGCTCGCCCGACGGCGCCACCCGCCCGTCGCCCGCCGCCCGCGGCGCCGTCGACGGCGACACCTCCCCCGAGGACGTCACCCTCCCGCCGCCCGCGCGCCCCGACCGCCGCCCCTACGCCGTCTTCCTCCTGCTCTTCCTCCTGGTCTTCTTCGGCGGCTGGTGGGTCGCGTCGCGCGGCCCGCGCGACGACGGCGCCCTCGCCACGCGCGACGGCGGCCCCTCGACCACCCGACACGCCATCCGCCCCGACGCGCGGCGCGCCACGGGCGTCGTGACGCCGCCGCCCCTCGCCGACGCCGCGCCCGCCGTCGTTGCGCCGCCGCCCGCCGACGCCGACGCCGCGCCCGCCGCCGAGGACGCCGCCGTCGCCGTCGTCCCCGCCGACGCGGGCGGCGCCGCGCGCCCCCGGTGCGCCCCGCGCCCGAGGGGGACCACTACCGCGCGGCCCTGGCGGCCTTCAACGCCAACAACTATCAGGTCGCGCGGCGCGAGGCCGAGGTCGCCATCGAGCAGCGCCAGGGCGGCGCCGGCGGCCTCAACGCGCGCATGCTCCTCGCGCGCGCGCTCCTGCCGATGGGCAACCAGCACCGCCGCGCGTGGGAGTCGCTCTGCGTGATCGTCAGCCAGGCGCGCGCGGGCTCGGCCCTCACGCGCGACGCGTGCAGCCGGCTCCGCTCGTCGTCGGGCTGCCCCTCCGGCGGCGCCACCTGCTGCGCCGCCTGCGGGCCCGCGCAGTGACCGCCCACCGCGGCGCCGAGCGCCTCGCGCTCGCCTGCATGACCGCGGGCGCCGCGGGCTGGCTCTGGGAGCTCGCCGCGCTCCAGGCCCCGAGCTCGCCCTGGCACCTGCCCGGGATGCCCCTCGCCGTCGCCCGCTTCGCGACGCACGCCTGGGTCACCGGCCTCGCCGTGTGGGCCCTCGGCCGCGACGCCCACGTGCCGCGCTGGGCCCTCGCCGCCGCCGCCGCGGGCGCTGCCCTCTCGCTCGGCGCGCAGGCCACGAGCGCCGCGACGGGCCTGCTCGGCGTGCAGGTGCGCGACGCGCGCGCCGGCGGTGGGTACGTGCTCGCGGCCCGCGCGCTCGGCGCGGCGGCGCTCGCGGCGGCGATGGCGGGCGCCGTGCTCGCGCGACGACGTCGCGGGTGATGTCACCGCGGTGATATCGGGCGGCGCTTGACCCGGCGCGACGCCCGGTGCGACGGTGCGCGCCCAAGCGATGGCCGCGACCTCCCCGCAGCGCCCCGGCACGCCCGCGCGGCCCCTCGCGCGCCGACTCTCGTCGCGCCAGGCGCTCGCCGCGATGCTCGACGCGCCCGAGCTCGCGCGGCTCGACGCGATCGCCCCGCCCTTCGACCCGCTCGAGGTGCTCGCGTGGACGCACGCCGAGCGGCCGCACACGCGCTTCCTCGCGTGGCTGCTCGACCCCGCGTCGCCGCGCCCCGGCGGCGGCCACGGGCTCGGCACCCGCGTGCTGCGCGCCCTCGTGGCGCGGGCGATCCGGTCGGCTGACGTGCTGCCCGGCGTCGAGCCCGCCGCGGTGCCGCGCCACCCCGCGCCGATCGACCCGGCCGGCGTCACCGTGCTGCGCGAGGCCCCCTTCGGCGACGGCGTGCGGGCGAGCGCGCGCGCCCCCGACCTGCGCTGCGCCTGGCGCGACCCCGACGGCGCCCCGTGGCTCCTCCTCATCGAGAACAAGATCGACGCGGGCGAGGGCGAGGGCCAGGTGCGCGACTACCTCGCGTGGGCCGCGCGCGAGCACCCGGGCGCGCGCCGCATGCTGCTCTACGTCACCCCCGACGGCCGCGACCCCGACTCGCCCGCGCAGGGCGAGCTCGTCGTCCCGCTCCCCTGGAGCGAGGTCGCCGACGCCGCGCTCGAGGCGATCGCCGCCGCGCCGCCCGCGCCCGACGGCGCCGCGCGCGCGTTCGCCGTCGCCACGCTCGAAGCCCTGCGCATGCGCTTCGGCGGCCGCGCGGACGTCCGCACGCTGGTCGAGGCGCTGCACGACGCCCACCCCCGCGCCGCGGCGCTCGCGGCCTCGCCCGCCACCGAGGCCTCGCTGCTCGAGCCGCTGGCGCAGCGGTTCCCTTCGGCCGCGTGGCACCTGCGGACGCTGCGCCCGCGCGCCCGCCGCTGGACGCGCGCCTGGGCCGACGCCGTCGCCGCCGCCTTCCGCGAGCTCGCGCCCGGCGCGCCTTCGATCACCGCGTGCGCGCCCCACGCCGACCGCCCCGACCTCGCGAGCTGGTCGATCGCGGGTGTCACCGAGGCCCTCTCGCTCCACCTCTTCTGCTCGGGCGGCGCGGCCTTCGGCTCGCCGCGGCCGCGCGCGTGGGTCGGCCTGCGCGCGCCCAACCTCCCCCCGCGCGACCTCTTCGAACACCGCGAGCAGCTCCCCGCCGTCGAGGCGCTCCCCGAGGCGACGCGCCGCTGGCTCCTCGGCGCGGCGCCCGTGTTCGAAACGCCGGGCGCGTGGCGCTGGCTCTGCGCGGGCGCGCCCGCCACCCTCCCGCGCGGCTTCTCCGCCGAGGACGACGCGCGCCGTGCCGCCCGCTGCCTCCACGAGCTCGTCGGCCCACACATCGACGCGCTCGCGTCCTTCGCGCGCGACCCCGAACAGCGGCTCTACTCCTGCGACCTCGACCCCGACCACGCGATCCCCGGCGACGCGCGCGACCGCGAGTCCCTCGCCCGCGAGGCGCGGCCCGATGCGTCCCGCGTCACCCTCGTGACCCGCCAGCCCACCGGGCACCCGTACGAGCTCCGACGCGAGCGCGACCTCGCCCTCGCCCTCGGCGCGGCCTTCGGCGGAACGGGCTCCCTCGCCTACGACTACGCCCCCGCCGCGTCGCTCGGGCTCTTCCGGCGCAGCGACGTGGTGGTGGCCGGCGTCGGGCTCTTCCGCGCGCCCGACGACAGCACCCTGCGCGAGGCCGCCCACACCGTCCACGAGGCCCTGGAGGGCGGCGCGTGGCTGCTCCTCTGCGGCGATCGGGGCGGCGACCTCGCGCTCGCGCGGCGCCACCTCGGGGCGCTCGCGGCGCCGCTCGTCGGCGCGACGGAGGTGGTCGAGCTCGCGCCCGGCGAAGGCGAACTCCTCGCCGACGAGCCCGGCTTCGACGCGCTCGCCGCGCGCGACGGGCGGTGCCTCGGGGGCGCGCTCGGGGCGGCGCTGCCCGAGGGCGTTCGCGTGGGGCTGCGGCTGCGCGACCCACGCAACAGGCTCCACCCGCTGGTGGCGGGATGGCGCGCGGAGGGGCGGCGCGTGGTGTGGTGGGGGGGAGGCGCGCTCGGGCCCTGGGGCAGAGGGCTCCGCGAGCGGCCGGAGGCGTTCGGGCGGTGGTGGGAGGCGGTCGTGGCGTTCGCGGGCTCGCTCTGACATCATCGCGGCGATGGACGAGACACCTCGGAGGCTGCACCCGAGCACCGTCGCGCTGCTGAAGAAGGCGATGCGCGACGTCGCAACGGACGCGCCCCAGCGGCCCCTCGCGCTCATCCCCGTGGCCGCGCCGCCGATGCAACCTGCGCAACCCGCGCCGAAGCTCACGCCCTCAGCGCCCGCGCGCCCTGGGCTCCGGGTGACGCTCACCGGCGCGCCCGCGCCGAAGCCCGCGCGGCGACAAAGCGTTCCGGTCGGCGCCACGCCGCTGCTCCCCGGGCTCGGGCTCGGCGGCGAACCTCCGCGCGCGACGGCGCCGCGCCAGAGCGTGCGCGACGGGGTGTTCGAACGACTGTCGATGCCCGACGCGCCGCTCACCGACGTGGTGATCTTCGACACGGAGACCACGGGGACGGGCCCCGACGCGCGCCTGGTGGAGATCGGCGCGGTGCGCGTGCGGGACGGCAAGGTGGTCGAGCAGTTTCAGACGCTGGTCGACCCCGAGGGCCACATCCCCGCGTACGTGACGCGCATCCACGGGATCAGCGACGCGATGGTCAAGGGGGCCCCGAAGGCGCGGGCGGTGCTGCGCGCGTTCGTGACCTTCGTCGGCGACCGGCCGCTGATGGCGCACAACGCCGCGTTCGACCGGCGCATCGTCGGGCAGGAGCTCGCGCGCGTCGGGGCCGCCGCGCCGGGCATCCCCCTCTTCTGCTCGCTCCGGCTCGCGCGGCGGGTCTTCCCCCAGGCGCCCAACCACACGCTCGGGACGCTCGCGCGCTACCTCCAGATCCCCGACCCCCCCGCGCACCGCGCCGTCGCCGACTGCATGACCACCTTCGGGCTCCTGCTCGCGTGCGCGAAGCTCCACCCGCTGCGCACGCTCCACGTGGTGCACGGCGCCGTCACGGCGCTGTAGCCTCCCGCGCGATGACCTCGCGCGCCCCCGCGCCCACAGCCCTCGCGCTCACGGTTCTCGGGTTTGTGACGCTCGCGCCCGCGTCGGCCTGGGCGCAGCGCGTCGAGGTCACCGTCGCCGCCCCCGCGCCCGCCGCCGACGCCCTCGACCGCTCGCTCGCCGAGCTCTTCGAACGCGTCGCCCTCGAAGGCCGCGTGACCCGCGCCCTTCGCGTCCGCCGCGGTGACGTTCGCGCCGACGGCGCCGCGCCCGACGTGGTGGCCCGCGTCTGGGTCGACGCCACCCGCCCCGACCGCTGCGTCGTCATCGTGGCCGACCCGCGCGCCGACCGCGTGCTCGTCCGCCGCGTCCCGCTCGCGCGCGGCTTCGACGAGATCGCCCGCGAGGCCGTCGCCCACATCGTGCAGGACACCGTCGACGCCCTCCGCCGCGGCCAGCGCATCGGCGCCCCGCGCGACGAGGCCGTCGCCGCCGTCGACGACGACCCGCCCCCGCAGCCTCCGCCGCCACCTCCTCCACCGCGCGGAGAGCCCTCGCGCGCGGGGCCTTCGGTGGCGCTCGGGTGGGCGGTGGGGCCGTGGGCCGAGCCGTTGCGCGCGGCCCACGGGCCGGAGCTCACCGCGCGCTGGTGGGTCGACCGGCGCGGTCGCTTCGCCGTCCACCTCGACGCCGGCGCGCGGCTCCCGCTGGCGTGGGAGGACGGCCCGGTGGCGCTGACGCTCGTTCCGCTGATGGCGCGCGCGGGCGTCGATTACGGGCGCGCGCTCGGCCCGCGCTGGTCGCTCGGCGCGTCGGTGGGCTTCGGGGTCGACGCGGTGCTGGTGACGCCGCGCGCGGCCGCGGGCAACGCACTCCCAGATGCGGCGACGGTCGACGTGCGGCCGGCGGCGCGGGCGCGCGTGGAGGCGGGCCTCGCGCTCGGGCGTGGCGTGTCGGTGGGGGCCGCGGTGCTCGCGGACGTCGACCTCACCGCGACGGACTACTACGTCGAGCGGGGCGCGGCGCGCGACCGGGTGGCCTCGCCGTGGCGCGTCCGTCCCGCGGTGGTGCTGAGCGTGGGCTGGGACGGGCGGGGGCGCTGACGGGGCGCCGGGCGGCGCGGCGCTCGGTGCGGGCGGCGCGCGCCTCTGGTACCGTCGCGCCGCCATGCGAGCGGTCCTCGGGTACATCATCCTCGTCGTCACGGTGCTCTACGCGGTGTCGCGCAACCACCGCTGGGCGCTCTTCGGGATGATCGCCTGCGACAACATCCGCCCCGGCGACCCCTTCATCGGGTTCGGGATGGAGTCGGTGCGCTTCTCCATCACCTACTACGCCGTCGGCCTCGGGCTGCTGCTCGTCTTCTACCGCCGCTACCGCCTCACCTTCGACCGCTTCCACTGGCCGATCCTGCTGCTCTTCCTCTCGGTGGTGAACTCCGGGCTGCACGCGCCCTGCTGGGGCCCCGCCATCTTCCAGATCGATTTCTGGTTCAAGATGCTGCTCCAGTACTACCTCATCTGCGCCTTCATCCGCGACGAGAAGGAGATGCGCGAGCTCTACTGGGCGATGGCGCTCTCGGTCGTCGTCGTCGGCATCCGGTACTGCTACGGGAAGTTCTTCACCTGGGAGCGGCGCTTCGAAGGCGCCACCGGCGACCGCAACGAGATGGCGATGGCGATGGCGATGGCCGTCCCCTTCGTCGCCATCCTCGGCCTCACCGCGCGCGACGTCCGCCGCAAGGTGCTCATCTGGTCGCTGCTCGTCCCCCTCGCGCTCACCAACGTGCTGTCGCTCTCGCGCGGCGGCATGCTCGGGCTCATCGGCGTCAGCGGCTACCTGCTCTACCGCCTCCACCACAAGCGCTGGATCGTCGTCGTCGGCGTCGTCGGCGCCCTCGTCGTGCTCGGCAACCTCCCCACCGAGGTCACCGCCCGCTTCATGACCATCGGCCGCGCTTCGAAGACCGACGAGAGCGCCCGCGGCCGGCTCAACGCCTGGGACGCCGCCAAGGGCATGGCCCGCGACCGGCCGCTCTACGGCGTCGGCGTCGGCAACTTCCTCGTCTACTTCAAGCGCTACGCCCCCAACCCCAACAGCGTCCACGTCGCGCACTCGTCGTTCTACCAGCTCCTCGGCGAGCAGGGCCTGCCGGGCGTCGCCGTCTGGCTCTACCTCGTCGTGATGACCTGGGTCATCGCGAGCTGGGCCGAGGTGAAGCTCCAGCGCCTCGAGCGCGGCGCGTGGACCAACGGCCGCTACTACCTCATCGCCGTCAAAGCCTCGTGGATCGGCTACGTCTCCTGCGGCGCCTTCCTCTCCCAGGAGGACATGGACTTCTTCTACCACCTCGTCGCGATCACCTCGCGCTTCACCGTCTTCATCGCCAACCGCGAGGCGGAGATCGTCGAGGGCCGCAAGCGCGAGCTCCGCGAGCAGGCCAACCGCCCGATCGAGGCCCCCGCCGTCCTCACCGACGGCGCCGTCCGCCCCGCCTGACGCGCGCTACTCCCGCGGGCCCGTGCGCGCGGCATCTGGCGCCGCGCCGACCGCCTCCCAGCAGCGGGCCTCGGCCTCCCGCGCGGCGGCGGCGAGCTCGACCGCCCGGAGGCGCGCGTCGCGCACGGCGCCGTACGCGTCGAGCAGGGCCTGCACGGGCACGCGGCCGTCGCGGTAGGCCGCTTCGGTCTCCGCGAGCAGCCGGTCGTGCGCGGCTTCGCCCGACAGGAACCCGTCGAGCGCGTCGCGACGTCGCCGCGCCTCGCGCCACGCGGCGTCGAGGCGCTGGCGGGCCTCGAGGGTCGCGGCGTCGAGCGACTCGCGGGCGGCCTGGGCGCGCGCGGCGGCGGCGCGCGACGACTCCTCGCCGCGGTTGGCGACGGGGAGCGGAACGGTCACGCCGACCATGAAGTCGACCTGCCGCTGCCCCTGCTCGCCGTAGCCCTGGCCGACGAGGACGCCGCCGTACACCTGGAAGCCGGGGGCGGGCTCGGCGCGGGCGACGTCGACCAGCGCGCCCGCCGCGCGCGAGCGGGCGCGGGCGGCCCCGAGGTCGGCGCGGGTGGCGGGCAGCGCGTCGTGCGCCGGGGCGAGGGGCGGGAGCTCGACGGCGGCGCGGCGGTCGCCGCGGGCCTCGCCGCGCAAGGATGCGGCCGCGGGGCCGACGGCGACGTCGAGCTCGCCGCGCGCGGCGACGAGATCGGCCTCGGCGTCGCCCACCGCGGCCCGCGCGTCGGCGAGGCCGAGGGCGGCGCGGGTTCGTTCGTAGCCCGGCGAGGCACCAGCCGCGGCGCGGGCGTCGACGAGCGCGGCGACGCGTTCGGTGCCGGCGGCGGCGGCGCGCAGGACGGCGAGGCGCTGCGCGGCGGCGACGAGGCGGACGAACGACGCGACCACGCGCAGCTCGACGGAGCGGCGGGCGCCGTCGAGCTCCAGGGCCGCTGCCTCGCGCTCGTAGCCGGCCGCGCGACGGCGGCGGCCCGGGAGCCCCGCGCTCTCGACCTGCTGGGTGACGCCGAGCTGCGCGACGCCGATCTGCGGGTCGAAGGTGGTGAAGCCGAACGAGCGCATGTACACGGCGCCGAGCTGCGGGTTGGTCCAGAGCCCGGCGGCCTCGACGTCGTGGCCGGCGGCGCGGAGGAGCGAGCGGGCCGACGCGACCCGCGGGTGCTGCGCGGCGGCGCGGAGCGCGGCGTTCAGGGTGAAGCCCTCCGCAGTGACCGCGGGCGCGGGCGCGACCTGCGCGGCGGCGGGGGCCGCGGCGAGCGTGAGTGCGAATGCGAGGGCGAGGTCAGCGCGCACGGGGCGCCTCCGGTTCGGCGTAGGTGACGGGGAGGAGCACGAGCATCGCGGGGATGCCGGCGACGAGGCCCGCGATGATCGCGATGGCGAAGGGCCGCTGCGTCTCGCTCCCCATCGCGTGCGAGAGGGCGGCAGGGACGAGCCCGAGGAGCGCGAGCGAGGTGGTGAGGAGGACGGGCTTGAAGGCGTCCTGCGCGCCGCTCGCGAGGGGGTCGGCGTCGCCGCGGCGGCGGGCCTCGTCGATGCGCTCGCACACGAGGACGCCGGCGAGCACCACCTGGCCGAGCAGCGCGACGCAGCCGACGGCGCTGGAGACGGAGAAGTTCTCGCCCATGGCGCGGAGGCCCGCGATACCGCCCACCACCGCGAAGGGGAGGAGCGCGACGATGCGGAGCGTCGGGCTCCACCGGCGGAAGTTGCCCCACAGGATGCCGACGATCGCGAGGAGCGCGAGCGGGAGCGTCACGCCGAGGCGCTTCATCGCGCGGGCCTGGTTCTCGAATTCGCCGCCCCACGTAAGGTACGCGCCCTCGCCGAGGCGCACGTCGGCCACCGCGCGCCGGCCCTCGGCCACGGTGCCCCCGAGGTCGCGCCCGCGCACGTTGAACTTCACCGCCACGAAGCGGGAGAAGTCCTCGCGCCAGATGGCGGCGCGCCCCGAGGCGACCTCCACGCGGGCCACCTCGGCGAGCGTCGCGCGGTGCTCGCCTTCGCCCACCACGAGGCGCGCGAGGGCCTCGGGGCTCTGCCGCGCGCGCTCGGGCAGCCGCAATGCGACGTCGAAGCGCCGCTCGCCCTCCCACACCTGCGTGGCGACGGCGCCGCCGAGGGCGATGTCGATCACGCGCTGGACGTCGTCGACGGCGAGTCCGCGGCGCGCGAGGGCGGGGCGGTCGAGAACGACGCGCACCTGCGGCGACTGGCCCGACATGTACACCGCGAGGTCGGAGACGCCGGGCACGCGCGCGAGGCGCTGGCGGACCTCCTCGGCGGCGCGGGTCGTCGCGTCGAGGTCCTCGCCGTGCACCTTCACCACCACCTGCCCGATGATGCCCGAGATGGTTTCGAACACCCGGTCGGTGATGGGCTGCGAGAAGTTGTACTGCACCCCCGGGATCTCCCCGAGGCGACCGCGCAGCCGCGCCTCGATGGTCTGCCGCGTCACGCCCCGCCGCCACGTTGATTCGGGCCGCAACGGAACGAGGAACTCCGCGTTGTTGGGCCCCTCGATCTGCGGCGCGGCCTCGGGGCGGCCCACGTGAGAGAGCACGTCGACCACCTCGGGCTCGCGGAGGATCTCCGCCCGCATCCGCGCCACCTGCCGCCGGGTCTCGTCGAGCGAGATGGTGGGCGGGAGCGTCGCCGTGATGTAGAGCCCGCCCTCGTTGAGCTCGGGGAGAAACTCGCTCCCGATGCCCTTCGCGTAGAGCCCTGCCGCGGCGAGGAGGGCCACCGCCGCGACGACGCCCGGCGCCCGCGCCCGCCGCGCGAACGCGAGGGCCGCGCCGTACACACGCCGCAGGAAACGCAGCCAGTCGGCCTCGACGTCGGGCACTTGGTCGGGCAGGACGGCGGCCTCCATCGCGGGGACGAAGACCATGCCGCTCACCAGCGCGCCGACGAGGGCGAAGGCGTAGGTGAAGGCCATCGGCGCGAAGATGCGTCCCTCGACGCGTTCGAGCGCGAAGATGGGCGCGAGCGCCGCGAGGATGATCAGCACCGCGAAGGTGACCGGGCGCGCGACGGATCCCGCGGCGCGCTCGATGACGTCGGCGCGGTCTTCGCCGGGCGCGCGCGGGCGGTGGAGGGCGTGGAGCGATGCCTCGAGGACGATGACCGCGGCGTCGACGATGATGCCGAAGTCGACCGCGCCGAGGGAGATGAGGTTGGCGGGCAGGCCCATCGCGCGGAGCCCCACGAAGGCCGACAGGAGCGAGAGCGGGATGACGAGGGCGACGATCACCACGCCGCGCGCGGTGCGGAGGAAGGCGTAGAGCACGAACATCACGAGCAGCACGCCCTCGGCCATGTTGCGGGCGACGGTGGCGAGCGTGGCCGAGACGAGCTGGCGGCGGTCGTAGAAGGTGTCGAGCCTCACGCCGCGCGGGAGCACCTGGTCGTTGAGCTGGCGGACGCGGGCGTCGAGGGACTCCAGCACGGCGGAGGGGTTCTCGCCGCGGCGGAGGAGGACGATGCCCTCGACCACGTCGTCGTCGTGGCCGCGCCCCACCGCGCCGCGCCGCGGGGTGGAGCCCTCGACGAGGTCGGCGACGTCGCGCACCCGCACGGGCACGCCGCCGGCTTCGCGCACCACGGCCTCGCCGAGGTCGACGGCGGACTGGGCCGCGCCGAGGCCGCGGACGACGAGCTCCTGCGAGCCCGCCCCGACGTAGCCGCCGCCGGCGTTGGCGTTGGCGCGCGCGACGGCGTCCCAGACGTCGGCCGCGGTGACGCGGGCGGCGGCGAGGCGGGTCGGGTCGATGCGAACCTGGTACTGGCGTTCGAAGCCGCCGAAGGTGACCACGTCGGCGACGCCGGGGACGGCGCGGAGGCGCCGCTCGACGACGAAATCCTGCAGCGCGCGGAGCTCGCGGAGCGGGCGCGGGCCGCGCAGGGTGTAGCGGAAGATCTGCCCGACGGGCGTGGCCTGCGGGCCGAGGACGGTCTCGACGCCTTCGGGGAGCGTCGCGTCGCGGAGGCGCTCGGCCACCTGGGCGCGCGTTTCGAAATCGCGCGAGCCCTCTTCGAACTTCAGCGTGACGAGCGCGAGCCCGAAGACGGACACCGAGCGGAGGTACGTGAGGCGGGGCGTTCCCGCGAGGACGCGCTCGAGCTCGAGGGTGACGCGGCGCTCCACCTCCTCGGCGGCCTGGCCGGGGTAGAGGCCGACCACCTCCACCATCGGGTCGGTGACGTCGGGGAAGGCCTCGATCGGCAGGCGCCGGAAGGAGAACCACCCGAGCACGGCGAAGGCCGCGGCGGCGGCGAGCACGGCCGCGCGGCGCCGCACGGCGAAGCGGGCGAGGGCGCTGAACATCGGACGTCCTTCCGCTAAAGAAGCCGGTCGAGCTCGCCGTCGAGGAGGACGGCGTTCTCCGCCACCACGGCGTCGCCCGGGGCGAGGCCCGCGAGCACCTGGACGCGGTCGTCGAATTGCGCGCCCGCCTCGATCGTGCGCCGCTCGAGCGCGTCGCCGCGCCGCACGAACACCACGCGATCATCGCCGCGGAGGAGCAGCGCCCCGCGCGGGATGAGCACCGCCGGCGCGCCGCGCACCGCCACCTCGACGCGCGCCACCATCTCCGCGCGCATCCGCGGGTCGACGGCGTTCGGGCGGCAGATCGCCGTCGCCGTGTGGGTCGCGGGGTCGATCGCCTGGACCACCTGGGCGACCGTCCCCCGGAGCCGCTCGCCGCCGAGCGCGGCCACCGCGAACGAGCACGGCGCGCCCGGCGCGAGCAGCGGCGCCTCGCGCTCGGGGAAGGCCGCCCGCACCACCACCGCCGACGGGTCGCCGACGACGAACGCGGGCTCCGCGCCCGACGGGTCGACGCGCTCGCCCGGGTCGACCGAGCGCGCGATCACCTGCCCCGGCGCGCTCGCCCGCAGCGTGAACGCGTCGGCCCCGCCCGCCGCCGCGCCCGCCGCGGAGAGCGCGCTCGCGACGCCCGCGGCCTCGGCCTCCAGCGACGACGCGCGGGCCCGCGCGGCGACGAGCTCGCGCTCCGAGGCTGCGCCCGCGGGGATGAGCCGGGCGATGCGTTCGACGTCGTCGCGGGCGGCGTCGAGGTCGGCGCGGAGTCGCCGCAGCTCGGCGCGCGCCCGGGCGACGTCGGGGGCGCGGAGCACGGCGAGGGGAGCGCCGCGCGCGACGACGTCGCCGACGTTGACGAGGACGCGCTCCACCGCCGCGGCGAAGGGGCTTCGCACGGCGTACGAGGCGCCCGGCGCGAAGGCCACGCGGCCGACGCCCTCCAGCGTGGCGCGAACCTCGGTGCGTTCGGCCTGCGCGAAGCGGAGGAGGGGGACGAGGTCGGCGCGGACGTGGAGCGCCCCGTCGTCCGAGCGCGTGTAGGGGGGCCGGGCCGGGGGCTCGCGCGCGGCCGAGGCGGCGCGGCAACCGAGGAGCGACGCGAGGAGGAGGAGAACGATGGCGCGGGGCATGGGGAGTCCCTACCGCGCGCCGCGGGGGCGGGGCCTTACGCGGACATTACGATTGCTTCACCTCGCGCTGCGGTGTCCGGCGGCCGCGCGGCGGGGCGCTATCCTCGCGGCGATGAAGGCGCTCGTGGTCGAGGACGATCGGAAGGTGGCGCGGCTCCTGTCGCGGGTGCTCCAGGAGGAGGGCTACGTGGTGGACGTGTGCGCGTCGGGCTTCGACGCCGAGCAGCAGGGCGCGGCCCTCGCGTACGACCTCGTGGTGGTCGACTGGATGCTCCCCGAGGGTGACGGGCTCGGGGTGTGCCGGGCGCTGCGGCGGCGCGGGGTGGCGGCGCCGATCCTCATGCTGACGGCGCGCGGTGAGGTGGCCGAGCGGGTGATGGGCCTGGAGGCCGGGGCCGACGACTACCTGGTGAAGCCCTTCCACGTGGAGGAGTTCGCGGCGCGCGTGCGGGCGCTGCATCGGCGCGCCCGGGGCTCGCTCGCGCGGGTGACCGTCGGCGGGCTCACGCTCGACCGCGTCGCCCGCACGGCCACGGTGTCGGGCCGCCCGGTGGAGCTCACCGCGCGCGAGTTCGCGCTCCTCGACCGCCTCGCGCGCGGCGCGGGGGAGCCGGTGTCGCGCAGCGAGCTCCTCGCCCACGGGTGGGAGGCCCACTTCGACCCGGGCTCCAACCTCGTCGAGGTTCACATGAGCCGGCTGCGCGAGAAGTTCGGCGCCGACGCGTGGCGCATCGAGACGGTGCGCGGCAAGGGCTACCGGCTCCGCGCCGACGAGGGGGGCGCGGCGTGACGCTCCAGCGGCGCGTGGTGGCGGGCGTGACTGCGCTGTCGTTCCTGACGCTCGGCGGGGCCTTCGTGAGCATCTCGGTGGCGGCCGACCGGGCGCGCGAGGTCCAGCTCGACGAGGCCCTCCAACGCGAGGCGCTCGACGAGGTGCAGGAGCTCACCACCAACGCGTCGCGGCTCGCGGTGCGCAACCGGGTGCTGCCGTCCACGCCCGGCCCGCACGCGCAGTACGCCGCGGTGTACGGGCCCGGCGGCGAGCTCCGCGCGGCCACCGCGACGTGGCGGGGCCCGCCGCCCGCGCGCGAGCGGCTCCCGACGGCGCGGGGCGTCCCCTTCAACCTCCGCGTCAACGGCGAGGCGCTGCGCGCGGTGCTGGTGTCGGTGCCGAGCCTCGACGGCGTCACCCTGCTCGTCGGCGCGCCGCGCACCGACCTCGACGGCGACCCCGCCCTCCTGCGCCGCGCGATGGCGCTGGTGTTCGTGGTGGCGTGCGCGTGGACGGCGGCGGTGGCGAGCTGGTTCGCGCGGCGCCTCACGCGCGACCACCAGCGCATCGCCGAGGTGGCCCACCGCGCGGCCGGCGGCGACCTCTCCGCGCGCGTCGCCCGCACCTCCACTGACGCCGAGGCCGCCCAGCTCGGGCGCGACCTCGACGAGACGATCGCCCGCCTCGCGACGGTGGTCGACGGGCAGCGGCGCTTCATCGCCAACGCCGCCCACGAGCTCCGCTCGCCGCTCACCACGCTGCTCGGCGAGGTGAGCTTCACCCTCCGCCGCGAGCGCAGCGCGGAGGAGTACCGCGCGGCGCTGACCGAGGCGCTCGCGTCGGCCGAGCAGCTCCGCGCGCTCACCGACGACCTGCTCGCGCTCGCGCGCCTCGGGGCGATCCCGCCGGGGCCCGCGGAGGCGGTGGCGCTTGCTCTGGTGGCCGACGGCGCTGCGCAGGACGTCGCCGCCGCCGCCGAGGCGCGCGGCGTCCGGTTCGAACGCGTCGGCGACGGCGCGTCGGCGTGGGGCCACGCGAGCGACCTCCGGCGGCTCGCCCGCAACCTCCTCGAGAACGCCGTCCGCCACGCGCCGCCGGGCAGCGCGGTGCGCGTGCGGGTCGCGCGCGAGGGCGACGACGCGGTGCTCGCGGTGGAGGACGCGGGCGACGGTGTTCCTGCGGCCGAGCGCGAGCGGATCTTCGAGCCCTTCTACCGCGCGTCGGTGGCGCGCGCGTCGGGCGACGCGGGCGCGGGCCTCGGGCTCGCGATTGCGCGCGAGGTGGCGCACCAGCACCGCGGCGAGCTCACCTGCGAGGCGGGCGAGGGGGGCCGCGGGGCGCGCTTCGTGCTGCGCCTGCCGGCGCACGAGGGCGCGGGGGGGTGAGTGGGCGGCGGGAAACCGGGCCCGGGCGCTCACGCGCTACGGCTTGCCTCCCGCGTGCTGACGACGGGACGGGTGCCTCCAGCGTGGCGTCGGGGAGTTGAGCCCGAACGCTCACGCCATCTGCCGCCCCGGCGCACACCGCAATGCGTGACGGAAGCGCCTCCCCGCGGCCACTCTCCCCGCTGAACCGCCGCCCTCGGTTCGCGCAACGGAGCCCGTTCGTGACGATCCCCGCCCGCCTCGCCCCCGCCCTCGTCGCCCTCACCCTCGGCTGCGGCGCCTCCCTCACGCCCGCCACCGCACCCGACGCCACCGCGCCGCCCGACGCGCCCGCCGACGCAGCGCCCCCGCCCGACGCGCCGCCCCCGCCGCCCGACGCGGAGAGCTTCCCCTGCAACCTCCGCGTGCCCGACCTCCAGCGCGGCGCGGACGGCGCCTGGAGCGCGTGGGTCCACGCGGACAACTACGGCGTCCCCCTCGGCTGCGGCGCCCCGAACCTCCGCGACGGCGTCGCCCGCTTCACCCCGCCCGCCGGTGGGCGCTGGATCCTCCAGGCCACGGGCCCCCAGGTCACGGCCCTCTCCGTTCGAACCACCTGCGAAGACCCGTCGAGCACCCTCACCTGCCGCGACCGCGCGGGGGGCCAGCGCGCGCTCTCGCTCGAGCTGCGCGCCGGCGAGCCGGTGATCGTGCTCGCGCGCGGCTGCACGACGGCGGGGGGCACGTGCGACTGGCGCATCGACGCGACGCCCGCGCCCCCGACGGGGCCCTCGTGCGACGGGGGGAGCGCCTGCGCGGCGACGGAGGTGTGCCAGCGGCTCCTCGACGACCCCGCCGAGGAGCCGCTCTGCGTGACGGCGCTCGCCCCGCGCATCACCGCGGCGACGTTGGAGGTGGGCCTCGGGTACTCGCATTTCGCGGTGACGGTCGAGGACGACAACCGCGACGCCGTCGACGTCACCGTGAGCGTGCTCGATGACGCGGGGGGCGAGGTGGCGGTCAGCCTCGCCGGCGTGCTCGGGACGCACCTGCTCACGGGTACCGGCGCGCGGCGGACGCTGTCGTCGCGCTACGCGTACGGCGGAGACTACGGGGCCGCGACGCAGGCCCGCTTCGTGGCGCGCGACGCCAGCGGGCGGACGGCGACGCGGGTGGTCCCCATCACGGCGCTGCAGCCCGGGCGCGAGGGGCAGTCGTGCCTCGAGGGGCTCCCCTGCGGCGCGGGGCTCTGCTGCTGGTACCACTACAGCGCCGCCCTCTGCGCGCGCGATTGCTCGCGCTGAGCCCGCGCCCTCCCGCGGGCGGCGTCGGAATGTTCAGGGCAGCGCGCGCGGCCATGAATTTGCACCGGCGCGCGGGAGGTTGACAGCACTGCGAAGGTCGGCCATGACACGCACCGCCGGTCGTTGATCGGGTGGGGTGTCGAGCATGCAGGTGCGGGCGTTCGTGACGGTGGAAGGGCTCTCGGCGGACGCGGACGTCGTCCGCTTCACCGCGCGCGAGGCGCTGGCCGCCCTCTTCGAAGTCGACGTCACCTTCGCCTGCGACACGCCCGACCTCGACCTCGAACAGGCCCTCTGGAAGGTGGCCGTGGTGACGCTGGTCGACGACGGCGGCGGCGAGCCCCGGTATTTCCACGGCGTGGTCGAGGAGGCCGACTACGAGGGCACGCGCGCCGGGCGCTCGCGCTACCGCTTCGTGCTCCGCCCGCGGCTCCACGGCCTGGCGTACCGGGCGCGGAGCAGGATCTTCCAGAGCAAGACGGCGCTCGAGGTGGTGCAGCGCGTGCTGCGCGACGCCGGCCTGCCCGCGTCGGGCTTCGACTGGGGGGGCCTCTCGGCGCGCTACCCGGCGCGGGAGTACTGCGTGCAGTACCGCGAGTCGGAGCGGGATTTCGTCCTGCGGCTGCTGGAGGACGAGGGGGTCTTCTGGCGCTTCGACCACGCGGCCGGCGACCACGTGATGGTGTTCGGCGACTCGCCCGCGGCGCAGGCGGCGCTGGAGGGCGAGGCGGCGATCCCCTACGTGCGCGGCGAGCACCAGGGGCGCGAGCGGGTGGCCGACCTCGTGTACGCCGTGGCGCCCGTGGTCGACGCGTTCAACAGCCGCGACTGGCTGCCCGAGATGCCGCAGGAGCCCCGCGAGGCGCAGCGCACGACGAGCGACGAGGGCGGCTTCGCGGTGGCCGAGTACCCGGGGGGCTTCCGGGAGAACGGCGACGGGCTGCGCCGCGCGACGGCCCGGCTGGAGGCGCTGCGCGTCGGGCGCGAGACGCTGACGGGCAGGGCCAACGTGCGGCGCCTGGCGCCGGGGCGGAAGTTCACGGTGGCGGGGGCGGCGCAGGCGAGCGTGGCGCGCGAGTGGCTGGTGACGGGGGTCGAGCACCGCTACGTCGACCACGGGCTCGCGGGCGACGGGGGCGCGCTCAGCACCTTCGACCAGCGCTTCACGGCGATCCCGAGCGAGGCGCCGTTTCGACCGGCGCGGGTGACGCCGCGGCCGCGCGCCTGGGGCAAGGACAGCGCGGTGGTGACGGGGCCCTCGTCGGAGGAGATCCACGTCGACGAGATGGGCCGCGTGAAGGTGCACTTCTACTGGGACCGCGAGCAGCCCGTCGACGACACGGCCTCGTGCTGGGTGCGCGTGCAGCAGCAGAACACCTCGGGCGCGATGGTGCTCCCGCGCGTCGGGTGGGAGGTGAGCGTCGGGTACCTCGACGGCGACCCCGACCGCCCGGTGGTGCTCCAGAAGCTCTACAACCGCGAGACGATGGCGCCCTACGAGCAGCCCGCGAGCGCGACGCAGACCGCCCTCCAGAGCGCGACCTCGCCGGGCGGCGGGAGCACCAACGAGGTGCGCCTGCAGGATGGCAACGGGGGGATGGAGTTCTTCGTCCACGCCTCGCGCGACCTGCGGGTGATCGCGGGCCACGACCTCGCGGAGACGGTCGACGTCGACGCGGCCGAGGAGGTGGGCGTCGACCTGACGTGCCAGGTGGGCGCGAGCCAGACCGTCCACGTCGGGGGCGCCCAGGCGACGAGCGTGACGGGCACCTCCAGCGCCGAGGTGACCGGCGCGCGCGCGGTCACCGTCGGCGGCAACGACGACTGGGGCGTGAAGGCCAACCAGTCGATCACCGTCGCGGGCTCCCGCACCGAGACCATCGACGGCCTGATGAACGTGCTGGCCAACACCGTCTCTGAGACCTTCAACGCCGACCACACGCGCAAGGTCGGGGCGGCCCTGATGATCAACAGCGCCATCGCCGTCGCCGAGAGCGTCGGCGGGAGCAAGCGGGAGCAGGTGGGGGCCGCGCGCCTGGAGGTGGTCCGCAAGGCCTACGCGGAGACGGTGGGGACGTCCAAGACGCTCGTCTCGGGCGCGGCCGTGATCAAGGCGGGCGGGGACATCCAGGCGAGCGCGCAAGGGGCCCTCGCGGTCAACGTCGCGGGCGCCATCGCGGAGAAGTGCGGCGGCGCGTACTCCATCGGCGCGCGGATCGTGACGGTGACCACGGCCAACCTCGAGCTGAAGGGCGGCGGGTCGAGCCTGAAGTGCGCCGGCGGCAAGATCCGCTTCAAGGGCGGCGGCCTCTCCGTGAAGGGGACCGTGTCGGTGAAGCTCAAGGGCAGCGTGGACTTCAAATGAGGGCCGCATGACCGAAGCACGCGTCACCTTCGAACTCACCCTGGAGGGGGCGGGCGAGCTCCAGGTGCAGTCGTTCGCCGCGCGGGAGGCGCTCTCCGAGGGCTTCACGATGTCGGTCGAGGCGCTCGGGGCGGAGCCCGTCGACCTCGCGTCGGTGGTGGGCAAGCGGGCGAGCCTCGCGGTGCTCCGCGTCGACGGGGGTGCGCGGCGCTTCCACGGGGTGGTGCTGGCGGCGACGGAGGAGTCGCCGCGCGAGGGCGTGTGGCGCGTCCGCCTGGAGGTGGGGGCCCGCGTCGAGCGCCTGCGGCTCGGGCAAAACTGCCGGATCTTCCAGCAGAAGAGCGTCCCCGAGATCGTGAAGAAGGTGCTCGACGACGCGGGGCTCTCCGGCGACGCGCAGTCCTGGGGCGTGCGCGGGTCGTACGAGCCGCGGGCCTACGTGGTGCAGTACAACGAGAGCGACTGGGACTTCGCGCGGCGCCTGCTCGCGGCCGAGGGGATCGGCTTCCTCGTGCGCCACGGGGAGTCGTCGGAGCAGGTGCTCTTCTTCGACGACGACGGCGCGTGGCAGCCGACGGAGGGCGCGGCCGCGACGCTCCTCGACCGCGACGCGACCCAGCTCTCGGAGGACGTGGTGTGGGACGTCCGCGAGCGGCGGCGCGGCACCCCCGACGCCTCGGCCCTGCGCGACTACGACTACACCCGGCCCTCGCTCGACCTCACGGCCACCTCGGCGGCCCCGCGCGCGGCGGGCCGCGAGGTGTACGACCACCCGGGGGGCTTCCAGGACCTCGCGGTCGGGCGGAGGCTCTCCGCCCGCGCGTTGGAGCGGCTCCGTTTGCGGGGCCACGTGGTGGAGGCGCGGAGCGACTGCGCCTTCCTCGAGCCGGGCCGCACCTTCTCCCTCGACCGCTGCGCGCGCGCGGCCCTCGACGCGGACTACGTCGTGTGGCGCTGCGAGCACGAGGGGGCGGCGGCGACGGTCGAGGGCGCCCCCCGCGCCCTCTACGAGAACCGCGTGACGGCGATCCCGCGGGCGACGCCGTTCCGCCCGGAGCGCGACGTGCGGGCGCCCGTCTCGGGGGCGCTGGTGGCCTTCGTGACGACGCCCGCGGGGGAGGAGATCCACACGGACGCGTGGGGCCGGGCGAAGGTGCGCTTCCCCTGGGACCGCTCGGGCCTCACCGACGACCGCTCGTCGACGTGGCTCCGGGTGGGGCAGCTCGCGCTGAGCGGGTCGATGATCCTGCCGCGCGGGGGCTACGAGGTGCTGGTCGACGCCGAGCGCGACGACCTCGACCGGCCCTTCATCACCGCGCACCTCTACAACGGCGAGGCGCGGCCCCCCTACGCGCTGCCGGGGGGCAACACGCGGTCGTCGATCCAGAGCGCGACCTACCACGGGGGCGGCGGGGCCAACGAGCTCCGCTTCGAAGACGCGGCGGGCGCGGAGGAGATGTTCCTCAACGCCTCGAAGGACCTCACCGTCTCCGTCGACCACGACGCGAGCTGGCAGGTGAACCGCAACGAGACCGTCACCGTCGGTTCGAACCGCTCGCTCAAGGTGGGGCGCAACCGCCAGCGGGCGGTCACCTCGAACCGCTCGATGACGGTGGACGGCGATTTGAGCCTCAACGCGAAGGGGGTCTACACCGAGGTGGTGGGCGGCTCGGAGTCGCTCTCCGTCGGCGGGATGCGCCTCGGCAAGGTGGGCGGCGGCCTCCTCGAGCGCACCACCGGCGCGCTCTCCCGCACCGTCGGGTCGCTCCAGTCGGTGACGGGCCTCGCGGGGGTGGTGCGCAGCGTGAAGGGCAACGCCACCAACACCGTCGGCGGCGCGTGGGTGCAGATGTCGGGCGGGAGCGCGGTGTCGGCGTGCAAGGGCTCCCGCACCGAGCTCGTCGGCGCGCTCAAGCTGGTGAAGGCCAAATCGATGACGGTCGAGTGCGGCGCGGCCTACACCGAGAACGTCGCCGCCATGTCGGTCAAGGCCGGCGGGTCGCGCACCGACGAGGCGACGGGGGCCGTCACGATCAATGCTGGTGGGGGCCTGTCGGTGAAGGCCGAGACGATCACCATCGAGGCGAAGAGCCGGCTGGTGGTGATGGCCGGCGGCTGCGTGATCCAGCTCTCCAGCAGCGGCGACGTGAAGGTGAAGGCCGTGAGCATCGACCTGCGCGGCGCCAAGGGCATCAACCAGGTGATGCACAACTCGAACTGAGGAGGGCACCGGATGACCGAAGCGACCCGACGACTCGAAGCCACCGCGACGATCCCGTGCGTCGACGGGGCGGCGGTGGTCCACGGGGTCCGCGGGCGCGAGGCGCTGTCCGAGCTGTTCCGCTACGAGGTCGATTTCGCGGCGGGGGGGGCGGACTTCGGCGCCGTCCGCGGGGGCGCCGCGCACGTCGAGCTCGTCAGCGACACCGGCGAGGTGCGCCACGTCGACGGCGTCCTGGCGTCGCTCGCGATGGCCGCGGTCGACGAGCAGGCGACGAGCTCGGAGACGCGCTTCCGCGCGGTGGTGGTGCCCGCGGTGTGGGCCCTCACGCTGCGCCGGGGCTTCAGGATCTTCCAGGACAAGTCCGTCCCCGACGTCGTGAAGCGGGTGCTGCGCGACGCGGGCTTCGACGACGCGCGCTTCCGGTGGACGGCGGGGCGCTCGTACGAGCCGCGGCCCTACTGCGTCCAGTACGACGAGAGCGAGTGGGACTTCGTCTCGCGGCTGCTGGAGGAGGAGGGGATCTACTACTGGTTCGAGCACGCGGCCGACGGGCACGTGATGGTCTTCGCCGACGCGAGCGACACGGGGCCCGCGATGGCCCCCGCGGCCCTCGCCTTCACGCACAGCCCCGAGGCCCACGAGCACGGCGCGCGGGCGTGGGACTGGCGCGGCGCCGCGCGGGCCGCCGAGGACGCCGTCGCCCTGCGGGACTACGACCCCGAGCACCCGTCGCGCGACCTCCACGCCGCCGCGAGCGCGCGCGACACCGTCGGCCGCGAGTGGTACGGCTACCCCGGGCGCTACGCCGAGGCCGCGACGGGGCGGCGGCGGGCGAACGATCGCCTCGAGTCGCTGCGCGTCGAGCGGCGCACCGCCACCGCGCAGACGAGCGCGATCAACGCGCAGCCGGGGCTCTACTTCACGCTCGAAGACCACCCCTCGGAGGCGGGGGAGTTCCTGGTGACGGCGGTGGAGCTGGCGGCGCGGCTGGAGCGGGACGAGGCGCCAGGGCCGCTGGTGGACGTGGGCGAGCCGGCGTGCGCGGTGACCCTCACGGTGATGCCGCGGGCCTCGCGCTTCCGGCCGCCGCGGGCGACGCCGCGGCCGCGGGTGATGGGCGTGCAGACCGCGCGGGTGACGGGCCCGTCGGGGCAGGAGATCTACTGCGACGCGCTCGGGCGGGTGAAGGTGCAGTTCCACTGGGACACGGAGGGCCGGCTCGACGAGCGGAGCTCGTGCTGGCTCCGTGTGGCGCAGGCGCACACCACGGGCGCGGTGATGATCCCGCGCATGGGCTGGGAGGTGCTGGTGGAGTTCGTCGACGGCGACCCCGACCGCCCGCTCTGCATGGGCCACCTGTGGAACGCCCTCGACCCGCCGCAGTACCCGCTCCCCGCGCAGAAGACCGTCACGGGCCACAAGTCCAACAGCTCGCCCGGCGCCGCGGGCGTCAACGAGGTGCGCCTCGACGACGCCGCCGGGGCCCAGGAGGTCAGCGTCAACGGCCACCGCGACATCGTGATCCACGCGGCCAACAACAAGCGCGCGTCGACCGCGAACAACGAGAGCCGCGGCGTCACCGTCGACCAGTCGATCGACATCGGCGCCAACGAGACCGTCGCCGTCCTCGGCGTCGACGGCGCGCGCGTCGGCGGGAGCGAGACCGTCCGCGTCGGCGGCAACCGCGCCGTCAAGGTCGGCGCCGACACGAGCGACAGCGTCGGCGGGAGCCTCAGCCTCCACGTCGCTGGCCTCGAGCACCTCATGGTGGGCAACCCCGCCGACGCCGTCCTCCAGATCATCACCTCGCAGGCGATCGCGGCGGCGCAGGCCGCGGCCGCGTCGGCCGCCTCGCGCGCGCAGGCCGCCCTGCTCGGCCCGCTGCTGCCGGCGGTGGGGGCGGCCCGCCAGGCGCTCGGGCCCGCGTCGCGCTTCCTCGGCCCGTCGGCCGGGCTCCTCTCGAGCAACCCCTCGTCCGCCCTCGGCCTCCCCGCGGGCGACGCCCCCGCCCCCGCGCCGACGGTGGGCTCCGCCGCGCCCGCCGCCATGCCCGACATGGCACTCGGCGACCCGAGCACCATGGCCGCGGGGCTCGCGGGCGCGATCGCCAACGGCGCGCTCGCCGCGGCGGGCAGCGGTGGTGGCGGTGGTGGGGGTGGTGGTGGCGGCGGTGGCGGCGGTGGCGGCGGCGGTGGCGGCGGCGGGACGTGGACCACGGTGGTGGGCGGCAACGTGACCGAGGACATCGGCGCGCTCGCGGCGATCAACTCCGTGACGAACGTCGAGCTCGCCGTGGGCGGCAACGCGAAGGACTCCGTCGGGGCCGCGCGCATCGAGCTCGTCGGCGGCGGGCGCTCGGAGAGCACCGGCGGCGCCAAGACCGAGACCGTCGGCGTCTACATGGTCAACGTGTCGCAGGCGCTCTCGATCAGCGCGATGGCGGCCTTCGCGACCAACGCCGCCAGCCTGCGGCAGAAGATCGGCGGCGCGCACGGCGTCAGCGCGAAGGGTGCCGCGGCGGTGAACGTGTCGCGGCTGAAGGGCAAGGCGGCGACGTCGGTCACGCTGAAGTGCGGGCTGGCCGAGGTGGTGATCGACAGCAGCGGCGTGAGCATCAGCGGGCTCAACGTGACGATCGAGGCGACGGGCAAGCTGAAGCTCGACCCGAGCGACATCAGCCCGGGCTGACGAACGGAGAAGGAGCGGCGACGATGGGAGCAGCAGTGCGGAAGATGGCGGCGCGCAGGGCCCAGCCGGCGGCCGCGGCGGGCGTGGCGCTCGGCGTGGTGGAGGCGTCGGCGGGCGACGGGCAGTGGCGCGTCCGGGTGGGGGCGGCGGTCTACGCGATGGCGTGCGACCCGTCGGTCGACCCGCGGGTGGTCGACGAGGCCGCGGCGAGCGGCGCCCGCGTGGTGGTCGACCTCGCGGCCGAGCCCGTGATCGTCGGCGCGCTGGTGACGGCGCGGCCGGTGACGGTGGGGCGCGACGGCGTCGTCTCCCTGGAGGTCAAGCGCTTCGTGGTGACCGCCGCGGAGGAGGCGCTCCTGCGCACGCGGTCGGCCTTCGTGCAGGTGAAGGGCGCCGACGTGGAGAGCTACGGCAACCGGGTGGTGAGCCGCGCCCGCGAGCTGCTCAAGGTGCTCGGGCGCAACGTGCGGATCAACTGAGGGGGCGACGCGATGACCGTGACCGCGATGAAGATGGACGTGGCCTGCGAGGACTCCGGGCACCAGGTGGTGCCGATGGCGCCGAACATGTGCATCACGCCGGCGGCCCCGTCGCCGCTGCCGCTCCCGTACCCCATCACGGGGTCGTCGTCGTCGCTCGACCCGGGCACCGAGAAGACGAAGATCAACGGGAAGAAGGTGCTCAACGCGAAGTGCAAGGTGAAGAAGGTCAACGGCAACGAGGCGGGGACGCAGAAGGACGTCACCACGATGCAGACCGGCGGGCACGCCTGGCCGCTGCCCGTGCCTGCGGTGATGGTGCTCTTCGAAGGCGCCCCGGTGACCATCACCGGCAACCCTGGCTTCGGGAACTCGATGTGATGGGCGGCGGCGACCGTCGGCCGTCGTGGGAGGAGGCGCCGCGGCCTCGCGCGCTGGCGGGGGCGCCCGGCGTGTGCGTCGCGCGCTGCGTGCTGGGCCTCACCGTCTACACGCGGCACCGCCCGCCGGCGCCCTCCGCGGGGGTGGGGGCGCTCCTGCGGGCCTTCCTCGAGGTCGCGCCGGTCGAGGCCCTCACGCTCTTCCGCACGTCGCTCCTCGACGCCTGGCGGCGTTTGGAGGACGGCGACCTCGCCGCGATCGTCCGGCTCGTCGCCAACGACGAGGGCGGCGGCGCGGCGCGCCACCTCTTCTCCTTCCACCTCGCCGACGGGCCCCACGCGCCGGAGGTGTTCTTCCACTACCGGGAGGTCGACGAGGGCCGCGGGGTGGGGGCGGGGTACGTCCAGCTCGGGCTCCCGCTCGACACGGCCCCCGAGCACCTCTTCCAGCTCGCGCTCCAGGCCGCGCACGCCACGCCCCTCTGGTGCGGCGCCGCGGGCTTCGCGGTGAGCGCCCACCCGGTGGAGGTGGACACCTCCCTCACCGCGGCCTGGGCCTGGTGCAAGCGCCACCACGGCCTCGACGTGCAGGACCCCGAGCGCGCCCGCCACCACGCGTCGCGCGGGCTCCCGTGCTTCAACTGGCTCACGCTCGTCGACGACGCGCTCGCCGAGGCCGCGGGCTTCGCTGCGCCGCCGCCCGACCCCGCCGCCGTCGCGCTCGACGTGCAATGGCTCCGCACCCCGCGGGGCGTCGTCGTGCGCGCGGGCGCCGCGCCGACGCTCGGCGACGTGAACGGGCTCCGTCCTTGCGAAGCCTACGGGTGCGCGGCCGCGCAGCTCGCGCCGCTCCTGCCCGCTCCCCTGCCGCGCTGGGGCGGGCGCTTCTGGGAGGGCGAGCAGTCGGAGCGCTGGCACCGGCGCTTCGCCGAGCCCGAGGGGTGGTCTTCATGAGCGGCGCGCCCACCCCGGCCCCGCACGTGCCCGTGTCGATCCTGCTGGCCGGCGGGTCGGCGGCGTTCTCGGCCGACTGCGTGAAGGCCTTCATGCAGTGCAACATCCACCCCGATATGATCGGGAGCCACGGCGCCGTCGCCGCGCGCACCGCCGAGGCGCGCCGGGTGGTGGAGACCTACGAGCGGGCGGTGCGCGAGGGTCGGGAGCGGATCCCGCCGGAGCCCACCTTCGCGCAGCGGTGGATGGCCAGCAGCACCGCGGGGCACCTCGCGCAGGACGCCGCCCACCGCGCGGGGGGAGATGCGGGCAACAACTGCGCCACGATCGTCGACGGTTACACCTACCACGGCGCACCCGCAATGGCGACGCTCGGCCGGAAGGGCATGCGCGGCACCGTCGAGGACGACCTCAGCGCCCTGGAGGAGCGCCAGGCCAACGCCCGCCGCGCGGCCAACCCGCCGGGGGACTCCAGGTATGCAAGAGACGACCGCCACGCGGACGAGCGCGAGCGCGCCTCCGCGGCCGTCCGTTCGCAGCAACGCCACTTCCCCCAGGGCCTCAACAACACGCCGATGAACACCGCCACCGCGGGCTCGCCGCGCGGCGATCGCCAGGCCGAGGAGGGCCGGCGCGCCGCCGTCAACCGCGCCGGCAGCGCGGCCCGCGGCACCGCCATGGCGTCGCCCTCCGCCCCGGCGCCCGCGGGGGCGCCCGGCGAGGCCCACGTCCCGGTGGTCGACAACACGAACAAGCGCGCCAGCCCCGTGGATCAGGCCATCGAGTGCCTGCAGAAGTACATCGAGGACATGCGGGGGGACGCGGCGCGGCGCGCGGCCATCGACCAGGAGATCGCCCGCCAGCGCAACGACCCCGCCGTCCGCCGAAGCTACGAAGATGAGCGCCGGCGCGCCGAGGCGAACGTGGCCCGCGCTCGCGTCGAGGAGCAACGCGCCCACAACAATGCGCGGCGCGCGGAGCAACGGCGCGACGGTCTCCGCGCGGTCAACGCCAGGGCCTCGACGGAGCGAAGCCGCGCCGACCTCGCCGCCGCCGAATCCGACCTCGCGGCGCGCCGCGCCGCGCAGCAAGCTGCGGTGGAGCGAAGCCGCGAGGCGCGCCGCGGGCGCGACGCCGCCGAGCGGCTCCACCCTGAGCGCCAGATCCGCTGCCTGCGGGAGCGGCGCGCCCGCATCGGCACCCCCGACCAGCGCACCATGGGGCGCATCCCCGGCCCCGGCGAGGGCGCCTGACATGAGGAACGACACCCCGATGCTGCACCACCGATTCGAAGCCTGCGTGGGGCGGTCGCTCGACGACGCGTGGTTCCTCGCGACGCGCCACGACGCCGCCGACGGCCCGTACAGCCACGCGCGCTGCGAGTGGTGGGTCGGCCGCCTCGACGGGGGCGCCGTCGGCGACCTCTGGGGCACGCGCACCCCACTCTCGCGCCTCGTCGCCGGCCCCGCGGGCGCCGCCTACGTCTTCGCCGAGCGCCGCGACGTGAGCGGCGACACCGGCGAGGAGAGCGGCGTCTGGGCGCTCGCGTGCGAAGACGACGCGATCCGCATCACGCCTGTTGCCGCCCTCGGCGGCCTCGTGCAGGACATCGCCGCGCTCGGCGACGGAACCCTGCTCGCCTGGGCCGCCTTCGACCGCACGCTCCGCCGCTACGACGGCGAGACCGTCGGCGACCTCCCCTACCCCCCCATCGAGCACCTGGAGGGCCTCGCGGGCCCCGACCCGTCGTGGATCTTCGCCTGGAGCGCCGAAGGCCAGGTGGCCATCTGGCACGGCGGCGCGTGGTCGCCGGTGACCCAACTGCCCGTTCAGTTTCTGAAGCGCGTCGTCGTCCGCGGGCCCGAGGAGGCCTACGCGGGCGCGCTGCTCCCGCCGGGCGTGTGGCGCTGGGACGGCGCCGAGTGGCGCGGCGTCGCGGCCTTCACGGCGGGCGTCCTCGACCTCTGCGTCCACGCCGGAGACCTCCTCGCCTCCGTCGACACGCAGGGGCTCCTGCGCGTGCGCGCCGACGGCGTGGAGCTCGTCTCGGGCGCGCTGGAGGCCCGCGCGCTGCACGCCGGCGCGGACGCGCTCATCGCCGTGGACGACCCGGCGCTCCGCGACACGCGCGACCTCCGCGCGGTGCGGGAGGTGCCCGTCGAGGCCTTCGCCGCGCTCATCGCGAAGCGCACGCCGCTCTGGGCCACCGCGGAGCTCGACACGGCGCCGTCGGCCTTCACCCGCCCGCTGCCGCGCTCCCTCGGCCTCGCCGACCTCGGGCCCGTCCGCTACGGCTTCGCCGACCTCGTGGGCGACTCTCTCGACGACGCCTTCTTCCTCGCGTCGCGCGGCGAGCCCGTGGAGCGCCAGGAGCCCGAGGAGCGCGAGTCGATCGTCGGCCGCATCGTGGACGGCGTCGTCCGCCATGTCGTCACCGCCCGCCCCGTGCTGCGGAGCCTCCAGCGGGTCCCCTCGGGGCGCGTGTACGTGGCCGCGTGGTCGCAGCGCGGCGGCATCTGGCGCACCCCGCCCGACGGGACCCTCGCCTGGGAGCCCCTCGACTGCCCGCCCATGCAGGGGCTCTTCGCCCTCGACGACGCCTGCGTCATGGCCTGGGGCGGCGTCGGCCTCGACCCCGTGCAGGACTTCTTCCTCTACGATGGGCGGAGCGTCCGCGCGATCCCGTCGCCCGGGGCGCGCGTGCTCGGCGTCCACGGCTGCGCGCCCGACTGGATCGTCGCCGCGGGCCACGGCGGGCTCCTCAGCCGCTGGGACGGGAGCGCGTGGCACCGCTGGACGATCCCGACGCGGGGCACCTTCGGCAACCTCGTGGTGGTGTCGCCCGACGAGATGTACGCCACGGGGCCGCTCGGGTCGGTGTACGAAGGGAGCCGCCACGGCTGGGCCGAGCGGACCCCCGCCGAAGGGGCGCCCGTCGGCATCGCCCGCTGGCGCGGCGAGACCTGGGTGGGCGACCCGACCCGCGGGCTGCTGCGCCTCACCGGCGACCGCCTGGAGCCCGCCAAGGCGAAGGTCTTCCCGTTCAACCTCCACGCCGGCGCCGACGCGCTCTTGATGACGGAGGGCGACGCCTTCGCCGAGACCCGCGACCTGAAGACCGTGCGGCGCATCGACGCCTCCGCGCTCGAGGTCGCCCTGCGCAACCACCGCCCCTCCTGGCGCTGACGCGATGACGCCCGACGCGCTCCCCGCCCTGCCCCCCATCGTCGCCGCGCGCGCGCTCCTCGACGACGCCCTCGTCGCCTCCCGGCGCATCGCCGCGGAGGCCACCCCGCGCGAGGAGGTGGTCGACGGCCTCGCCGAGGCGCTCCGCTGCGTCTACCTCGCCCTCTCGTCGCTCGGCGACGCGCACGGCTTCGCCGCCGCGCGGGCGCAGGCGGTCGGCGTCCTCGGCGGCGTCCTCGCGACCCTCCAGCACCCCGCCGTCGACGACCCCGCCGTCGGCGACGTGGTCCAGGTCGCCGCCCGCGCGCTGCGCCTCCTGGTGGGCGCGCCGATCCCCGTGCTCGACCCCGGGCCCGACCTCCCGCGCGCCCACGAGCGGCGCCCCGCGGCGCGCGCGACCCTGGGGCTCCCCGCGCTCCTCGACCTGCAGCGCGCGGTGCTCCGGCCCTCGGTGCCGCTCCCCGAGATGCCCCCGCCCGAGGAGGCCGAGCGCGAGACGGACGTCCCGCCGCCGCCCGAGACCGACCTTGAGCTGCTCCGCGCGGAGGGGAGGGCCGCCCTCGACGCGCTCGACGCGCTCGACGCGCCCGGCGCCGCGGACGACGGGGAGGGAGACGAGGACGACGAGCCCCCCGCCCCGTGGGACCCCGCGCGCGCCGAGCGGGCGGCCTTCGGCGAGCGCCTCACCGCGATGGACGTGCTCTTCGAACGGGCGCGCGGCTGCCTCGAAGACCTCGGCGCCTTCGGCCGCCAGCGCCGCCCGATGGACGACGAGGGCTGGTGGGCGCCGCGCACCGAGGCCCGGCTGCTCGCGCGCGTCGACGCGCTCGCGGCCTGCGGCGACGCCGTGCTCCCGTGGCTCGTCCGGCTGCTCGAGGAGCGGCCCGTGCCCGACGCCGAGTACACCTGGGCGACGGTGCTCCTCTTCGGGTCGATCGCGGGGGACGACGCCGCCGACCAGGCGATGCGCGTCGCGCGCCTCACGCCCGTCGACGAGCCCGAGCTCCGCGACGCGCTCGCCGACGCCTTCACCCACGCGCCGCACCCCGGCTTCGCCGCGCTCCTCGAGCCCTGGCTCGACGACGGGAGCGCCGGCCGCCGCGTCGTCGCCCTCACCGCCCTCTCGCGCCGCGGCGCGCTCCCCCTCGCGCGCGTCGAGCCGCACCTCCAGGACGGCGACCCCGAGGTGGTGCGCGCCGCCGTCGAGGCCCTCGCGCACGTGCCCGAGGAGGTCCCGCGCGCGCTCCTGCTCGGCGTGCTCCACCACCCCGACGACGCGGTGCTCGCCGCCGCGCTCGACCTCGCCGCCCGCCGCGGCAGCGCCCTCGCCCTCGACCGCGCGAAGGAACTCCTCGCCGAAGGGACGCCCGGCCGCGGCGACGCCGCGATGCACGTCGCGATCGCCTCGACCGTCGAGGCCCTCGCGCTCCTCCACGGCGACGTCGCGCTGACGGAGGCCGGCTGCGAGGCGCTCGGGTGGTTCGGCCACGCGGCGAGCGTCCGCGCGCTCCTGCACGCGCTGGAGGCGGGCGCGGAGCCCGTCGCGGCGCGGGCCGCGGAGGCCCTGTGGCGCATCACCGGCGCCCCCCTCACCGACGACGACCCCGACCCCGAGCTCGACGAGGCGCCCTTCGGCGAGGCCGCCTGGGCCGACGACGAGCTCCCCGAGTGCCCCGAGTCTCTCTCCGTCGACCGCGCCGTCTGGGGGGCGTGGTGGGAGAAGCGTGAGGCCGGCGTCGACCGCGCCGCGCGCTGGCGCTTCGGCCGGCGCTGGCGCGTGTGCGACCTCGTGCGCGGCCTCGCGAGCCGCAACGCCCGGCCCCGCGAGCGCCGCTGGTCGGCGCTCGAGCTGGTGGCCCGCACCGGGGCGACGCTCCCGTTCGACGCGTGGCGCTTCCTGCCCGAGCAGCTCGCGCAGATCGAGGCGTGGCGCGCCCGCGCGCGCGGCGCGGGCGACGGCTGGGCCGCGCGCGGAGGCTGGCGATGAACGTCCCCGAGCTCAAGAAGTCCACCGGCGCCGCGGTGGAGGTGGTGCCCCAGTGGGGCCCCGACGGCGCCGTGCTCGCCGTCGTGCTCATCAAGGAAGGCTTCGCGGTCGACCGCCGCGGGGCGACGCACCGGACCAACGACGCCGTCGTGCACCGCGTCGACGTCCCCTGGGACGAGGGCGCGCCCGAGTCCTCGAGCGTCCGCTTCCCCTGCGACGTGTGCGTGAGCAAGCCGTGCACCGACGTCGTGGTCGTCGGCAGCGCGGTGGCCGCCTACGCGACGCGCCACGCCGAGCTCGACGTGCTGGTGGAGGTGGGTCCGCTGCGCCGCGCCGTGCGCGTGTTCGGCCCGCGCGTGTGGTACCGCGGCGCCTTCGGGATGGCGCTCTCCGAGCCCGCGCCGTTCGAGTCCGTCCCCCTCCGCTGGGAGCTCGCCTGGGGCGGCGCGGACTACTCCGACCCCGCGCGCCCCGTCGAGGAGGCCCGCAACCCCCTCGGCCGCGGCGTCGTCGCCGACCCGTCGGCCCTCGAGCACCAACCCGGCCCCCAGGTGGAGGACCCCGCGCGCCTCATCGAGACGCACCGCACCGCGCCGCCGCCCGCGGGCCTCGCCGCGGTGGGGCGCAACTTCCTCCCGCGCCGCGCCTTCGCCGGCACCGCCGACGAGCGCTGGCTCCGCGAGCGGATGCCCCTCCCGCCCGAGGACTTCGACGACCGCTTCCACCAGGTGGCCGCGCCGGGCCTCACCGCGCCGGGGCGCCTCCGCGGCGGCGAGCCCGTCCTCGTGGTCAACATGGGCGCGCAGGGCCCGCTCGCCTTCGAACTCCCGCGCCTCACCTTCTTCGCCGGCATGCGCCTCCGCGGCGAGCTGGTGGAGTCGCCGCCCGCGCTCGACACCGTCACGCTCCTGCCCAACGAGCGGCGCGTGGAGCTCACGTGGCGGTCGGTGTTCGCGCTGCCCCGCGACCCCCGCGCGGTGGACTTCATCCAGGTGCACGAGAAGGCGAGGCCCGCGTGAGCGCGTCGCTCCGGCGCTTCGGCGCGTCCCCGCTGCCGCCGCTCCTGCTCTGCCACACGGGCGCGGTCAACGGGCTCGCCTTCGACCCGTGGCAGCTCTGGGCCTTCCTCCGCGCCGAGCTCACGGCCTTCGCGGAGACGCCCTTCCGCTGCGCCAACGGCGCGCGCGCGACGATGGGCCACGTCCGGACGCTCCACCCGCGGTCGGCCGGCGTCGAGCGCCTCGTCCCCCTCGGCGCGCACCTCCTCCAGGGCGCCGCCGAGCTCCTGGTCCGCGCGCCGGCCGCGCTCCGCGTCGCGCTCGTCCTCTGCCTCCCGCCGCGCATGGGCGACGGCGACGAGGCCTTCCGCCGGCAGCGCCGCGCCCTCGAGCGCGAGCTCGGGGGCAGGCTGGCGGAGGCGCAGGCGGCCCGCGGCGGGCCCGACCCGATGGTCCGCACGGTCGCCCGGGGCCACGCCTCGCTCGCCCACGCGCTCGACGAGCTCGCCCCGGTGATCGGCCGCGGCGTCGACGCGGCGCTCGTGCTCGGCCTCGACACCGCGTACGACCCCGCCTGGGTCGAGCGCCTCCTCGAGCGCGAGCGCCTCTTCGACGGCGAGCGCCTCGACCTGGCGATCCCCGGCGAGGGCGCCGCGCTGGCGTTGCTCGCGACGCCCGACGCCGCCGCGCTCTGCCGCTGGCCCGTCCTCGCGCACGTCACCGCGTCCGCCACCGCGCCGGAGCCCGCGGCGGACGACAACGACGTCCCCATGACGGCGCAGGCGCTCTCGCGCTGCGCGGTGGCCGCCACCGACGCGCTGGAGGCCGCGGGGCGTGCGCTCGACTGGTGGATCACCGACATGACCCCCGAGCCCCTCCGCGTGCAGGAGTTTCAAATGGCGTGGCCGCGGGCCTCGGCGCGTCGGATGCGGCCCGACGGGGAGCTCACCTTCCTCGCGTCGCAGCTCGGCGACCTGGGGGCGGCGGCGATGCCCACGGCGCTGTGCCTCGCGGCGGAGGGCTTCGCGCGCGGCGCGCCCGCGGCCGACACCTGCCTCATCACCGGGAGCAGCCCCGGCGGCGAGCGCGGCGTCGTGCTCGTCGAGCGTGCGCGCTGAAGCGGCGCCCCTTCAGGTGTACTTCGTCCACCACGCGCCGCGGTGGCGCGTCTTCACCCCGTCGAACCACCGGCACAGCGGCCACAGCAGCGCGACCCCCAACGCCCACGCCGCGTAGACCACCGGGAGGCTCCCGCCCGAGCCGTTGCGGGAGCTGTGCGCCGCCTCGATCGCGGCCGTTCCTCCGCGCGCGTAGAGCCACGCGCCGGCCATCGCGTGGAGCAGCGGCAGGTGGAGCACGTAGTAGAAGAGCGGCACGCGCCCGAAGGTGACGACGGGCCTCGCGCGGGCGAGGTCGCGGCCGGTGAGCGCGCCCCACGCGAGGAGCGCGGGCCCGAGCGTCATCAGCAGGTAGAGCAGCGACGGCGGGTACTTCTCGCAGTCGAGGAAGGAGAGGAGCGTGAAGCCCGTTCGGGGCTGCGCGCGCCAACGCTGCGGGTCGCCGTACACGTTGAGCGCCCGCAGCGAGACGAAGCCCGCGGTAAGCACTGCACCCGCGCGAAGGATGAGCTGTCGGCGCTCGGCGGGGGCGCGCTCCATCCACGGGCCGAGGCCGTAGCCCACGGCCATGACGCCGACCCACGGGACGAGCGGGTACGCGACGTAGACGCGGTGCCCTTCGAGCGGCGTGAGGCGCCCCGGCTGGTGGAGCACGTGCCAGAGCCAGCCCGCGCCCCCGAGGCGGTCGGCGTGGACGCCGTCGAGGAGGTTGTGCCCGGCGATCATGGCGGCGCCGAGGGCGAGGCACGCGCGCGCGCCGAGCCGCGAGAGGAGCGCGAGGGCGACCATCGACCACCCGATGGCCCAGATCACCTGGACGAACGAGAAGCGGTAGTCGACGTTGAAGAGCCACCCGAAGCGCACCACGGTGAGCTCGAGGACGACGAGCCAGAGCCCGCGCGTGAGGAGGAGCCGCGACGCCTCCGCGGGGCGCATCGAGGCGCCGCCGACGTAGGCCGAGACGCCCGCGAGGAGCACGAACACGGGCGCGCAGAAGTGGGTGACCCAGCGGGTGAAGAAGAGGGGGAAGGTGGTGGTCGCGAGGTCGAGCGGGTCGCGGCCGTCGCCGAAGAAATCGCGCGCGTGGTCGAGCGCCATGAGCACCATGACGGCGCCGCGGACGAGGTCGACGGAGGCGTCGCGCGGGGGCTTCGGGGCGCTCATGACGGGAACGCGAAGAGAGCAACCGTCCACGCGCAGGCGCCGCCGAGGGCGAAGGCGAGCGAGAGCCCCGCGGCGCGGTCGATGCCCTGGCGGCGCGCGAGGGGGACGGCGATCATGGCGGCGTCGCCGAGGTCCATCGCGAGGTTGAGCCAGAAGGCGCGGCGGAGGGCGGCGGGGTCGTGGAGGTTCATCACGACGAGGGCGCCGAGGCCGACGTCGCGGACGCCGAAGAGCCTCCCCATGAGCCGCGCGGTGGGGTTGTCGTGCGCCGCGGGGAAGCCGAGGAGGCGCGACGATGCGCCCGCCGCGACGATGGGCGCGAGCCCGATGAGCGCGCGCCCGACGGCGAGCGCGACGGCGAAGGCGGCGAGGGTCACCGGCGCCTCACCCCCCCGCTACGCCCTCACAGCGGCACGTCGGTGCGCTGGAGGATCTCCTGGATGACCCGCGCGGCGTCGTCCCTGCGGCCGTCGCCCGTCCACTGCCCGACGCCCGCGTCGGCGCCGCTCACCCGCACGCGGTGGGCGAGCACCGGCACCGCCAGCTCGGACACGTCGTCGGGGATCGCGTACGAGCGCCCCATCACGATCGCCCGCGCCCGCACCGCCTTCAGAAACGCTAGCGCGCCGCGCGTCGAGACGCCCTGCGCGAGCCCGTCGTGCGCGCGCGTCGCCCGCACCACCGCGTGGGCGTAGTCGATGATCGCGTCGTCGACCTGCACCGCGTCGACCTCGCGCTGCGCCTCGACGAGCTGCGCCAGCGTCACCGCCTGCTGGATCGTCTCGACCGGCTCGGCCCCGCCGCGCGTCGCGAGGATGCGCTTCTCCACCTCGGGCGCGGGGTAGCCCACGGCCGTCCGCAGGAGGAAGCGGTCGAGCTGCGAGTCGGGCAGGGGGTAGGTGCCCGCCATGTCGTCGGGGTTCTGCGTGGCGATGACGGTGAAGGGCTCCTCCAGCGTGTGGGTCACCCCGTCGATCGACACCTGGCGCTCGCTCATCACCTCGAGCAGCGCGCTCTGCGTCTTCGGCGTCGCGCGGTTGATCTCGTCGGCCACCAGCACGTGCGTGAACACCGGCCCCGGGCGGAATTCGAAGCGCCGCTCGGCCGAGTTGTACACGTTGACCCCGAGCAGCTCCGACGGCATCAGGTCGCTCGTGCACTGGACGCGGCGGAAGTCCGTCCCGAGCGCGCGCGCCAGGGCCCGTGCGAGGGTGGTCTTGCCGACGCCGGGCACGTCTTCGATGAGCAGGTGGCCGCGCGCGAGCAGCGTCACCACGGCCCGCTCGACCACGTCGGGCTTGCCCGCGAGGGCCACCGCGACGGCCTTCGCGAGCTTCTGCGCGACCTCCCGGGCCATCGGGGAGACGGAGGCGGGTGCTTTCACGCGGGCGGCAGCGGCGTCGGCCATGGGTGGTGTGTGGGTCGTTGCGCGCCGCAGCGGGTGCGCAAGGCCAACGCTCTTATCAGGCTTCCGCCCCCCCCGCTAGACCATCATCGGGCGGGCGGGAAGCGCGAAGGGGCCCCGGGGTGGAGGTTCGCGGGCGGGCGCGGGTGAGCGTGACGTGGAGGGCGAGGCCGCCTTCGGGCGCGACGTGGGCGCGGGCCGAGCCGCCGTGGAGCTCGACGACCCGGCGCGCGACGCCGAGCGCCATGCCGAGCCCGGCCGGGGCGCGGGCGCCGGAGGGCGGGAGTTCGAAGGGGTCGAAGAGCTGCTCGAGGGCCTCGCGCGAGGGGGTGCTCCCGTGGCCGATGACGGTGAGCGTCCAGGTGCTCTCGTCGACGGCGCGGACGTGCATGGTCACCGGCGCCGCCGCCCCCGCCGCCGGCGCCGCCCCCTTGCGCAGGAGGGCGTACGCGATCAGCGCGCCGAGGTGGTGGGCGAGGCGCGCGCGGTCGACCATCGCCTCGACGTCCAGGTCGCCCTCCACCGGCAGCCGAACCTCCGCGGGGACGGCCCCGGCGCAGCGCTCGACGGCGACCCGGCGCGCGTCGTCGATGAGCGCGCCCGCCGCCACGCGCGTGCGGTTGAGGGTCATCCGGCCGGCGTCGAGGCGCGCGGCGTCGAGCAGGTCGTCGACGAGGCGCAGCAGGTCGGCGCCGCTGTGGGAGATGGCCTCCAGGCTCTCGCGCTGCCCGTCGCTCACCTCGCCGTCGACGCCCGACGCGAGCAGCCCCGCGAAGCCGAGCACCGAGTTGAGCGGCCCGCGCAGGTCGTGGCTCACCCCCGCCAGCACGAACGACCGCAGCCGCGCCGCCTCGGCCCGCGCGTTGACCGCGCGCCGTTGGTCGCGCGCCATCGACGAGAGCCGGTCGGTCACCCGGTCGAGCGCGCGAGAGATGGCCCGCACCTCGGGGAGCGAGAGCACCTCGAACGTGAAGGTGAAGCCCGCGCCGTCGTACGAGCGGTTGGCCGGCGAGAGCTGCTGGAGCCCCACCGTCTCCACCCGCCGCCGCGCCTGCGCGAGCTCGCGCGCCGCGCGCCGCCCGATGCGGAGCCCGAGCGCGCCGCCGACGCATGCGAGCACCAGCGCCACCGCCACCGCGCCGACAGGGGAAGGTGTGGACGACGGGGCCGCGTCGACGAAGGGGAGCTCGACGCCAGCCACCACGCGCTCGCCGCCCGCCGCCAGCGCGCGCGCGGCCGCGGCCCGGCCCTCGACGCCTTCGCCCGGCAGCCGCCGCACCCCGAGGGCCACGGAGAACACCCGCGCGCTGAGCTCGTCCTGCTCGCGCGCGGTGCTCTCCGCGTGGGCCGACACCAGCAGCGCGGCGAGCAGCGCGGCCACGCCCGACGGGGCGCCGACGGCGAAGGCCACGCGCACGGCGAGGCGATCACCGAGCGCGGGGGGCGGCACCTCGGCCGGCGGCAGCGCTTCGAAGAGGGGCCGGAGCGCGCGGCGCAGCGCCGGGTAGTACACGAGCGACGCGGTCATCGCGAAGGCCGCCCCCGTCACCGCGGCGACGGCGCGGGCGGCGTCGGGCTCGGCGCGCAGCAGGGCGGCGGCGAGCGCGGCGAGCGAGGCGGCGAGGAGCCCGATGAGCGCGGCCCCGACGCGCGGCGCGGCGTAGAGCCGGGCGAGGGAGGGCTCGTCGAGCGGGGCACCGGACGCACGGAGCGAGCGGGCCGCGCGGAAGATCGCCGGGACGTAGCCCGCGGAGAGCACCGCGAGGGCGAGCGCGAGGCCCGCGGTGGCGAGCGCGGTCACCTGGAGGAGCGAGGCGCGCGCGCTCTCGTCGCCGCCGAGGAAGGCGGGCACCGCAAGGGCGTAGGCGAGGCCCGCGCAGCCCGGGACGAGCAGCGAGACGGCGGCGGCGCGGGCGGCGAGGTCGCGCTCGTTCACGGCGAGGCCCCCGGGAGTGGGGCCATGCCCGCGGGGAGGGTGACGGTGAAGGTGCTCCCCTCGCCGACGACGCTGTGGGCGGAGAGCGTGCCCCCGTGCAGCTCGACGAGGCCCAGGGTGATCGCGAGCCCGAGCCCCGCGCCGCGCGCCTCCGCCGTCCGCCCGCGTTCGAAGGGCTTGAAGAGGCGCTTGAGCTCGGCGGGCGCGATGCCCGGCCCGTTGTCGCGCACGGCCACCGCGAGCCCGCGGGGCTGCTGCCCAACGGAGACGCTCACCTCGCCGCCCGCGTGCTCGACGGCGTTGACCACGAGGTTGACGAGCGCGCGGCGCAGGGCGACCGGGTCGGCGTACACCTCGGCGCGCTCGGGGGCGTCGAGGGAGAGGGCGACGTCGCGGGTGCGGGCGATCCCCTGCGCCTCGGCCACCACGTCGCGGGCGACGGACGCGAGGTCGACGGGCTCGCGGCGGATCTCGTAGCGCCCGCTGGCCATCGCCGACAGGTCGAGCACGTCGTCGACGAGGCGAAGCAGGCTCTCGCCCGAGCGCGCGATGAGGGTGACGTCGTCGCGCTGCGCCTCGGTGAGCGGCCCGTCCACCTCCTGAAGGAGAATCTCCGCGAACCCCAGGATCGCGTTGAGCGGCGTGCGCAGCTCGTGGCGGAGCGTGGCGATCAGCGTCTCGCGGCGCTTCTCGTGCTCGTCGAGGCGGGCGAGCGCGTTGCGGTGGAGCGCGAGCTCGTCGACGAAGCGCCCCTGCAGTCGGTTGAACGCGGCCACCAGTGCGCCGACGTCGTCGCGGGCCCGCACCGGCAGCGGGCGCATCGCCTCGGCCGCTCCCTCGCCCATCCGCAGCACGCGCCGGAGGATGGCCTGGAGGTCGGCGGTGATGTCCTGCGCGACGATGAGGCTCACCACCACGGCGACGGCGCCCATCACGAGCAGCGCGACGAGGAGCTTCACCGCGAGCAGCGCGACGGCCCCGCGCTCGGCGGCGGACGACGGGAGCGGGGCGGCGACGAGCACGCGCGCGGCGCCGCGGGCGTCGGGCGAGAGGGCCTCGACGGCGACGGCGAGGTCGGCGTCGGGCAGCGCGAACTCCCCGTGGGCGCGGGGCGCGCGGCGGGCGGCCTCCACGGCTTCGGGCGGTGCGCCGGGGGCGTCGGGGGCGGGCGCGCCGTCGGGGCCGAGCACGGTGACGGTGAGCCGGAGCGCGCGGGTGAGCTCGTCGGCGAGGCGGGCGCGCTGCGCGTGGTCGAGCGGCTGCATGCGGGCCGCGGTGGAGACGGCGACGAGGGCGGCGCGGCGCTCGACGCGGTCGCGCTGGGCGAGGAGGGTGAGCTCGGCGCCGGCCACGGACGCGCCCGCGCCGACGAGGGCCACGGCCGCCATCGTGGCGAGCGTGATGCGCCGCAGGAGGCTGTCTCCGGGGGCGACGGGGCGCGGCGGGGCGGACGGGGGCACCGGGGCGGAGAGGATACCCCCGCGCGCCGTGGGGCCGAACAAAGCGGCGGATGGCGCGGGCGTACCCCGTTGACGGCGCTGCTCGGCCCGCGTTCCTCTTTGGTCGCCGTGAGCGCGATCGCCGCCAACGCCCTCGCCGTCTGGGTCGCCGTCACCCTCGTGTGGGTCGCGAGCATCGTGAAGCGCGACGCCAGCGTCGTCGACCCGTGGTGGTCGATGCTCTTCCTGCTCGTGAGCGCCCGCACCACGCTCGCCGTGGGGCTCACCGACGGCCGTGCGCTCACGCTCGCGCTCACCGCGCTGTGGGCCGTTCGCCTCTGGCTCCACCTGCTCGGGCGCGCCCGCGGGCAGCCCGAAGACCCGCGCTACCAGGCCTTCCGCCGACGGTTCGGCCCCGAACGATACTGGTGGGTCAGCTACTTTCAGGTGTTCGTCCTCCAGGGCGCGCTGTCGCTGGTCGCGTCGTCGCCGCTCGTCGCCGCCGCCCTCGCCCCCGCGCCCGACCCCCTCCGCTGGAACGACCTCCTCGGCGCGCTCGTCTTCGCCGTGGGCTTCGCCTTCGAGGCCGTCGCCGACGCGCAGCTCGCCCGCTTCCGCCGCGACCCCGCGAACGAAGGCCGCGCGCTCGACGCCGGCCTCTGGCGCTACAGCCGCCACCCCAACTACTTCGGCGAGGCTGTGCTCCAGTGGGGCCTGTGGCTCACCGCGATCGACGCGCCTTACGGGGTCGCGACCGCGCTGGGGCCCGCGCTGATGACGTGGCTGCTGCTGAAGGTGTCGGGCGTCGTGATGCTCGAGCGCCGCCTCACGAAGACGCGCCCCGCCTACGCGGACTACGTGCGGCGCACGTCGGCCTTCGTGCCCTGGTGGCCGAAGCCGTAGGCCCCACCGTGCCCCGGCGACACCCCTCTGGCACACCCTGGCCCGATCGCCACGCAGTCGTGCGGTGCTCGCCGCTGGCACCGTCAGTGCACTCACCCCGCGACAGGAGATGACAGCGATGAAGACCCTGCGCGTGCTGGCACTGGCGATCGGGATGGGCGTGGCGGGGGCCGCGGTCGCGCCGTCGGCGGCGAACGCGTGCGGCGGGTGCTTCGCGCCGCCGGGCGCCGCGCAGGTGGTCACCGACCACCGCATGGTGCTCTCGCTCTCCGAGCGGCAGACGGTGCTGTGGGACCAGTTCCAGTACTCCGGGGCGCCGGAGGAGTTCTCGTGGATCCTGCCGATCCGGTACACCGACGCGACGCGGGTCGAGCTCGCCAACGACAACTTCCTCCAGTTGCTCGACAACCTCGGCGTGGCGGCGCTCGACCAGCCCACCCCGCCGGGCTACGCGCCGGGCTGCGAGCCGCCCGAGGACGACCGCCTCGCCCTCCCGAGCGCGGGCTTCGCGGACTCCGCGGTGGCCGCCGACGCGAGCGTGACGGTGCTGCGCGAGGAGGTGGTGGGCCCCTACGCCGTCGCGATCGTGCGCGGCGCCACGGGCATGGGCCTCCGCGAGTGGCTGCGGATGAACGGGTACACCGTCCCCGCGTCGCTGGAGTCGGTGCTCGACTTCTACCTCAACCTCAACATGGACTTCGTCGCGCTCCGCCTGCGGCCGGGCAAGGGGCTCAACCGCATGGCGCCCGTCCGCGTGGTGACGCAGGGCTACGCCCCGTCGCTGCCGCTGCGGATGATCGCCGCGGGCATCGCCGACAAGGTGGGCCTCACCCTCACCGTCCTCGCCCGCTCGCGCGTCGAGGCGATGAACTTCCCCAACCTCGAGCTCGCCGACAACGACTTCGTCTACGACTGGTCCGCGCCGCCCGCCGCGCTCGGCGACGAGTTCGTCCGCGTGTACCGGGAGCGCAACCGCGCGATGGGGAGCCGCGTGTGGGTCACCGAGTCGGCGATGGAGCAGAGCCAGGGCGCGCTCTCCAACCTCGCCTCCAACTTCGACCTCCGCGGCGGCTTTCGCCCGGGCGGCGGGGCGATGCCCGTCAGCAGCACCGTGAGCGACGTGAACCTCGCGCTGGAGGGCCTCGGGAGCACCGCCACGGTCACCCGCCTCCGCGCCGAACTCGGGCCCTCCGCGCTCGACCGCGACCTCCAGATCGCCGCGAGCGACCGCGGGCTGCGCGACCGCACCTACCACTTCGGTCGCGAGCTCAACCGCCCCGCCTACGCGGCCTGCCCGTGGGGCGAGCCCGACTCCTTCGCGGGGTGCTCGGTGGCCTACGGGAGCGACGGCCCGGCGCTCCCCGCGCTCGCGGTGGGGGTGGTGTTCGCGTCCCTCGCGCGCCGCCGTCGCCGCGCGCGGTGAGCTACTCCAGCGAGAAGAGCGTGCGGCCCGTCATCACCGCGGGCTGCTCGAGGCCCATGAGCTCGAGCATCGTCGGTGCCACGTCGCAGATGCGCCCGTGCCGCAGCGGGAGCTTCCGCCCCTCGTCCTCCGCCCGCACGTAGTAGAGCGGGACGGGGTTGAGCGTGTGGGCCGTGTGCACCAGGCCCGTCACCGGGTCGACCATCGTCTCGCAGTTGCCGTGGTCGGCGGTGACGATCATCGCGCCGCCCGCGTCGAGCACCGCGCGGGCGAGCTCGCCGACGCCCGTGTCGACCGTCTCCACCGCGGCGATCGCGGCGTTGAGCACCCCGGTGTGGCCCACCATGTCGGGGTTGGCGTAGTTGACCAGCACGAAGTCGTAGCGCCCGCTGCGGATGGCCTCGGCGGTGGCGCGGGTCACCTCGGGCGCGCTCATCTCGGGCTTCTTGTCGTAGGTGGCGACGTCGCGCGGCGAGGGGATGAGCTTGCGCTCCTCGCCGGCGTAGGGCGCCTCGCGGCCGCCGTTGAAGAAGTACGTGACGTGCGCGTACTTCTCGGTCTCCGCGCAGCGAAACTGCCCGAGGCCCGCGCGCGCCACGAGCTCGGGGAAGAGGTCGGGGTAGGCCTCCTTCGGGAAGGCGACCGGCAGCGTGAAGGTCGGGTCGTACGAGGTCATGCAGGCGTAGCGGGCGAAGGAGCGCGCCGCGCCGCGGTCGAAGAAGGTGAAGTCCTTCGCGGTGAGGGCGAGCGTGATCTCGCGCGCCCGGTCGGGGCGGAAGTTGAAGAAGAGCGCCGCGTCCCGTCCGTCCGCCACGCCCGCGTAGTCGCCCAGCGCCCGCGGCTCGACGAACTCGTCGGTCTGCCCGGCGGCGTAGGCCGCGTCGAGGGCTTCCTGCCACGTCGCGAAGCGGGGCGCCTCCGCGCGGACGACGGCGGCGTAGGCGCGGGCGACGCGCTCCCAGCGCTGGTCGCGGTCCATCGCGTAGAAGCGGCCCGCGAGCGTGGCGATGGCCCCCTTGCCCCGGAGGTGGGCGTCGAGGCGCTCGAGGTATTTGCGCGCGCTGGACGGCGGCGTGTCGCGTCCGTCGAGGAAGGCGTGGACGCGCACGGGGACCCCCGCGGTGGCGGCGGTGTCGACGAGCGCGAGGAGGTGCTCGAGCGAGCTGTGGACGCCGCCGTCGGAGACGAGCCCGAGGAGGTGGAGGGCGCCGCCCTGCGCGCGGGCGACGTCGAGGGCGTCGGCGATGACGGGGTTCTGCCCGAAGGAGCCGGTGGCGACGGCGACGTCGATGCGCGAGATGTCCATCATCGCGATGCGGCCCGCGCCGAAGTTGAGGTGGCCCACCTCGCTGTTGCCCATCTGCCCGACGGGGAGCCCGACGTCGGGCCCGCTGGTGCCGATGAGCGTGTGGGGGAAGCGCTCGGCGAGGCGCGTGAGGTTGGGCGTGCGCGCGAGGCGGACGGCGTTGGCGTCGCGCTCGGGGCGCTCGCCGAAGCCGTCGAGGATCACGAGCACCATGGGGCGCGGGCGGCGGCCGTGGTGGAGGGGCATTGGGGGTTCGAAGCTCCTGCGGCTGGAGGGGAGAGCGAGGAGGCGCGGCGCTACTCGTCGGGGTAGCCGCCGGGGGGCATGCCGCCCTCTTTCTCGAGGTAGCGGAAGATGGTGCGGGGGTCGACGCCGAGGTCGCGCGCGGTCTTCGTGCGGTTGCCGTTGTTGCGCTCGAGCACCTCCAGGATGTAGCGCCGCTGGAAGTCCTCCTTGGCCTTGTCGAGCGGCACGATGGTCTGGAGGTTCTCGGGGTGGAGGTCGAGGTCCTCGGGGCCGACGAGGGACTTGTCGCAGAGCACCAGGGCCTTCTTGATGCGGTTCTCGAGCTGGCGGACGTTGCCGGGCCAGTCGTACTTGCGGATGGCGATGAGGGCGTTGGGGGTGAAGCCCTTCACCGCGCTCCCGAGCTCCACCGCGTACTTCTGGAGGAGGAAGCGGGCGAGCACCACCACGTCGTCGCCGCGCTCGCGCAGCGGCGGCAGGAGGATGTTCACCACGTTGAGCCGGTAGTAGAGGTCCTCGCGGAAGGTGCCCTTGCGGATCTCCTGCTCGAGGTCGCGGTTGGTGGCGGCGAGCACGCGGATGTCGACCTTCTCGGGCTTCGAATCGCCCACCTTGGTCACCACCCGCTCCTGCAGCGCGCGCAGGAGCTTCACCTGCAGCGACAGCGGCAGCTCGCCGATCTCGTCGAGGAAGAGCGTGCCCTTGTCGGCCGCCTGGAACTTCCCCACCCGCGTCGCCACCGCGCCGGTGAACGAGCCCTTCACGTGCCCGAAGAGCTCGGACTCCATGAGGTTCTCGGGGATGGCGCCGCAGTTGATCACCATGAAGGGCCCGTTGGCGCGGTTCGAGCGGTTGTGGATCTCGCGCGCGATGAGCTCCTTGCCCGTCCCCGTCTCCCCCGTGATGAGCACCGACACGTCCGTCGGCGCCACCTTCTGCACCTTGTTGAACACCTTGACCATCGAGTCGCAGCTCCCGATGATCTCGCCGAAGCGCTGCTCCTTGAGCTTCTTCTCCAGCTCGGCGTTGCCCTGGCGCAGCGTCTCCAGCAGGAGCGCCCCTTGGAGGATCAGCGACGCCTGCGAGGCGAACACCGCCAGGATGTCGAGCGAGCGCGGGTCGAACACCTTCGCGATGCGGTCGTTGCCGAGGTAGAGGATCCCCAGCAGGTCGCCGCCGGCGATGAGCGGCGCGCACATCACCGAGGAGAGCTTGAGGTTCATCACCGACGCGGCGCTGCGGAAGAGGGTGTCGTCGACGGCGTTGTCGACGATGAGCGGCCGGCGCGTCTCGATCACCTTCGCGAGGATCGAGTCCGAGAGCTGGCGCACCGCGTCGGGCAGCGTCTCCTGGCGGAGGTTGCGGGCCGCGCGCACCTCGGTCTGCGTGCCGCGCAGGAGGATCACGAAGCCCTTGTCCGCGCCCGTGGCCTCGATCACGCCGTCGAGCAGCGCCTCCAGCAGCGCCTGCACGTCGCGCGTCACCAGGAGCTTCTCGCTGAACTGGAAGAGCTTGCGGAGCCCGGTGAGCTCGGCCTGCGCGGGGTCGGCGCCCTGCGACGCGGCGGGCTTCGCGCCCGGCGCCTCGGCCTCCTCCAGCAGCGAGAACACCAGCTCCGCGTCGCCGAGGTTCACCTTGTCGTTGTGGGCGAGGCGGGCGCGGCGCTTGCGCTTCTGGTTGATCTGGATGTCGGCGACGGGGTCGACCTCGTCGAGGGAGAAGTCCCGCCCGTCGAACACGATCTGCGCGTGCCACGCGGCCACGCCGCGGCCGTCGATGGCGACGTCGTTGCCCCCGGCGCTCCCGATGGTGGTGATGGACTTGTAGATGGGAAACACCCGCCCGCGCCCCTGGGGGCCGAGCCAACGGAGACAGGGCATTCGTACCTCGTTGCTGCGCGGAGCATAACGCCGCGGGGTGCGCGGGGATACCCCCGTGCGGCGCCGCGCGATGGGGGCGCCCGCCCCGCCTACTCGGTCGCGAACACCTCGCGCGCGGTCGCCGCCGTCGCCGCGCGGCCGAGCCAGCGCTGGAGCGTCGCGCCGTGGCCCTCCGCGGCGAGCGCCGCGCGGTGCGCCGCGGTCAGCTTCAGCCCCCGCGCCGCGCACACCTGCGCGATCGCCGCCCGCAGGCCCTCCTCGCGGCCCTCTTCGCGGCCCTCTTCGCGGCCCTCTTCGCGCCCCTTCTCGAGGCCCTTCTCGAGGCCCTCTTCGCGCCCCTTCTCGAGGCCTTCCTTCAGGCCCTCGCGGTGGCCCTTGCGGAGCTGCTGCTCCAGGCGTCGGTTGAGGATCTTCTCGGCGTTCATGATGATCTCTCGTGCCTCCGGTGACGGGTCGCGCTCGAGCGCCACCCGGAGCGTCGCGATCTGCGGCAACAGCATTCTACTCAGTTTCGAGTTCTCGGGCAGCGCCTCGACCTCCTGGATCGCGCGCACCAGCGTCGCCCCTCGGCCCATCGTCCGGGCCCGCAGCGTGTCGGGCGTCTCCGGCAGTTGGTGGATCACCACGAGGCGGTACGTCCCCGCGGGGTCGCCCAGGTACACGCCCGGCGAGAGGGGCTCCGTCATCCGGTACGCGCGCCGCGCCTCCTCCGGGTCGCCCGCCGAGAGCGCCACCAGCGTCGGCGGCAGCGCCGGCGGCGGCCGCTTCTTGCGCCGCGCCTCCCGGCACTGCGCGAGGAACCACCCGTCGCGCTTGAAGAGCCACGACGCCACCGTCCGCACGTCCGGCGGGTCGTGCGCGAACTCGTAGAGCATCCGCGGCTGGAGCTCGCGCGTGAGGAAGTCGTCGTACGCGCCGGCCCGCACGGCGCCCCCGCGCACGAAGCGCAGGTCGGCGTACTGCGTTTCCGCCGTGATCCGCGCGTCGGCCTCCGCCCTGCCGTACGGGGACAGCGCCTTCTGCATCGTGTCCTTCGCGTGGTTGTCATAGGGCGTGCGGGGCATCGGCGTTACCCCCCCTCCGGCCGCCGCGCCACGCGCTCCCACGAGAGGCCGAGCCGCGCGAGGTACTTCCGCAGCCGGTCGGAGTCGTTGACGCTCGTCCGCCCCGCCCGCGAGCGCGCGAACAGCTCACGGCCCGCCGCCGAGAGCGTCGGCGACGCGCGGCACACCCGGATCACCTCCGCCAACTGCGGTCGGTCGAAGCGGTCGAGCGCCTCCGCCCCCGCGTCACCCATCACCTCGCGCAAGAGCGCGTCGTCGTCGCGCGCGGGCCGCACCGCGCGCACGGGCGCCTCCGCGCGAACCTCGGGCGCATCACGTCGCACAGTCGTCCAGCGGGCGCGGAGGCGGGCGACCTCCTCTTCCACCGCGGCCATCCCGACGCGGCCCCCGTCGGAGAGCGTGGCGAGGCGCGTGACGGCGGCGCTGAAGTCGCGGAAGTTGCCCGACCACAGCGCCTCGGGGGAGGCCGCGAAGGCGAGGAACCGCTCGCGCGCCTCGCGGTTGAAGGACACGCGCGTCCCGAGGCGCCGCGCGCACTGCTCGAGCTCGTACTCGAGGTTGGGCTCGAGGTCCTCGGCGCGCTCGCGGAGGCCCGGGAGGCGGAAGGTCCAGAGCTCGATGCGGGCGAGGAGGTCTTCGCGGAAGCGCCCCTCGGCGACGCGGGCGGCGAGGTCGCGGTGCGTGCCCGCGAGGAGCTGGAAATCGCTCTTCACCTCGCGGTCGCTGCCCATCGGGCGGAAGGTCTTGTCCTCGATGGCGCGCAGGAGCATCGCCTGCTCGTCGAGCCCGAGGTCGCCGATCTCGTCGAGGAAGGCGACGCCCCCGTCGGCCTGGCGCAACAGCCCCTCGCGCTCGCCCACCGCGCCGGTGAATGCCCCCTTGGCGTGGCCGAAGAGGGTGGCCATGGTGGCGTCGCCGCGCAGCGTCGCGCAGTTGACCTCGACGAAGGCGCCCGACACCTGCCGCCGCGCGCGCTTGAGCTCGTAGATGCGCCGCGCGAGCTGCGTCTTGCCCGCGCCGGTCGGGCCCGTGAGGAGGATCGGCGCGGTGGAGGCGAGGGCCACGCGCTCGACGCGGTCGATGAGCGCGTTGAAGGCCGCGTTGCGGGTCTCGATGCCGGCCTTGAGGAGCCCCGTCCGCTCGCGGGCCTCCTGGGCGAAGCGGGCGGTGAGGCGGTCGTAGCGGGAGAGGTCGAGGTCGATGGCGCGCCAGGTGCCGGCGACGTCGTTGGGCTTCGCGTCGCGGGCCTCGCGCGAGGGCGGCGAGGTCTGGAGCAGCCGCGCGGGCAGGTGCCGCGACTCGGTGAGGAGGAAGAGGCAGATCTGCGCGACGTGGGTCCCCGTGGTGATGTGGACGAGGTAGTCCTCGCGGTCGGGGTCGAAGGGGTAGCGCCGCGCGAAGTCGTGCAGCACGGCGTAGACCTCTTCGAAGTCCCAGGGGTCGTTCCACTCGACGGGGTGGGGGTTGACCGTAGTGTCGGGGGACACCGACGCGATGTCGCGCTGCACCGTGCGGGCGAGGGAGGTGAACGCGGGCTGGTGCAGGAGTTCGAAGCGCGAGACGAGCAGGTCGGGCTGCTGACAGATGGCGACGGAGGGGCGCCAGCGCTCCCAGCGGGCCTCCTTCGCGCCGACGTCGAGCGTGGGGCCGAGGAGGCCGATCACCACCGCGGGCTTCTTCCGTGCCATCGGGCGCGGGAGACTACCCGAAGCGCGGGGGAAGGTGCTCCGCGACCGTGCGCTACAGGTCGAGTGCTTGCACCACGCGGATCGTCGGCCGGCGGAACGGCGGCACCTGCGCCCGCCGCGCCGCGCGAACGATGCAGTCCCCCGTCGGCGTCCCGGCCAGCGGGCCCTCGACCTGCGCCGAGGTCACCCGCCCCTCGCCCGAGAAGTCCGCCGCCACGAACACGCGCCCGCTCGCGCCGCAGCGCCGCGCCGCCGCCGTCACGTCGCGGAAGGTCGACTCCACCGCGGCCCGGTCGGGCCGGTCGGGTAGTGGCGCGGCGGGCGTCGTGGGGCGCGCGACGGGTGGCGTTGGGCGCGTGACGGGCGTGGTCGGTCGCGCAACGGGCGGCGTCGGCGTGGTGGTGCCCGCGTCCCCCGGCGCCTCATCGAAGTCGAACGACACCCGCGCCGTCTCGCCCGCCGTCACCCGGACCGTCTGCGTGAGCGATCGGTCACCCCGCGTCGCCACCACCGTGTGCTCGCCCGCCGCGAGCGCGAACGGCCGCCGCGCCACGCCCCGGTCGCCGCCGTCCACCGAGACCTGGCAGCGCCTTGAGCAGGTGACCGCGAGCTCGCCCTCGCGCGCGGACGTCGCATCCACACCGGCGTCCACCGCCGTCGCGTCCACCACCGCGACGACCACCGCGTCGGGCGCGGCGGGTGCGACGACGTCGGGCGCGGCGGCCGCGGCATCGGGCTGCGCGGGCAGCGTCGCGTGCGCGACGACGGGCGGCGGTCGGGCGCTCGTGCGCGAACCGTTCAAGGCGACCGCAGCGACCACCGCCACCGCGGTGAGGGCTGCGACCGCGGCGACCAGCGCCCAACGGCGCGGCGGCGGCGTGCGCGCGATGGGCTGCGACGCCGCGGGGAGCGCCGCGGGAGGAGCCTGTGGTGCCGTGGGCAACGCCTGTGGCGCCGTGGGCAACGCCAGTGGCGCAGCGGGCGCCAACGACGCCGTCGCGGGCTGCATCGTCACGGGCGACACCGCCGGCGCGGGCGGGGGCGAGACGTTCACGGGCAGCGTCGCGCCGAGGGCGGGGTCGGACACTGTCGCCTCCCCGAGCAGCGGCACGAGCGTGTCGAGCGCCGCGCGCGCGTCGGGGAAGCGCCCGGCAGGGTCGCGCGCGACGCAGCGGGCGAACCACCCGTCGAAGCCCTCCGGGAGCCTCTCGCCGACGCCCAGCGCGGCGGCGCGCGCGGAGGGCTTCGGGATGGGGTGGACGACGATGTCGACGAGGAGCGCGGCGACGTTGAAGGCCGCCCGGTCGCCGGCGAGGCTCGGCCAGAAATAGCGTCCCGTGAGGGCGTAGAAGGCGATGAGCCCGAGGGCCCAGACGTCGGCCTGCGCCCCGACCTGCGCGCCGACGTCGGCCTGCTCGGGGGCCATCCACATCGGCGAGCCGATCACGGTGGTGACGGTGGCCGAGCGCTTCTGCTCCGACACGATGGCCGCGATGCCGAAGTCGAGCACCTTCATCAGGAAGGGGACGCCGCGGATGCGCGACGCGGCGATGAAGAGGTTCTCGGGCTTGAGGTCGCGGTGGACGACGCCGACGGCGTGGGCGCGCCCGAGCGCGTCGGAGAGCTGGGCGAACATCTCCCGCAGCGTCGCGCGGTCGGGCAGGGCGCCGCGCGCGACGCGCTCGGCGAGGCTCTCGCCCTCCAGGAGCTCCATCAGGAGCCACGGGGTCCCGGTCACGTCGTCGACGCCGGCGGCGGCCACCTCCACCACGTACGGGCTGCGGATGAGCGCCCCGACGCGCGCCTCCTGCGTGAAGCGCTCGCGGTTGCGCGGCTCGGCCACCACGTCGGGGTGCATCACCTTGAGCGCGCGCCGGTGCCCCGTCGAGCGCTGCTCCACCACGTACACCGCGCCCATGCCGCCGACGGCGAGGCGGCCCTCGACCACGAAGTCCCCGGCGAACACGGCCCCCGGCTCCAGGCGAGGCAGCGCCGTCATGCGCCTCCGATGCGCGGTGGCGGGTGGGGAGACTTCATCCGTCGGCGGAGTCTCGCACGGTGCGGGCGCTCGCGCGTAGCCCGTTGTGAGCCGCCGCCTACTGCGCGCGGCGGAAGCGGTAGCGCACGGTGAAGCGCAGCGCGCCGATGCCCTGCTCGGGCACCGCGACGACGAGCTCGTCGGCCGTCGCGGAGTAACCCAGGGGGACGGTGCCGCTCGCGCCGCAGTCGGCGGCGAGGGCGAGCGGCGAGGCCGTCGCGCCGGCGGGGAAGGAGCCCGAGACGCCCACGGGGAGCCCGCGGTCGTAGACGATGCCGTTGGTGGTGACGAGGTGGAGCCCCGCGACCGAGTCGGTGGTGAAGCGCGCGCCGCGCACCCACGCCTGGCCGCGGACGCGGACGCGCGTCTGGGCGAGGTCGAGGTCGCCGAGGCCCGTGGCGAGGCCGTTGAGCCACATCTCCAGGCCCTGCACCACCCAGCGGCCCTCGGGGATCACGCCGCCGGTGTTCATCGGCGGGGGGCCGACCTGGAGGCGGGCGTCGACGAGCGGGAGGTCGGAGGGCGCGTCGGAGGGCGCGCAGGAGCCGGGGCCGTAGGGGACGCGCTCGACGTCGATGGTGCCCTCATCGCAGTAGGAGAGCGCGGGCGGCGGGGTGACGTACGCGAAGTTGAAGCACATCTCGTCGGTGGTGTTGTTGCCGCTGCGGACGGGGGTACTGAGCGGGTTGCGGTAGTCGCAGCGGGTCGAGAGCCTGTCGCCGGTGCGCAGCGTCTTGCGGAGCTCGTAGAAGAGCTGCGAGTCGAAGCGCCAGCCCGAGAGGGTGATCAGCGGCTCGCGGGTGCCGTCGGCGCGCAGGATGGTCTGCGTGAAGTCGGTGCCGATGGCGTGCATGTGGGGCATGCCGGCGAGGATGGTGGTGTCCGCGCGGAGGGTGCAGCGGCTCTCGGCCATGCCCGCGGCGCGAGGGGCGACGGTGAAGCCCTGCGGCCCGATGGCGACCATGCCGTACTCGGTGCCCGCGGGCGCGTCGTGGTAGAGCCGCACGCCGCTCGCGTCGACGACGTCGGGCACGCGCGACCCGTTGTTGTAGTGGATCTGCACGATGAAGCGCTGCCCCGGCGTCACGCGCAGCTCGCCCTCGGGGAACTCGAACGCGTCCTGCCCCGGCGCCCAGGCGTAGAGGTACTGGCTGCTCGCGGGCATCCCCGAGCAGCGGAAGGCGGCCATCCCCGCGGTGCTCCGGTCGGGGTCGCGGAGGAGCACGATGTGGTGGACGACGCGCCGCTGGTCGAGCACGGCTTCGAAGCGCCGGACGAAGCGCGGCTCCGTGACGGGCGCGTCGAAGGCGAAGCACTGGTAGAGGTCGGTGACGTCGGGCCCGACGGCGAAGCGCGGCGCGGCGAGCGTGAAGCTCTGCGCCCCCGGCAGCGGCCGGTCGGGCGCGCGGAACACCGGCGCGCTCGCCATGAGCGCGGGGCGCGGCGCGGGGAGCGTGGCGCTGCAGCTCGCCCACCCGGCGATGGCGCGCTTCGCGTCGTCGGAGGGCGCGGGCGAGCCCGACGGGGGCATGGTCCCTTCGACGAGGCGGGCGGCGATGCGGTCGACGGGGCGGCCCGCGGGCGTGGCGCGCAGGAGCGCGTCGTAGTCGAGCAGCGAGTAGGGCGCGCCGAAGGCCGGCGCGGCGCCGTGGCAGTTGCCGCAGTGCTGCATCAGCAGCGGGCGCACGGTGGAGTCGAAGTCCGCGCGCGGCGGCGTGCACGCGGGCGCCGTGACGTCGGGCGAAGCGTCGGTGGCTGCGACGTCCGCGGGGGCGCTGGCGTCGGGGGCGTTGGCGGGGGAGCCGCCGCACGAGGCGGCGAGCGCGAGCAGGGTCGCAGCGGAGACGGCGCGCATGGGTGCGCCCGGTTGTATCGGAAGTGGGGGGCTTGGGGAGCGTCGAACGCGCGAAATGCGCGGGGGTTTATTCGCGTTCGGGCAGCGGCGGGAGCGGGCGGTCGAGCTCCTTCGCGACGCGCCACGCGGCGTGCCAGCCGGAGCTCATCGCGCCGACGATGCCGTGGCCCGCGCGCGTCGAGCCCCCGCAGAGGTAGAGCCCCGGCACGACGGAGCGGTAGCCCGGGCGGTTCTTGAGAAACTGCTCGGGCGTCGCGGCGAGGCCGTAGCCCGAGCCCCCGCTCGCCTCCGTGTACCGCGTCTGCGTCACCGGCGACGACGACTCGCGGAACACCACGCGCGACGCGAGCCCCGGGAAGCGCTTCTCCGCCCGCTCGATCAGGGCGTCCTCGACGCGCTTCTTTCGCTCGCTGTACGTCGCGTCGCGGCGGTAGGCGGTGCCGCGGGCGTCCTCGTCGCGCACGCCCCAGTGGCGCGCGTCGCCGGGGGCGAGCGTCATCACCTCGATCGTCATGTGGCCGGGCGGCGCGTGGCCGGGCGTGTGGGGGTCCTTCACCGACGCGCTGGTGATGTAGCTGCACCGGGGCGTGAGGTCGCCACGCTCGACCGCGTCGTAGAGGCCCTCGACGTCGCTGGTGTCGAACTCCCACAGGTTGCTCGCGCGGACGCCGAGGTCGCGCAGGTCGCCGCGGACGCCGAGGCACGTCATGAAGATCGCGCCGCCCATCTCGAAGCCCTTCACCCGCTCGCGCCACGCGGGGGCTACGTCGCCGGGCGCGAGGAGCTCTTCGAAGGTGCGCCGCAGGTCGGCGTTGGAGACCACCAGCTTCGCGCGGACCTCCTTCGTCTCGCCGCGCATCGCGTGGACGCGGACGCCCGTGGCGCGGCCGCCGTCGACGACGATCCGCTCGACCCGTCGGCGCAGGTGCACGGTGGAGCCCGCCGCCTCGACCGCGTCGGCGAGGGCGTCGGCGATCGCCTGCCCGCCCCCCTTGGGGTAGTACGCGCCTGCGAAATAGTGGTTGGCGAGGCCGCAGTGGAGCATCGCGCTCGCGCGGCTCGGGCGCACGCCGTAGTCGCCGCTCTGCCCGAGGATCACCGCGCGCAGGTCGCGGTCGCGCGTGCACGAGTCGAGGAAGTCGCCGATGGTGGCGTTCTGGTAGCGGGCGACGAGGCGGCCGTGGAGGAGGGCGTCGGCGATCATGCGGACGGCCGACTGCTTCGAGCGCTCCATCGCGCGGGCCATGTGGTCGACCTCGTCGAGCAGGCGGACGTAGCGGTCGATGCCGGCGCGCTCCTTCGGGAAGGCCGCGACGAGGCGCTCGCGGTAGAGCTCGCGGCCCTTCGGGATGCGGAAGGTGAGGCCCGGCAGCGCGACGGTGTCGTAGCCGTCCTGGTCCAGCGGGACGAAGCTCACCCGGTCGGCGCCCGCGGCGCGGAGGAGCGTCGGGATGCGCCCCTCGGGCCCGCAGTCGCCGACGTAGTGGAGCCCGATGTCGAACACGAAGCGCCGGTCGCCCGAGCCGCGGGAGAACATCGTCCCGCACCCGCCCGCGACGTAGTGCCCGTCGAACACCGCCACCTTGAGCCCCCGGCGCGCGAGCAGCGCCGCGGTGGTGAGGCCGCCGAGGCCGGCGCCGACGACCGCGACGTCCACCGCGTCGGGCACGGCGTTTCGAACGCGGTCTCTCGTGTGGGAGGCGGGGTCGTGGACGTCCGTCATGGCCGGCGGAGCATCGCACACAACGGCGGGCTACGGTCGGGGCACCCGCGGCCCGTCGAGCCGTACCCCGCGCAGCGAGAGGGCGTCCTCCCACGCGAGCACGCGCCGCAGGAGCGACTCGGGCGTCACCGCGTGGATGACGGATTCGCTGCGCCGCCAGGCGTCGTCGTTGCGCACGAGGGGCCACCCCTCCAGCGCGAGCGCGACGGCGAGCGTGGCCTCGGCGTCGGTGGCCTCGGCGAAGCGGGCGGGGTCGGCCATCATCGCGCGGAGGGCCGCGGTCCGCTCCCAGGCGAGTCGCGTCCCGGCGCGCGCGGCGCGGACGAGGGGCTCGCGCCACGCGCCCTCGCGCAGCGTGAGGGAGGCGTCGTCGCCGTCGACGGTGACTTCGAGCCGCGACCCGAAGGCCCCGCGCTGGAGCGTGAGGTGGCGCGCCCAGCGGCGCACCCAGAAGCCGCGCGCGAGGAGGTAGCGCAGTGATCGGCGCCAGCCCCACGGCACCTCCAGGCGGACGCCCGAGAGCCCCGCGGCGCGCGCCCCGAGCTCGGCGAGCCCGAGCGCGTCGGCCGCGACGCCGCCGCGCCGGTGCGGCGGGTCGACGTAGAGCCCGAAGAGCGGGAGCAGCCCGTCGCCGCTGGTGAAGCGCGCGGTCGCGAGCACGCCGGCCTCGCGGCCCTGCGCCGCGACCCACCAGCGGGTGTAGAAGGCCTCGGGCACGACGGGGCTCAGCGGCGGGTGCGCGGCGAGGCGCGCGTGGCAGCGGGCGCGGTCGGCGTCGGAGAAGCCCGCGGGGTCGTCGAGCTCGCCGTGCCACGCCTCGACGTGGGCGGCGAGCTCGCGGTCGACCCAGCGCTCGTTTTCGGCGAAGGCGGCGCTGACGGGGGCGAGGCGGACGGCCCCGGCGGCGGACTCGCGGAGCGTGCGGTGGAGGCGGGTGGAGCGGTCGTCGTCGAACATGGTGGGCCTCGGTCGGGGGTCGGTGGTGGGCGGCGTCGTCCGCCGCGCGAGGCCCGTGAGCAGCGCGTGTGCCGTGATGGTGGACGTCTCGAAACGGGCGATTTCCGCGCGCCGGGGATGGCGGCCGTGGGGTGGCGGCGGGGTGGCGAGGGGGTGGCGACCGCCGGGGGGTGGCGGCGGGGTGGCGGCGGCCGTCGCGCGCGCTTGACGCTCCGTCGGCCGAACCACTACCGTACGCCAGAGCGCCCTGCTGTACCGCGTGGCTGCACGGCACGCGGGCGCCGCCCCCTCCCGCAGGAGCCCGTCGTCCGATCGTGACCATCGACCGCCAGAAGATCGCCGAGGCCGCGCAGCGCCACGCCTCGAAGGGCCAGTTCGACGCCGCGATCGCAGAGTACCAGCGGATCGTGGCGGTGGAGCCGGGGGACGTGCGCACGCTGCTGAAGATCGGCGACCTCCAGGTGCGCGCCGGGGCCGCGCCGAAGGCCGTCGAGACGTACCTCCACGCCGGCACGCTCTACGAGCAGCAGGGGCTGCACCAGAAGGCCATCGCGGTCTACAAGCAGGTGCTCCAGCTCAACCCCGACCAGCTCTCGCTCTACGGCCGCGTGGCCGACCTGCACATCAAGCTCGGGCTCACCAGCGACGCGCTCCAGGCGATGGAGCTCCTCGCCCAGCGCCACGGCCGCTCGGGCGACCAGGAGGCGCTCTCCAGCACCTACCGCCAGATCCTCCTGCTCGACGGGCAGAACCTCCCGACCCGCATCCGCCTCGGGGAGCTCCTGAGCAAGATGGGGCGCGGCGACGAGGCGGCGGTGGAGTTCGAGGCGGCGTGCAAGACGCTCGACGCGGGCGGGCGCGTCGACGAGTGGGCGCGCGTCGCCGAGCGGCTCGTCTTCCACCGGCCCAACAACCTCGACGCGCTCCGGCGCCTCGCGGGCTACTACCTCGAGCGCAACGACGCGCGGCGCGCGCTGCCGAAGATCCAGGCCTGCTACAAGCTCAGCCCGCGCGACGTGGCCACGCTCGACCTGCTCGCGCAGGCCTTCCGCGCCCTCGGCCAGCTCCCGAAGACCATCTCCGTGCTCAAGGAGGTGGCGCGCATCCACGGCGCCGAGGGCCGCCCGCGGGAGCGCAACGAGGTCTACCAGCGCGTGCTCGAGCTGAGCCCGACCGACCCCGAGGCGCGCGAGGCGCTGCGCGGCGGCTCGGCGCCCGGCGTCAAGCGCCCGCAGTCGGTGCCGCCGCCCGCGCCGATCGAGCCCGCGCCCCCCGCGGCGCCCGCGCGGGCGGTGTCGTCGATGCCCGCGACCGAGCTCGTCGAGGAGGTGCTCGACGACGCGCTCGAGGAGGTGCCTGAGAGCACCGCGCCGCGCGACCCGCCGCCCGACGAGGCGCACGACGTGGTGTTCGACCTCGCGCCGCGCGCCGCCCGCGCCGACGAGCCCGCGCCCGAACCGCCGCCCGCGCCGGAGGCCCCGCGCGGCGCGCCGGCGGTCTCGTTGCGCGCGCCGCTCTCGATGCGGACGCCCTTCGTCCCGCACCCGCCGATCGCGCCGCCGTCCGAGCGCTCGCCGGGCGAGGCCGGGCGCCTGCTGGGCGAGGCCGAGATCTTCCTGAAGTACGGGCTCCGCTCGAAGGCGATGGCCCACATCACGCGCGCGGCGGAGCTCGAGCCCGACGCGCCCGAGGTGCTCTCGCGGGTGCGCGACTTCCACGCGGCGCTCAACGACGGCAACGGCGTCTTCCGCTTCACCCTGCGGCTCGCGGAGCTGCTCGAGGCGGCCGACCCGGCGGCGGCCTACCAGGAGGCCGCGCGCGCGCTCGAGGTCGACCCCGACAACGCCCTCGCCCGCGCCCTCTACGAGCGCCTCCACGCGGCGCAGCTCCACGCCGAGGTGCCCGTCGACGACGGCGGGGGCGGGGACGAGGGCGCGCTGATCGACGAGGCCGACGTCGACGTGCGCGACGAGCTGCCGACGGCCACGCCCGCGGCGTACTTCGACCCGGGCTTCCCGCAGGAGGTGGGCTACGGCGACGACGCCTCGGAGGCGACCGAGATCGGCGCCTCGCCGCTCGACGGCTACGACCCGGGGGCGGACACCGGCGGGCACTACGCGGGGGGCGGCTCGCCGGAGATCCCGGTCGAGGTGGAGACCGACCACACGGTGCGCGCGCAGTCGCTCTTCCCGGGCGGCCGCCGCGAGATCGAGGAGGGCCTCGACGAGGCGGAGTTCTTCGTCACGCAGGGGCTCTACGACGACGCGCGGATGGCGCTCCAGGAGCTGCTCCAGGTGCACCCGAACCACCCGCTCGTGCTCGAGCGCCTGGAGGAGGTCGAGCAGCTCGCGCAGATGCACGCCGCCGGCTACGAGGGCAGCGACCCCTCCTACGGCCTCGCCGACAAGATCGCCGAGGAGGTGGAGAACCTCAACCCCTTCGACGGCCCGACCACGGGGCAGATCGACGTCGAGACGGTGCTCGCGCAGTTCAAGCAGGGCGTCGGCCGCACGGTGAGCATCGAGGACTGCGACACGCACTACGACCTCGGCATCGCCTACAAGGAGATGGGCCTGCTCGACGACGCGATCGCGGAGTTCAAGATCGCCACGATGAACCCCGCGCGGCAGTGCATCGGCGAGACGATGATCGGCCTGAGCTACATGGAGAAGGGCGACGTGCCCTCGGCGCTCGAGCACTTCAAGCTCGGCCTCCAGGCCCCGCAGCGCAGCGAGCGCGAGGAGCTCGGGCTCTACTACGAGATGGGCGCGGCCTACGAGGCCGTCGGCGACCTGCCCGAGGCGCTCTACTATTTCCAGAAGGTCGACAAGCGCGACCTGAGCTTCCGCAACGTGCGCCAGCGCGTCCAGCGGCTCCAGGGCGCGCTCCACGGCGTCCCCGAGGGCCACCGCCCGCCCGCGCGCGACGAGATCGACCGCAAGTTCGACGACCTCCTCAAGGAGTAGCGCGGGGTCTGACGCGGGTCTGTCACGGGCGCGTCGCGTGACCGGAATTTGACGTCCGGCGCCGACCGTGACTAGGAGTGCGCGCGGAGCGATGACCAACGCGCTCTCCAGGAGTCCCCGTGATGAAGCGTCGCAGTGAGTGGTTCCTTGCGGTGGCCGTGCTGGCGGCCGCGTGCAGCAGTTCGTCCAACGCGCCCCTCCCCGTCAACGACGCCGACCTCGACGTCGCGGCCGACACGGTGGAGGAGGCCGGCGCCGACGCGACGCCGGACGCGTCGCCCGACGTGGTTCAGCCCGACGCGACGCCCGATGCCACGCCGGATGCGTCGCCCGACGCGGCGCCCGACGCGACGCCGGATGCGGCGCCCGACGCGACGCCCGACGCGACGCCGGATGCGACGCCCGACGCGACGCCCGACGCGACGCCGGATGCGACGCCCGACGCGGTGGCGGACGCCGCAGCCGACGCTCGCCCCGACGCGACGCCGGACGCGTCCGCCGACGCGGCGACCGACGCCACGCTGGATGCTGCCTCCGACGCCGCCGACGCCGCGACCGACGCGCGCCTCGACGCGGCCGCGGACGCTACGCCGGACGCGGCCGCGGATGCCGCCGACGCCGCCGCGGACGCCGCCGGGCCGAGCGGCTCGACGCGCGACCTCTGGCTGCTCCGCGTGGGCGACGGGACCGCCGCGCTCACCAACGCCGCGACCGCGCTCTTCATCGACCGGCGCGCGGCCAACGACGGCGCGATGCGCGGCGCGGCCATCGCGCTGCCCACCGCGATGAGCGGCGCCAACCGCACCGTCACCATCTCCGGCACAGCGGCCTCCGAGGGCTCGCTCACCCGCTCGGTCGACGGCCGCTTCGTCACGCTCGCGGGCTACGACGCCGCGCCCGGCACGGCCACCGTCTCGACCGCCGCCTCGATCGAGCGCGTCGTCGCGCGCGTCGCGGCCGACGGCACCGTCAACTCCACCACGGGCCTCGGCATGGCCTACGCCGCCAACAACGTCCGCGGCGCCGTCACCGTCGACGGCAGCGCCTTCTGGGTCGCCGGCACCGGCGCCGCCGGCACCGCGGGCATCCAGTACAAGATGCTCGGCGCCGCCGGCGAGCCCACCAACGTCCTCGCGGCGCCCGCCAACGTGCGCGTCGTCGGCATCTTCAACGGCCAGCTCTACGGCAGCGCGTCGACCAGCTCGCCCACGCCCGGCTTCTACGGCGTCTTCTCGGCCGGCACCGGCACGCCCACCGCCGCCGGCGCCACGGCCACGCAGCTCTCGGGCTTCCCGACGGCGTCGGGCCCGTCGCCCTACGGCTTCGCCGCGCTCGACCTCAACGCGGCGGTGGCCGGCGTCGACACGCTCTACGTCTGCGACGACCGCGCGGTCGCCTCGGGCGGCGGCGTGCAGCGCTGGACGCTCGCGTCCGCGGGCGGCATGTGGGCGCTCGCCGCCACCGTGAACACCGGCATCACCAGCGGCTGCCGCGGGCTCACCGCGTGGACGGAGGGCACCGACGTCTTCGTCGCGGCCGTCACCGCCGAGAGCACCTCGCGCGTCGTCGTCTACCGCGACCGCGCGGGCACCACCGCGGGGCCCTTCGTGGTCGCCACCGCGCCGACCAACACGCAGTTCCGCGGCGTCGCGCTCGCGCCGCAGTGAGCTCCGCCGCGCGTCAAGGTCGGGCCGCGGCCCGCCGTTGATGCCGGTGATGCACGCCCACCGCTACGACGACGACGACGCGCCCGCGTCGCCCTCCTTGGACGCCGCGCAGTCCGCGGACAACGACAACGACGCCCCCGCCGACGCCTCGGGTGAGCCATCCGGTGAGCTCCCGAGCGAGCTGTCGGGGGCGATCCTCCCACGCCGCTTCGCGCGCCGCGATTGGGTCACCGCGGCGCTCCTCGCCGCCTCCTACGGGCTCACCGCCTACGCCTGGACGCACCCGCGCGGGGGCGCCTGCCGCGAGCCCACGCCCGTCACCCCCGTCGCCCTCGCCGCGCTGGCCCACGCGCCCCCGCCCGAGGCCCCGATCGTCGTGCCCGACCTCCCCCCGGCGCCGCCGCCCGCGGCCCCCGCGCACGCTCGCTCGCCCGCGCCGCGCGCCGAGTCCGTGGCCGCGCGCGCCGTCGCGCCCGCGCCCGCCGTTGAAGAAGAGCGCGCGCCCCGCCGCCCGCCCGCCGCGCTGCACCGGCGCCGGCCGCGGAGGAGGCCGCGGAGGTCGCGGAGGCAGCGGGGCCCACGTCGGGCGACATCGACGTGGCGCTCGAGGGCGCCGTCAACGACCACCAGCGCGAGGTCGACTCGTGCATCCACGACGCCGACGACGCGGCCGCGGGGCAGGTGAGCGTGCGCCTGGTGATCACGCCCGAAGGGTCAGTCCGCTCGGCGACGCCGCGCGCGCCCGCGTCGCTCGTCGGCGTGGGGCGCTGCCTCGCGCGGGCGATCCGCGGGTGGACGATCGTGGTGCCCGGGGCGGCGGCCGACGTCTCCACGTCGTGGACCTTCGAGGTCGAGTCCAACGCCGACTGAACCCGCCGCTTGACGGTGGCCGTGCGCGCCCGCGAAGCTGCGCCACCCACCGATGCCCGCCCGCCTCACCCTCGTCACCTGGAACGTCTGGTTCTCCCCCCTCGCGCGGGCCGAGCGCACGGCGATGCTCGTCGAGGCACTCGCCGCGGCCGACGCCGACGTCGTCTGCCTCCAGGAGCTGCTCCCCGAGGTCGCCGATGCGATCCGCGGCGCCGCCCCGCTCCAGGCGTACCAGCTCTTCGACGAGGGCTTCGACGCGGGCGAGGGCTACGGGACGGCCCTCCTCACGCGGCTTCCCGTGCGCGGATGGCGCCGCCACGAGCTGCCGACCTCGATGGGCCGCGACCTCCTCCTCGCCGAGCTCTCCCTCGCCGACGGCGCGCCCTTCGCCGTCGGCACCGTCCACCTCGAGAGCCGCCGATGGAACGGCGACGTCCGCGCCGAGCAGATCGACGCCGCGCTCCCGCTCGTGCGCGCGGCCGCGCCCGACGGGGTGCTGTGCGGCGACTTCAACTTCGACGACGGCTGGGACGAGGGCCGCCGGCTCGACGCGGCGCCCGACTTCCGCGACCTCTGGCTCGCCCACGGGCGCGGCGCCGAGGGCTACACCGTCGACACCCGGCGCAACGAGATGACCCTGCGGCACAAGGGCAAGGAGAAGCAGACCCGCTACGACCGGGTGCTCCTCCGCTCGCCCTCGGGGGCCGCGCGGGCGCGCTCGATCGAGCTCCTCGGGGCGGCGCCCCACCCGGGCGACCCCGCGCTCTTCGTCAGCGACCACTTCGGCCTGCGCGCGGTGATCGAGCGCGCGTGACGCGTCAGTGCCGGCCGGTGATGCCGATGGCGAGCACGTCGAGGCCGGCGGAGAAGACGCCCTGGTTGTTGGTGCAGGCGCCGGGCCCCGGGTAGCCCGCGCCGCGCGCGCAGTCGGCGGGCGTGATGGGCACCGTCCCGCTCACCACCTGCGCGCGGCCGGTGACCACCGACTGCCCGGTGGTGAACACGTGCAGGTACCCGACGTCGACCGTGAGCCAGCGCCAGCGGTAGCTCGCGCCGGCGGCGAGGCCGAAGGTGTCGTAGCCCGTGGTGTCGATGCCGGCGTCGGGGTTCCACCCGACGACCTCGCCGTTGAGGGTGCGGGCGCCGGTCTGGGCGCCGAGGTCCCACGAGAGGCCGATGCGGGCGGAGAGCTCGTTGGGGATGAGGCTCTTCTCCGCCGCGACGCGCAGGCCGAAGGTGTCGCGCCAGCTCCGGCGGAGGATCACCTCGGGCGTCGCGGGCGCGCCCATGCCGGGCTCCACCTCCACGACGCCGTTGCTGCGCGTCACCACCTGCTGGAGCGCCGACGAGGTCTCGTAGTGGAAGTCGACCTCGACGTCGAAGTCCTCGTCGCGCATCGGGTCGCGGTCGGCCCAGCGCGCGGGGGCGCTCGCGCGGAGCGACGCGAAGCGCACGCCCACCCGGAAGAGGTCGGGCAGCGGCAGCGTCACCTCGCTCGAAAACTGCGACTGGTGCCGCCGCGCCGGGTCGGACGCGTAGGGCCGCACCGTCGCCGTGGTCGTCCCCGAGAACACCACCGGCGACTGGTTGAGGTGCGCGTGGGCGCCGATGGTGATCCACGGCGCGGGCTGCACCATCACCCCGAGGTTGCCCGCCCAGAAGAAGCCCCAGGCGTCGGCCGCCGTGCGGATGTCGGTGGCCGGCGACTGCGACCCGATCGCGTTGGCCATCGTCTCGCCCGCGAAGTGCCCGAACGACGGCTGGATCGCCGCCCCCACGCGCAGCCACTCCGTCGGCGCCACCGCCACCGCGAGCGTCGGGTGGATCAGCGCCACGTTGGTCGCGAGCACCATGTAGCGCGACGGCGAGGGCGCGAGGCCCGCGGAGGTCTCCACCCGGTCGGGGAAGGTCTGCGAGCCGACGCCGGCGGGCGTGAGGAGGCCGCCGCCGAAGGCCAGCCACGGGCGCGGGCGCCACGTCACCAGCACCTGCGGGACGACCGCCGGCGCGCCGTCGTTGCACACGCGCGGGTAGAGCGGCCGCGCGGTGGCGTAGCCGCTGTCGGAGAAGACGGTGGTCCGCGTCTCGACGCCGCTCTCGGCGCCGTCGTAGCGGCCCTCGCGTTCGAAGCAGTGGCTCCAGAAGCCGACGTTGCCCGAGAGCGTCCACTGCACGCCGGGGAGGCCGACGATGCCCGCGACGTTGTGGGCGAGCGCGGTCGGGTCCGACGCGCGCGCGACGAAGGCCCCCGCGCGGCCGACGGCCTCGACGCCCACCGCGCCGAGCTCGGTGCCCCCCGCGCGCGCCGAGGCGGGGGCGAGCGTGAAGGCGAGCGCGAGGAGCGATTTCACCCGACGCGCGCCGCGCGGGCGCAGTAGCATCGGGCGCGCGTCCGGCGCGGTGGAGCGAGGCATGGTCGTGGCACCGTCGCCCGGTCGGAGCATCACCGATGGCCACGACTCTGCCCGACCCGCGCGCCGCACAGCAAGCCTCGAAGCGCGCGTTCGCGGCGTTCGCGGCGGCGATGCTCGCCGGGTGCGGCGCCCCCTCGGTGGTCACCGGCGTGACCGGCGACGGGGCCGCGCGGGGCATGGACGCGGCGGTGGACGACGCCCCCCTCGTGTGCGCGCAGAACCCCGGGATCGACCCCGACCTCCTCCCGCGCTGCTGCGTGGGCCGCGGCAACGCCCGCTGCCTCCCCGCGCCGCTCGTGCCGGGGCGCAACGCGGCGATGCTCGCCCCCTGCATCCGCGGCGGCCTCTGCGTCCCCGACAAGATCGTGCGGGCCGGGACGAGCTACGTCCCGCGGCAGTGCCGCTCGTTCGGCGGGCTGCGGGGGGCGTGCGTGTCGCGATGCGTCCCGATGGTGGCCGACCAGGGCGACCTCCTCCCGCGCGACGTCTGCGACGAGGACGAGCGCTGCTCGCCGTGCTTCGACCCGAGCATGGGCAACGCGCCCACCGGGGCCTGCGACCCCGCCTCGCCCTGCTCCGACGCGGGCGTCGTCGAGCGGCCGCCGCCCATCATGTGCCCGTACACCGGGCCGCCGCTGGTCGACCCGAGCGCCATCCCGGCGTGCGCGTGCGCGGGGACGCGCTGCATGCCGTCGGGGCGCGTGCCGATGGCGCAGCGGGGGATGCTGGCGTCGTGTCCGGGCGGGTACTGCGTGCCGGAGCCCTACATCCGCGCGGCCAACAACTACGTCCCGCGGCGCTGCTCGGCCTTCGGGGGCCTGGTGGGCGCGTGCATCTCGCGCTGCGTGCCGATGGTGGCGGCGCAGGCGGAGATCCTCTCGCGCGACGTGTGCGAGGCCAACGAGCTCTGCGCGCCCTGCTACGACCCGCAGAACAACAACCAGCCCACGGGCGCGTGCGCGGTGCCGCCCAACTGCGGCGACGGAGGGTTTCCCCCGCAGCCGCCGCCGCTGCGGTGCCCGCACACGGGGCCCGACGTGCTCGACCCGTCGCGCCTGCCGCCGTGCCCGTGCGCGGGGACGCGGTGCATGCCGGCGGCGCGCGTGCCGATGGCGCAGCGGGGGATGCTGGCGGTGTGCAACGGCGGGTACTGCGTGCCCGACGAGTTCATCCGGACGGCGAACAACTACCTCGCGCCGACGTGCCGGCCCTTCGCGGGGATGGGCGAGGGCAGGTGCCTCTCGCGCTGCATCCCGATGGTGACGTCGCAGGCCTCGATGCTCTCGCAGGCGACGTGCGCGCCCAACCAGCTCTGCGTGCCGTGCTTCGACCCGCGCACCGCGATGAACACCTCCGCGTGCAACCAGACCTGCGACCCCGGGCCGCGGGAGCCGCCGTTCCTCTTCCGCGCGTGCTGCGAGAATCGAGGGCGGTGCGTTCCCTCCACGGCGGTGCCCGAGGCGCAGCGCGGCAGCCTCGCGGCGATGACCTGCGCGTCGGGCTTCCTCTGCGCCCCCAACGAGAACCTCGACCCGACGCACCGCCCGGTGGCCTGCCGCGCCACGCCGCCACCGCTGCCCGTCATCGGCCAGCTCCCGGCCTACAACGGCTTCTGCGTCAGCACCTGCGTCGACCGGTCGTTCTTCGAGCGCCTCGGCACCGCGCAGGGGACGTGCCCCGCGGGCTACTTCTGCGGGCCCTGCCGCACGCCCCTCGGCGGCCGCACCGGCGTGCCCGGCTGCACGTAGCGGGCGCTACGGCCGAGCCATGGCAGGCGCCTGCCACGGCTCGGCCGTAGGGAGCGGAACTACGCGCGCGACCGGCGGACGCGGCGACCCCGCGCGAGGGCCAGCGCCGCGAGCGCGACGAGCGTCGCGGGCGGCGTGCGCGACGAGGTGCTGACGGTGGCGCACTAGCACCCGCTGCCGCCATCGGGCGCGGGGCCCGCGTCGGCGACGTCCGGCGTGGGGCCGTCGCCCGCCGTGGTGACGTCGGCGACGTCCGCGACGGGCGCGCCGGACGCGTCGAGCGCCACGAGCTCCCGCACGCACGCGACGTGCGGCTCCGGCGTGGCCGAGCGCCACCGGGCGACGAGCGTGTGCGTCGCGCCGCCCGCCGTCGAGGCCGCCCGCGTGTCGTACGGGAGGAGCGCGTCCCACACGCGCGCGCCGGCGCCGTCCGTCCGCCGCAGGCGCAGCCCGGACGCGCCGCGCACGCCGAAGAGGAAGCCGCCGGAGACGGAGGCGACTGTGACGCCGGTGGCGGGCGCGTCCATGAGCATCGTGGAGACGGGGGAGAAGCCGGTGAGCGCGGCGTCGGCGAAGGCCGCGCGGTCGTGGACGACGCTCCCTGCCGTCCCCTCGACGACCGACACCGCCACGCGCGCGCCCGACGCGATCATCGCGTGGGGGACGGGCGGCGCGGGCGTCAGCGTCGAACGGACGACGCCGTCGGGCCACGCCGCCGGAGCCGCGCCGACGCGCGCCGCGGCCGCGGTCACGGGCCACACGCCTTCGGTGACGCCGACGAGGAAGCGGCCGCCCGCCCACGCGAGGCCGTACACCGACTGCGCGCCCGCCGAGGGCGGGAGCAGCGGCGCTTCGGTGACAGCGGCCGACGTCGCGGGGACGGTGAAGCGCCGGAGGAGGCCGTTGCGCGCGAACACGCCGCCCCAGCGCGACGCGGTGGGCACGAGGCGCGCGTCGTCGAAGCCGAACTGTTCGAGCAGCGTCACCGCCGCGCCCGACGGGGCCCCGGAGGGCGCGACGAGGCGGAAGACGTTCTGCTCGTAGGCGCCCCGGTGCGCCCAGGCGAGGACGCCCCAGGAGGAGCCGTTCCACGCGATGTCCTGGCCGTAAAGCAGCGGGCCGGTGCTGAGGTGGTACGGGCTGGGGACGACGGGGAGCGGGCGGATGAGGGTGGGGGCCGCGTCGGGCCACGCGCCCATGGCGCCGCCGAAGCGCCGCGCGCACCGCCCAAGCCCCCGAGGCGCCGGGCGAGTCGACCCAGGCCACGACAACCGTCGTCGCCGTCGCCCCGACCGCCACGCCCGCCCCCGCCGTCCCGTTCGAAGTGAGCGAGACTGGGGTGTTTGTCGCGGTCCCCGCCGCGTCGAAGTTGGCGGCTTCGAACGCGTAGCCCGCCGTCTGCCACGCAGCCGCGAAGGCGCCTCCGCGCGACGCGACCGCGCCGCCCCGCGCGGTGGGATGGATCGCGAAGGCGGCGCCGAGAGACGTCCAATCCGCGTCGAAGCGCGCGCCGGCGAAGCCGCTGTCGTCGGGCCAGAGCGACCACGCCACCAGCGTCGCGTCGGAAACGCGCGCGACCCGCAGCCCCCCGCTGGCGATGAACGGCTCCGCCCCGCCGACGCTCGGGAAGGTGACCTCGTCGTGCACCGTCAATGCTGCAATGGCGCGTTGAACCTCCGGTTCTCGTGACTCGCAGCCCGCGGCGAGCGCAAGCGCGCAGACGGCCGTTGGGAGCGGGCGTGCCCCCGGCTTTCTTCCTTGCATGGTGTGCCTCCATGCCGTGCGTTGTTCGGTGCGCAACGAAGGTTCAACGTCGCGCGTTGCATCGATGGGCGCTTCTCTGGGTTGCGCGTCCGTGTACCATCTCCACGATGGCTCCCCTGCCCGACCGACGCCCCGCGGCACCGCCCGCCGGCGACGACTGGGACTCCCCCTCGCGCGTCAGCGGCGTCGTGCTCGTCCGGCGCCCCGCTCCGGCCCCCGTGCGCCCCGCCGCGCGCCCGCTCGCGCCCATCGCGCTGGCGGTGTTCGCGGCGGGCTTCGGCGCCGGCTTCATCATCGGTCGCGCCACCGCGCCCGCGCCCGCCGCCCCGCACGTCGTGGCCCGCGCGCTCGTCGCCGCGCCGCCCGTCGCGCGCGTTGTCGCCGTGCCGCCCGCGCGCGCCGTTGCGCCGCCCGCCGTTGCGCCGACTGCTCCGCCCGTCGCCGCGCCGCTCGCCCCGCCTGCGCCCGAAGCGCCCGCGACCCCGCCGCTGACCGCCGCGCAGATCGTCGCCACGCAGCGGGCCCACTTCGGCCGCGCGCGCGACTGCGTCAACCGCGCACGCCGCGCCCACCCCGACCTCGCCGGCCGCGCGCGCGTCGCGGTGATCATCGCGCCCGACGGCCGCGTGCGCGACGCCGTCTGGACGCGCGCCGAGCCCTCGCAGGTGCGCGCCGTGGCCTGCATCGCCGACGCCGTGCGGCGCTGGCGCTTCCCGCCGACGGGCTACGCGGGCGACTTCATCGCCGAGCTCCCGTTCGACCTCGCCACCGGCGCGCGCCCGTCGCCCTGAGCCGTCACCGCACCGCGAGCAGCTCGACGTCGAACACCAGCGTGGCGTTCGGCGGGACGTTGCCGCCCGCGCCGCGCGCGCCGTAGCCGAGCGCCGGGGGGATGGTGATGCGGCGCCGCTCGCCGACGCGCATCCCGCGCATGCCACGCTCGAAGCCCGGGATCACCTGCCCCGCGCCGTAGCGGAACGTGAACGGCCGGTCGCGCTCGCGCGAGCTGTCGAACTGGGTGCCGTCGAGCAGCGTGCCCGTGTAGTGCACGTCGACCTCGTGCGTCCCCGTGAGCGGCTCGCCGCGCCCGAAGGCGAGCACCTCGACCTCGACACCCTCGATCGTGATGGGCGCGGGCGGAACAGGGGGCTTCGGGCGCGGGGTGGCGATCGCGGCGACGGACACGCCGGCCCATGCCGCGAGGGGCGCGCCCGCGAGCGCCGCCGCGGCCCACGCGAGCGCGGCCCACGTGAGCGAGCGCGCAGCGACGCGGGCCCGGTGCTCGTCGGGCGTGCCGGCCTCGACGCGCGCGAGGGGGAGCGGTGCGTCGTCGCGGTAGTGCTGCGGCGGGAGCTCGCCCGCGAGGAAGACCACCACCGGCCCCGGCGCGACCTCCGGCGGGACGACGACGCCGGTGAGCGCGCGGCCGTCGAGCACGAGCGCGCCGTCGGGGCGCAGCGTGGCGGCGCGCGGTTCGGGGCCCCGGCGACGTCGGTAGGAGATCGCGAGCAGCGCGAGGGAGAGCGCGAGGCCCGCGGCGCCGAGCGCGATCCAGGCGAGCGGGGGCGCGAGCACCGGGACGATGGTGCGGGGGTTCTCTTGGATGGGCCGGAGACCGCGGAGGTCGAGTGCGACCAGGGCGTCGCCGTCGTCGACGAGCATCAGGTCGCGCGCTTCGTCGAGGCGCACGCGGAGCTCGCGGGCGCTGGAGAGCACCGCGGGGGAGCGCCGCGCGGCGTCGACCGCGTCGGGGGAGGGGCCGCCCCGGCGCGGGCTGGCGACGAGCCCGAGCGAGCAGCGCGCCGTCGGGGCGTCGCACGCGCTCCCGCAGTCGCGCACGAGGGAGACCGGGCCGAAGGGGATGACGTCGCGGCAGGCGCGCGCCGACTTCGCCGGCAGCCGCGCGTACAGGGTGGTCGACGCGAGGTAGCGCTCGGGCGCGGGCGCGCGGAGCGAAACGAAGACGGACGCCACGAGCAGCGCCACGAGCACGAACGCGGTGAGCCACGCGCCCGGGCGAAGCGCGCGGTGAGGCCGCACGACGCCGCGGGCGTACACGGCCAGGGCGGCAGACGCCGCGAACGTCGCCAGCGCACTGACGGGGACCCAGCGCGAGGCCGCGAGCGCGCCACGCCAGCCGCCGTCGGTCGTGAAGGGTTGGTGGAGCACGAAGACGCAGGCGCCGAGCACGGCGAGGGACGCCGTTGCCGCGAGCGTGGTGACGGAGGCGGGAAGCTCGGACGACGATCGCTTCATCGCGCCGAGCGTACCGCGGGCGCATCGCGCCGTGGGGTTTCTCCCCGCCCCATCCCGCGGCCGGCGCGGCGCCCTACGGCGTGCATCCGTGCGCGCGCAGGTACGCCTGGCGCCCGGCGTCGTCGGCCTGGCGCGCGTAGCTCTGCGACTCGTGCTCGACGCAGTCGCGCTCGGCGGTGGGCGAACCGTTCGAGCGGTCGGCGCACCAGCGGGTGACGGCGGACTCGCAGCGGTCCCAACTGGTGCGGACGTCGGGGGGCATCGTGGCGATCTGCGGTCGCTGCGCGCTGCACGCGAGCATCAGGAGCGCGAGAGACGGAAACAAGATGCGGCGGATGTCGGTCATCGGTTCCTCCAGGTGACCCGCGATTCGCAGGGCGCGTGCCGTCGGCGAGACCGCCGAATCGCCGCGGATTTCACCGCCGCGCGGTGCGGCAGACGCGCGAGGGTGGGGCGCATTTGGACCCCCCGCGAAGTGACCGCACGGAATCGCCCCACCGACGCGGCGAGGCGATTGTGTAGTCTCCACGGCCCGACCATGACCCACGCCGTCTTCGCCCCCGACGGGGCCTCGCTCCTCTTCGCCGACGTGTTCGGCGTCACCCGCGTCGCCTTCGGAAAAGCCGTCAAGGTGAAGCACACCGCGAAGGTCACCGCGGCCGTCGGCGACCTCTCCGTCAACGCCGCCGGCGACCTCGCGCTCGTCCACGGGCGCGTCCACACGGGCGCCTACGGCAACCACGGGCTCGCCACCCTCGCGCTCCCGGGCCTCGGGCTGCGGGACAAAATCTCCGCGAGCTACGACCGCCGCGCGCTCGCCACCACCGCCGCGGGCGACCGCGTCGTCGCGCTCACCCACCGCGGCCTGGAAATCCAGGTCATCGAGGGCGGCGTGCTCCGCATCGAGCGCACGATCGACCTCGCCGCGAAGGCCGCCCGCGCGCTCGACGCACGCCGCGTCGGCCCGCAGGCGGAGGGCTTTCCGAGCGACGGCCTCCACGTCGCGCCCGACGGCCGCTTCGTCGCCCGTGACCACCGGGCCGTCTACGCCGGGCGGGTCGGCGCCGACGACGCCTCCGACGCGGTGTGGTGGTCGCTCCCGCTCTCGGTTCATTGCGCCGCGGAGGTGACGCTCGCGGCGGTGGGCGACGAGAGCTGGGTGTTCGTCCGCGATGTGACCGAGGACGTCGTCCGCGCGCTCGTGGTCGGGCGCGACGGCGCGGCGCGCGAGCTCTCCTTCGCGAGCCTCTGCGCGCCCGCGGTCGACGCGGATGCGTTGCTCACGCAGCCCGACAGCCACACCGTCGTCGCCCGCGCCCACGCCGACGGGCGCGAGCGCCGCTACGACGTCCGGGCCTTCAACGAACACCCCGCCGCCGCGCCCGAGCCCTCCGCGTACCCGCATGGCGAACCGCCCGCCCCGACGCGCCTGCCGGGCTCGCTCGCGGCGCGCGGGGAGCGCCACGTCTTCGTGCCGTGGCACCGCGAGAGCGTCGTCGACCTCGCGCGCAACACATCCCATTCGCGCGGGCTCGACGCGGCGCCGGGCCCCTTCCGCCGGCTCCTCCTCGAGCGCTACGCGCACCTCAACGAGTCGCTCCGCGCGCTCGGCTTCGAAGCGCAGCTCCTCGCCTTCGAACGCCACCCGAAGGACCCGCGCGTCTCCCTCTCGGCGTGGACCCCGCCGCTGCCGCCCACGCTCGCCAGCGCGCTCGGGCAGGACCACGCGCGCTCGCTCTGGGAGCGCTTCGAACTCGCCACGCACGGCCACCGCTGGTCGTCGTTCGGGCAGGAGGGCGGGCACCTCCCGGCGACCGCGAGGGCCTCGCCCGCGGAGGTGCGCGGGGCGCTCGCGTGGATGCGCGCGCACGACGTCCTCCCGGTCGACGTCGCCGCCGTCGTGGCCCGCTCCTACGCGGACGGGATGGGCATCCCGAGCGCGCCGCGCGAGGACGCCTTCCTCTTCGACGGGGAGGGCGAACGGCTCTTCCTCCGCGCGGCGCTCGAGACGCTCGCGGCCGGGCGCTGGCCCGCGGACGCGCCCCTCGACGCGTGGGGCCACGAGCCGGTCACCGCCGCGCACGCGCAGGCCGCGGCCGACGGGCTCGCGAAGCTCGCGCGGCCCCTCCATCGCGAGGCGCTCGATGTGGTGGCCCGGATGCTCGCCCGCCACCTCGGCGCGTCGTCGCTGCCCGGGCTCGCGGCGCTCCTGCGGGCCACGGCCGCGCGGCGGGTTCAGTACGACGGCGTCCGCCGCGTCGGCGAGGCGATGACGTGGGCCGTCCACCACCACCCGGCGCTGCGCGACGAGGCCCTCGCCGTCGTCGACGAGTGCATCGCCGCGGACACCCGCGAGAACAGCAACGTCACCCACGACCTCGGGCTCACCCGCGAGCGCGTCGCGCGGGGCGTGCGGCACTTCTGGTCCAACGCCTGACCGCGCCGCTTGCGCGGGCGTGCAAGCGGTTCACGGCGCGGGCGTACGGAGCGCGCCGCAGCGGCCCGCGACGCAGGCGCAGCGCCCCTGGCCGCAGTCGAGCGTGCCGGGCGCGCAGTTCTGCGTGCACATCACCGCGGCGCAGTTGGGCGCGCGGGCCGCGGGGACGCAGGCGTTCGGGTGGCAGCACGAGGCCGCCACGCAGTCGCCATCACTCGAGCACTCCACCCCGGGCGAGGCCGCGCCGCCGCCGGGGCTGTCGTCGGGAACCTGTCCCCCGCCGGCGTTGACCGCGGGCGGCCGGTCGCTCGAACGCCCCGACGCGGGCCCCGCCTGGAGCGCGTTGCCCGCCTGGATCGACTCGGGCGACGGCGGGTACGCCCCGGGCGACAGGGGCCCCGGCTCGGCGTAGCCCCCGCGCGAGGCGCAGGCGCAGAGCAGGGCGAAGACGGACGCGAGGCGCGCGGTCGTGGGGTGCATGGGGGGAGGCAGTGCAACAAATGCTCCTGCGGCGCAAGGGCATCGGAACAAGCTCGGCCGTGCGCGGTCACACCCACGCCATGCGACCCGACGACGCCCCCCGCCCCGTCTACCGCACCAACGCCATCGTAGGGGGCGACGCCGACGCGCCTCGAACGCTCGTCGAAGTGCTGGTCGTGTGGGGCGACGACGAGGTGGTCCTCGCCTCGTACCTCGAGCCCGGCGAGCGCTTCACCCTCGCGGCCCGCGGCGACGGGCGCCTCGCCTTCGCCCACCCCGACCACGCCGGCCCTGCGCTCACCCTCGTCGCGCACGACGGCGAGCGCGCGGTGCTCCACGACCCCGCGCGCGGCGACGTCGCGCTGCCTCCCATCGAGATGGTGGAGGCGCGCGTGGGGGAGTTCACCTTCCGCGCGCGGCGCGTGGCGCGGAGCGGGCGGCTGCCAGCGCGGCGGCCCGACCGGCTCCTCGGCGTGATGCTGCCCGTGGCGTTCGCGTGCGCGGCGCTGACGGCGGGCGTAACGCGTCGGGTGAAGCCGGGCGTCACCGTCGACGACCAGGACGCCGCGCGCCGCTACCTCGTCGCGCTCCTCCATCGCAACACCGCGCGCGCGCTGCCGCCCTCGCTGCCCGACCCTGACGGCGCGCCGATGGGCGGCACCGGCGCGCGCGCCTCGGGCGACGAGGGGGCCGCGGGCATTCGCTCGGCCCCGCAGGCGCAGCGGCGTTGGCGCGAGGCACCGCGGCGCGGGCCCGCGGTCGACGAGCGCATCGTGCGACCGGCGGCGGGCGCGAGCGAGCTCGCCTCGGTGCAACAGCGCGGGATCTTCGCGGCCCTCGGGCGCGTGGGCCTCGCGCCGGGCGCGCTCATGCTGCCGGGCGCTCACGAGGAGACGCGGGCGACGGGCAACCTGTACGGTGCCGACGCGGGCGACGCGTTCGGCTACGCGGGCCTCGGGCTCGTCGGGACGGGCTGGGGCGGCGGAGGCCACGCGGCCGACCTCGTGGGCCTCGGGCGCATCCAAGTGCGCGGCCGCGGCGACGCGGACGGGGCCGGGCAGGGGCTCGGGTACGGAGTTGCGTGCGGCTGCGGCGGCGCGGCGCTGCGAGGCACCGGGACGCTGCGGTCCGGCGTCGCGCGCTTCGGCGCCCGCCTCGGGAGCGGTCCGACGGTGTGCGGCGTGTCGCCGGAGGAGTGGGCGCGCGGCGTCCGGTGTGCGCCGGGGTCGGGCGAGGGGCTGCTCGATCCCGCGGCGATCCGGCGCGTGGTGCTGCGCAACCGCGGCCAGGTCGAGCGCTGCTACGAGCGCGCGCTGGAGGTGAACGCGGGCGCCGCCGGGCGCGTGACGGTGCGCTGGGTCATCGGGCCCGACGGCGCGGTGCTCGGCGCGGGCGTCGCGGACGACGACACGGGCGTCGCCTCGCTCGGCGACTGCGTGGCGACGGCGGCGCGGCGCTGGCTCTTCCCCGCGCCCGAGGGCGGCGTGGTGACGGTGAACTACCCGTTCACCTTCCAGCGCGCGGAGTGACCGCGCCGCGCGGGGGTCACCAGCGGACGGCGGCGCGCGTGGTGCTGACGTCGAGGACCTCGGTGCCGAGCTGCCCGTCGGCGCCGTCGCCCCAGCACCAGGTCATCCGGTCGGCGGTCTCCGCGCAACCGTGGCGCGCGCCCGCCGCGAGGAGGGTGAGGCTGGTGCGCGGGAAGCCCAGCGTCGTCACGGGCTCGCCGCGCGAGGTGAGCGTGCCGTCGCCGAGCTGACCGCGGTCGTTGCGCCCCGCGCAGCGCGCCTCCGGCGACGACAGCCCGCAGGTGAACGCCCCGCCGCACGCGATCGCCTCCGCGAAACCCCACGCGTCGACGCGTGCTGCGCGCGGCCGCGGGGCCCCGGTGCCGTCGCCGAGCTGGCCGTCGGCGCGGTCGCCCCAGCACCAGGTGCCGCCTGACGCGCGCGCGCAGGCGTGGCCGTCGCCGAGGGCGAGCGAGGTGACGCCGGCGACGCCCTCCACCGCGCCGGGGGCCTCGCGCGGAGTGAGCGCGCCGCGCCCGAGCTGCCCGCGGTCGTTGGCGCCCCAGCACCATGCGGTCGCGTCGTCGAGCGCCGCGCACGTGAACGACCCGCCGGCCCGCACCGCCACCGCCGGCCGCGGCAGCGGGACGGCGGCGCCAGCAGGGACGCCGCCGAGCTGCCCGCGGTCGTCGGCGCCCCAGCACGACACGGCCCCCGCACGAAGCACGCAGGTGTGGGCCTCACCCGCGGCCACGGCCGACGCCTCGACGCCGGTGTCGAAGGGCCTCGATGCGTCGGTGTCGCCCGCGCGGAGGAGCCGCCCGCCGCCGCCGCGGCCCCAGCACCAGACGCGCGAGCCCGCGAGGGCGCAGGTGTGGTCGGCGCCGGCCGCGAGCGCGACGACGCCGGCAGGGCCCGCGAGCGGCGTCGGGCGGGCGCGGGCGGTGGTGGTCCCGTCGCCGAGCTGGCCGTGGTCGTTGGCGCCCCAGCACCAGAGCGCGCCGTCGCTGGAGCGCGCGCAGCCGTGCCGCCCGCCGAGCGCGAGGGCCACGGTCGGGCCGACGCGCGTCGGCCGCGGCAGGTCGGGGGCGACGTCGTCGGGCGCGTCCGCGTCGGGCGCGCCATCGAGCGATGCGTCGAGCGCCACGTCCGCGTCGGGTGCCGCATCGAGCGTGACGTCCGCATCGAGCGCGGCGTCGGGTGTCGCGTCGGGCGCGGCGGCCTCTTCGGCGGTCACGTCGGGGCGGTCGGGCGGGTGGACGAGGGGGCCGTCGAAATCGATCTCGTCCGGCGGCGCGTCGGGCGCAACGACGGCCTCGTCGCTGCCCAGCAGAACGCTCCGATCGCACGCGGCGAGCGCGAACGCGAGCGCCAGAGCTGCCACCGCGCGCTTTCGGGAGGTCTCGGCCATCGGGTACCGCGTGTGTGGCCGGGGGCGGGCCGATCCGTCAAGGCCGCGCGTCGCCCGGCGTGACACCTGTCGTCGCGGGTGACGACGCCCGGGGCCTCGGCGTCGCGAAAGCCCCGCGATTTCGGCGTCTTTCGGCGCGGCACGGCGCTTGAGAACACCCCGTCACGCCGCGCCCACCGCGCGGTTCAACACCAAGGAGCCTCGCCATGACCCTCCGCACTGCTCTCGCTGCCGCCACCGTCGCCGTCGCCTCGCTCGCGTCCGCCACGGCCTTCGCGCAGTCCGCGCCCTGCAACCCGGGCGCGGTGCCCGTCGCGCAGCCCGTCGTGGGCACGGCCGTCTACGCCACGCCGCCCGCGGTGACGCCCGTCTACGCGCCCGCCGTCGCGACCACCGTCGTCGCGCAGCCCGGGTACGCACCGCAGCCGGTGTACGCGCAGCCCGGGTACGCGCAGCCCGGGTACGGCCGCCCGGTGCAGCACGGCTTCGGCCAGCGCCGCGCGCTGATGGCGTACACCAGCGGCCTCCAGGCGCGCGTGGCGCAGGCCGAGCGGCAGGTTCGCTTCGGCGTGTCGCGCGGCGCGGTGGCCCCGCAGGCGCTCCAGGCCTTCGCGGCGCAGCGGATGCAACTCGACGGCGCCGTCGCGCAGGCCTCGCAGGACGGCTTCCTCGCGCCGCAGGAGCAGGCCGCGCTCGAGCAGATGCTCGCCCACCTCGAGCGCGTCGACGAGCGCTTCCGCGCCCCCGTCGCGCCCGTCGCGTACGGCAACGGCTACGGCCGACGCTGGCGCTGAACCGCCTCGCCCCCGCCGCCCTGCCACCCCGCCGCCCGCGGGGTGCGCCGCTCCCCTCCTTCAACACGCTGACGCGTTGCCGCCGTTGCGGCAGGCTCACTGGGCCGCGGTTCACACGACGCGCCCCGCGTGCGCGCCGCGCTCACCGTTGACCCGCCCGTCGCGCGTGTCCACGATGCCCGCATGACCCCCATCGCGGTGTGCGGGAGCTTCGTGACCGACCTCGTCGTCCGCGTCGAGCGCCACCCGCGGCCCGGCGAGACGCTCTTCGGCAAGAGCTTCGACACGTGGCTCGGCGGCAAGGGCTTCAACCAGGCCCTCGCCGCGCGGCGCCTCGGCGCGGACGTCGCGATGGTCGGCTGCCTCGGCGAGGACGCCTACGGCGACACCTTCCTCGCCGCGCTCGACGCCGAGGGCATCCGCCGCGCGCACGTCCACCGCTCGCCCGGCGGAACCGGCGTCGCCGTCCCCATCGTCGACGACCACGCGCAGAACACCATCGTCGTCGTGCCGCGCGCCAACCTCGCGCTCACCGTGGAGGACGTCGCCCGCGCCGCGCCCGCGATCGCCGCGGCCCGCGCGCTCCTCCTCCAGCTCGAGGTGCCCGTCGCCGCGTGCCTCGCCGCGGCCTCCATCGCGCGCGACGTCGGCGCCCTCGTCGTCTGGAACCTCGCCCCCTTCGCCCCGCTCCCCGCCGGCGCGCTCGCCGCCGCGGACGTCGCCGTCGTCAACGAAGCGGAGGCCGGCGGGCTCCTCGGGGTGATGCCCGCCACGCCCGCGCAGGCCGTCGACGCCGCGCGCGCCATCGTCGGGCTCGGGGCCCGCGCCGCGGTGGTCACGCTCGGCGCGCTGGGGGCCGCGTGGTGCGGGCCCGGGGGCGTAGGCCACGCGCCTGCCCACGCGGTGAAGGCCGTCGACACGGTGGGGGCGGGCGACGCGTTCATCGGCGCGCTCGGGCTCGCGCTGGCCCGTGGGAGTGAGCTCGCGGAGGCGGTCGCGTGGGGCAACGCCGCGGGCGCGCTCGCCACCACCGTGCACGGCGCCGCGCCGTCGATGCCCCGCGCCGACGCCGTCGAGGCGCTGCTTCGAAGCGGTCAGTGAGGGTCTTCGAGCTGCGCGAGGGCGCGGCGGGCGGCGTCGCGCACGTGCGGGTGCGGGTCGTCGACGGCGGCGCGCAGGAGCGCGAGGCCCTGCGCCGGGTCGAGGCCCGCGGCGTGGCGGACGGCCGTCCAGCGGACGAAGTGGGCCCCGTGGCGCGCGAGCGACGCCACCGCAGGCGCGCCGGGCGCGTGACCCAGCACGCGGAGGAGGCGCATCGCCGCTTCGAGCCTCGCGTCGTGGGGGTCGGCGGCGAGCGACGCCGCGGGCAGCAGCGTCTCCCGCGCGTACACCCACTGCTGCGTGTGGGCGCGCGGCCCGTCGAACACCAGCGCGTACCGCGGCCCGTCGCTCGGCAGGAAATCGAAGACGTCGCGCCGCGGCCGGAGCGACAGCACGTCGCCCGCGCGGAGCGCCACCCGCCGCCGGGCGCGGAGCACGCAGCCCGCGCGCATCACCTCGGGGTCGGGCGCGTCGCGCTGTTCGTAGAGGTCGCCCTCCACCGGGTCGGTTCCCACCGGCGTGAGGAGCTGGTGGGACGCCGCGTCGGTGAGGTACGCCGCGTCGTCGCCCGCGCCCGCCGGGACGCGCACGAGGCAGAGCTTCGCGCCGCGCGCCCCCGCCCACAGCACCCAGCAGTGGAGCGAGGCCGCCGCGGCGGGCGTTCGGGTGGGGCGCTCGACGAGGGCCGCGAGCTCGGCGGCGACGCGGGCGCCGAGGTCGTCGGAAGTGGCCAGCGCGCCGAGGGCCTCCGCGCAGGCGTCGATGCCATCGGGCCACGACGGGAGCGCGCGCTCCACGGCGGCGACGAAGACGTCGAGGGCGCTCACGGCGAGGCCCCCGCGTCGAGGGCCGCTCGCGCACGACGGCGGACGAGCGGGTGCGGGTCGTCGAGGGCCGCGCGCCACACCGACGGGGCGTCGTCGCCTTCGAGCGAGGCGAGCGCCCGCACCGCGCCGGCGCGGAGGCCGGGCGAGGGGTGGCGTCGGGCGAGCGCGGCGAGCGGCGCGCGCGCGGCGGTGACGTGGAGCGCCGCGGCGAGGTCGCAGAGGAGCAGGCGGCCGTTGTAGGGGTCGCTGGTCATCGCGACGATGCGGTGGGTGACGTCGTCGAAGTAGTACTGCGACACGAAGGGCGTGGTCGGGTCGAGGGCGAACAGGTTGAGCGACACCGAAGGCGCCGCGGGCGTGGCCTGCGCGTGGACGTGGCGGCGGCGCTCGAAGTAGAGCAGCGAGCCGCGGGTGAGCGTGCGGCGGCCGAGGGGGCGGAGCGCGACCTCCTCGCCGAGGTAGCCCTCGATGCGCTCGGGGTCGCACTCGTAGAGGTCGGTCTCGTAGCCGGGCCCGAAATACCCCGCGGTCACGAACGAGAAGTCGTGGTCGTGGAGGAGGCCATACATCCCGATCTGCTGGCGGAGCGCGCCGGGGTCGTTGCCGCCCCAGGGGTCGCCGTCGAGCGGGTCCCAGAGGTTGGCGCGGACGAGGAATTTCTCGCCGCTCGCGAGCACGAACGAGCGGCCCGTGTAGGCGATGCCGCGCTGGAAGGCGTCGGGCGTCGCGAGGCCGCGCGCGACGTGCTCGCCGAGGAAGGTCGGGTGGGCCGCGAGGGCGGCGAGGTCGGGCGCGAGCGCGAGGAGCGTCGCGTCGTCGCGCGGGTCGAGGTCGCGCTCGACGCGGGCGACGAGGTCGGCGAGCTCGATCGGTCGGTCGGCGCGCACGTCGAGGGCGACGGCCATGGCGGGCGCTCAGCCCCCGCCGACGACGGTGACCGGGGGGACGTACACGTCGCCGCCGGGCGCCACGGGGTAGCACTGGACGATGTTGCCCCGCGCGGCGAGCGTGCCCGCGCGGATGTCGGTGCGGACGCGGAGCGCGCCGTTCTCGCGGCGGCCGCCGAACGAGGGGTGGAGCGAGACGACCGGCGTCGCCAGGTCGCCGAGGTCGAGGCCGGCCAGTCTTTCTTCGAGCTTCGTGGTCATGAGTCCTCCGGGTGTGGCGCCGGTTGCAGCGGGCGCGCCGCGCGGAAAGACGTGCGCGCCGCGGGCCGTCGGGACAGTTCGCGCGGGCTGCTTCACAAGCGTTGCGCGGGCGGCCGCGCGAGTCGTCCGCGATCGGGGGTGAACCTCCGGGGCGTGACGTTCTATCGTCGCGGGCCATGAGCCACGAGACGACCCTGCTGGTCGACAGCGCGAAGCCCGACGAGGTGCGCGAGGCCGCCGCCCTCGGCTTCGTCACCTCCGTCACCACCAACCCCACGCTCGTCGCCGCCGCGGGCCGCCCGGCCGCCGAGCTCGTTCGCGAGCTCGCCGCGATCGTCTCGGGCACGGTCTTCTACCAGCTCACCGCCGACACCGTGGAGGGGCGCATCGCCGAGGCCGACGCGATGCTCCGCGTCGCGCCGGGACGCGTCGGGCTCAAGATCGCCGCCACGCCCGACAACCTGCCGCTCGTCGCGCGCTACCGGAGCGTCCCCGTGGCGGTGACCGCGATCTTCGGCGCGTCGCAGGCGCTGGTCGCGGCGGCGGCGGGCGCGCGCTATGTGATCCCCTACGTCAACCGGACGACGCGCCTCGTCGGCGACGGGCTCGCGTGGGTGCGCCAGCTCCGCGCGGTGTGCGACGCGACCGGCGGCAAGACCGAGGTGCTCGCGGCGAGCGTGAAGTCGCCCGAGGAGGCCGTGGCCACGCTGCTCGCGGGCGCGCACCACCTGACGCTCCCGCTCGCGGTGCTCCGCGCGCTCGGCGGGCATCCCCTCAGCGACGCGACGGTGGCGGAGTTCGCCCGCGCGGGGAAGGGCTGAGCGTGCGACGCGCGGGCCCGGCGGCCTGCGGCCTCGCGCTCGCGCTCGCGGCAGGCGCGGCGCGGGCGCAGTCGGGCGACGCGTGGTTCGGCGCGGACAAGGCGCTCCACTTCACGGCGAGCGCGCTCATCGCCGGGGGAGGCTACGCGCTCGGCGCGGGGTGCTTCGAAGCGACGGCCCCGAGGGTTCTCCTCGGCGCGGGCCTCGGGCTCGCGGCCGGCGTCGGCAAGGAGCTCGTCGACCTCGCGGGCTACGGCGACCCGTCGTGGCGCGACCTCGCGTGGGACGCGCTCGGCGTCGGCGTCGGCGTCACCGCGGCGTGGCTCGTCGACCGCGCGCTGCGCCCGACGGCGCGTCCCCCGCGGCCCGCGTGGACGCTGGCGCCGTCGATCGCGCGCGCCGGGGTGGCCCTCACCCTGGCGTGGTGAGTCACTGCATCGAGAGCGTGTACGAGAGGTGCGTGCACCCCGAGCCCGACTCGACGGCGATCGCCACGGTGTAGCGACCGGCGCCCTCGGAGCGGACCTCCCACGAGCGCTCGGCCGCGGGCCCGTTGGGCGTCGGGACGGGCAGCTCGTTGGTGTCGAGCACCACGCCCGTAGGCCCGAGCCAGCGCCACGCGACGTCCTCGCCGAGCGGCTCGAGGGTGGAGAGCGTCCCCCGGTACGTGAGCCGGAGCGTCTCGTTGGCGCCCATCTGGATCGTGTGCCGGTGCGTCTCGCCGCACGTGGCGCGCCCGAGGTAGGAGCCACCGCGCGCGGCCTCCACGACGGTGTCGTGCGTGACGGGGGCTTCCGCCGGGGGGAGCGTGGCAGTGTGGTGGTGGTTGGCGTGCCGGTTGGTCCCTTCGCAGCCCGCGGCGGCGAGGAGGGCGAGGAGCAGGGCGGTGCGCGTCACGCGACGAGGATCGCACCCTGTGCGGACGACGGTCTACGTGGAACAGCGCGCAAAGGCTTGACTGCGAAGGGCGAGCGGTGACCTACTCTGTGACATCGGCCCGGTGGCGGTCGGGAAGCGGGGGAGGCGAAGCGGTCGGTGGCTCGGTTCAAGTTGTACCTCATCGCGCGCCCGCTGCGCGCGACGCCGGCCCTCGAGGCGGTGCTCGGCGAGGCGGAGGCTCCCCTGCGGGCGCGCGTCGAGGCCTTCATCGCGGGCACCGCGGAGGGCCCGATCCTGCTCGTCGCCTCCGACGATCGGGCCGCCGTCGACGTCCACTGGGAGCGCTGCAACCAGGAGCGCCTCGCCATCCTCATCGTCGACGAGAGCACCCTCTGGGATCGCCTCCGCGACCGCCTCCAGGGCCGCGCGCCGAAGCCCGCTCGCACCGCCGCGCGCCCGGCCGCCGCGAAGGGGGACGGCCCCGACGCGCCAGCGCCGCTGCCGCGCGAGGGGCTCTTCGACGCGTCGTCGTTCGAACTCAGCCGGCGCACGCGCGTGGGCTTGATGGCCGCGTGCGCGTTCGCGGCGCTGCTCGGGCTCGCGCTCGCCGTCGCCCCCGACAACAACCGCCCGACCGGCGCGCCGACCACGTCCCACACCGGCCTCGCGCGCAACGGCGGGCAGAGCGGGCGGACGCAGGCGCTCCCCAACGCGGGCGGCGGCGGCGACCTCGGCGCGGGCACGGCCGGCCGCGGCGGCGCGGAGGGCGACGCGTCGCAGCGCGGTGGCGGCGGTGGTTGCGCGCGGTCGCCCAGCGGGGAGGCGCTGTCGTCGCCGGCGGCGCTGCTGTTCGCGTTCCTGTGCGGGTTCGGCATCGCCTGGGGCGCGGGGCTCGTCGTCGATCGACGCGGCGCCGCGCTCTCCCGCGAGAACCTCCGCGCGGCGCGCCAGGTCACGATCTTCCTCGCGGCGCTGGTGGCGGCGTCTTCGGTGCTGCTCCGGCTGGCCGCGATCTCCGCGGCGCGCGAGGTCGCACCGCCCGTCGAAGAGCCCGCCGAGGCGACCGCCGACGCGGGTGCGGGTGAGTCCCCGGAGGCGCTCGGCCCCTTCGCGCGCTTCCTCCGCCAGCGGCGGGGGACGGGGCGGCGCGGGCCGGTGTTCCGCGAGCTGCTCGACGACTGGCGCGCGCGGCACGGCGGCGACGGCGGCGCGGGCGAGGGCGACGCGTCGCTCGACGTGACGCTCACCGAAGACGACGACGCGGGCGCGCCCGCCGCGAACATCGACGCGGGCCGGCATCACCGCGAGCACCGCCGCCACGAGCGCCACGCCCGACGACGCCACGGCGACGCGCGCGACGCCTCCACCGACGTCGTCGGGGCTGACGTGCCGGATGACGTTTCCGACGATGCTGCCGACGACGCCGCGCCGTCCGCGGGGGCCGTCTCCGCCTCGCTCTCCGCGGGGTCGCGCGGCGCGCACGAGCCCGCCACACCCGCCGCCGAGCCCGCCGCCGCGGCCGAGCCCGTTCGCCCTTCGCGCCGCGCGGCGACGGTCGCGCGCGCCCCGCGGAGAGAACCACCGCGCGACGAGCGGACGCCCGTCTCGCCCGTCACCACCTTCGCCCTCGGCGTCGCCGTGGGCCTCGTGCTCTCGCCGCGTTGGCGCGCGCTCGCCAGGGGAGATCGATGATGCATCGCCGCGCCGCACTCCTCGCGCTCCTCGCGCTCTCGCCAGCCGCGCGCGGGCAGAGCGCCGACCCCGAGGCCGACCCCGACATGCCCGCCCGCCCCGGCGCCCCGGTGTACGGCGACGCGCTGGCCGAGCGCTTCCTCGCGTGCATGCGCGACGAGGGGGCGACGCCGAGCGTCGACGACCGCGCGGCCCTCGCCGACATCGTCGTCGTGCTGGGGCCCTCCATCGCGCGCTCGCTCGGCGGCGAAGGCTGCGACGACTCCCCGGCGGCGCAGCGGCTCTGCGCGGATCGCGTGCGGGAGCTGCCCTGCGACGAGCTCGCCGCGCGCGTCGGCGCCGGCGCTTCGAACGCGCCCGCGGCGCCCCCGTGGGCCGCGGGCCACGCGCACTCGGTGGCGCTCCGTGTGCGGGCGTGCGCCGAGGCCGAGCGCGACGGCGGCGCCCTCGATGACGCCGAGCGGCGGGTGCTGGCGGAGTTCGAATCGGGCCTCGCGACCGCCCTCGGCGCGATGCAGGCGACGGGGGCCTGCGTCGTCGACGAGAACCAGTTGCCCGCGTGCGCGCGCAGCGTCGCGTCGGTGGGCTGCGAGGGGCTCGGCGCGCGCCTCGGCGACGACCCCGGCGCCCTCGCGCGCACGGTGACGCCCGCGTGCGCGGCGATGGTGCGCTGCGGCGCCGCGGCGCTGGAGGACGGCGGCGCCGACGACGGCGGCCACGACGACGCCGGCGCTTTGTTCGAAGACGCGCCTTGACCGCGCGGGGGTGGGCTCCCGACACTCCCGCCCACCATGAGCCGGGTGTTCGACGTCGTCTCGTACAACAACAAGCGCTACACGGTGCCGCGCATCGACCTGAGCGAGGGCTGCGTTCGCATCGAGCCGCGCAGCGCGCCCCCCGCGCACCTCCCGCCGCGCGACGAGCCCGTCGTGCGCGACCTCAACGCGGTGTTCGACCTCGAGCGCTACCTCGACGCGCGACGTCCCGTGTCGGTCGGCGGCCTCGACGCGACGGAACGGAAGCTCTTCCTCGCGCCCTCCGACGCGCGGGACGTGCTCGACCTGCCGATCAAGTTCCCGGGGTCGGACTTCCGGCTGCCGAACGAGTTCGCGCAGTGGGCGCCGGCGGTGCAGCGCGTGGCCGACGCCGAGCACGCGCTCAACCGCCGCTGCTACGACGAGTACTACTGCTACCTCACGGTGCGCCGCGAGCGCGTGGCCGCGGGCTCGCAGGGGCACCACGCGCCCTGCCACGTCGACGGCTTCCAGGGCGCGCGCTGGAGCCCGAAGGTGCGCGCCAACCACTCGTACACCGTCACCAACGCGCTGCCGACGATGTACTTCCCGCAGCCCTTCGACCTGCGCCCCCTCGACCTCGCCCGCCACGACGCCTTCTGGGAGATGAACCGCCAGGTCGCCGCCACCAACGCTTCCCATGGGTGGAACGACTACCCCGACTTCGAGATCATGCTGATGGACGCCTGGTGCGTCCACATCGCCGTCGACGCCCCGCGCGACGTCGACCGCACGTGGCTCCGGCTGTCGTTCGAAGTGCGCCAGTTTGACCGTCTCGGCAACGCGCACAACCCCTTCTTCGACTACGACTGGCCGATGGTGCCGCGCGACATCGAGCAGCTCGGGCTGAGCGCCTTCGACCCGACGTGCGACCCGACGCTCCGGGTGTTCCCGTGGCAGGCGACCGACGGGACGCCCAACCCGCCGGGCGTCTACACGAAGCCCAACCTCCGCCCGCGCGGATAGACCTTCATCCCGCGGCCGCCGCGCGGTCGAGCACGTCGAGGTTGGCCAGCGCCTCCGCCGCGTGCGCGTCGTCGTCTCCACCACCCGCGACGAAGGCCCTTAGCTGCGCGAGGTACGGATCCGCCGGTTCGAACGCCAGCGCCTGAGGCGTTCCGCGCCCGACGCGGTGCCACGCCTCGCCGTCGCCTCGCGCGCCGAGCGTTCCGATGAGTTCGACCTCGCCCGCGTCGCCCGCGACGAGGACCCGCGGCGACGACCGGTGCGTCACCGCCACCGCGACGTGGGCGAGCGCGCCGTTCGCGAGGCCGAGCGACAGGTCGGCCGCCGTGTCGACGCCGTGCTCGTTGCGCGTGAGCACCGCCGCGACGCGCGTGACCGCGGCGCCCCCGAGCCACGCGGCGAGGTCGATCGCGTGCGTGCCGAGCGCCGCGAGCGCCCAGAAGCGAGCCCCCTCCGCCCGCGCTCGCCACCCGTCGACGGCGGGGTCGGGCCACGCCCAGCGAACCGCCACGTGCCGGACCGCGCCCAGCAGCTCCGCCCGCCGCGCCGCCATCAGCGCGTGCGCCGGGTGGTGGCGCAGGTGGTAGCCGACGCGAACCCGCGCGCCCGACGCCCGCGCCGCCGCGAGCGCCCGCTCGCCCTCCGCCCGGGTGAACGCGAGGGGCTTCTCCACCAGCACGTCGACGCCGCGCGACGCGGCCCGCTCCACCTGTGCGACGTGCTGACCGTCGGGCGTCGCGAGCACCACCGCGTCGCAGCAACCCGCGTCGAGCAGCGCGTCGAGGCTCGCGAACGACGCCACGCGTTCGGGCACGCCGAGCTCGTCGCGGGTGCGGGCGAGGCGCGCGGGGTCACGGCCGACGACGGCGGCCCAGGCAACAGCGCCTTCGCGGTCGAGCGCGGCGAGGGCGCGGGCGTGGTGACGGCCGGCGTCGCCGAGGCCGACGAGGGCAATCCGCTTCATGGCGCGCGACGGTACCAGAGGCGCCCGCCCGGTCGGCGCGCCGTCCACCCCGCGTCGCGAGTCCGCCGCGTTGCCGCGCGGCCCGGCGGTTGCTCCACGCGCCCGCCATGACCGCGCCGATCCCCACCGCCCGCGAGGGCCTCGCGCTCTCGCCCCGCGTCGCCACCGTCCGCGCCGCCGGGGTCGTCCTCGCGCTCGACCTCGACGGCGAGGCGCTCGAAGCCGCCGACGGGCTCGTCGGCCTCTGGACGCCGCGCCCCGGCGACCGCGTGCTCGTCTCCTGGGCGCAGGGCGCGTGGTACGTCACCGGGCTCATCGCGCGAGCGCCCGGCGCGGAGGGCTTCGTGGTCGAGCGACGTCCCGACGGCCGCGGCGCCGTCGTCCGCGCGCCCGACGGCGACCTCGAGCTCCGCGCCGACCGCGGCGACGTGCGGATCCGCGCGGCGGGCGCCGTCCACGTCGACGCGCCGGTCGGTGTTCGCGTGGCGGCCGAGGTGATCGAGGCCACCGCCGTGCGCGCCGTCGTCCGCGCCCGCGACCTCTACCAGGAGGTCGACGACCTCATGCAGACGCGCGCGGGCCGCGTTCGAACGCTGGTGCGCGGCGCGTGGCACCTCTTCGCCCGCCGCGCCATCGCCAAGGCCGACGATGACGTGAAGCTCAAGGGCGAGAAGATCCACCTCGGCTGAGGCGTCGCCGTGGACCTCGTCAAGGACTCCCCTTTCGAACTCGCCCTCACCACGTGGCGCGTCCGCCCCGCGCAGGACTCCCTCGTCGCCGTGGTGAAGGCCACCTTCGCCATCGCCCCCGGCGGGCCCTGCACCGTCGCCGAGGAGCAGCGCCTCTGCGAGGGCGACGTTCCCTGGGACGACGCCGAGGGCGCGTCGCTCCGCAGCGAGGCCGACCTCGCCGTGTACAAGCCGCAGGGCGAGTGCTTCCTCGTCGGGTCGTGCCGCGCGTCGGGCGGGCGCAGCGTCGCGTCCGCGGCCGTGTCGTTCTCGCTCGGCTCCGTGCGCAAGGAGCTCGCGGTGCACGGCGACCGCACCTGGGGCGCGCTCGGCGTTGCGTCCGCGGCGGCGCCGTTCACCGAGGTTCCGCTTCGCTGGGAGCGCGCGTTCGGCGGCGCGGGCTTCGCCGCCAACCCCGTCGGCCGCGGCACATCGGGCGACGCGTTGCCCAACCTCGAAGACCCGCGCGCGCCGCTCCGTGCGCCCGGTGACGTCGCGGTCCCTGTGTGTACCGCGCCCGTGCCCCGCGCGTGGCCCGCGCGCGCCGCGCTCGCCGGCACCTACGACGACGTCTGGGAGCGAACGCGCTTCCCGTGGTTCCCGGAGGACTTCGACTGGCGGTACTTCCTCGCGGCGCCGCCCGACCAGCGCATCGACGGCTTCTGGCGCGGCGACGAGACCTTCTCGATGGCCGGCGTCCGCCCCGACGGCGCGCACGTCCACGGCCGTCTGCCGGGCCTCCGCCCGCGGCTCTTCCTCGTCGTCGAGACGCCGAAGGGCCGGAGCTTTCAGGAGGTTCTCCTCCAGCTCGACACCGTCACCCTCGACGCCGACGCGATGGAGGCGGTGTGCCTCTGGCGCGGGCTCCTCGACGTGTCGTCGCCGCGCCACCCCGAGCTCGCCGCCGCCTTCCTCGCCCACGAGACCCTCGATGCGCCCGCCGACGCCGCCGCGCACCTCGCCCGCTTCGAAGCGCTCGAACGCGAGCGCCTCGCTGACGAATCCCCCGCGCCCGACCCCGTGCCGCCGTCCCCGATGGCCGCGCCCGACGCGCCCTCGCCCCCGCCGCGCGACCTCCGCGCCGAGGTGCTGGCCGCGCTCGAAGCGGGCGATTCGCTCGCCGGGCGCGACCTCACGGGCGCCGACCTCGCGGGCCTCGACCTCGCGGGCCTCGACCTCGCGGGCGCCATGTTCCACGACGCGAAGCTCGCGGGTGCCTCGCTCGCCGGGAGCAGGCTCACCGAGGCCCTCTTCGCGCGCGCCGACCTCGCCGGCGCCTCGCTCGCGCAGGCCTTCGCGCAGCGGGCGGACTTCACCGACGCGCGCCTCGACGGCGCCGACTTCCGCGGCGCCAACCTCGGCGACGCCGTCTTCGCGGGCGCGTCGCTCACGGGCGCGGCGCTCGGCGAGTCCGTCGCCGACGGGGCCGACCTCGCGGGCGCCGACCTCACCCTCGCCGACCTCACCCGCGCGAGCCTCGTCCGCGCCGACCTCACCCGCGCCCGCCTCACGCGCGCCCGCTGCGACGGCGCTGCGCTGCGCGACGCGGGCTTCTCCGAGGTGAGCGCGGCGGGCGCGAGCTTCGCGGGCGCCGATCTCACCGACCTGCGCGCCAACGACGGCTGCGACCTGACCGGCGCGCTCCTGCGCGGCGTGAAGGCGGAGGGCTCGAAGTGGCACGGCGCCCGCCTCGACGACGCCGACCTCGCGCTCTCGGCCCTCGGGCGCGCGGACTTCTCGGGCGCCTCGCTCGAGCGCGCGCGGCTCGACGGCTGCGCGCTGCGCGGCGCCCGCTTCGTCGACGCGCGCATGGCGGGCGCGTCGCTCCTGAAGGCCGACCTGATGGAGGGAACGCTGGAGGGCGCCGACCTCACCCGCGCCGACCTCCGCGCCGCGAGCCTCCACGGCGTCGACCTGTGGCGCACAACCGCCGAGGGCGCCGCGACCGAGCTCGCCGTGCTCACCGGGACGCGCTGGGAGCGACCATGAGCACGCCGGTCGGCCCGACGTCCGTTCGTCTGGTCGGCGCGCCGACCACCGCGCGCATGAAACCCACGCGGCCCCGTCGCCGCGTCGCGCGGCCCGGCGGTTGCTCCCTGCCGGCGCCGTGACCTCGCGCGACCAGCTCCTCGCCCGCCTCGCGGCACGCGAGCCCCTGCGCGGCCTCGACCTCGCGGGCCTCGACCTCCGCGGCCTCGACCTCCGCGAGGCCGACCTCTCCGGCGCCGACCTCACGCGCGCCATACTCGACGGCGTCGACCTCTCGCGCGCCATCCTTGCGCGGGCGACGTTGGCGGCGGCGCGGCTCCCGGGCGCTCGGCTCGACGGCGCGGTGCTCGACGGCGCCAACCTCCGCGAGGCCCGCTTCGACGGCGCCTCGCTCGACGGCGCGGTGCTCAAGCGCGCGGCCGCGGAGGGCGCGGTCTTCCAGGCGTGCTCGCTCGCGAAGGCCGACCTCTCGGGGGCGTCGCTCACCGGCGCGTGGTTCGGCGAGGCGGGGCTCGCGGGTGCCACCGCGGAGGGGGCCACCGCGGGGGGCGCGTCGTTCGCGCGGGCGCAGCTCCGTGACGTGGTGTTCGACGGCGTCGACCTCGGCGAGGCCGACCTGCGCGAGGTCGACCTCGCCGGCGCCACGCTCGCGGGCTGCGCGCTCGCGGGGGCCTCGCTCGCGGGGGCTTCGCTCGAAGGCGCCGACCTCGACGGCGCGGATCTCACCGAGGTTGGAACCGAGGGCGCGTCGTTCGTCCGCGCGAGCCTCGTCGGCGCGAAGCTCGCGGGCAAGGACCTCCGCGGCTGCGCCCTCGTCGACGTCGACCTGAGCGAGGCCGACCTCACCGGCGCCGACCTCTCGGCCTGCGACGCGCTGCGCGGCACCTTCGCGCGGGCGCGGCTCGACGGCGCACGGCTCCTCCGGCTGCGCGCGCGCCACGGGGATTTCACCGGCGCCTCGCTCGCGCGCGCCGACCTGCGCGACGCCGACCTGCGCGAGGCGTGCTTCGAAGGCGCCGCCGCCGCCGGGTCGCGTTGGGACCTCGCCCGCGTCGCCCGTGGCCGCTTCGCCCGGGCCGAGCTCCGCGGCGCCACGCTCGCGGGCTGCGACGCGCGCTGGGCCTCGCTCGCCCACGCCGACCTGCGCGACGCCGACCTCTCGGGCGCGCGGCTCGACGGCGCCGACGCCCACCGCGCAGCGCTCACCGGCGCGTCGCTCGCGGGGGCCTCGCTCGCCCACGTCGGCGGCACCGACCCGCGGCGCGCGGCGGCCGAGGACTTCGCCGCGGGGGGGAGGTAGCGGTGTTCCCTGCGTCGACCAAGGGGGGCGGGGAGTGCGTGGCCTTCCCCGACGTGTGCAAGGTGCCCGCGCCGCCGGCGCCGCCCGTCCCGACGCCCTTCCCCAACGCGGCCCAGTGCGCCAACGCCAGCGGCGCGTCGGTGACGAAGCGCGTGAAGATCCTCAACAAGCCGGTGCTCCACCAGGGGTCGGAGATCCCGATGTCGAGCGGCGACGAGCCCGGCGTGCTCAAGGGCGTCGTGTCGAACACCAACATGGACCGGGCGCGCTTCAAGACGTTTTCGTCGAAGGTGTTCGTCGAGGGGAGCAAGGTGGTGCGGCACCTCGCGACCACGGGGCAGAACGGCTCCAACGCCAACATGCCGGCCGGCACGCAGGTGTCGCCGAGCCAGACGAAGGTGATCGTGGGAGGGTGAGCGATGGGCTTCCGACCGCTCCAGACCAGGCTCTTCTCGCCGCTCGCGCCGCCCGTGGACAACGGCGACGGCACCGTCAGCGACGAGTGGTTCGTGCTGAAGGTGGAGGGGCGCGAGGGCCTCTCGCGGCTCTACGAGGTGGAGGTCACCTTCCAGAGCGTCGCGGCGCTGTTCGAGCCCTGCGCCGAGGAGACCCTCGAGCAGTACCTCGACACCAACTGGACGCTCCAGCTCGTCCAGGAGGTGCACGCCAACGAGGAGGACGGCGCCTTCGAAGACGTCTCGGGCGCCGTGGCGCACGCCTTCCACGGCGTTCTCCGCGAGATCGAGATGCTCCCGATCAACGCCCGCCCGGGCTCGGCCGTCCACGTCGGGTACCGGGCGGTGCTCGTGCCGCGGCTCTGGTACGCCACGCGGAGCGTCCGCACGCGGATCTTCCAGGGCATGAGCGCGCCCGAGATCATCGCGCACGTGCTGGAGGAGACCGGGCTCCAGCGCGACGACGACTACGAGCTCCGCCTGCGCGAGCCGCACCCGATGCGGGAGTACACGCTCCAGTACAACGAGTCGGACTTCGCCTTCCTCGCGCGCCTCGCCGAGTACGAGGGCATCGCCTTCGGCTTCGAGCAGGGCGAGGACCGCGAGCGCGTCGTCTTCGCCGACCACAACGACGCCTGGCAGCGCTTCGAAGCGCTGGAGCCCTTCGGGATGCCGCACGTCCGCCACGACCCGGTGGCGAAGGCCAACCACCCGTCGATCCGGCAGCTCCGTCGCACGGTGCGCAAGGTGGCGCGCTCGGTGGTGGCGCTCGACCACGACGCCCGCGCGCCGCGCGTGTGCCCGCAGGACCACACCGAGGCCCACGAGCGCGGCGCCGGCGTCGAGCAGTACTGGCTCCACGGCAAGGAGTACACGCACGTCGACGCCGCCCCGGCCGAGGACATGACCGCCCAGATGATGCGCCTCACCACCCTGCGCGTGCAGGCGATCCTCGCGGCGCGCGAGCGGCTGGAGGCGGTCTCCACGGTGCTGGCGCTCTTCTCGGGCACGCGCTTCGGCCTCGAGAACCACTTCGACGACTCGCTGGTGTGGCTCCACCGCGGCAGAGGGCAGCGGCGCGAGTGGCTGGTGGTGGGCGCGCGCTTCCGCGTCGAGCAGGACTTCGTCTCCTTCGGGCGCCCGCGCGACGAGGCGCGGCTCGACTTCGAAGCCGTGCTCGAGGTGCAGGACGCGTCGCTCGTCTTCCGCCCGCCGCTCGACACGCCGCGCCCCGTCGTGGCGGGCGTGCTGCCGGCGCGCGTACACGACCTGGTGAAGGGCCCCGGCGCCGACCTCGACGCCGCCGGGCAGTACCTGCTGATGTTCGACATCCCCACGATCGGCGCGCCCGAGTACGGCGGCGGGACGATGCGGCGCTTCCGCATGGCGCAGACCTTCTCGGGCCCGGGCTACGGGATGCACCACCCGCTCCACCTCGGCGCGGAGGTGCTGGTCGCGCACCTCGCGGGCGACCCCGACCGCCCGATCATCGTCGGCTCGCCGCCCAACGGCGAGAACACCTCGCCCATCACCCAGGCCAACCCCACGCACGGCGGCTTCAAGACGCGCGCGGGGGTGACGGTCTACACCAACGACGACGCCTGAACGGAGAGGCCCCGTAGCGATGCAGAGACCCAGCGCCGCGCCCGGCACCCAGCGCCCCGGCACCTTCCCGCAGCCCGCGTACCCCGTGGTGGGGGCGGCCGCGGGGAAGAAGAAGGGCAAGCCCGTCTCGCTCTCCGACCGCTACAAGCAGGCGACCACGCTCTACGACATCGCGAAGACCACCGCGGGCGTCGCGACGAAGCTCGGCGTGAAGCTCCCGCCGGCGCTCGCGTGGCTCAACCCCGAGAAGCCCAAGGTCGACGACGCGAAGCCCTCGGGGCCGAAGCAGTACCACCTCGCCGCCGTCCCCGCGCCCGACACCAAGGTGAACCTCGGCGAGTGGGTGAAGCAGCCCGAGCTCGCGGGCCTCGGCGCCCCCTTCGGCTACCCCGGGTACTCGCTGAGCACCGCGGCCAACTACTTCGCCAGCGCCGGCGGGCAGAGCGTCTTCCAGGGGACGGGCAACGTCACCTTCCAGAGCGCGGCGACGTGGACGCAGCGCGCGATCGACTGGGACGCCACCACGCGGACCCGCGTGCGGATCACCAGCGGCAAGGAGCTGATCCTGTCGTCGGGCACGGCCTCGGCGCCGGAGGCGAAGGAGATGGCGATCGGGTCGTCGGGCGCGAAGCTCGAGCCCCCGCGCTTCGACGAGGCCGACCTCGTGAGCCTGATGCTCGACCACGCCACCGACGACCTGAAGAACCTCCTCGACACGACGCTGGAGGCGACGAAGACGCGGCTCAAGCTCGGGCGCAAATCGCTCCCGGTGCCCGAGCTGACGGTGTGGAAGCGCCTCGGGCTCTTCCTCCACGCGATGAAGAAGAAGCTCGACGCGGTGGCCGAGAAGATCAAGGCCGTCCGCGAGAAGCTGGAGGCCGGCGCGAAGTACGCGAAGCTCGGCGCGGACTACGTGGCGAAGCACAAGGCCGAGATGGCGGCCGGGTACGAGCGCTTCGACGAGGGGATGGAGTCGTTCCACGCGGGCGCGTCGGACTACTGGGCCGAGCACGGGACGGCGGTCGCGGTCGGAGGCGGTGCGGCGCTCGGCGTGGCGGCGGTGGGCGCAGGGGCGTACGCGCTCCACCGGCGCGGCGCGGGGGGCGGCGCGGCGGACGCGAGCGCGGGCGCGAGCGCGAGCGGGGCGGGCGGCGCAGCGGCGGGCGGTGCTGCGGCGACGGGCGGCGCACCCGCGGGTGGAGCGCCCGCGGGGGGTGAGGCGAAGCCCGCGGGCGGCGAGGCGAAGCCCGCGGCGAAGGACCCGCCGCCGGCGAAGTTCAAGACGAAGGCGCTCTCGCTCGAAGACGCGAAGACGGCGGCGTCGTACCTGAGCCAGGCGGTGGACGAGGCGAAGGGGCAGGTGGCGCGCAACCAGAAGCGCTACGACGAGGCCGAGAAGGCCTTCGAAGAGGGCCGCAAGGCGCGCGACGCGATGAAGAAGGAGGTCGCGGCCATCGACGACCCGGCCGAGGCGATCGCGCGAGGCGACAAGCTCCTCGCCAACATGGCGAAGATGATGGCCTCGGGCGCGAAGGTGCTGAAGGCGGTGGAGGAGGCCGTGCAGGATCTCGGCAAGGCGCTCGACCGCTTCGCCTACGACATGGCCATCGGCAAGGGGAAGCCGAAGATGCACCTCGTGGCGAAGCACGACCTCGAGGTGGGGACGAGCGAGCGCTTCCACGCCTACGCCAAGAAGGGCTTCAACCTCCAGGCCGACGGCGGCGGCCTCGTGCTCCACACGCAAAAGGAGTTCGCGGTGCGCGCGATGGAGAACAGCGAGGTCTCGGTGAAGAAGAGCCTGACGCTGGAGTCGGGCCTCGGCGCCGAGCTGGCGTCCTACGGGCCTGTCTCGGTGGGCTCGCGGCAGGACGACGTCGAGCTCCTCGGCGAGCACCTCTACGTGGGCACGCTCACAGCGGCCACGTCGTACCGCAAGCACCGGCAGTTTCTCATCGGCGGCGCGCCGTGGGACGACGGGAAGCAGAAGGCGACCAAGACCCTCCACGCGATGGCCACCGACGCGGTGTACGTGCAGGCCGGGGGCGAGAAGCCCAAGGGGGAGAAGGCGAAGCTGGAGGAGGCGACGCCCTTCTACCTCTCCGCCGACAAGGACGGGAAGGTCACCCTCCACGCGAAGAAGGGCGGCCTCGTGCGCATCCAGATCGGGAAGTTCGCGATCGAGATGAGCGAGCACGACCTCACGATCGGCCTCGCCAACAGCGAGACGGCGACGCCCGGCAAGGCCGTCTTCGGCGTCGACGCCAACGGCGGCATCTGCATGATGAACGAGGCCGGCACCTGCTCCTTCGACGACAAGAGCGGCGCCTTCAAGCTGAGGTCTGGCAGCGCCAAGGTGATCTTGAAAGGCTCGGGCACGAAGATCGACGGGCAGAAGATCAACATCGGGTGAGGGGCGTCGGCGGGGCCCGTTCCCCCGCGACGGCGGCGCCCGCGCTCTGGTAGAGTCCCGGGCCGCCGTGCAGCGATACGACCTCTGCATCCTCGGCGCGGGGCCCGCGGGCTTCGCTGCCGCCAGCCGCGCGTGGGACCTCGGCAAGCGCGTCGCCCTCATCGAACGCGGACGCGTCGGCGGCCGCGGCCTCGCCGACGGCGCGCTCTCGTCGAAGACCCTCTGGCACCTCTCCAACGACTACGCCCGCGCGCGCCGAACCGACCGCGGCTTCCGCGCCACCGACGTCGCCGTCTCCTACGAGGACGTGATGGCCGCCGTCCGTGAGGCCGTCGGCGAGCGCGAGGCCGACCTCGAGCGCCAGCTCGCCCACCTCGCCGTCCCCTCCGCGCGCGGGGGCTCGGTCACCCGCATCACCGGGCGCGGGCGCTTCCTCTCGCCGCAGGCCGTCGAGGTGTCGGGCCCCGACGGCGACGTCGGGATCGTCGAGGCCGACCACTTCCTTATCGCCACGGGATCGTCGCCGCGCGTGCCGGCGGGGGTCGCCGTCGACGGCGAGCGCGTCGTCACCAGCGACCACATCGAGCGCCTGCCGCGCTTCCCCGAGAGCCTCGTGATCGTCGGCGCCGGCGTGGTGGGCTGCGAGTACGCCACCGTCTTCGCCAACTTCGGCCACACGCGCGTCTCCCTCATCGACCGACAGCCCCGCATCCTCCCCTTCGAAGACGCCGACGTCGCCGAGGCCGTCTCGCAGAACTTCGAACGCATCGGCATCCGCATCCACCGCGAGTCCTCGCTCCGCTCGCTGGAGGCGCGCGGGGGCGGCGTCCGCTACGTCGTCTGCGACCGCGAGGGCCGCGACTGCGAGCCCATCGACGTCGAGCGGGCCCTCGTCTCCATCGGCCGCGCGCCCAACACCGCCGGCCTCGGCCTCGACGCCGCCGGCGTCGCGCTCGACAAGGGCGGCGGCGTGGTGGTCACCGACGCGCAGACCTCGGCCGCCCACGTCTACGCCGCGGGCGACGTCACCTCCGACACCGCGCTGGTCAACGTCGCCGAGCTCGAGGGCCGCCACGCCGTCGAGCGGATGTTCGGCGCGCCGACCCGCCGCATCCCCTACGAGGCGCTGTCGGCCATCTACTTCCTCGCGCCCGAGGTGGCCGCGGTCGGCATCAACGAGCAGGAGGCGCGGCGCCGCGGCGTGGCCTACCGCGTGGCCGTGCTCCACAACCGCCTCATCCCGCGCACGATCGCGATGCGCGCGACCGACGGATTCCTCAAGCTCCTGGTGTCGCGCGACGAGCCCGCCCGCATCCTCGGCATGCGCGTGATCGGCCCGCAGGCGGCCACCACCATCCAGGGCGTCGCCTTCCTCATCGAGAAGGGCGGCACGCTCGACGACATCGACGCCTGCGTCCACCCGCACCCCGCCATCACCGAGGGCGTGCAGGAGTGCGCGCGCGCCATCCTCGGGCGCAGCGTGCTCAAGCCCGCGGCCTTCGGGCCCGGCCTCCTCCGCGTCGACGAGTGGGCGCCGGGCGAGGGGTGAGCTGAGGGTGCGCGTGGATCCTCGGCGCGCGCCATGAAGCTCGGCATCAACCTCCCCTCCAGCGCGCCGGCGCGCGCGATGGGGGCCGCGTACGACTTCGGCCGCGCCGTCGACCCCTGGGGCCGCGAGCTCGTCCCCGCGTGGAAGCAGCGCGGCGGGCAGCACCTCCTCGACGAGCTCGCGGCGATGTACGGCGCGGGCGTGCGGGCGCTCCGGTGGTTCGTGCTCGGGGGCGGGGCGACGCTCGGGCGGCCGCGCTTCGTCGACGGGCCCAACCGCTTCGGGCCCGCTGACGGCCCCGAGGCGCGCGCCCTCCGCGCGAGCGACCGCGCCGCCTGGTACGCCGCGGGCCAGTGGGCCTGGGAGGTGCCCGACGCGGCCGCGTGCGCGACCGTGGCCGCCGACCTCGTCCGCATGCTCCGGCTCGTCCAGCGCTTCAACGAGGCGCGGCCCGAGCGGCGGCTCGACCCGATCCGCGTGCTCCCCTCGTGGTTCGATTTCCGCTTCTTCCTCGGGCCGGGCGCGCTGCGGTTGGAGTGGGACACGCCCTCCGCCGACGACCGCGCCAACTACGACCTCGGCGACCCCGCGGACGTCGAGCTGTGGTGCGCGCAGCGGGCGCTGGCCACCTCGCAGACGGTGCCGGGCGGGCGCATGGACGCGCTCCTCGACGACGGCGTGCGGGCCGCGCTCTACCGCCGCGTGCTGATCCCCGCGCTCGACGCGGTGGCGCGCGACGAGGGCCTGCGGGCGCAGGTGCTCTGCTGGGAGGTGGCCAACGAGCCCGACGCGCTCCTCGCCGACGTCGCGGGGCCGCCGTCGGAGGCGCCGCGGCTGACGCGCGCGCTCTACCGCTTCGTGAGCGAGGTGGTCGCGCTGCACCGCGGGCTCCCGGTGCGCGTCGGGGCCGAGACGCTGCGCGCCCGCGTCGGCCGGCCGCTCCGCACCACCGTGGGCTGGCTCCGGTGGGACGGCGGCGCGGGGCTCGCGCGCTCGCTCGTCGACCGCCGCTGGCTGCGCGACCACCCGCGCGTCGCCGGCGGTCCGACGCACGTGGAGGACGTGCTCCAGTTCCACGCGTACATGTCGATGCACGCCGACCCCGAGCCCGTGGTGTACGTCCCGCCGTGGACGTCGCGCGACGAGACCTTCCCCGAGGGGCTCTGCAAGGCGCTCGGGGGCCCGCCGCACAACCTCCTCGCGGGGGCGACGTACGGGGGCTGGTGCGCGTGGCCCTCGGCGCAGGAGGTCCGCGAGTTCGCGGTGGCGGCGCTGGGCGACGGCCTCCACGAGATGACGGGGCTCGCGCCCGACGTCCCGGTGCGCGTGGACACCGACGCGCACCTCCCGTGCGTGGTGGGCGAGATGCACCTGCTCCCGGCCTCTGGAGACCCGCGCGAGGCGAGGCCGCCCGAGCGGTGGGTGAAGCACTTCGCCGTGCCGTGGGCGGCGCTCCCGACGGCGCAGCCGTTCGCCGTGCGCCCGGTGCGGTGGGACGCGTTCGTGCGGCGCTTCGTGCAGCGCGACGCGCGGGGCCTCGGCGAGCTGGCGGCGCGCGCGTGGCCGTGGGCCTACGAGTCCGCGATGGACGGGCTCACCGGGCGGCTCCTCCTGCTCCACACGCTCGGCTACTCCTGGGCGCTCCCCTGGGCGTGGAACCTCGGCAACGTCGAGCGCCCGCTGGAGTACGCGACGACGCCCGGCGACGCCGACGCCCGCGCGCGGGAGAGCCCGCTGGATTTCTGGCGGCGCCTGCGGCTCGACGAGCAGCTCCGCGCGTTCGCCGACACGCTCGGCGGCGGGCACGGGTGATTGATGCGCGACCAGTGCGCGCCGGCCCGACGCGTGCAAAACCACCGCGCATGACCCTTCGAAACATTTCTTCGTGGTTCGTCTTCGCGCTCGCGGTGGGCTGCTCCGACCCGGTCTCCACGCCCCCCGACGCCACGGTCGATGTGCCGGATGTGCCGGACGCTCCGCCCCAGGACGGCGCGGACGTCGCGTTCCGCTGCCCTGTGCTCTCGTACGACGCGATCTTCGCGCAGCCGTGCCCGGGCCTCGACGGCGTCTCGTGCCGCTATGGCTACGATGTCCCGGAGTGCGGCGGTCGCACGCAGTCGTGCCGCGGGGGGCGCTGGGAGGAGGTGCACACCGACCCCGGCGCCGCGTGCTTCGACGCGGGGCGCGACCGCCCCGGCGACTGACGTCGCGCGCGCCCTCCACGCCGCGAACTGGACCCGCGCGCCGCCGCCGCGCTACCCCCGTGCGCCGCCATGGGAGAGCTCGACATCGCGCTCCGCGCCGCCGCCACGCGCGGGGCCGCCGACATCGCCGCCGTCGCGCTGAACGACGCGGCGCAGGCCCTCTCGCTCCGCTGGCTCGACTCGCAGGTGGTGCGAGCGGAGCGGCGCGCGGACAAGGGGTGCCTGCTGGAGTTCGCCGAGCGGCGGCGGCTGCTGCACACGGAGTGGTTCGCGGCGCCCGAGGCCGACCTCGGGTGGCGCGTGTACGAGTACCAGTACCTGCTGCTCGAACTCGTGCGCCAGGAGGACGAGGCCGCGGCCGAGGCGGCCCGCAAGCGCCACCCGCAGCGCAAGCCCCCGGCCCCGAAGCCCGTGAGCGTGACGTCGCTCGTGGTGCTCCTCAGCGGCCCTGATGGCGACCGGGCGACGCGGGGCAGCTACCCGATCTCTGACGCGTCGGAGGATTTCGCCGGGGCGCGGTACGCCGTCGACCGGGTCTATCAGCGCACCTCGCGCGAGCTGGCGGAGCGGGCGGGGGCCTTCTGGCTGGTGTTCAGCCCGCTGGCGGTGGACGCGACGACGGCGACGGTCGAGGCCGCCGTGAAGGCCGCGCGAGCGCGTGCGTCGTCGGAGGAGCATTTCGCCGCGCTCGCGTCTACAATGACCGCCGTCGCGGGCGCCACCGCCGCGCGCGACGTCTTTCTGGAGGCCATCATGGGTCAGCTCACCGGCAACTTCCTCACCGCCAACCCCCTCTACGAGCGCGGCGTCGAGGCGGGCATCAAGCAGGGCATCGAGAAGGGCATCGAGAAGGGCATCCTCGTCGGGCGCGCCGCGGGGGAGGCGGCGGCCCTGCACGACGCCCTGCTGGTGGTGCTCGAGTCACGGGCACTGCGCGTCACCGAGGCGCAGCGCGCGCGCATCCTCGCGACGGACGACCGCGCGACGCTCGAGGCGTGGCTGCGCGCGGCGGCTTCGGCCGCGACCGTCGGCGAGGTGCTGCGGCACGCGCCGGCCGCCCCGGCGCGTGCCCGCAAGGGGCGCTGACGCCCCGCTACATCCCCGCCGCGCGGAAGGTGCAGTAGCTCGGCATCCCCGCGGGCAGCGCCGTACGCCACGGCGACGTCGCTTGCCCGCGCGGGTGCGCCGCGAAGAACGGGATCACCTGCGAGCGCATCGCCGTCGGCACCGTGTGCCCGCCGCCGTGGCCGCACTCGACCACGTCGTGGCCCGCCGCGCGGAGGTACGGGATGTCGTTGGCCGCGAACTGGTCGAAGTGCGCCGCGGCCACCACCAGCGAGAACATGTCGCTCGTGCCGCCGTACACCACGAGCTGCGGGTACCGGTTGCGCGTCGTCAGCGCCGGCCACGACACGAACGAGCGGAACACCCCCAGCGTCGCCGGGTTGGCCGGGTTGGAGAAGTACCCGCCCGAGAACGACGCCACCGCCGCGAGCTGGTCGCCGCGCACCACGCCGAGCAGGTCGGACATGATCGCGCCGGCCGAGAAGCCCGCGGTGTACACCCGGTCGCGGTCGATGCCCCAGCGCGCGTCGACGCAGCGCACGATCGCGTCGAAGAGCCGCGCCTCGCGGTTGGGCACCGTGTAACGGAGCTCGTCCCAGTCGATGCCCACCGGCATGGTGGTGGGGCCGAGCATCGTCGACGACGGCGTCACCAGGATGAAGGGCATCGCCGCGTTGTTCACGTCGCGCGAGAGCAGCGCGTTGAAGCTCGCCGCGTTGTCGCCGAAGCCGTGCCACGCGAACACCAGCGGCCACCGCCCGCCCGCGCCCGTCGCGCCCGTCGGGAGCGTCACGATGAAGCTCCGCGCCATCCCGTCGACCATGAAGCCGCTCACCGTGCCGGCCGTCACCATGTCGCACGGGCTCGTGTCCGGCGGCGGCTCCGGCACGTCGGCCGGCGGGTCCGCGTCGGGCGCGGGCGCGACGTCCGCGGGCGGGTCCGCGTCGGGCGCGGGCGTCGCGTCGGCGGGCGGGTCCGCGTCGGGCGTGGGCGTCGCGTCGGGCGCGGCGTCGGGCGTGGGCGTCGCGTCGGGGGCGACGTTGGTGGTCTCGCTCCCGCACGCGGCGAGGCCGGCGAGCGCGAGGAGGGTGAGGGCGGTCACGTTCGGGCGCAGCAACGTCGGGAGCCTCCGCGCCCGAGGACGCCACGCACGCGCCGAGCGCGTCAAGGGCCATCGTGGCCGTTGTGCTCCGCGCGCCGTTGGGGCACCGTCGCCGGCGATATGGTGAGCCCGGTACGCGCGCAGCCCATCGTCGACGAGGAGCGCCGCGAGGCGCCCGTCTCTCAGGGGACCCTCCAGACCGCCGACGGCGCCCCGCTCCCGCTCGAACGCACCGCGGTGGAGGCCGTGGTCGCCGGCCCCGTCGCCGAGGTCACCGTCCGCCAGCGCTTCCGCAACGACCGCCCCGTCGCGATCGAGGCCGTCTACCTCTTTCCCCTCCCGCCCGAGGCCGCCGTCCACAAGATGCTCTTCCGCCTCGACGAGCGCGTGGTGGAGGGCGTCGTGAAGGAGAAGGCCGCCGCGCGCCGCGACTACGAGGCCGCCCTCGCCGAGGGCCGCGCCGCCACCCTGCTCGAAGAAGACCGCCCCGCCCTCTTCACCCTCTCGGTCGCCAACATCGCGCCCGGCGCCGTCATCGAGGTCGAGCTCGCCTATCAAGACCTCCTCCCCTACGACGACGGCCGCTGGGGCTTCGTCTACCCGATGGTCGCGCCCGCCCGCTACCTCGACCCCGCGCCCGCCGCCGGCCCCGTGGGCGCGCCACGCCGTCGCGACGAGAGCCGCCCCGCGGACGTCGAGGTCACCGTGCGCTTCGCCGACGAGGCGCACGAGCTCCGCTGCGGCTCGCACCTCGTGTCCGTCGACGCGCACCCCGACGGCGGCACGCGCGTGCGGCTCCGCGCCGACGGCCCCCTCGCCAACCGCGACTTCGCGCTCGACTGGCGCGCCGCGGAGGCCGGCGTCCGCCCGTGGATCCACCTCGACCGCCGCGAGGGGTCGCCCACCGGAACCTTCCTCCTCGCGCTCACCCCGTCGCTCCCGAAGGCCACCACCGAGCGCCTCGGCGGCGCGGGCGACCTCCAGGCCGTCCGCTGCGGCAACTGCGGCGGCGCCATCTCCGACCTGAGCGCGATCAAGGAGATCCCCGGCCTCGGCCCGGTGGTTCCGTGCGCGTACTGCGGCGCGGTGCTCGCGCCGGGCACCGACGTCGTCACCCGCCCCGTGCGCCCGCGCGACGTGCTCGTCCTCGTCGACCGCTCGGCCTCGATGCGCGGCGCCGAGGCCCTCGTCCGTCAGGCGGTGGAGGCCGTGCTCTCGGGCCTCGCGCCCGGCGACGCCGCGCAGGTGGTCGCCTTCGACCACGACCGAGCGCCCTTCGACGGCGACGGCGGGCGCTTCCTCGCGCCGTCGCCCGAGCTCGTCGCGCACGCGCTCAAGTCCCTCGACGCGTCGCCCCCGCGCGGCGGCACCGAGCTCGAAGACGCCCTCGCGCTCTCGGCGAAGATCGCCCCGCGGCCCGAGCGCACCCGCGTCGTGGTGCTCGTCTCCGACGTCGCCGTCGGCAACGAGGGGAGGCTCCTGCGCAGGCTCCCCGAGCTCCTCGGCGCGAACGCGCGGCTCTTCGTTCTCACCGCGGGCGCGTCGGCCGACCGCCGCCTCGCGACCCGCCTCGCCCGCGCCACCGGCGGCGCCGCCGAGCACCTCGCGCCCGGCGCGCTCGTCGCCGAGACGCTCGCCCGCTTCGCTCGCCGCGTGCGCGACGCGGGCCCCGTGCTCACCGACCTCGCGCTCTGGTGGGAGGGTTCGGGCGTCAGCGATCTTCAGCCCGCGCGCATCCCCGATCTGCACGGCGGAGAGGCGCTCCGCGTGCTCGGGCACTTCACCGGGACGGGGCCCACCACGCTCGTCGTCACCGGAACCACCGCCGGCGGCAAGCCCTACCGCCAGGAGCTCGCCGTGACGCTCCCGGCCGCGGTGTCGGAGGCGCGCGGGCTCGAGCGCGCGTGGGCCCGCCGCCGCGTCGAGTCCCTCGCCGAGAGCGCCGAGCGCAACCCGCACGATGGGGCAGTCAACGCCGAGGGCCTGCGCCTCGCGCTCGCCTGGTCGATCGTCAGCCGCTGGACGTCCCTCGTCGCCGAAGACCGCGCGGTGAGCGTGGCGAAGCGTCGCGTGCAGAAGGGCCTGCTGCTCGACGACCGCGGCATCGCGCTGATGGTGCTCGACGGCAACCGCAAGACGGTGGGCCGCGCGGTGCAGGCCGACCTCCAGCTCGGCGAGGGGACGGTGAGCCGGCTCCACGCGGAGTTCGTGTTTGACGGCGAGCGCTTCGTGGTGCGCGACCTCGCGTCGGCCAACGGGACGCGCGTCAACGGGTCGACCGCGCGCGAAGCCGTGCTCTCGCCGGGCGTGGTGGTGGAGGTGGGGCAGACGCGCCTCCGCTTCGCCTACGCGCCGCCCGAGCGCCCCGAGAGCTGGTTCGAGTTCGTGCCGACGCTGCGCGCGGTCGACGCGAAGGACGGAAGCTCCGAGCGGCGCACCGCGGCCGTGGTGGGAGCGCCCCCGCCGCCCGCGATGGAGTCGCTCTCGTCCCTCGGCGCGCGGGCCTTCGGCGCGCCGCCGGGGATGCCGCCCGTGCCCGCGGGGATGCCCGGGATGCCCCCGATGCCGGCGATGGGGGGAATGCCGCCGATGGGCGCGATGCCCGCGCCGAGGATGCCTGCGCCGATGCCCGCGCCGCTGATGCCGCCGGGGATGGCCGCGCCGGGAGGGACGCCGCCCGCAGCGTTCGGTGCGATGCCGGGTGGTGCTCCGCCGCCCGCAGCGTTCGGCGCGATGCCGGGTGGACCCCCGCCACCGCTCGGCGCAGGGCCGGGCCGGCCGCCGCCGCCCGCCGCGATGTGGGGTGACCCGATGCCGGGAGGGTTCGCGCCGAGCCCGATGGCGCCGCCGCCGGCCGCTGCCATGCCGCGCCCCGCCGCGCCGATGCCCGCGCCGATGGCACCCGCCCCGCGTCCCGCTGCGCCGATGCCCGCGCCGATGGCGCCGCCGGGCTACGCGCCGCCCGTCTCCCCGTCGTCGCTCGGACCGCCGCCCGCTGTCGTGCTCCCGTCGCGTGTGCGGACGCCGCCGGGCATGGCCGCACGCGGCCCGATGCCGCCGATGGGTCACGGCCCCGTGATGGCCATCCACGCCCCCGTGACCTCGCCGCGCTCGGAGCCCTACCCCGAGCACGAGCTCCGCTGGCTCTCGACGCGGCTGCGCGGCGAACTCGACCTCGCGGTGCTCATCGACGCCACCGGCAGCATGGGCGCGCACATCGCGGAGGTTCGCGCGCGCCTCGTCGAGCTGGTCGACGCGCTCCGGGCTTCGCCGCTCTGCCGTGACCTCCGGCTCGCCGTGGTGGCCTACCGCGACCACCCCCCGCAGGACCGCACCTTCGTCACGCAGGTGACGCCCTTCACCGCCGACGTCGCGGCCGTGCGCGAGGTGGTGATGAAGCTCGAAGCCGACGGCGGCGGTGATGGACCCGAGGCGGTGACCGACGGCCTCCACGACGTTGTCCGCCTCGCGTGGCGCCCCGGCGCGGCGAAGGCGGCGGTGTGGTTCGGCGACGCGCCGCCGCACGGGGTGGAGCCCTCGCTCGACGCCTTCCCGCAGGGCTGCCCGTGCGGGCACCACTGGTTCACGCAGGCCGAGAGCCTGCGCGAGATGGGCGTGGCGCTCTACGCGATCGGGTGCCTGCCGACGCTGCGGTCGTTCGTCGGCGCGGAGGCGATGTACCGGCAGGCGGCGCGGGCGACGCGCGGGATGTTCCTGCCGCTGCGCGAGGCGGCGCTGCTGGTTCCGCTGATCGCGGGCGCGGCGGAGACGGCCCTCGACGGCCAGCGCCTCGACGTCTACCTCGAAGCCCTGCTCGCGCAGGAGGGCGCGCAGCTCATCGGTGTGGACGAGGACGAGCGCGTCCGCTGGGTCACCGCGCGCTTCCGCGCCGAGGGCCTCAAGGCGCGCGCGATGGAGCCCGGCGCCGAGACCGCCGCTGACCACCCGATGCGCTTCCGCGACGTGACGCCGGTCGACATCCGCGCGTCGTTCGCGCGCCTCGCCGCCGCGGGGCGCTGGAGCGCTACTCCTCCGCCAATGGCGTGACCATCGCGTCGGGCGTGAACAGCGAGAGCTGCAGCCACCGCGCGAGCCCCGTCCCCGCGAGGCGCGCGACGAGCTGCTGGGCGGCCCGGTTGAGCCTGGCGAGATCGCGCAGGCGCGCCGCGGCGTCCACCGGCAGTGGGTCGACGAAGCGCCACGACGGCTTGCCATCCGGCGACGACACCGGCTTCACCCACGAACGCCACTCGTAGGCCGCGGCCTCGGCCATCACCCGGCGCGCGAGGTCGTGGAGCGCGAGCGTGCCCGCCTCGTGGCCGTGCGTCGCCTCGAGCAGCGCCTGCGTGGTCACCGCGGGCTGCCCTCGCACCCAGAGCGACACGGCCTCCGCCAGCACGGCGCGGCCCACCTCGGCCAGCCCCGAGGTCTCGCGGAAGGCCCCGCGGTCGGCGGCCACCGGCAGCGCGAGCTGGAGCAGCGGCTCGGGCTCGATCGCGTCGGAGCGCGTCTCGGCGTTGACGTGGTACTGGAGCGCCGACACGAAGCGCACCGCCACGCTCGCGGGCGTGCGCGGCCCGAGCTCCACCGAGACGCCCTGGCGGTCGACTTCGAACACCGCCGAGCGGCCGACGTCGAGGTCGACGGCGCGCACCCGGTAGCTGTCCTGGCCCACCTGCTCGGCCAGCCCCCACAACCGGAAGGGCTCCTGCCCCGAGAACATCCGGCCCACCGCGTAGCCGAGGTCGTCGATGGTCCAGCGGACGAAGACCGCGAGGCGACGCGGCGTGGCGCGCGCCTTCTCCAGCGCGATCGTCCGGTCGCCGTGGTCGTCGAGCAGGAAGCGCAGGATCCGCTCGTGCTCGGCGAAGCTCGTCCCGATCGCCGTCACCTTGCCGTTGTGGAACACCTCCGCCAGGCAGTACCGCTCGTCGTCGCCGATGCGCACCCGCACCGAGTAGACGCTCGTCGCCCCCGGCAGCACGTCGCTCGCGCGCAGCTTGTCGAGCGTGTCGCGCGCGCGCGGCCCCCAGAAGCGCAGCGTCACCGAGTCGATCCCGCCCTCGTCGGGGGCGCGCCGCAGCGGCCGGCGGTCGTGCCGCAGCGAGAAGAGAACCATCTTCGCGGCCTCGTGGTGCGCGAGCTTCTCCAGCGTGCCCGGCGGCAGCCACACGCACTCGAGCTGCCCGGTGCCCGACACCAGCATCTCGTGCACGCGGTCGGCGTCCTTCGCCACGCCCACCGTGTAGAGCCGGTGAACCGTGTCGCCCGAGGCGTCGAGCCACAGCGCCAGCTCCCCGAGCTGGAGCGCGTAGAGCCCCGGGTCGTCCGTCGCGCTCACCGTGATCCCGTGGACGCCAGCCACCTCCTGGAGCGCCGACAGCGGGTCGGTTCGCATCCGCCCGTGCGCCTCGAGCAGGTACGTCTTGAGCGCTGAGCGGCCCTCGATGTCCTCCTCGATCGACGGCGCCCCCGCGCGGGTCGACGCCGCCGTCATCTGCTTCTCCAACAACAACGAGAGGTCGCGCCGCGAGCGGATCGTGAGCATCGCCCCGGGCTTCTACCGCACCGGCGGCCTCCGTTGCGAGTTCCCTGCCGTTGACAGCACCGCCCCGCCCGCGCGACCCCTCCGGGCGCCCCCCGTGAGCGACCCCCCCCCGACGCGCCTCCGCACCGCCGCCGCCCTCGCCGCTGCCCTCGTCGCGGTGAGCTCCGCCGCCCTCTTCATCCGCCTCTCCCACGCGGGGCCCCTCGCCATACCCTTCTACCGCCTGCTCTACGCCACGGCCCTGCTCGCCCCCTTCGCGTGGCGCCCGCTGCGCGCGGAGTGGCCCTCGCTCCCCCGGCGCCACCGCTGGCTCGCGCTCGGCAGCGGCGCGGCCCTCGCGCTCCATTTCGCCGCCTGGATCGCCTCCCTCGCCCCGGCCTCCCCCTACGCCACCAGCGTCGCCGCGAGCGCCACGCTGGTCGCCGTCCACCCCTGCCTCGTCGCCCTCGCGTCGCCGTGGGCCTCCGGGCACCGCGTCCCGCGCGGCGCGGCGCTCGGCATCGCGCTCACCCTCGCGGGCTCGGCCGTCATCGCCTGGGGCGACCGCGGCCGAGGCCACCACCGCCTCGTCGGCGACCTCCTCGCCTTCCTCGGCGCCGTCGCGGGCGCGGTGTACTTCACCCTCGGCGGCGTGCTCCGCCAGCGCCTCGGGCTGATGGCCTACGTGCTCCCGGTGTACGCCACCGCCACGGCCGTGCTCGGCGCCCTCGCGCTCGCCACGGGTGACCCGCTGACCATCACCGCGCCGCGCGAGCACGCGATCTTCCTCACGCTCGCGCTCGGCCCGATGATCCTCGGGCACACGCTGCTCAACTGGGCCCTGCGCCACCTCCCGGCGTGGGCCGTGAGCACCACGATCCTGGCGGAACCGGTCGCGAGCACGGCGCTCGTCTTCGTCGCGCTCGGCGAGCGGCCGCCGGCGACGGCGATCCTCGGCGCGACGGTCGTCCTCGCGGGCCTCGCGGCGGTGGCTCGCGGCGGTACAGATCGCTGAGACGTCGCGTCCGCGCCCCGCACAGGGCGCACGCCCGCACGAATCTCCCCACCGCGCGCGGCCTCGCGCATACTCCGCCCCCGAGACGGACGCATGACCGCAGCATCGCCTCCCCGCAACGACAACGCGCTCACCAAGGCGGACTACCGCTTCGTCACCAACACCCGCTTCCTGTCGATGGCGGGCGTGGTGGCGATCCACGCGGAGGTGATGTCGGTCACCTGGCACGGCGGCGGGCTCAACGTCGCGCTCAACCAGGCGCTGAAGTTCTGCACCATGTGCTTCTTCATGATCTCGGGCTTCCTGCTCGGCGATCGCCTGGAGGACGCCTCGCCGCGCGAGTACATGGGGCGGAGGCTGCGGACGGTGGCGCTGCCGTGGGCCATCTGGGCGGGCGTCCACATGGTGATGTCGATCGGCATCGACCACCTCGCGCGCGGCGCCGGCGCGCGGCCCGTGCTCTGGCACATGAACAACACGATCATCGCCAGCGCCTACTGGTTCGTGCCGAACATCCTCCTGTCGTTGAGCGTGCTGCTGCTCTTCCGGCGGTGGCTCGACGCTTGGTGGTTCGGCGCGGCGCTCGGGCTCACGACGCTGGCCCACAGCCTCAACCTCCACGTGCGCATGTGGGAGAACACCCAGCACAACTCGGCGTTCTCGGGCTTCATCCTCTTCCTCTGGCTCGGCTACCAGCTCCGGCGCAACTTCGGGAAGGTGCGCGCCACGCTCGCGAAGGCCTCCTGGGGGCTGCTCTGGGGGCTCGTGCTCGGGACGTACGCGCTCGCGGTGGGCGAGACCTGGGTGCTCGCGAAGCGCTTCGGCGACGACTTCGACTTCCTCTCGACGCTGCGCTTCAGCAACGTCCTGTACTCGTTCGCGGTGTTCGCGCTGATGCTGAAGACGACGCGCAGCATCGAGCCGCCGGGGATGGACGCGCGGCGCTTCACCTTCGGCATCTACCTCCTGCACCCGATCGTGTTCGGCGTGGTGGGGAGAGCGTTCAAGATCGTCTGGGCGCGCGCGATCGGGGTGGAGCCGCTGGCCTTCAACGAGCACATGGCCGACTACGTGCGGACGCCGTTCGCGCGCCTCGCGGTGCAGGTGGGGCTCTTCGTGGTGGTGTACGGGCTGGCGTGGGCGGCGGTGGCGGTGCTCGCGCGGACGCCGCTCGCGCGCTACCTCGGCGTGCGCGACGGCTGACGGGTCAGCGGGGGGAGCGCTCCGCCGCCCGCCGCCCGCAGCTCACATCCGCCAGGCGAGCCCCGCGGTGCCGGTGACGTAGAGGTCGGTCGCGCCGGTGGCGTCGAAGCGGTCGCCCTCCGCGCGGTTGGCGCTGTGGAGGTACGCGCGCACGTCGACGCCGAGGCGCGCCTCGAGGCCCGCGACGAGGCGCACCGCCGCCGCGAGCCCCCCGTCCACACCGAACGAGCTCACGTGCGGGAGGAACGCGTCGCCGAGCTCGCCGGTGGAGAAGACCCACGTGCCGCCGAGGTCGACGCGGAGCGCGAGGCGCCACACCACCGGGAAGCGCGCCGACAGCCCGAAGCGGAGCCCGTCGTACACGAGGTCGGGCACGCCGCCGAGCGCCTGCGTCTCCGACGCGCGCACGTAGAACACCTGGCGCGACCACCCGAGGTGAACCCCGAGGTCGGGCAGGCGCGGCGCGAGCGGCAGGCGGTAACGAAGGCCGGCTGCGAGCTCGTACGCGGTGGTGTCGAAGTGGCGGCCCATCGCGTCCTGCGAGTCGAGCGCGACGGCCATGCCGAAGGCCGCGGTGACGCCGAGGTGCGACGCGGCGCCGTCGGTGACGAACGCGAGCGGGTACACCTCCGCGGCGACGCGGAAGGCCGACGCCGCGCCGAGGTCGTAGTCGCGGAAGGCGCGCTGGTCCTGGTCGCCGTCCCAGGTGAGCGAGCGGGTGAAGAGGCGGTACTGGGCCTCGACGTCGACGCGGGGGCGGCGCGCGGGCGCCTCGCGCGGCGGCGGCGGGGGGAGGTCGACGTTGGGGTCGCGCGCCGGGGCGTTGAAGGGGTCGTCGGCCGGCGCGGGTGGCGGCGGGGGAGGGGGCGGCGGCTCCGGCGGCGGGGGCGGCGGCTCCGGCGGCGCGGTGGGGCGAGCGCGCGGGGGGCGGCGGCGCTGCGCGGCGGCGGGCAGCGGGGCGAGCGCGCTCAGGGCGGCGACGGCGAGGCACACACTTCGGACGCGCAACGAGACCTCCACGGCGGGCGGGAGAGTGCCAGCGCCGCGGGGGCGCCGTCCAGCCGCGCGCGCGGGGCTTTGTCGGGCGGGCGGTTTCGTGGATACTCCCGGGCGTGTCGTGGCTCAGCCGAGCGCAGCGCGTCCAGAAGGCCCGGGGCAACGAGCGCTCCGTCGGCTTCATCCCGCTGCTCTTGATGACGCTGGTCTACGTGATCTGCACGGTGTTCTCGGAGGACATCGGGCCGATCACGTCGGCGCCGGGCTTCTGGCGCCCCGAGGTGCAGCACCGACGCCGGGGCTGCATCATCCCCCGCGCGTCGGAGTGACGCGTTACAGCGCGCGCACCGCGCCCTCGGCGTCGACGCGCAGCACCCGGTCGCGCAGGGCGGGGTCGTCGGCGAGCAGCGCCGCCACCGGGGCCACCACGCGCTCCTCGATGACGCGCCGGAGCGGGCGCGCGCCGCGGGCGGGGTGGAAGCCGAGCTCCGCGAGGCGACGTCGCGACGCCGCGTCGACCTCGATGCGCACGTTGCGGCGGACGAGCCCGGTGCGGCCTGCGGCCTTGGCGAGCTCGAGGTCGACGATGCGCAGCACGTCGTCGGGCGAGAGCGCGCGGAAGCCCACCACGTGGTCGATGCGGTTGAAGAACTCCGGCCGGAAGTGCCGCCGGATCGCCCGCGAGGGGTCGCCCCCGCCCGCCTCGCCGAATCCCACCGGGCGGCCCTCGGCGACGCCGAGGTTGGAGGTCATCACGACGAGGGCCATGCGGAAGTCGACGACGGCGCCGTAGGAGTCCGTCAGCCTGCCCTCGCCGAGGAGCCCGAGCAGCAGGTCGAAGACGTCGGCGTGGGCCTTCTCGACCTCGTCGAGGAGCACCAGCGACAGGGGCTGGTCGCGCACGCGCGCCGCGAGGCCCGCCGAGCCCTGCGACGCCTCCAGCATCCGCTGCCCCGCCCCCGGGAACATGTACTCGCTCATGTCGAGCCGGATGAGCCGCGACTCGTCGCCGTAGAGGTAGCGCGCGATCGCGCGGGCGAGCTCGGTCTTGCCTACGCCCGTCGGGCCCGCGAAGAGCAGCGTCGCCACCGGGCGCTCGGGGTCGTTGAGCCCGGCCTTGAAGCGGGCGAGCGCGCGGGCCGCCGTGTCGCAGGCGTGGTCCTGCCCGATCACGTGGGCGCGGAGCGCGGCCGAGAGCGCGTCGGGCGTCACGCGCCGATCGTCGGCGATGAGGTCGACCGCGAGCCCCGTGTGCCGCGCGAAGAGCTCGGACACCTCCCGCGCGTCGAGCGAGCGCGTACCGCCAGACGCGCCCGCGACGCCCTCGGGGCGCGCCTCGCCGCCGCCCGGCGAGAGCCACTCGAGGAAGCGGATCGCCTTGCCCGGGAAGGCCGCGTCGCGCCGGAAGGCCGTGAGGTGCTGCACGAGCCGACGCACCGCCGCCGGCCGGAGCGACACTCCCGCGTCGCGCCGCGCCTGCCACGCGGTGATGAGCGCCGGGATCTGGTGCGGCGCCGGCTCGCTCACCCGCACCACCCGCATCGCCTCGAGCAGCGTCGGGAAGCGCCGCTGGCAGCGCTCGTACTCCTCGGGCGTGCACTCGGCGATGAGCGAGAGGGCCCCCTCGGCCGCCGCGGGCAGCAGGATCTCGCCGATCGACGCCCCGTCGGCCTGCGGCTGGAGCAGCGGGACGAGGCGGTCGAGGAAGAGCCAGTGCCCCTCCCACGAGAGCTCGTCGACGAGCTTCAGGCAGCGCTCCTGCCACATGCCGACGTACACCATCCCCGCGATGAGCCGCGCGGCCGAGGTGGCCCAGAGGTGCGGCGCCTCGTCGTCGCGGTCGGCGCGCTCGCGGTGCCGCGCGAGCAGGTGGCGCGCGAGGCGTCGGACGAGCGTGGTCTTGCCCACGCCTGAGGGGCCCACCAGGAGCACCGAGGGCCGCGGGTCGGCTTCGAAGAGCGCGAGGGCCTGGCGGAAGTCGTCGGACTCGCCCAGCGGCGCCGGGAGGCGCTGGCGCGCCGCGCGCTCGACGAGGTCTTCGGCCACCGCGGCGGCGACGGGCCAGCGGCGCGCGGGGCTGTCGCGCTCGGCGTCCTCCAGCGCGGCGAGCGAGCGCGGGGCCCACGGGCGCACCCACTCCTCGCCCTCGCGGCGGAAGTCGTAGATCGACCGCGGGCTCTCGCCGAGCAGCGCCGCGCTCACCGCGCTGCGCAGCACCTCGCCGGCGATCGCGAGGTCCTCGATCACCATCCACCAGCCGTAGCGCGGGAGCATCACCCGGTAGCCGCCCTGCGGGAGCTTGCACCAGCAGTAGGTGAGCCGCAGCGGGATCTCGCGCGCGCCGATGACCGCCCGCTTGTCGGAGACGGTCTGCGGCCGCGCGGTGACGGTGACCTCGCGGGTGGCGAAGTCCTCGGCCCAGAGGTAGCGCTCGGGGCCGTCGTCGCCGCGCGCGGTCATCGCCTGGAGGATGGCCTCGAGCTGCGCGAGCACCTCGTCCTCCGTGGCGCCGAGGGCCGCGGGCGGCGGCCGGTCGAACAGCCCGTCCCACGTGCGGATGAGCGTACCCGAAATCAGCCCCGGCCCGTGGGCGACCAGGTACACGCGAAAGGACTTCTTCTGCGCCATCGCCGGGGAGCGCCCGTATACCACGGGCCGCGGGCGCCGCGTCACGCGCGCGTTGACACCGCCGCGCGCGGGGAAGTCTACTCGCGCCCATGTCGACGACGTCTTCGGGCGCGCTCGGGCCCGGCGCGGAGTTCGGGCCCTACTCCATCCGCCGCCAGGTGGGCCGCGGGGCCTTCGGCGTCGTGTACGAGGCCCTGCGCAACCCCCTGAAGCGCCGCGTCGCGCTCAAGGTGCTGCACGAGCACGTGCTCTCCACCCCCGACGCGTCCACCCGCTTCCAGCGCGAGATCATGGCGGCCGCGCAGGTGGAGCACCCCCACGTGGTGCAGGTGTTCGACGGCGGCGTGCTCGGCGAGCGGGGCTTTCTGGCGATGGAGTTCCTCGAGGGGGAGACGCTGGCCGAGCGGCTGAAGCGCGACGGGCACCTGCGGGTGGAGGAGGCGATGGACGTGCTCCTCCCGATCGCGTCGGCCCTCGACGCGGTGCACGAGGCCGGCATCGTCCACCGCGACATCAAGCCCGGCAACATCTTCCTCGCGACCCACGTCACGGGCGCGCCCTCGCCGCGCCTCGTCGACTTCGGCATCGCCAAGCTCGTCTCCGACGAGCTCGACCTCACGCAGACCCACTCCTGGCTCGGCACGCCCTTCTACATGTCGCCCGAGCAGGTGCGGCAGTCGAAGAGCATCGACGCCCGCGCCGACCAGTGGTCGCTCGGGGTGGTTCTCTACGAGGCCCTCACCGGCGAGAAGCCCTTCCGCAGCGAGGTGCTGCTCGACCTGCTCGAGGCGATCACCGAGCGCGACCCGAAGCCGCCCACCGCCGTGCAGCCGTCGATCCCGAAGGGGCTCGAGTCCGTCCTCGCGAAGATGATGGAGCGCGACCCGGTGCGCCGCTACGCCTCCATGCGCGCGGTCGGCGCCGCCCTCTGGCCCTTCGCCAGCCCGCGCACCCGCGCCCTCTGGGCGAAGCACTACGGCCGCGAGAACGACCCCGCCGCGAAGCTCGACGACGTGATCGAGGCGCGCGACTCGGGCTTCCTCGGCGACGCGACCTCGCTCGGCAAGACCACCGTCCGCGCCGGCGACGAGACCACCCTCGGCAAGACCACCGTCCGCAAGAGCGCCCCTGACGCGCCCGACCCTGCGCCCGCGCGCGGCGTCGCGTGGTCGCAAGTGGCGGCGGGGGCTGCGGCGGGGGTGCTGGCGATGTTCCTCGGGCAGCGCGTGGTGGGGGCGCCCGCGGCCGCGCCGGAGGCTGCCGTGCACGACACGTCCACCACCGCGCCGCACGTGCCGGTGCCCGAGCCCGTGGTCACCCCGCCGCCGACGCCCGACGTCGCCGCGCCGCCGCCCGCGGACGCCGCGCCCGCCGCGGCCGCGCTGCCGGCGCCCGCCACGCATGACGCGTCCACCACTGCGCCCGTCGCCGTCGCGCACGCGTCGCCCAACGCGGGCGCCTCCGCCGCGTCTGCGCCCGCGGCCCCGCCCGCCGTGCGGGGCGCCCCCTACTGCGACGACGACCCGGCCTGGCGCGAGGGCTGCGCGGCGCTCCAGCGGGGCGATCGAACCGCGGCGGCGCGCGCCTTCCAGGCGATCCGCGGGCCGCGCGCGCTCGTGGCCCTCGCGCACCTGCACCGGCAGTCGGGCCGCCTCGTCGACGCGGAGGAGAAGCTCGCGCAGGCGCTCCGCGACGGCGGCGACCCGTGGATGGCCGCGCACACGTCCTTCACCAACGGGCTGCTCAACGACGTGCAGGGTCGGCTCGGCTCGGTGGCGATCTCCTGCGCCAACGGCGAGGTCGCGATCGGCCCCGAGGGCGCCGCGCGGCGCTACACGCTACCGCGCAGCGAGTCCGTCCGCTCGCCGACGGGCCACGTGCAGGTGGTCATCACCCACAACGGGATCTCCTTCCAACAGTACGTCGACGTCGCCGCCGGGCAGACCGCGCGCGTCACCACCTGCGGCGCCGGGGGCTGAGCGCCGCGCGCCGCGCCCGCTGATTCTGTCTTCGAAGCCGCCGAACCCTTCCGCCGCGCGGTGCCTTCGTGCTTCCATCCCGCGCGAGGGTCTTCGCGTGCAGGAGGCGTCCATGATGCGATCGTTGCGGTGGCTGTGGCCCGCGCTGTTCTGCGCGGCCTGCGCGCTCCACCACCCCGCCGGGGGGAGCCCCGACGCGGCGAAGGCGCCCGACGACGGCCCCGCGCTCGACCTCGCGCTGCCCGACGTGCCGCCCGACGAGCCGCCGCCCGACGCGTTCGACGCCGCGCCCCCGCCCGACGTCGCGCCCGACGAGCTCACGCCCGACGTGCCGCCCGACGAGCCCGCGCCCGACGTCCCCGCCGACGAGCCCGCCTGTCCCACGGGGCAGGAGCGCTGCGCCGGCCGGTGCGTCGACCTCCAGGCCGACCCGGCGAACTGCGGCGCCTGCAGCGTGACGTGCGCTGCCGGCGCGATGGCCGCCGCGTCGTGCGAGAGCGGCCGCTGCGCGCTCCGCTGCGAGGCGGGCTTCGGCGACTGCGACGGCAACCCCGCCAACGGCTGCGAGGCGCCGCTCACCGCCGCGGCCAACTGCGGCACTTGCGGCAACGCCTGCCCGTCCCGCCCCGAGAGCACGCCCGCCTGCGCCGGCGGCGCCTGCGCGCTCGCGTGCAACGCGGGGCGCGCGGACTGCGACGGCCTCGACGCCAACGGCTGCGAGGTCGACGTCCGCAGCAACCCCTCCCACTGCGGCGCGTGCAACCGCCCCTGCGGCGCGGGCCAGGCATGCGTGGCGGGCGTCTGCATGTCCACCTGCCCGCCGCCGCGGATGACGTGCAGCGACGCCTGCGTCGACCTGCAGACCGACGCGGCGAACTGCGGCGGCTGCGCCAACCGCTGCCTCGTGGGCCAGGTGTGCGCCGCGGGCTCGTGCGGGTGCACGCCCGGCCTCTCGCTCTGCACCACCGCCTGCGTCAACACGCAGACCGACGCGCAGCACTGCGGCGCGTGCGGGGTCGTGTGTCCGATGGGGCAGGGCTGCTTCGGCGGCGCGTGCCGCTGCCCGACGGGGCAGACGTACTGCGCCGGCCGCTGCGTGAGCACCTCGACCAGCACCCTGCACTGCGGCATGTGCAACCGAGCGTGCTTCACGGGGCAGTCATGCGTCGGCGGCACCTGCGTGTGCCCGACGGGCCAGACGCTCTGCGGCGCCCGCTGCGTGAGCCTCCAGTCCGACGTCGGCAACTGCGGCGCGTGCGGGATGGCCTGCGCGGCGGGGGCCTCGTGCGCGATGGGGCGCTGCGCCTGCCCGGCGGGCCAGGCGGTGTGCGCCGGCCGCTGCGTCGCCACGCAGACCGACAACAGCAACTGCGGCGCCTGCGCGACCGTGTGCATGAACGGCACCACCTGCCAGATGGGCGCGTGCCGCTGCCCGACGGGGCAGACGATGTGCGGCGGCCGCTGCGTGAACACGGCGACCGACGGCGCCAACTGCGGCGCGTGCGGCGTGGCCTGCGTCGGCGGCCAGACCTGCCAGACGGGCGCGTGCCGCTGCCCGACGGGGCAGATGATGTGCGGCGCCACCTGCGTCAACCTCCAGGCCGACGGGATGAACTGCGGCGCCTGCGGGACGGTGTGCATGGGCGGCAACACGTGCCAGACGGGCATGTGCCGCTGCCCCACCGGGACGACGGGCTGCGCCGGCGTCTGCGTCAACCTGCAGACCGACGCGACGAACTGCGGGATGTGCTCGCGCGCGTGCACGGTGACGGGTCAGACCTGCCAGACGGGCATGTGCCGCTGCGGGGCGGGCCTGACGATGTGCGGCCCGGCCTGCGCCAACCTGCAGACCGACGCGATGAACTGCGGGATGTGCGGCCGCCCCTGCACCGGCGGCACGACGTGCCAGTCGGGCATGTGCCGGTGCACGATGGGGCAGATGTTCTGCGCGGGGGCGTGCGTCGATACGTCGACCAGCACCATGCACTGCGGCGGGTGCAACCGGCCGTGCACGGCGACGGGTCAGACGTGCAGCGGCGGGACGTGCGCGTGCCCGATGGGGCAGCGCGTCTGCGGCAGCCGCTGCGTGAACACGCAGACGGACAACGCCAACTGCGGCGGTTGCGGCACGCAGTGCATGGGCGGGCGGACGTGCCAGATGGGGATGTGCCGCAACCCTTGATGCGGCCGCGTGCCTAGCGCTTGCGCGCCTCCTGCTTGCGGCGAACCTCTTCGCGGACGGCCTTCGCGCCCATCATGTACCCGACGAACATCCCGACGAGGAACACCCCCGGGATGAACACCACGTGCTCGACGGTGGGCATCAGCCCTCGCCCTTCGGCGCGCGCCGCGCGAGGTCGTCCTCGAGACGTCGCAGGTCGTCTTCGAGCTTCGCCGCGCGCCGCGCCACCGAGGCCACGTAGCCCCCGATGAGCACGAGCGCCGCGGTGTAGGCGCCCACCAGGAGCCGGCCGCCCGGCACCCGCTCGCGCGCCGCGTCGCCGAGGCCGGGGCGGAAGCCCATCGACCGCTCGTCGCCCGGGGCGGGGCTCTGCTGCGCCGAGGCCGCCATCGGCGCGAGCGCGAGCGCCGCCGCCAGGAACATCCCACCGACCTTCATACCGCCTCCTCGTCGAGCAGACCCAGCGACACCGCCTCGGTGCGAAGCTCCGCCAGCCGCGCCTCGCCGAGCGCCACGCGCGCCCGCAGGAAGAGCAGCGCCGCCGCCATCACGGTGAAGGCCGTGAAGCTGAGCGCGAGCGTCTTCCCCATCTCCGGCGCGAGGCCGCCGCCGCGCGACGTGATCACCGTCGGGTGCTGGCCGCGCCAGAGCTGGACGCTGTAGTGGATCACCGGCATCACGCAGGCCCCCATCACCGCCAGGGCCGCGGAGAACTTCCGCTCCGCCTCGCCCGCGGCGTTGGTGTGGAGCACGAGGTACGCGACGAAGATCAGCGTGCCGAGGAGCGTGGTGGTGAGCCGCGGGTCCCAGGCCCAGTACGCGCCCCAGGCCTTGCGCGCCCAGAGCGGCCCGGTGATGAGCACCACGCTGGAGAACACCACGGCCATCTCCGCGCCGGCCTGCGCGAGGGCGTCCCAGCCCGGCGTGCGCTGCGCGAGGTACCCGATGGAGCCGAGCACGCAGGCCCCGACGCCGATGTACATCACGTACGCGCTCGGGACGTGGAAGTAGAAGATCTTCTGCGTGAGCCCCCCGGCGGCGTCCTGGGCCACCGGCGCCCAGTCGAGCGCCGTCCACAGTGCCGCGGCCATGAGGGCGAACGCGAGGCCCGAAATCGCTGGCATCCAACGCATCGCGCGGCGACCCTAGATCCCCCCCCCGACGTTTTCAACCTTCCCCTGCCCGAAGCCGCCCACCCGCCATGCCCGTCGTCACCGTCGAACCCCTCGAAGACCGCTGGGAGCGCTGCCTCGCCGACGCCCTCGGCCGCCGCGTCGACCCCAAGGCCCTCGCCGTCATGGTCGCCCGCCAGTCGGCCCGCTACCGCGGCGAGGACGTCCCCCTCGCGCACGGTGACGGCCTCGCCGCGCGGACGCTGTTCTGGTTTCCGCGCGACCTCGGGAAGGTGGCGCTGCCGGTGTCCGAGCTGCTCGCCGCCGGGGCCCTGCCCGCGCGCCCCCTGCGCGTGCTCGACCTCGGCGCCGGCGTCGGGGCCACCTCCCTCGGCGTCGTCCGTACGCTCCGCGGCGCCCGCGAGGTCGCCCACGTCACCGCCGTCGACAACGACCCGCAGGCCCTCGCGCTGCTCCGCCGCGTGGCCGACGGCGCCGCGCGCGAGGGGCTCCTGCCCGCGCCGGGCGAGCTCGTGACGGAGGTGCGCGACCTCGCCGACCCCGCCTGGGGCCGCGGGTTCGGCCGCTTCGACCTCGTCACCGTCGGCCTCTCGCTCGTCGAGGTGACCCGCGACGAAGCCGAACGCGCGCAGCGCCTCGCCGCGCTCCTCGCCGGTGCCCTCGAGCACGTCGCCGACGACGGCGCCCTCGTCGTGATCGAGCCCGCCACGCGCCCCGAGGCCCGCGCGCTCCAAGGGGCCCGCGACCTGCTCGTCGGCCGCGGCGTCACCGTGTTCGCGCCCTGCCCGCACGCGCGCGCCTGCCCGATGCTCATCGACCCGCGCGACTGGTGCCACGAGGACCTCCCCGACGTTTCCCTGCCCGCGTGGCTCGTCCCCGTCGCGCGCGCCGCGGGGCTCCGCTGGGAGGGCCTCACCTTCGCGTACCTCACGCTCCGCCGCGACGGGCGCACGCTCGCCGCGTCCGTCGTTCGCCCCGGCCGCCGCGCGCTCCGGCTCCTCTCCCCGCCCATCGCCACCAAGGGGAAGACGGAGGTCGTCGCGTGCGGCGACGTCCCCAACGAGACCGCCTCCGTGCGCCTCATGGAGCTCGCCCGCGAGGCGAAGGGCGCGGCTCGTACGCTCGCCGACCGCGCCCGCGGCGAGCTGATCGCCGTCGACGACGAGGCCGTCTCCTCCCCCGGGAAGACCGCGCGGCTCAGCCCCGCGCGCTGGGACGCGTCATGACCAGGGGTCGTGCAGGTCGCCCTGGCGGCGCTGCGGCTGCTGGGGCTGCGGCGTGCGCGGGGCCCGCGGGGCGCGCTCGTTGGTGCGCGGGTGGCGGTCGCGGCGGTGCGCGGAGCGCTCGTCGGGCGCGGGCGCGGGGTTGGCCGCGAGCGTGACGAGCAGCGACGCGGGCGAGGCCGCGCTGACGATCACCGACTGCTCCTGGTAGCCGTCGGCGAGGACGGAGTAGGTCTCCTCGCCGGAGCCCGCGGGGCGCGTCACCTGGTGGGGGACGGTGCCCACCTGGACGCCGCCGCGGTACACCCGCGCGCCGGGCACCGACGCGGTGATGGTCACCGGGGTCGTCTGGGCCTGCGGGACGACGTGGGCGACGGGCGGGGTCGGGGCGGGGGCCGCGTCGCTCTGCGCGGAGAGCCGGCCCGGCTGGAGCTGCTGCTGCTGCACCGCGAGCGAGGGGTCGGCCTCGCGCGGCGCGGCGCCGCCGGGCTGCTGGAGGCTCGCGAACCCGAGGATCGCGAGGGCCGCCGCCACGCCCACGCCGAGGATCGCGCCGACGATGAGCCGGGTGTTGGCGCGGGGCCGGGGCACCTCGGTGCCGGGCGGCAGCGACGGGTGCGGCGCGCGTTCGGGCGCGGCGTCGTTGCTGAACTGGATCCGCCCGACGCCTTCGAAGGGCGACGGGGCCGACGCGGGTGGCGGTGGCGCGGGCGACGGGTGCGAGGCGCGGGGGGCGGCGCCGTGCGGGGGCGGCGGCGGGGTCTTGCCGCCCATCGCCGCGGGCGCGGGCGCGGGCAGTGAGTTGGAGTGCATCGGCGCGCCGGCGTGGCCGCCCGACGCCGCCCCGTGCGGCGCGTGGAGCCCGAGCGCGGCGTTGACCTCCTCGGGCGACGCGGGCATCAGCGACGGCGGGAGCTGCCGGATCTGCGTCGCGGCGTCGGCGGTGAAGTCGTCGGCGGTGAAGCGCCGCGTGCTCATCTCCTGGTCGTCGAGCGCGTCGGAGGTCTCGCCGCGGCGGCAGCGCGCGAGGTCGGCGTGGAGCTCCTTCATCGACTGGTAGCGGGCGTCGCGCTCCTTCGCGAGGCACTTGAGGATCACCGCTTCGAAGCTCTTCGAGAGCTTCTCGCACTCGGGGTACACGCTCGGCGGGACGGGCGTGTGGTAGAGGTGCGCCGTCAGGATGCCCATCAGGTTGTCGGCGTCGAAGGGGATCTTGCCGACGACCATCTCGTACATCATCACGCCGAGGCCGTAGATGTCGGTCTTGTCGTCGATGTTCTTGTCGCCCGAGGCCTGCTCGGGGGACATGTAGTGCGGCGTGCCGAACACCGACCCCGTGCGCGTGCGCGCGGCCTTCGAGTTCTGCACCTTGGCGATGCCGAAATCGAGGATCTTCACGAAGTACGGGTCGTCGGGGCGCCGCACGATGTGGAAGTTGTCGGGCTTGATGTCGCGGTGGACGATGCCCACGTCGTGCGCCGCCGTGAGCCCCTCGGCGATCTGCATCGAGATGTGGAGCGCGAAGTCCTCGGGCAGCGGCTGGCGCCGGTCGGAGCCCTCGGCCTTCGGCATGCGCGCGAGCAGGTCGCCGAGCGAGCGGCCCTCGAGGTACTCCATCACGAAGAAGCGCGAAGCGTCGGGCAGGCTCCCCCAGTCGTAGATCTCGACGATGTGGGGGTTGTTGACCGCCGCCGCCGCGCGCGCCTCCTGCTCGAAGCGCAGCACGAGGTCTTCCTCCGCGCTGTACTCCGCGCGGAGCACCTTCACCGCGTACTTCTGGCCCGTCTCGGTGTCGGTGGCGCGGTACACCACGCCCATCCCGCCGTCGCCGAGCACCTTGTCGACCGCGTAGCGCCCGAGGATCGTCGTCCCCACCAGCCGGTCGCGATCGGACGCGACCACGACCAGGTCGAGCACGGCGCCGTCGACGTCACAGACGCGCGCGCTGCTCTCCAGGAACCGCTTGTGGCACTTCGGGCACTCTCGCATCGGGCCGGCGCGCTCCCCCACGGGGAATCGCCCTCACTCATAGGTATCTCGGTTTCGCACGTGGCACAAGGCGTCAACGCGCGGGGCGCGGTGTAGGGCGGTGGGGTACACCCGGCGGTGAGCCCGGTGACGAACCCGGGCCCCCGAGCGACGCAGCGCGCGCGGCGGCCCGCTCGGCCAGCGGCGTCCCGGCCCCGAGCGTCGCGGCCTCGCGGAACTCCGCGGCGGCCTCGTTCCGTCGACCGGCCTCCGCGAGCATCAGGCCGTGGACGTAGCGCAGCGGGGCCTCGCGCGGCGCCGCGGCGATCGCCTCGCGCATGCGCTGCTCGGCGAGCGCGCGGTCGCCCGCCACCTGGAGCGCCTGCGCGAGCTCGCCGAGGATCGTCGCCGACGGCGCGCCCATCGCCCGCGCCTGCTCGAGCGCCACCGCCGCGGCGCGCGCCTCGCCCACCTGCCGCAGCGCGGGGCCAGCGGCCGCGAGCACGTCGCGCCGGTCGCGCCCGCGTCGCGTCGCCTCCGTCAGCGCCCGCACCGCCCGCGCCCGCTGCGCCGGCGTGCGCTCGGGCAGCGACGCGAGCGCGATCCCGAGGTTGAGCGGGGGCAGCGGGTCGTCCGGGAGCTCCTGCGCGGCCCGCTCGTACTCGCGCAGCGCGCGCTCGGTCTGCCCCTGGTCTTCGAGGCAGAGCGCGAGCGTGTAGCGCGCCTCGCCGAGCGAGGGCCGGAGCTGGAGCGCGCGCTCGAGCGACGTCACCGCGTCGGGCAGGCGCCCCGCGTCGCGCAGCACCGCGCCGAGCTGCGCGTGCGCCTCGGCCATCGTCGGCGCGAGCGTCGTGGCCTCGCGGAAGAGCCGCTCCGCGTCGCCCGCGCGCCCCGCGGCCCGCGCCACCTCGCCGAGGTAGAACACCGGCCGCGCGTCGCGCGGGTCGAGCCGGTGGGCCTCTTCGAAGCGCCGCGCCGCCTGCTCCGCCTGCCCCTGCCGCAGCAGCCGCTCGCCCTCGCTGAAGGCGCGCTCGGCCGGCGTCGGCGCGCCGCCGTTCGCGCCGCCGTTCGCGCCGCCGCCGAGCCGCCCCGGGATGGGGATCGGGAGCCGGCGCGGCTGCGCGGACGGAGCGGCGGGGAGGGCGAGGAGCGCGAGCGCGAGCGCCGCGGGGGTGGGCTTCATGCGCGCGACCATACCATCGCGCGCGGCGGGTGACGGGAGGCGGGTCTCAGCGGCGGCGGCGACGCGCGACGGCGGCGACGGCGGCGGCGAGGCCGAGGGCGGCGAGGCGCGCGTCGGCGGTGCTCTCGGCGCCGACGGTGCTGCACTGGCAGCCGCGGCGCGAGGGCGGGAGGACGACGGGGGGCTCGTCCGCGTCGGGGCCGCCGTTGCCGCCGTCGACGCCGATCATCACGTCGACGGGGGGCAGCCCGCTGTCGGTGCGGCCGCCGTCGGCGCGACCGCCGTCCGCGCCGCCGTCGCCCACGCCCGCGTCGGGCCGCGGCATCATCGCCTGGGTGACGCAGTCGCCGGCCTGGCAGACCTCGCCGCTGGGGCAGAGGCGGGTGTCGGGCCCGGTCTCGCAGGCGTCGCGGCACATGCCCCCGCGGCAGTACTCGCCCGTGGGGCACGTCACGCCGGCGCAGTCATCCGACACGCAGTAGCCGTCGGGCTGGCACATCTGCCCCATCGGGCAGGGGGTGCACTGGCAGCCGGGGACGCAGAGGCCCGCGGTCGGCCCGGGGTTGCGGTCGCAGACCTCCATCGGGTTGCAGGTGACGCCCTCGCAGGGGTTGAGGCACCGGCCCGCGCGGCACACCTGGCCGACCGGGCAGGTGACGCCGTCGCACACGCCCACGCAGCTCCCCGAGACGCAGCGCTGGCCCGCCGGGCACGTCACGTCCATGCAGGTGTTCTCGACGCAGATGCCCGCTTCCTCGGTGCAGGTGCGGCCCGCCACGCACCCCAGCTCGCCCGAGCAGCGCTCGACGCACGAGCCGCGGTCGCAGACGTAGTTCATCGGGCAGAGGTTGTCGCCCTCGTCGATCATCCCGTTGCAGTTGTCGTCGTTGCCGTTGCACCGCTCGTCGCGCGGCATGTTCACCTGGGCGCAGCGGGTGCCCATCGCCTCGCAGACGTTGACGCCCTGCCCGCACGCGCCCATCTGGCCCGCCACGGTGCACGCCGTCCCGCCGCCCATGCACCCGCCGGCCACGTCGCCGCCGCGGATCTGGAAGCGCCACAGGCCCGGCGCGCCGCCCGGCACGTTGGAGGTGCGGCACACGTCGAGGATCGACATCATGCGCGACATCGGGAGCGCCACGTAGTTGCGCCGGTTGCCCGCGTCGAAGCCCACCTGCGCGGGCGTGCCGCCGAGGCCGCCGGTGCCGCCGGACGCGTCCCCCGTCGTCCACTGGCAGCGGTTGTAGCGGAACTCCACGTCGAAGTCCCCCGTCGTCGAGCACGTGTTGCTCGTCGTCAGCACGAGCTGGAAGTCGTTCTGTCGGTCGTCGTGCGAGCTGAAGTAGCCGACGTTGTTCCACGTCACGACGACGCGGTTGGGCTCGACGTGGAAGCAGATGTTGTTGCGCATCGGTTGGCCACCGCCGCGCGTGTCCACGTCCGCCCACCACGGCGCGATCATCGGCTGGTCCGCGATCGGGAAGGGCGACGGCGTGTACGTCCCGACGGCGCCGCGGAAGGTGATGTTGCCGTTGGTGTTGACGTACATCGTGTTGTACGTCGTCCCGAAGAACCGCAGGCCCATCGGGAAGGCCCGCGTGATGCTCACCGCCACCGCGGGGTAGCCCGTGGTCGGAGGCGGGCCCGCGTACGAGCCGTCGTCGTTCGGGTGCACGCAGTTCTCGGGAAGCCCGTACCCCGAAGGGCCGCCGAAGCCAGTGAGGAGCGGGATGGCGCCGGCGTCACCCGCCAGGAGCGGGACGGACGCGAGCGCGGCGAAGGCAGCGAAGGTGAATTTCTGAAGGGTGGTCATCGCGGCGCGACGATACCCAAGCGCCTCAGGGCCGTCGAGGCGTCGGGCGCAAAGAAAGCGCCGACGCCCCGCCGACGCTCCGTGTCAGCGCGCGGCTTGCTGCTGCGTGGGGAGCGCGGCGGCGACGCGCGCGAAGGCGTCGTCGTTGAGGGTCGAGTGGACGATCTCGACCACGCGCCCCGCGGGCGACACCACGATCACCCAGGGAACCTCGCTCTCGGGCAGACCGAGCGAGTGGGCGAGGGAGCCGTCGCGCGAGAGCCACACGTTGCCCCAGCCGTTGCGCGGGGTGTTCTCGCGGGCCTGCGACACGATGGTGGACGTCGGCACGAGCGCGAACAGGTCGAGCGCCGCCATCGTCACCAGCCGCGCCCCCGGCGCCGCCCGGTGCACGCGGTGGTACCAGGGGCCCACGTGCGGGTGCGTGTCCTTGTCGGTCATCACGAAGAGCACCGACCAACCCCCGGTGAGGTCGCGCTGCGTGTGCGGCGCGCCGGCGATGTCGTCGACGTTGAAGCTCGGGATCGACGCGCCCCGTCGCGGCTCGGCCGAGGCCACGAGGGTGAGCGACATCGCCAACGCGAAAAACAGGGAGGGCAGGCGGCGCATGATTTACGCGGGAGCGAACCACATTACGCACCACCGCCGCAAGGGCCTACGGTCGGGTTTCGTCGACCGGTTGGGGGCTGAGGGTGAACCAGAAGGTGGCCCCGCGTCCGGGCCCGGCCTCTGCCCAGATGCGCCCCCCGTGGCGAGAGATGATGCGCTTGACGGTCGCGAGGCCGATGCCGGTGCCGGCGAACTCCTCCGCGCGGTGCAGGCGCTGGAAGGGGGCGAAGAGCTTCGGCGCGAACTGCATGTCGAAGCCCGCGCCGTTGTCCCGCACGTAGTACGCCGCCTCGCCGCCGTGCGACGCGCGCCCGAACTCCACCCGCGCGCGCCCCGCCCGCTCGGTGAACTTGAAGGCGTTGCCCACGAGGTTCTCGAGCGCGCCGCGGAGCAGGCCCTCGTCGCCGTGGGCGCGGAGGTCGTCGGCCACCACGCGCTCGACGTCGCGCCCCGGGTGCCCGCGCGCCACGTCGTCGAACACCGCGCGCGCCAGGGCCGAGAGGTCGACCGGGTCGCGCCGCACCGACTCGCGCCCGGCCCGCGCGAGCGAGAGCAGGTCTTCGATGTACTGGCCCATCGTGCGGGCCGCGTCGCGCACGCGGACGAGGTGCCGCCGCGACTCCGGGCCGAGCGACGCGCCGGCGTCCTCCTCGAGGGCCTGCGCGAAGCCGTCGATGCGGCGCACCGGCGCCCGCAGGTCGTGCGAGATCGAGTAGCTGAAGGACTCGAGCTCGCGCATGGCATCCTCTAACTGCGCGGTGCGCGCGCGGACGCGGGCCTCGACGTCGGCCGCGATCGCCACGTTCTCCATCGCGACGCTCGTGCAGTTGGCGAGGGCCTGGAGCGCCTCGAGCTCCTCGGCGGTCGCCGCGCGGTGGGTGGCCCAGTAGATCCCGATCGCGCCGATGGGCTCGGCGATGCGGATGGGCACCATCGCCAGGCTCTTCACGAAGGTGGGCCGGTAGGCGTCGGCCGGGATCCGCGGGTCGGCGTAGATGTCGGGGATCGCCAGCGCCTGCCGGTGGATCATCGACCACCCGCTGACGCACGCCTCGATCGGGAAGCGCCGCCCCTTCCACAAGGGCGCGATCGCGTCCTCGTCGACGTAGTAGCAGCGCCCCGCGTCGTGGAGCACGAAGGTCGCGCCGTCGGCCCCGGCCAGCGCGCGCGCCGCCCGCCGCACGATCGCCGTCACCGCGTCCAAGTCGCGCGCCAGGGATAGCTTCTGGACCGCGTCCACCAGCAGGCCGATCGGGAGCGCGCGGGGCGGCGTCAACGCCGATGTCGTCAATGGCATGGGCACCCGATTACAGAACGTACGCGGGAGCCGTCAAGGCGCGCGCCGGGCGCAAAAAACACGCGCGGCAAAGGGAAATCCGCGCGCCCGCCGATCGGTCGAGATCGCTCCTGGGGTCGGTTTGCCCGGGCCTCTCTCTTCCCTCCTTTGGTGCGCCCGTCGCCCGCCACCAGAACCTTCCGTCGCCTCGCCCGTCAGCACCGGCGCCCCCTCCCCATACTCGCCTGGAAGGTCCCTATGAAGCGCCACGCCCTCGCCCTCGCCGCCCTCCTCTCCGTCGCCTGCGCCAGCACCTCGACCACCACCACGACCCTCCGCGTCGCCAGCAACGCCCCGCACCGCGTGGTGGTGGCCGCCGACGCCTCGGGCTGGCTCCACGCCGCGCCCGTCCAGACGCAGGTGCTCCAGGGGGGCGACGGCAACACCTGGGTGGGCTTCTGGGTCGAGACCCCGGCGGCCGCGGAGGCCACGCAGCGCGCGCCGCTCGACGTGTCCCTCGTCGTCGACACGTCGGGCTCGATGAGCGGCGCCAAGATCGCCAACGCCCGCATGGCCGCGGCGAGCTTCCTCGAGAGCCTCGCCGACGGCGACCTCGTCTCGCTCTACGCCTTCAGCGACGCGGTGACCGAGCTCGCGCCGCCGACCCCCGTCAACCCCGCCACGCGCGCCGAGCTCCTGCGCCGCGTGCAGGGCCTCCAGGCCACCGGCGGCACCAACCTCCACGACGGCCTCGAGGTCGCGCGCCGCGCCGTCGAGCGGGCGCCCGCGAGCCACCCCGTGCGGCGCATCGTGATGATCTCCGACGGCCGCGCCACGGTGGGCGACACCTCGCCCGAGTCGATCGCCAACGTCGCCGCGCTCGCCACCGAGAACGGCACCCAGGTGACCGCGATCGGTGTCGGCACCGACTACGACGAGAACACCCTCGGCGCGATGGCCGTGCGCAGCGCCGGGCGGCTCTACCACCTCGAAGACCCGTCGCAGATGGCGGCGATCCTCCACGGCGAGCTCGAGCTCCTCGGGCAGACGGTGGCGGCCAACGCGTACATCGAGTTCACCCCGGCGGAGGGCGTGTCGGTGGAGGCGACGGAGTCCGAGCGCCTCGACCGGCAGGGCGAGGTGGTGCGCGTGCCCCTCGGCAGCCTCTACTCCTCGCAGCGCCGCGAGGTGCTCCTGCGCGCGCGCATCCCGACGACGGGCAACGGCCGGCGCGCCTTCGGCTCGGCGCGCCTCGTCTGGCAGGACCCGACCGACGCCGCGCAGCGCCGCGCCGCCGACCCGCTCGCGCTCAGCTACGAGGTCACCGCCGACGCCGCGGCGCCCGCGCGGAGCTACACCCAGCGCGTCCAGGCGATGGTGGTGGGCTTCGAAGCGTCGCGGGCGCAGCTCCGCGCGTCGCGCATGCTCAACGAGGGCCGCGCCGAGGAGGCTGAGCGCACCCTCGCGGCCACCGAGCAGCAGCTCCGCCAGGCGTCGCAGCAGTTCAACTTCACCGACGACGTGGTGCAGGGCAACCTCGCGCGCCAGGCCGACGGGGTCGCCCGGGGCCGCCGCGCCGCGGGCTCCGCCGCCGCCGCGCCCGCCGCCGCGCGCCCGCCCGCGCCCGCGCCGCCGCGCTCGACAACAACGCCGAGGCCTACCACTCGATGGGCCACTGAAGAGTGTAGATCAATCGCTCCCGTCGGCCCTCCCGCGATGCGCGTCGCCATGCGGCGTCGCCGCTTCTCACCGCACAGAGAGTGCGGTTTCGAAGCGTCTCCTTGCCTGGCTCGCACCTCGCGAGAGGTCCTCGGTCCGCGATTGATCTACACTCTTTGACCCGCCGCTTGACACGCCCCCAGCGCGCGCGTACGTCCCGCCGCGTGCGTCGTTTCCGCGCGCCGCTCTCCGCCCTCGCCCTCGCCGCCTCCGTCAACGCGTGCGCGGCGGTGCGGTCGAGCGCGGTGCCCACCACGTCGCTCCACCTCGCCCCCCACCGCGGCGCCGTCGCCGTGAGCCTCACGCGCGACCCGCCCGGCGCCGTCGAGCTCGGACGCGTCGAGGCCGCGACGCTCGGCACCGTCGAGGAGCTCGTGCCGGAGTTCGTCGAGCGCGTCGCGGGGCTCGGCGGCGACTACGCGCGCATCGACGAGATCGGCACGCGCTTCGAGTGGCAGATGCGCCCCGTCACCAGCACCTACAACTGCGGGACGTACCGCTTCCCCATGACGTGCACGCGGACGTACATGGTCAACGAGGAGGTGGCCACGCTGCGCGCGGTGGGCCGCGCCTTCCGCCGGGCGGGGGCGCCGTGACGCTGCGCGCGCTCGGCCTCCTCGCGCTCGCGCTCGCGGGCTGCGGCACCACGATGACCGCCCACGCCATCATCGGCCAGGGCGCGCCCGCGCACGCGCGGCCCGTCGCCGTCTTCCTCGCGGGGCAGCGGCCGCCGAGCAACTACGCGGAGGTGGCGTTGGTGCAGGCCAACGGCCGCGGCGACCACAACGACCCGGCCCACGCGCTCGACGGGCTCCGGCAGGAGGCCGCCTCGCTCGGCTGCGACGCGGTGGTCGCCGCGCGCGTCGACGTCGGCACCAACCAGACGGCCGCCGTCGGCGTCGCGGTGCGGTGGATGCCGGGCGACCCCCCGGACGTGGCGCCCGCGCGGGCTCCGTGGGCGGCGACGACCCCGGGCGCGCCCCCCGCCGCGCCCTCCGCGACGCAGGCGCCTTGGAGCGTGCCTCCCGACTGAGACGGTGTACGATCCGCGGCGCTTTATGATGCCGCCCCAGGCCCTCGCGCCCCAGTCGATCTTCGCCGGGCAGTTCCGCGTCGTCGCCCAGATCGCCCGCGGCGGGATGGGGACGATCTACCAGGTCGAGCAGCTCCCCACGGGGCACCCGCGCGCGCTGAAGGTGATCCTCCCGGAGTACGCGCAGGACCCGCGCGCCCGCGCCCGCTTCGAGCAGGAGGCGCGCATCGCGGCGCGCATCGAGAGCGAGCACGCCGCGCAGGTGATCGCCGCCGGCGTCGACCCGGAGACCAACACCCCGTGGCTCGCGATGGAGCTGCTCCAGGGGCGCGACCTCTCCGCGGTGCTCGGCGAGCGCGGGCGCCTGCCGCCGGGCGAGGTGGCGGTGGTGATGCAGCAGCTCGGGCACGCGCTCTCGGCCGCGCACCGCATCGGCGTCGTGCACCGCGACCTCAAGCCCGAGAACGTCTTCATCGCCGCCTCGCGCCGCAGCGACGTCGCCTTCACGGTGAAGGTGCTCGACTTCGGCGTCGCGAAGTGGGCGCAGGAGAGCCGCCCCGGGCAGTCGACCGCGGTCGTGGGCTCGCCGCTCTGGATGGCGCCCGAGCAGCTCGACGCGCGCGGCATCCTCGGGCCGCACACCGACATCTGGGCGCTCGGGCTCCTCGCCTACGCGACGCTCACCGGGCGGCCCTACTGGCGCGGCGCCGGGTCGGAGAGCTTCTCGCTCCCGGAGGTGGTGGGCGAGATCATGGCGGCGCCGCTCGTCCCCGCCTCGCAGCGCGCGGCCGAGCAGGGCCTCGGGGCGCTGCTCCCGCCGGGCTTCGACGCGTGGTTCGCCCGCTGCGTCGAGCGCGACGGGGCGATGCGCTTCCGCACGGTGGACGAGTGCGTCGCGGGCCTGCTGCCGACGCTCGGCGCGCCCGCGGTGCCCGCCCAGCCCACGCCGGGCGGCGCGCCGGCGTCGTCATCGTCGATCCCTGCGACCGTGGCGATCCCCGCGATGCCGACGCCGCAGCAGGGGAGCTTCGGGTCGCCGGCGCCGGCGCCGCACAGCACGATGGCGTGGTCGCCGGGCGCGCAGGGCTTCCCCTCGGGGCCGTCGCCCTTCCCGGGGGCCGTGCAGCCCGCGCAGGGCTCCTTCGGGCCCGCCCCCACGAGCTCGCCCTACGGCGGCGCTCCGTCGTCGGGCTCCACCGCCTACGCGCCGCCGACCTACGGCGCCGCGCCCGGGCCTTTCGGCGCGCCGCAGCAGGGTGCTTTCGGGGCGCCGCAGCAGGGCGGATTCGGCTCGGCGCAGGGGGGATTCGCGCCGCCGCAGCCGCCGATGTACGGCGCGGGCCCGGGCTACGGCGGCACGTCGTCGCCGTGGCAGAACCCGACGCAGCCGCAGCGCGGCGGGTCGGGCGTGGGGCTGATGGTGGGGATCGCGGTCGGCGCGTTCCTGCTGTTGTGTGGCGGGGGGACGGCGGCGTACTTCGCGTTCGCGCCGTCGTGCGAGAGCGGGATGCACCGCACCGACGGTCACTGCTGCCCCAGCGGGTCGAGCTGGAGCCGCTCGCAGCGCGCGTGCGTCTCGCCGCAGGCGACGGTGTACCCGCCCTCCACCCCGTACCCGACGCCCGCGCCCGCGCCGTACCCTCCGCCGACGCTCACGCCGCTGCCCTCGCCGCCGTCGCCGTACCCGACGCCGACGCCGACCCCCACGCCGACGCCCGCGCCGTCCCCGCGCCCCACCTTCGTGCACGCCTGCGACGGCGTGTGGAACGGCAACGTCATCGAGAACACCGGCGCCCGCGGCACGATGGACCTCAGCGTCCGCACCTCGTCGCCGGTGTGCGCGCGGTGGACGGAGTACTGGCAGTCGGGCGCGCGCTGCATGTACACCGTGACCCGCTGCCAATTGACGGCCAACGGCATCCGCGGGACGGGGCGGTCGTTCTCGCCGCGGTGCACGCCGTCGGTGTCGATGGCGGTGGCGTGCAGCCCGACGGGCGCCGCCTTCCGCGAGCAGGTGGGCGGCGTCGTCGACACCGCCGCCCTCTCCCGCCGCTGAGTTCCTTCAGCTCTCCCGCGCGCGCTGGAACACCACCGTACGCCGCAGCGCCTCGGGCCACGGCGCGCCGCGGTTGCCCGGGATGTCCGCGCCCGACGGGTCGGTGACGAAGTTGCCCACGTCGCCGAACGCGCGCTCCGCGTTGACCGACCCCTCGTGGCGGCGCATGGGCACGAAGCGCCCGTCGACCCGCAGCGACACCGCCTCGTGCGGGCCCATCCGCAGGTCGACGAGCGCGCCCTTCTGCGCGGCGTTGAGGAGCTGCTCCTCGTTGCCCACCGGGTCGGCGACCGTCTTCGCCTTCACCGTCCACACCAGCAGCGAGGTGGGCTCGCGGCCCGGGTGCGCGCCCGCGAGCAGGTCGGGCTTGCCGTAGAACTGCTTGCCCACGTCGTTCTGGTTGACCGGGCCCGCCATCAGGCACACGCCGGCGAGGAGGTCGCAGTCGGCGGGCAGGTCGACGCAGCCCATCAGCTCGGCGAAGAGCGCGCTGCGCGAGGCCGCGGCGCCGAAGGCCCGCACGGCGTGTTCGAAGCCGTAGCCCGCGGCCTCCACCTCGGGGCGCGAGAGCCCGCCGATGTAGATGCGCTGCCCCGCGAGCGCGAAGGCCTTCCGCCCCCGCTGGATTGAGCCGCTCAGCGCGCGCCCGGTCGGGAGGTCGGCCCACAGCGGGAAGTCGCGCGCGGCCGCGTCGGTGATCTCGCCGAGCTCGTCGCGCACCTCGCGGAGCCGGCGCTTGCCGTCGGGCGTGAGCACGTCGACCCGCTCGAGCAGCAGGAGCCTCTTGGCCACCTCGCGGTCGCAGCCCGTCCAGTGGGCGAAGGCGTTGAAGGCCGCGCGGCCCGCCATCTCCGTGAAGGCCGGCGGCACGTCCATGTCCTGGCGGCTTTGGTACGGCGCGGGCGCGGACTCCTCGGCGTTGACGCCGGGCTGGATGCGCTCGCTGCGGAAGGCGAGGAGGTTGGCCCCGAGCTTGCGCGCGAGGGCCGCAGGGAGGTCGACGCGCTCGTGGCGGAGCGCGCGTCCCACCTGCGCGACCACGCCGACGCGCCAGCCCGTGCGGCGCTCGGCGGCGGTGAGGCCGACGAGGTCTTCGATCGCGCGCACGGTGGCCGCGTGGGCCGGGTCGGCGGGCAGCGGGGCGAGCGACACCTGGGCGCGGCGGGCGCCGTGGGAGGCGACGACGGCGGCGCGCTCCATCGACTCGGCGAGGATGCCGAGGTGCAGGTGCTGGAGGTAGCCGATGGTGGGGATGTCGTCGCGGAAGTGGAAGCGCTTGTCCCACGCGCGCTTCGCCACCGTGAAGGGGCTGGTGAGCTGCTTGTGCCCCATGAAGGTGAGCATGAAGGTGAAGGGCGTGCGGTACGGCCGCGTCAGCACGACGTGGGTGTAGAGCGCGTGGTCGAGCGGCGCCGCGTCGCGCCCGGGCAGCGCGCGCAGGAGCTCGGCGAGGCGCGCGGAGTCGGCGGGCCCGAGGGTCACCTGGCGGTGGCCGCGGAAGTTGGTCGACTGGCGCGACGACATCACGCCGAGCGCGCTCTCTTCGAAGAGCTCGGCCTCGGTCACCTGCGCGTCGGGTTCGAAGCCCGTCGGGCGGCGCAGCGAGAGGAGCGCGAGGGCCTTCGCGGCCTCGTCGCGCGTGAGCGGGACGCGCGTGCGGTAGCCCACCGGCGACGCGCTCTCGAGCGACGCGGGGAGCGAGTAGCGCGTGCGGCGCTCTCCCGCTGCGGCGAAGGTCGCGTCGCGGCGGACGCGCTGTGCGTCGGGGGGCGGGGCGACGGGGACGACCTCGAGCTCGCGGGGCTCGGGCGAGGGGGCGCGGGGCGCGTCGTGGAGCTGCATCGACGCGCGATTTACACGCGGATCGTGCGCGTTTGTAGTGCGTAGCGCGCGACGCGAGGGGCCACGCCGGCGACGCAGGGGGCCACGCGCGCGACGCAGCGGGCGTCGCGTGAAGGGCCGCGCCGCGGAGCGCCGTCACCTCGCGAGCGGCACGGGCTCGTCTTCGTCACGGGAAGCGGCCCCCGCCCCGAGGACGCCCCCGCGGTTCGCCCCCCAGCACCACACGGCCCCGTCGCCGCCCCGCGCGCACGCGTGGTTGTAGCCCGCGACGACCTCCACCACGCCGCGCGGCCCCGTAACCCACTGCGGGCGGGCGCGGGAGCGCGGCGCCGAGGGCCCCCCGCCGAGCGAGCCCCAGCAGGCGACCGAGCCGTCGCGCGTGGCGGCGCACGCGCGGTTCAGCCCGATCGCGAGCGACACCACCTCGCCGAGCGGCGGCCCGTCTTCGAACGCGACGGGCACGGGGCGATCGCGCGGGCTCGCGGTCCCGTCGCCGACCGTCGCCTCGCGGTTCGCACCCCAGCAGCTCGGCGCACCCGCGCGCAGGACGCACCACGTCCCGCCCTCGTCGAGCGTCCGCAGGCCGTAGCGGAGCGACGCGTCGACGTACGAGTGCTCCTGCCCGATCACCACCGCGTCGGCGCCGCGCGCGACGTCGAGCGGTGACGCGTCGGCGTGCTGCGCGCGCCAGCACGAGAAGGCCCCGCCCCGCGCCCCCGCGCACGCGACGTCGGCGCGCGCCTCGAGCGACGTCGCGCCGGCCACGGGCGCTTCGAACTCGTTCACCGCGTCGCCGAGGGGCGCGCGCCCCCAGCACCGCACGCGCCCCGACGCGAGGAGGGCGCAGGTGTCGGAGGAGCCCGCCGCGATCCGCGTGACGGGCGGGAGCGCCCTGCGCGTCGGGCGGTCGGGGTCGTCGTCCGCCGACCAGCACCAGACCGAGCCGTCGCCGCGGAGCGCGCAGAGCTCGCCGACGACCCCGGCGTCCGACTCCGTCCAGGTCAGTTGCGCCACGTCGCGCAGGGGCTGCCCGTCGTGCGAGCACGCCCGGCTCAGGCCGCGCAGGGCGCGCCCGCACGCGGGTCCCCAGCAGCGGACGACGCCCTCGCCCCAGGCGCACGTGTGGTACGGCCCGGCCGCGATCCCCGCGGCCCGAACGGGCGTCGGGGGCGGGGCCGCCGGGGGCGTCGGCGCCTGAGGTGCCTGCTGTGCGACGCCGACCCCGCCGATGGCGCGAACCTCCTGCCACGCGGCCGCGCAGCCGGCGGCGCACGAGAGCCCGAGCGCGGCTCCGATCACGGCGCGATGCCAGAGGTCGACGGGCTCCATGCGGCGCGCATCGTGGGCGCGCCGGCGCGAGATCGCAAGAGCGCCGCACCCGCCGCGCGGCACAGCGGGGGGCGTACGTCAGGGCGCGCCGGTCACCGTGATCATCGGCGTGCGCGCTTCGAAGCGCGGGGCCTCGAGGGCGTCGAGCATCCACGCGGCGACGTCGGCGCGCGGGATGGTCGCCCGGCCCACGACGCGCGCGACGGCCTTCGCGCGGCCGGTGGCGGGCTCGTCGGTGAGCCCCGTGGGGCGCGCGATGCAGACGTCGAGCCCGCCCTCGAGCCACGCCCGCTCCATGCGCTCGAGCGCCGGGTAGACGTGGCGCAGCGCCGACGCCTTGATGAACACCTTGAAGGCCCCCGGGACGGCCTCGTAGCTGTCGGCCACGCCGCCCGCGCTGATCGCCACGGCCCGGCGCACGCCCTCGGCCTTCATCGCGCGCACGACCGCGGGCGTGCTCCGGTCGAGGAAGGCGGGGTCCTCGGGGCGGCTCCACGGGGCGATGCCGGGCAGGCGCAGGCCGAGGGCCGAGAGCGCCGCGTCGGCCCCGCGCAGCGCCTCGCGGAGGAAGCCCTCGTCGTCGAGGGCGCCGCGCATCACGCGCACGCCGGCGGGCGCGTCGAGGGTGGACGAGGCGCGCCCCACCGCCGTCACCGCGTGACCGCGCGCCGCGGCCTGCGTCACGAGATGGCGGCCGCAGCCGCCGGAGGCGCCGAGCACCACGAGCTTCATCATCCCGCGTTGGATGCTCGGTGCGGGGGCGGCGGTTTCCCGGGCGCCCGCTCAGCCCAGCGCGGCCCGGCGCGCCTCGAGGAAGCGGCGCTCGGCGTCGTTGCGCGCGGCGGCGATCGCCTCGTCGTAGGCCGCGGCGGCCTCGCGGTCGCGCCCGAGGCGCCGCAGGAGGTCGGCCCGCGCGGCGTGCAGGGCGTGGCCCCGGGCGAGCGCCTCGTCCGAGCGCAGCGCGTCGACGGCGGCGAGGCCCGCGGCGGGGCCGTCGACCATCGCCCGCGCCACCGCGGCGTTGAGCCGGACCGACGGCGCGTCGACCCGCGCGGCGAGGAGGTCGTAGAGGGCGGCGATCTGCGCGAAATCGGTCGCGTCGTAGCGGGGCGCCTCGTCGTGGAGCGCCTGGATCGCGGCCTCGATCGCGTACGCCGACGGGGCGCCGAGGCGCAGGGCGTCGGCGAGGTGGGCCTTGCCGCGGGCGACGGCGTCGGCGTCCCAGCGGGCGCGGTCCTGCGCGTCGAGCGGGACGAGCGCGCCGCCGCCGTCGACCCGCGCGTCGCGCCGCGCGTGGACGAGCCACACGAGCGCGGCCACGGCGCGGGCGTCGGCCGCGTCGGGGAGGAGCGCGGCGACGAGCTCCGCGAGGCGGACGGCCTCCTCCGCGAGGTCGACGCGCTGGAGCGACGGCCCGCTCGTGGCGACGTAGCCCTCGTTGAAGATCGCGTACACCACCTCGAGCACGCCCGCGAGGCGCGCGGGGAGCTCGGCCCGCTCGGGCACCGCGTAGGGGATGCCGGCGGCCTCGATCTTCGACTTCGCGCGGGTGAGGCGCTGGGCCATCGTCGGCGCCGGCACGCAGAAGGCGCGGGCGACGTCGTCGGTCGAGAGCCCGGAGACCCACCGGAGCGCGAGGGCCACCTGGGCGTCGCGCGCGATGGCCGGGTGGCAGCACGTGAAGAGCAGCCGCAGGCGGTCGTCGGGGAGGTGGCGGGCGGGGTCGTCGAGGGCGTCGTCTTCGGCGGGGGCGAGCGCGCGGAGCGAGCGGTGGGCGACGTCGGTCATCGCGCGGCGCCGCAGGGCGTCGACGGCGCGGCGGCGGGCGACCGCGAGGAGCCACGCGCGCGGCGAGGCGGGGGTCCCCTCGGCGGGCCACTGGCGGAGGGCCGACTCGACGGCGGCGTCGAGGCACTCCTCGGCGAGGTCGAAGCCGTAGCGGCGGACGAGCGACGCGAGGAGCTGCGCCCGCTCGGCGCGGACGACGCGGGCGAGCACCGCGGCGGGGTCGTCGGGTCCCTCGGTCACGGCCCGAGGAATCGCCCGGCGCGGGGCCCGCGGTCAACCGTCAGCCGCGGGGGCCCAGGTCCATGACGGGGCGCACCTCGACGGTGCCGATCTCCGCGCTGGGGATGCGGGCGGCGAGGGCGATGGCCTCGTCGAGGTCGCGCGCCCACACGCGGTAGTAGCCCCCGAGCTGCTCGCGGGTCTCGGCGAAGGGGCCGTCGCGGACGACGCGCCGGCCGTCGACGACGCTCACGCTGCGGGCCTTCGCGGCGGGGGCGAGGGGCTCGCCGGCGATGAGGTTCCCTGAGGCGCGGATCTCCTTCGAGAACTGCATGTAGCGCCCGAAGAGGGCCCCGCGCTCGGCCTCGCTCATCGCGGCCCAGTCGGCCTCGCGGTCGTAGATGAGCAGGAGGTACTGCTTGTGCGTCGCGGCGGTGAGGGTCGCGGGCGCCGGGGCGGGCGACGGGCCGCCCATCGCCATGACGGGGCGGACCTCGACGGTGCCGCCCTTCGCGTCGGGGATGCGCGCGGCCCAGTCGAGCGCCTCGGCCTCGGACTCCGCGTCGAGGCTGTAGTACCCGCCGAGCTGCTCGCGGGTCTCGGCGAACGGGCCGTCCTGCACCGCCCGCTTGCCCTCGCGGACGCGGACGGAGGTGGCGGTGTGGGTGGCCTGGAGCGGCGCGGCGTCGCCCGCCCGCCCGGTGGCGAACAGCTCGCGGGAGTAGGCGTTGTAGGACTGGAGGACGGCCTCGATGTCGGCGGGCGCGGCGTGGGCGAAGCGGGACTCGGCGGCGTGGATGAGCAGGACGTACTGCATGGTCGTGGGGACCTCCTTCTGCCCGTGGAGTCGAACGTCCCGGGGCGCCATCGACAGGGGCCGACGATTTTCTTTCGAAGGCGGCGCGAGGCCCTTACCCCGCGCTGACCGCGCCGAGGTTGGCGAGGGGGCGGGTCCCCTCCAGGCCGAAGCGGGTGACGTCCGCGCCCACCGCGCGGAGCATCGCGACGAAGAGGTCGGCGATGGGCTGCTCGCTCGCGTACGCGACGTGGCGGCCGGGGTCGAGCTGCCCGCCGCAGCGCCCCGCGAGGAGCGCCGGGAGGCCGTAGTGCCAGTGCCCGTTGCCGTCGGCGATCTCGCTGGAGAAGAGGGCGGCGGTGTGGTCGAGCACCGAGCTCCCGTCGGGCTCGCGCATCCCCTGGAGCTGCGCGAGGAGGCCCGCGAACTGCCGCACCTCCCACGTCCCGATCTGCTCGAGCTTCTGGAGCTTCTCGGGGTCGCTCTGGTGGTGGCTGAGCTCGTGGTGGGCCCCCGAGGCCCCGATGAACGAGTAGTCCCGCCCGCTCCCCGCGTTGCCCAGCATGAAGGTGACCACGCGCGTCAGGTCGCAGCGCAGGGCCATCGCCATGAGCTGGTTCATCACGGCGACGTGCTCGGCGTAGGCGAGGCCCTCCACCGGGCGCGGCGGGGTCATGCACACCGCGCCGCCGGTCATCATCACGCGGCGCTCGAGCTCGCGCACGGCGGTGAGGTACTCGTCGAGCTTGGCGCGGTCGCTCGCGCCCACCGCGCCCTGGAGTCGCGTCGCGTCGCCCCGCACGTAGTCGAGGACGCTGGCCTGGTACGCGCGCCGCCGGGCCTGCATCGCCGCGCTCTCGCCCGCCGCGAAGAGCCGGTCGAACACCGTGATCGGGTTGGTGAGCTTCGGCAGCGGCGTGGTCGGCGACGCCCACGAGATGTTGCGCGCGTAGGCGCAGGAGTAGCCCGAGTCGCAGCCGCCGGTCGCGCCGCCGCCGTCGACGCCGAGCTGGATCGACGGGAAGCGCGTGGCCATCCCGACGGCCGCGGCGGCGACCTGGTCCATCGAGACGCCCGCGCGGATGCCGGTGCCCTCGGTCTTCACGAGGCGGGCGTTGGTGAGGAAGCACCCCGTGCCGCGCGCGTGGTCGCCGGGGCCGTCGTTGGTGCCGCCGTAGCTCGCCTGCGCGGGGCGGTTGGCGAGGTTCGAGAGCACCAGCACCTCCGAACGCAGCGCCCCGAGCGGCGCGAGCATCGGCGTGAGCGCGTAGCCCGCCCCCTCGGCGGTCGGGCGCCACGCGTTGGGCGTCGCGCCGTTGATCCCGTTGGGGACGTACCAGACCACCATGCGCCGCGGGATGGGGGAGCCCCCGGCGCGCGCCGTCTTGCGCGGGAGCAGGCTCTCGAGCGCGGGGATCGCCAGCGCCACGCCCGCGCCGCCGAGCAGCGCCCGTCGCGTCAGTCGCGTCGTCATCACATGCCTCCTGCGGGCTCGCCGCGCCGCGAGGTGAAGGATTCGCTCGTCACGACGCGCACGACGAGGTCGCGCAGGCGCATCCCCGCGCCCGACCACTCGCTGGTGATCTGGTCGATGACGGGCTGGTCGTAGTTCGCCGGGCCCCGGCCGAGCGCGTAGGTGAACACCTGCTGCGTCACGCACCGCGGGAACCGGGGATCGCGCTGGAGCAGCGCCGCGAGCGAGGCGTTGTCGGTGAAGGGCTCGCCGGTGCCGGGCAGCGTGCCCGTGGTGTCGACGGGGAAGCCCGAGTCCGTGGTGCGCGCGACGCCCACCGCGTCGAAGCCCTCGAAGGCGAAGCCGATCGGGTCCATCAGCGCGTGGCAGGAGGCGCAGCTCGGCTGCGTGCGGTGGCGTTCCATGCGCTGGCGGAGCGTCCCCGTGGGCATCGCTTCGACGGGGAGCCCCTCGACGTTGGGCGGGGGCGGCGGCGGCGGCGCGCAGAGGAGCTGGTTGAGCACCCACTGCCCGCGGCGGACGGGCGACGTCCGGTCGGGGTGGCTGGTCACCGCGAGCAGGCTCCCTTGCGAGAGGACGCCCCTCCGCGTGGGCGGCAGCGTCGTGCGGCGGAGGCCCGTCCCCGCGGGCGCCGTGACGCCGTAGTAGCGCGCGACGGTGTCGTCGAGGAAGGAGTAGTCCGCCGTGAGGAACTCCCCCATCCCCACGTCGTCGCGGAGGAAGTGTTCGAAGTACGCCTCGGTCTCCGCGCGGAGGGAGGTCTTCACGGCCGCGGTGAAGCCGGGGAAGCGGGCGGGGTCGGCGTCGTGCTCGGGCACCGCGCGGGTGAAGAGCCACTGCCCGGCGAAGTTGTCGACGAAGGCGCGGGCCTTCGGGTCGGCGAGCATCCGCTCGACCTGCGCACGCAGCGTCGCGGGGTCGCGGAGCCTCCCGGCGTCGGCGAGCGCGAAGAGCGCGTCGTCGGGCATCGAGCTCCAGAGGAAGTACGAGAGCCGCGCGGCGAGCTCGTGGTCGTTGAGCGGGTGCACCGCGAGCGACGTGGGGTCGGGGTCGAGCTCGACGCGGAAGAGGAAGTGCGGCGAGAGGACGACGGCCTGGAGCGCGAGCTTCAGCCCCTCTTCGAAGCCCTCGCCCTGCGTCCGCGCGACGTCGAGGAAGCCGAGCAGTCGCGTCACTTCGGCGTCGGTGACGGGGCGCCGCCACGCGCGCCGCGCGAAGCGGGAGAGCACCGTGCGGGCGCAGTCGGCCTCCATCCCGGCGGCGGGCGTGCACACGAGGATGCGCTCGCGCTGGGGGTTGGGCGCGGGCGCGGCGCCGACGGGGCCCTCGACGCGGATCCAGTCGACGAGGAGGTTGCGGTCCTCCCCCGTCGCCATGACGTAGAAGTCGTTGGTGAACTCCGCCGCGATCGTCACCTGCACGCCCGCGCGCAGCGTCACCTCGACGGAGAACTCGCCGGGCGACGCCGCGAGGTTGGTGACGTTGAACGAGCCCGCGGCGACGCCGTCGACGGTGACGTCCATGTGGGCCGGGTCAGGGCCCGCAGCAGTCTGCCAGGCGCGGACGGTGACGCGGTAGCGGCCGGCGCCGGCGGGCGTGTAGCGGACGGGGAGCTCGCCGTTGGACCAGAGGTTCCACGCGGTGGAGGAGGCGGCGCCGACGGAGCCGGTGAGGGCCTCGGCTTCGAACTGCCGCCGCGTCGACGGCACCACGGGGTTGAACATCGCCTCGTCGACGAGCCGCTCGGCCGCGCGCTGGTAGAGCTCGAGCTGGACGGCCGACATCGTGAGCACGTCGGCGACGTTGTCGAAGCCGTAGCCCCTGTCGTCGGCGGGGAAGTCGTCGGCGGGGCGGCGCGCGGTGCCGAAGAGGTCGCGGACGGTGTTGTTGTACTCCGCGCGGTTGAGGCGGTGGAGCGTGACGCGGCCCGGGTCGACGGGCGGCGGCGGGTCGGGCTCGGAGAGCGCGACTTCGAACACGGCGGCCGCGTCGACGGGCCCGGACACGTCGGGCGTGATCACGCCGTCGAAGGGCGCTGCGTCGGCGGAGGGCGGCGGCCGCATCCCCTCGGGGGGCACGGCGCAGCCCGCCGCGACGAGCGCGAGCGTGAGGAGCGTGGCGCGCATGGAGCGAACTTCTCAGCACACGCGGTGCGGCGTCAACGCCCGTCGTTCGTAGCATCGGGTGTGCTCCACCCCGGGGCGCCGCTCACCGCCCGCGCAGGCGCTCCAGCTCCGCGCGCAGCGCCGCGACCTCGGCCTCCGCGGCCTCCCGCGCGGCGCGCTCCTCCTCCCGCGCGGCGCGCTCCTCCTCCCGCGCGGCGCGCTCCTGCTCGGCGCGGAGGCTCTGCTCCTCGACGTGGACGGCGAGCTCGGCGACGGTCTCCTCCAGACGCACGAGCAGGTCCTCCGCCGTGAGGAGCTCGGAGGTGCCCTGGCGGAAGCGCAGCGTGCGCCCGACCACCAGCAGGTCGAGCCCGAGCACCTCGGAGGCGTAGGCGTCGCCCGTCTTGCGCATCGGCTCGTAGCGGCGGACGCCCGGCGCGGCCTGTCGCCACGCATGGAGCCGCCGCGTGCGCAGGTCGAAGACGAAGTACTCGGCGATGCCCAGCTCGGCGTAGCGGGCGACGTTGCGATCGAGGTCCTTGGCGCGGCGGCCGGAGGCGAGCACCTCCAGCACCCACTCCGCCCCCTTGCCCTCCGCCGCCACCACCCAGCTCTTGCGCCAGTGGGTCGGCACGTCGCGCACCGCGAACACGTCCGGCGTGACGGGCTCCTCGCCGGGGTAGTACACCATCATCTCCGAGCCGACGTACACCTGCCGCTCCCGCGAGCGGAACCAGCGCCGCAGCGTGTCGCGCGCCTGGTAGCGCGTCTCCAGGTGCTCGTCGCCCTCCGCCATCGCCCGCTGGATGATGTGCGACTGCGGCAGGCAGAGCGGCAGATCCTCCACTACTGCAGCGCGCTCGGCCGGCGTCATCGCGTCCCACGCCTCGCGCGTCGGGGCGCGCGGCAGCGGCGGGAGCGCGGACGGAGACGGGGGCGGCATCGACTCGATGGTCATGAGGACGATCTTGCCACCGCGCCGACGCGACGGACAGCGGGGGGATAGCGCCCTGCGGCTTTCTTGACGCCGCGCCGCGATCGGTGCCTATCGACCCGGCGATGCCTCCTCGCCGCCGCCGCCGTGATCCGCGCGCCCGCGCCACCGCGCTCCTCGTCGCGGCGGCCTCGCTCGCGACGGCCGCGGGCGCCCCGCGCGAGGGCGCGCGCCACGAGGACCCCGGCGCCCGCCTCGCGGACTCCCTCGCCCGCGCCACGAAGCTCCACCTCGACGGCCGCGTCGTGTTCGAACGCGCCGGTCCGCTCCTCTGGCGTGATGCCGTGCTCGGCTGCACGGTGCTCTTCACCGCGTCCGAGCGCCCCGGCGCGCCGCGCGACGTCTGGCGCGCGCGGGTGCGCGTCACGCCCGCCGGCCGCCTGCTCTCGCTGCGCGGGCCCGCCAACCTCACCGTCAGCCCCCTCGGCGACGACGGCCCCCTCGCCGCCGAGCCCGCCCCCGACGGAGCCCTCCGCCGCGTCGCCTTCCCCACCCGCGCCTTCGGCGTCGTGCAGAGCGCGGCCCTGCTCGACCCGCGCGGCGAGCGCCCGCACCGCCTCACCCGCGGCGTCACCAACGCGCAGACCGCCCTCTCCTGGCGCGGCGTCGCCCGCTGGGACGTCCGCCTCGACGCGCCCGTCCCGACGCTCGCCGCCGCCTTCGACCGCGGCGCCCTCGTGCTCCGCGCGCCGGGCCGCGCGTGGCGCGCGCGCGTCGAAGCGAACGAGCTCTCCCCCAGCGAGGGCGCGACGCTCACGCGGCAGGAGGAGGTCGACAAGGTCTTCGTCCACTGGGCGGTCGACACGGTGCGGGCGGTCCCGTGGGTGGGCCCGGCGCCCATCGCGTGGCTGGAGGAGCGCGTCTTCCACGCGAAGGACCTCGCGCGGCAGTGGCGCTACCGCTGGCTCGGCGGCGCCGAACAGACGTCCGCCGCGCAGGCGAGCGCCGAGCCCACGGTGGAGTCGGGCCGCGCGCTCACCGCGGCCGTGCGGGATGAAGGCGACCCCACGTGGCCGCCGCCCGACATCGATCCCCCGCTCGCCCGCTCGCTCGGGCGCGAGCGCAACGAGGGCGTGTGGGTCGACGCGAGCCCGGGCTGGCTTCACCGCACGCCGGGCGCGCCGTCGGCCTTCGTTCGAACGTCGCTCCGGCTCGACGCCGAGCGGCCCTACACCCGCATCGTGCTGCTCGCGATGGACATGCGGCAGCTCCGGCTCTCGATGCAGGCGGGCGTCGAAGACCCGGTGCCGCTGGTGGGGCCGCGCGGCGACGGGCGGATCCCGCGCGACCCCGCGGTGATGGGGCGCGTGGTGGGGGCCTTCAACGGGGCCTTCAAGACGGAGCACGGCGAGTACGGGATGGTGGTCGACCGGCGCGTGCTCCTGCCGCCGCACCGGCGCTCGGCCACGGTGGCGACGCTCGACGACGGGCGCGTCGCGATGGGCACGTGGTCCGACGCGCCTGGGCTCCCTTCGCCTGTCGTGTCGCTCCGGCAGAACCTCGACCCCCTCGTCGCCGACGGCGTCGAGAACCCCACGCGCCGCGGCCTCTGGGGCTTCGTGCTCGGCGGCATCGAGCACATGCCCACGGTGCGCTCGGGGCTCTGCATGCGGGCCGACGGCGCGCTGATGTACGTGTGGGGCGAGGAGACCACCGCGCGGCTCCTCGGGCGCGCGATGCGCCTCGCCGGGTGCTCCTACGGGATGCACCTCGACATGAACCCCGGGCACGCGATGTTCCACTTCCTGCGGGTCGACGATTTGCGCGCGCGGCGGTGGCAGTCGCAGACGCTCGCGTCGGGGATGCGGTCGAGCCCCGAGCGCTTCCTCTACCACTCGCCCAAGGACTTCTTCTACCTCACCGTCCGCGACGTCGCGCCCGCCGGCCTGCCCTGGGAGCCCGTCGCCGCCCAGCCCGCGCCGCGCTGGTCGCCCGCGCTCTTCACCGTCGCGTCGGGGCCCGTCACCCTCACCTCGCTCGCGCTCGACCGCGTCCGCCTCGCCCTCCGCGCGGGGCGCCGCGAGCCCGTCGCGCCCGCGCTCATGGGTGGCCGCGACACCTTCCGCGCGCCCGACGAGGCCGCCGTGCTCGGCGCGATCGAACTCGGCGTCGCCGCCTCCGCCCAGCAGCCGCGCGGGCTCACCGTGGAGGGCCGCACGCTCCTGCCGTTCGTGACCCGCGTCCGCCCGGCGTGCCTCGCGGTGGGCGACAGCGTCGACGTGCGCCCGTCGCTCACCTGCGAGGGCGACGCGCTCCAGGGGACGCTCCTCGTCGACGAGGGGCGCGCGCTCTCGATCGACGATGCCATGGAGATGGAGCGCGCGGCCGTGGGCGTGACCGACGACGGCCGGCTGCTCCTGGCGCAGGGTACGTGCGGGCTCGCGGCGCTCCAGCGGGCGCTGGTGGAGGCCGGCGCGGCGCGCGCGATGGCGCTGGTGACCGCGGGCGGCGCGCAGGCCCACTGGGGCGGAGGGCTGCTCGACGCCTACCCCGCCTCGTCGCTCTTCGTGCTCGCGCGCCCGGCGCCGCCCCCCGTCACGCGGCTCGAGCCGCTCTTCGTCACGGGACGTTGACCACCGTCTCGCAGTTGACCGCGGTGTCGCCGAGGACGTGGTTGCCGCCGTCGCAGGTGTCGACGCCGAGGCGGCCGTCGAGCATATCGTCGTGGTCGTTGCCGGCGAGGTTGTCGTCGCCGTCGTCGCCGTAGACGCGGTCGCGCTCGGTGCCGCCGACGAGGGCGTCGTTGCCGCGGCCGCCGAAGATGGTGTCGTTGCCGCCGTCGCCGTCGATGTAGTCGTTGTCGTCCTCGCCGTTGATGGTGTCGTCGCCCTCGTCGCCCCAGACGCGGTCGGAGCCCGCGCCGGCGCGGATGGTGTCGTTGCCGGCGCCGCCGCAGATGATGTCGTTGCCCTCGAAGCCGGCGATGATGTCGTCGCCGCCGAGGCCGACGATCACGTCGGGGCCGGGCGTGCCGGTGAGGAAGTCGTTGCCGTTGGTGCCGACGATGGTCGCGGCGAACCCGCGGCAGGTGGGCGCGGTGGTGATCGGGCCCGACGTGGGCGACGAGGTGGCGCCGGCCGCGCTGTTCTCGGCGACGTCGTCGGCGTTGGCGCAGCCGACCGAGGCGAGCAGCGCGAGGGCACAGAGGGAGAGGTTCTTCATGGTCGTGTGGGCTCCTTCGCCCCTTCGGTGGGGCGGCCGGGCCCGTCGCAACGTCGGTGCCGGGCCGGAAACCCGCGCCTGCCGCGGGCGTTGCGCGCGCCGCAGCACAAGCCGCGCGCCGCGGTCCGCGCGATCGGTGTACCGTCCGCGCCCCCCATGACCGCAGCCCGCTGGACCTTCGATACGACCGCCGCGCCGCGCGCCGCGCAGGTGATGCTCCTGGTGTTCGGCGAGGGGGCGCGGGCGGCGCCCGAGGTGCCCGGCGTGGCGGTGCGACCGCTGCCGCGCGCGGCCGACCCGGCGTGGTTCGACGCGTGGCGCGCGGGCTCGATCCGCGCGGTGGCGGAGGCCGACCTCCGCGGCGACCTCGCGGCGCTCGACCGGGCCGACCACGTTCACGTCGTCATCGCCGAGCCCGCGGCCGCGACCGACCTCGCGCACCTCCAGGGCGCGTGGGCCGCGGCGCGGGCGCTCCTCGAGGCGGGCGCGTCGGCGGCGCTCGACGTCCACGCGCTCGCGTGGCGGACGGCGGCGACGGCGCCCGACCCGGCCGCGCCGCTCGACCTCGACCGCGAACTCCGGCTGGTGTTCGAAGGCGCGGGCGGGCGCGCGGACGGGGCGTACCCGCTGCACACGCGGGGGCTGCGGAAGTTCGGCGCGCCCGACCTCGTGGCGCTGTGCTCGCCGGGCGACGCGGAGCTCGTCGGCGACATGGCCCGCCAGCTCGCCCACGCGATGGCGCGCGGCCTCGACCTCGCGCGCCCGCGCCACGCGCTCGCGCTCGGCGACGCGGCGACGTGGTACGCCGTCGACGACGTCCGGTCTCGGGCTCCTCGGCCTGCAGAACGAGGCCTGTCCTCGTCGACGAGGAGGCTGCCACCTCGCCGGCGTCGCGTCGCGCATCGGCGGTGGCGAAGGCCGCGCGTAGCGCGTCACACCATCGGGAGCAGCGTGCGCGACCGCGCGTCGGCCTCGTCGTAGCTTTCGCCGCACCGGATGAACACTGTTCGAATCGCGTCGCGCGTCGCGTCGAGGCCCGCGGCGCGCCGGGCCCGGGTCGCGCGTGACGCGGAGCGCGAGGCCCGCCGACCGCGCGCGCGAGGGCGCAGGAGGCGGTCGCGTCGAGGCGGCGCGCGCCCGCCATCGCCTCCGCGGCGGCACCCCAGGTGGCGGCCGGCGGCCCGCGAAGCGCGCGAGGGCGTCCTCCACCAGCGGGTCGGGGAGGCTTCGGCGCGCGCGGCCGCCGTCGCGACGGCGATCGCGCGGGCGACCGTGGCGTCGTCGAGCGATCGGCGCCGGCGGCTCGAACGACAGCACGAACTCCGGCGGGTCGAAGTTGAGCCGTGTGCACCGCGACGTCGCCCGGTCCGCGGTGTAGATCAAACCCTGTCGCCCTCGCCAGAGCGTCGCGACCTCCCCGGCCTTCGCGGGGTCGCACTGAAGCGCTGGTGCCCTGGGTCAGCGCACCCCATCGACGCGAGGAGCGTTCTGGAGCGGCGTGGCGCCTCCCCGTGAACCACGCGTCGAACGCGCCCTCCTCGTCGCCGTACTGTGCGGGCCCGGAGCGCCTGATGCGCTCCCGAGCCGGCGTGGAACTTCAGCTCGATCACCAGCGGGTCGCCCGACGACGTCACCCAGGGCCGCGTGCAGCAGGCGCCAGCCCGACATCGACGAGCGCGTGAGGCCCTGCTCGCGCGGAGGCGCGCCTCCGTGTCGCCCCAGCGCACCGGGCCGACGCCCTCGAGGAGGTCGGTCGCTCGGGCGGGCGAGGGCCGCGAGCTCGGGCGCGGGCTTGTGCGCGGCTTGTGCGCGGGCTTCGCGCTTGGGCGTGGCTTCCGGTTGACTTCGCCATGGGACGGCACACCGCACGCGCCATGGGCGACGAAGATCCGCCCGCCGCGGCAGCGCGGCCCCGTGCGCGAACCGCGCGGCGGACGAGTTCGAGCGGCTCGTGGCCGGCGGGGCTGTGCGCGCTACGACGCGGCGACGCGCGACGGCCGGGCCACCTCCTCGCCCGCGGACGACCTCGTCGACGCGGGCGAGGGGGGACGCTGGGTGTTGAGCGCGTGGGGCCTGTCGACGCCCGCGGAGCTGCTCGTGGAGCTGCCTCATGGCCGGCTCGAACTCGGCCCGAGCGAGCGTCGCGGTGACCGTCGAGGGCCGCGCGCTATGCTCCGCGCGGGGCTCCAATTGGAAGAGCGGTCGGCCGCGTCGGCCAGGTGCCCGCTACGGCGCGATGTTCCCGCTGCGGAAGGGCTACGCCGCCTTCCGCGCGGCGTGGGAGGAGGCGGGGACGCGGGCGCCTCGAGCGCGACCCCGCTGGCGTCCGTCCGCGTTCCTCGATCGGCCACCTGCCGCGGGACTGGGTGGCCGAGGCGTGGCGCGTCCCCGCCGTGCGCGAGGGTCTCACCCGCGCCGTCGTCGCCTTCGTCACGGCGCACGCACCACCCGCTACGGCTTCGCGTGGCCGTCGATCCTCGGCGCGGCCTCGGCGCCGACGCCTCGTCGCGCTCCGCGAGGCCCTCGCCGCGGCGCTCGGTTCTCGCCGGGCGCGTGGCGCGCGCGGTGGACGCCCTCCTCCCGCGGCGTCATCGTCGGGCGGGTGAGCCTCCGACACCTTCGCGCCCGGAGACGTGACGTCGCGCTTCGTGCGCAGCGCGGTGCCGGATAGAGTCGCGTCATGCGAGAAGGCGACGCAGTCCGCTTCGAGGAGGCCCCGTACGTGCCGACGGGGAGCGAGTTCCGTGACGTGCCCGCGGCGGTGGTGCGGGGCGTTCGGCAGCGACACGACGGTGGTGCGGCACGGCGACGTCCACGTCGGCTGGGTCGACGGGCGGCGGCCACGAGTCGCGCTCTTCCCCGACGGCGGCGCGCTCGTGCGGACGGGCGTCTCCGGCGCGCGGGCGTACGCGGTCCACCGCGCGCGGACATGATCACCACGACTGGACGTCGCGGCCTCCGCGTGAACGCGCGACGGCGCCGTGGAGGGCTTCGACCTGCCCCGACGCCGACGTGCGGGCGGCGGCCACGGCCGTCCGGACGGGCGCCCTCCTGCTCGTCGCGGGCGAAGGGCTGGTGCGCTGCCGCGAGAGGACGGGACGCTCGTCCCCGAGCGCGCGTGGCGCTCTGGAAGGCGCCGACGCTTGCGCTTCGTGGGGAAGGACGCGCCGCGCTGGGTGCTCGGCGTGACCCGCCCGCGCGCCTCGCCGTGGTGGTTCGACGGCGACGACGCGCGAGAGCTGCTCGCGAAAGACGACTTCGACGGCTTCGTCACCTTCGACGGCGCGCTCGACGAGTCGGGCCGCCGCCCGTCCGCCCCGCGCAGCTCTCCATGGTGTGGACAAGGCGGCAGCGCCCACGCGCTCGCAGGAGTGGACGCGCTCGCCCCCGACGCGTCCTCCCCGCCGCCGCGCCCTTCGTCCCCTCGATGGAACTCGACGTCGCGCCGCGAGCTCCGGCTGGTGTTCGAAGGCGCGGGCGGCCGCGCGGACGGGGCGTACCCGCTGCACACGCGGGGGCTGCGGAAGTTCGGTGCGCCCGACCTCGTGGCGCTGTGCTCGCCGGGCGACGCGGAGCTCGTCGGCGACATGGCCCGCCAGCTCGCCCACGCGATGGCGCGCGGCCTCGACCTGGCGCGCCCGCGCCACGCGCTCGCGCTCGGCGACACGACGACGTGGTACGCCGTCGACGACGTCCGCGGCCTCGCCGGGCTCCTCGGCCTACAGAACGAGGCCCGCGTCCTCGTCGACGAGGAGGGCCGCCACCTCGCCGGCGTCGCGTCGCGCATCGGCGGCGAAGGCCGCGCGTAGCGCGTCACACCATCGGGAGCAGCGTGCGCGACCGCGCGTCGGCCTCGTCGTAGCTTTCGCCGCACCGGATGAACACCGTTCGAATCGCGTCGCGCGTCGCGTCGAGGCCCGCGGCGCGCCGGCCCGGGTCGCGCGTGACGCGGAGCGCGAGGGCCTCGCCGACCGCGCGCGCGAGGGCGCAGGAGGCGGTCGCGTCGAGGCGGGCGCGCTCCGCCATCGCCTCCGCGGCGGCACCCCAGGTGGCGTCGGGCGGGCCCGCGAAGCGCGCGAGGGCGTCCTCCACCAGCGGGTCGGGGGAGGGCTCGGCGGCGCGCGCGGCCGCCGCCGCGACGGCGATCGCGCGGGCGACCGTGGCGTCGTCGAGCGACGGTGCCGGCGGCTCGAACGACAGCACGAACTCCGGCGGGTCGAAGTTGAGCCAGGTGTGCACCGCGACGTCGCCCGGTCCGCGGTAGACGTCCCCGTCGCCCTCGCCGAGCGTCGCGACCTCCCCGGCCTTCGCGGGGTCGCACTGGAAGCGCTGGTGCCCCGTCAGCGCGCACCCCATCGACGCGAGGAGCGTTTCGAAGCGGCGTGGCGCCTCCCCCGTGAACCACGCGTCGAACGCGCCCTCCTCGTCGCCGTACCAGGTGGCCCGGAGCGCCTCGATGCGCCCCGAGCCGGCGTGGAACTTCAGCTCGATCACCAGCGGGTCGCCCGACGACGTCACCCAGGGCCGCGGCAGCAGGCGCCAGCCCGACATCGACGAGCGCGTGAGGCCCTGCTCGCGCGTGAGGCGCGCCTCCGTGTCGCCCCAGCGCACCGGGCCGACGCCCTCGAGGAGGTCGGTCGTGCTCGGGCGGGCGAGGGCCGCGAGCTCGGGCGCGGGCTTGTGCGCGGGCTTGTGCGCGGGCTTGCGCTTGGGCGTGGGCTTCCGGTTGGACTTCGCCATGGGACGTCTGCGACGATCGCACGCGCCATGGGCGACGTGAAGACGGTCCGCCTCCCGCCGCGGCGCGGCCCCGTGCGGGCGAACCGCGCGGCGGACGAGTTCGAGCGGCTCGTGGCCGGCGGGGGCTGTGCGCGCTACGACGCGGCGACGCGCGACGGCCGGGCCACCTTCGAACGCCTCCTCGCCCTCGCGGACGACCTCGTCGACGCGGGCGAGGGGGGACGCTGGGTGTTGAGCGCGTGGGGCCTGTCGACGCCCGCGGAGCTGCTCGTGGAGCCGCCCCGCGGCTGGCTCGAACTCGGCCCGAGCGCGAGCGTCGCGGTGACCGTCGAGGGCCGCGCGCTGGTGCTCCGCGCGGGGCTCCAATTGGAAGAGCGGTCGGCCGCGGTCGGCTATGCCCGCTACGGCGCGATGTTCCCGCTGCGGAAGGGCTACGCCGCCTTCCGCGCGGCGTGGGAGGAGGCGGGGACGCGGGCGGCCTTCGAGCGCGACCCGCTGGCGTCCGTCCGCGTCCGCTCGATCGGCCACCTGCCGCGGGACTGGGTGGCCGAGGCGTGGCGCGTCCCCGCCGTGCGCGAGGGTCTCACCCGCGCCGTCGTCGCCCTCGTCACGGCGCACGGCACCATTCGCTACGGCTTCGCGTGGCCGTCGATCCTCGGCGCGGCCCTCGGCGCCGACGCCCTCGTCGCGCTCCGCGAGGCCCTCGCCGCGGCGCTCGGCCCGGCGGGCGCGTGGCGCGCGCGGTGGGACGCCCTCCTCCCCGCGGCGTCATCGTCGGGCGGGTGAGCCTCCGACACCTTCGCGCCCGGAGACGTGACGTCGCGCTTCGTGCGCAGCGCGGCGCCGGATAGAGTCGCGTCATGCGAGAAGGCGACGCAGTCCGCTTCGAGGAGGCCCCGTACGTGCCGACGGGGAGCGAGTTCCGTGACGTGCCCGCGGCGGTGGTGCGGGCGTTCGGCAGCGACACGACGGTGGTGCGGCACGGCGACGTCCACGTCGGCTGGGTCGACGGGCGCGGCGGCCACGAGCTCGCGCTCTTCCCCGACGGCGGCGCGCTCGTGCGGACGGGCGTCTCCGGCGCGCGGGCGTACGCGGTCCACCGCGCGGGTGACACGATCACCGTGCCCACCGGACGTCGCGTCTTCCGCGTGAACGCGCGCGACGGCGCCGTGGAGGGCTTCGTGACCTGCCCCGACGCCGACGTGCGGGCGGCGGCCACGCTGTCCGACGGGCGCGCCCTCCTGCTCGTCGCGGGCGAAGGGCTGGTGCGCTGCCGCGAGGAGGACGGGACGCTCGTCCCCGAGCGCGCGTGGCGCTTCGAAGGCGCCGACGCCTTGCGCCTCGTGGGGGAAGGACGCGCCGCGCTGGTGCTCGGCGATCCGCCCGCGCGCGCCTCGCTGTGGTGGTTCGACGGCGACGACGCGCGAGAGCTGCTCGCGAAAGACGACTTCGACGGCTTCGTCACCTTCGACGGCGCGCTCGACGAGTCGGGCCGCCGCCTCGTCCGCCCCGCGCAGCTCATGGTGTGGGACGGCGGCAGCGCCCACGCGCTCGCAGGAGTGGACGCGCTCGCCCCCGACGCGTCCTCCCTCGCCGCCGCGCCCTTCGTCCCCTCGATGGAACTCCCCGACGTCCGCGCCGCGATCCCGTGGCACCCGCCGAACGCGCCCGCCGCGCCGCCCCGCGCGCCTACGGTGCCGCGGCCTCAGCGCGCGCCTTCGGGCGCCTACACCGCCGCGCTCTACGCGTTGCTCCGCGAGCGCCCCGAGCGCGCGCAGCCCGACGCGTCGCTCGCGCCGCTGCTCGCGTCGGCGCTGCCCGACGACCTCCACTCGATCGTCGCGGCGGCGGCGTGGCACGGGGTCCCGCACGTGTCGCTGGGGGAGTTCTGGCTGGGCACGCCCGCCGAGCGGACGGACGCGCGCGCGGCGGGCGGCGCGGCGGCCGCCGTCCACCTCGGGGTGATCGCCAACGGCGACGACGTGGTGGCCCGCGTGGCGTCGGGCGCGGCGCGCGTGTTCGTGCTGAGCCACGAGGAGGACGACGCGCGCGACCGCGGGTCGATCGAGTCCTTCCTCCGCGCGTGCGTGGCCTACGCCCGCGAGCGCGGCGAGGCGACGTCGCTCGACGCGCGCCTCCCGCCCGACGACCGCGACGGGTGACGCTCCGCGCGAGGGGAGCCCGTGGCGTGCAGGGCGACGTCAGGGTGCGTCGAACACGTCGGCCCGCGCCCGGGCGGCGCGCGCGCGGAGGATCCAGGCGTCGAGCGCGGCGAGGTCGTTGCACGACGCGACGCGGGCCTCGTCGCCGGCGGTGACGGCCACGCCCGCGGCCTCCAGCAGCATCTGGAGAACCTCGCGCCGCGACGCCAGGACGCCCGCGTCGATGCCCTCCTTGCGGCCCTCGTCGATGCCCTGCTTGCGACCCACGTCGACGCCTTCTCGACGGCCCACGTCGACGCCCTCCTGACGGACGGCGTCGAGGCTCGAGTACCCCTTCGCGGCGAGGAGGTTGCGGAGGGTGGCCTCGTGCGCCGCGTCGCGTTCGAAGAGGGCGCGAACCGGCACCGGCAGCGCGAGCACGCCGGGCGCGGTGAGCACGCCGTCGGCGCCGACGACGCGCACGGCGGAGCCCTTCTCGTGCACCTCGACGCGGCGCTCGCCCACGAGGCGAACCACCCAGATCCAGCGCGTCCCCGCCGCATGGAGCTCGGCGATCTTGTCGCGCAGGTCGCCCTCGTCCTGGCCTTCGCCCGCGTACTCGACGGCGAGTGGGACGGCCGTCGCCCAGGTCCCGTCGCCCGGCGTGTAGTTCACGGCGACGTCGGGGGCGCGGAGGGTGTCGGGCCCGAGCGCGATGCCGGTGTCGACGCCCGCTCGCTTCACGGCGGGGTCGGTGCCGAGCACCGTCGCCCCGAGCTGGTTGGCCTCCGAGCCCTCGTGCCCCGTCGGCGCGCACACGATCGGGTGCCCCTGCGACAGCTCGTAGGGGTCGCCCGAGCGAACCTGATCGGTGCGGAAGGGACCGCGGCCGCTCTGCCAGTGGGGCCTGCTCATGTGGGCGACGGTACCACGGAGGGCGGTGGCCGGGGCTCTTGCGCCTCCCACCCGACGACTGCCGGGTGACGCCTTGCTACACCGCAACCGCGGCCCTTCGCACCGACGCCGCGTGGCGTACGATCGCCCCCGATGCGCCGCCTCGCCGCCGCCCTCTTCGCCGTCGCGTGCACGCGCGCCGCATCGCCGGCCAACGCGCTCCCTTCCGCGCCCGATGCCGCGCCGGACGTCGCGCCCGCTGGCTCGTGCGCGGTGCCGCCTAACGCGCCGCCGGAGATCGTCCCCCTCACGCTCGCCGCGGGGGTTCGCTGCGTGCGCTACCCCTTCGCGCTGCGGGGCCCGCGCGACGCGATCGAGCTCGCCGACGGCTCGGTGCTGGTGACGGAGATGGGCGCGGGCCGTGTCGCCCGCCTCACCAATGGCGCGTGGAGCGTCTTCGCCGAGGGCCTCGTCTCGCCCATCGGCATCCGCGCCCTGCCCGACGGCGGCGTCCTCGTGGCGGAGGAGAACGCGCAGCGCGTCTCGCTCCTGCGTGACGGCGCGCGGACGACCGTCGCCGAGGGCATTGCCCAGGTGACCTACCTCGCGCTCGACGCGGCGGGGCGGGCGTATGTGTCGTCGTTCACGGCCTTCGCGCCGACCGGGCGGGTGCTCGCGTTCGACGCGCGGCCGGGGGCGGAAGTGACGCCCTTCGCCACCGGGCTCGACGTCCCCGAGGGGCTGCTCTTCGCACCCGACGGCCGCCTCCTCGTCGCCGAGTGGAACGGCGCCTCCCGCGTCCGCCGCCTCCCCGCGCAGGGCGGCGCCACGGGTGACGCGGAGACCGTGACCGCGGGCTTCCACGGCATCTACGGCCTCGCGCGGCTGCCTTCGGGCGACCTGCTCGTCGCCGACCACGGGCGCGACGTGGCGACGCACGGCCGCGTGGTCCGCGTCGCGCAGGACGGGGCGCAGACCGTGGTGGTGCGCGACGTGAAGACGCCGGGCGGGCTCTCGGTGACGCCGCGGGGGGACGTGCTGCTGACGGAGTTCAACGCGGCGGGCGCGGTGGGGTACCTCATCCGCCTGTCGGGGCTGTGACGGCGACGCGCTACGCCCCGAACACCGCCGCCGCCGCACGGAAGGTGTTCACGTGCACCGCGACCACCTTCGACACGTCCTTGGTGTAGCCGCCGGCGAGCACCCACATCACCGGCAGCCCCCTCGCCTTGCACGTCTCGAACACGTAGGCGTCGCGCGCCTGGAGGTCGTCGTGCGTGAGGTCGAGCGGCGAGTACGGGTCCTCGCGGTACGGGTCGGCGCCCGCCTGGTAGAGCACCACGTCGGGCCTCGCGCGCTCGATCGCCGCGCCGAACGAGCTCTTCAGGAGCTCGAGGTACTGCGCCCCGCCCGCGCCCGCGGGCACCGGGATCGACGCGCAGTTCGCGGTGTCGGGCGCGCGCTCCTGGGTCACGTCGCGGATCGCCACGTTGTCCTTGTAGAAGTTGCCGTAGAGCGAGAGCTGGTGGGCCCACGGGCGCTCGGCGAGCAGGTACGCGGTGCCGTTGCCGTAGTGGAGGTCCATGTCGAGGACGAGCGTGCGGAGGTTCGGCCTCCCCTCGGCGCGCATCCGCTCCATCGCGACGACGAGGCCGTTGAAGGTGCAGAAGCCCTCGCCGCGCGTCTTGTGGCTGTGGTGGAAGCCGCTCGCGAGGTTGCCTGCGACGCCCTCCTTCAGCGCGGCCCGGAGCGCCGCCACGCAGCCGCCGTTGGTGTGACGCACCGCCTCCGCCAGCGCGGCCGACCACGGGAACTTCTGCGACTCCGCCAGCGCCCGGGGCTCGCCCGTCTTCACCGCGTTCACGTACTCCTCCGAGTGGACGCGCAGGAGGTCCTCGTCGGTGACGGGCTCCGGCGCGTCGATGCGCGCGGGCAGCCCCTCGGCCTCGATCGCCTCGCGCACCAGGGCGAACTTGCGGATGGGCATCACGTGGGCGCCGAGGTCGGCGAAGTACGCCGCCGAGTGGTAGAGCTGGATCGTCACGGGAGCCCCTTCGCGACGTGGTCGAAGCGCTCCATCGCCTCGGCGACGTGCCGCGGGCCGAAGACGAGCGCGGGGCGGAAGCGGATGGAGCGGTCGCCCGAGCCGCCGGCCTCCAGGCCGATCTGCCGGACGCCGTCGAGGATGCGGTCGCGCGTGGCGGCGTCGCGCACGTCCACCGCCGCGAACGTCCCCGCGCCGCGCGCCTGCGAAAACACCGCGGGGTAGCGGGCGCACAGGTCGTTGAGCCCGGCCACGAGCAGCTCGCCGACGCGGCGCGTGTGGTCGACGAGGCCGTCGCGCGCCACCACGTCGAGGATCACCTCCGCCTGCGCCGCGCGGAACGGGTCGCCGAGGAAGGTGTTGAACAGCCGGTACGCCTCCGCCGGCACGAAGTCCGCCCGCAGGTGGAGCCCCCCGAGCTGGAACTTCTTCGACCACGTCACCGCGTCGGGCGGCTCCTCCAGGTGCCACTGCTCGTGGGCCCAGAACGTCCCCGTCGCGCCGAGGCCCGTCTGCACCTCGTCGACGATGAACGCCGCCTCGTACCGCGTCAGCATCGCCCGCAGCGCGCGGAAGAAGGCCGCGCTCGCGTGACGGTCGCCCCCTTCGCCCTGCACCGGCTCGACGATGAGCGCCGCCACCGTCCCCTTCGCCTCGCGAAGAACCTCCTCGATCTGTTCGAGCACGCGCGCTTCGAGGGCGCGGTTCTCCTCGGCGTGGGCGTCGAGGGGGAAGCGGCTCGCGGGGAAGGGCACCACCGGCCAGTCGAACGCGGGGAAGTCGAGCTTGTGGATGGCCTTGCTCCGCGTCGCCGAGAGCGCGCCGAGCGTCCGCCCGTGGAAGGCGCCTTCGAAGGAGATCACCTTGAGGTCGTTGACGCCGGGCTGGCGGTTCTTCATCACCGCGGCGAGCTCGTCGGGCGTCCAGGTGCGGCCACCGCGCAGGCGCCGCATCTTCCACGCGAAGGCTGCTTTCAGGGCGTTCTCGACGGCCTCGGCGCCGGTGGTGACGGTCATCACCCGGTCGTGGCCCTTCGGGGCGCAGCGCATGAGCGGGCCGTCGACGAGCTCGACCCACTCTGGGGGCGGCGCGACGCCGAGGGCCGGGCGCCACCCGGCCAGCCACGCGAAGCGGTCGCTTCGAAACGCTTCGAGCAGGGCCGGGTGGTTGTACCCGAGGGGCACACACGCGATGTGGCCGTACACGTCGAGGAGCGTGTTGCCGTCGACGTCCACCGCGTAGTTGCCGAGGCTGCGCCGCGCGTCCTGGTAGTAGTGGACGGTGCGGGCGTCCTGGTGCTTGTGGTGGCGCGCGCGGAGTTCTTCGGTGCGGGGGCCGGGCACGCGCGTCGCCATCGAGGCGCGCGCGGGCTCACCGGGGAAGAGGTCGTCCTTCATGGTCTCTCCGAGCCAGCGTGAGGGGTAGAGGTGCGTGAGCGAGGCGCGCGCGAGCGACGAAGACGGCGTCGCCCCCGCCGTCGGGTCGACGAGGCGGATCGGGCCGCCCTTGGGGTCGAGCCGGTGCGCGACGTTGCGGTGCATCGCGTCGATCTGCGGGCCGTCGACGGTGTGCGCGTGCACGGCCGCGAGGTGGTCGAGCAGCGCCCGCGCGCGCCGCGGCTCGATCGTGGGGAGCGACTCCTCGCCCACCTGCCGGACGAGCAGCATCATCGGGACGGGTTGCGCCTCCACGCCGAGCGCCGTGATGTCACGGAAGTCGGGCTGCGCGTAGGGGACGTGCCACGGCGGCACCACCCGGAAGCCCGCCTTGCCGTACGCGAGGAGCCGCACGAGCGTCTCGTGCCGGTGGGGCTCCATCATCTCCATCTCGGCGAGGAGCATCCGCTCGTAGACGTTCGCGTGGAGCGCCTCGGCGTCGTCGCGCGCGTGGGCCGCGGGGAGCGCGCGGAGCAGCGTCGCGAGGCCCGTGCGCCGCCACGCCGGGAGCACCAGGCTGTGCGACATGAAGGCCACCGCGCAGCCCCTCTCCACGTCGATCGCGGTGAAGTCGTCGCGCACGCCGGCGAGGGCGTCGCCGTCCCACGCGAGGCTCATGTGGTAGGTGACCTGGATGGTGGCGCCGGGCCGCGAGAGCGACCCCTCGCGGAACCACGTGCGGAGCACCTCGCGCCGCTCGATCTCGCCCGCGGGGCCGAACTGCGCGTCGAGGGTGTCGTAGCCGAGCGCGAAGGCCTCCTCGCGCTGAACCTCTTCGAGCCGGAAGCGTTCGAGGGCGGCGCGGGCCTTCTCGGGGTTTTCGCCGGGGGGGACGTCCCCGTCGCGGAAGGGCCACGGCCCGGTCATCGGTGACAGCACGGCGGGCACGGTAGCGACGCCCCCGGGGGTGTCGTCAACCACCGATCGCGCCGAGCGACGCGCGGACGCGCTCGGCCACGTGGTCGATGAAGGCGCGGATGCGCGGCGTGTTGCGGAGCTCGGGCAGCGTGAGGATCCACAGGCCCCGCCGCGCGAACGGGTCCATCGGGCCCACCCGCACGAGCGACGGGTCGGCGTCTCCCTCGACGCACGCGAGAAATTGAACGCCCGCCCCCGACGCGATGAGCTCGTGCATCGCCGCGGCGCTCACGTCGACGCGCATCGCCACCTTCGCGCCCGGCGCGTGCTGCGCGAGCCAGACGTCGAGCCAGCCCATGTCGCGGCGCTCGTCCCAGTGGATCCACGGGTACGCCCCGAGCGGCGCGTCGGCCCCCACCCGATCGACCAGGGACCTCGCGGCGTAGGCGTCGAACTGCATCCGCCCCAGGCGCTGCCCCACCAGGTGCTCCGGGGGCTTGTCGGTGACGCGCAGCACCACGTCGGCCTCGCGCCGCGTCAGCGACACCTCGTCGTCGGTCGCGGTGACGGTGAGCGCGACGCCCGGGTACTTCGCCGTGAATGACGTGAACGCCCCGCGGAACGCCCGAAACACCAGCTCCATCATCGACACCCGCAGCGCACCGGTGAGCCCGTCGTCGCGGCCGATCACCCGCCCCTCCAGCGCGAGCGCGTCGGCCTCCATGCGGGCGGCGACGTCGACGAGGTCCTGCCCCGCGGGGGTGGGCGTGAGCCCGTCGTCGGAGGCGTCGAAGAGACGTGCGCCGAGCCGCGACTCCAACGCACGAAGGCGCCTTCCGACGGTGGTGTGGCTCACGCCGAGCGCCTCGCCCGCGCCGCTCAGGGTGCGGGCGCGGGCGACGGCGAGGGCGTAGCGGAGGTCGTCCCAGTCCACGTGTGCATCGTCGCACAGGGCCCGCACGAAATCGCAGATTTCCCGCGCGGCGAAGCGATCCCACACTCCATCGCATGAGCAACAACGACGCGACGACGACGATGCAGGCGGCGGTGGTCCTTCGGTACGGCGCCCCCGAGGTGGTGACGGTGCGCGAGGTGGCGCGGCCGACGCCCGGGCCCCACGACCTCCTGATCCGGGTGAAGGCGACCACGGTGTCGTCGGGCGACGCGCGGATGCGGGCCCGGCGCGTCCCCGCGGGCATGGGCCTCATCGTCCGCCTCGCCGTCGGCTGGAACGGCCCCCGCCAGCCCGTCCTCGGGACGGAGTGCGCGGGCGTGGTGGAGGCCGTCGGGTCGGCGGTGACGCGCTTCCGCGTGGGCGACGCGGTGGTCGCGTTCCCTGGCGCGTCGATGGGCGCTCACGCGGGGTACGTGTGCGTCCGCGAGGACGGCCCGGTGGCGCCGAAGCCCGCGCGGTGCACCTGGGAGGAGGCCGCGGGGCTGCTGTTCGGCGGGACGACCGCGCTCCACTTCCTCCGCCACGCGGCGAAGGTGAAGGCCGGCGAGCGCGTCCTCGTCCTGGGCGCGTCGGGCGCGGTGGGCGTCGCGGCGGTTCAGATCGCCCGGCACCTCGGGGCCGAGGTGACGGCGGTGTGCAGCGCGGCCAACGCGCCGCTCGTGAAGGAGCTCGGGGCCTCGCGCGTCATCGACTACCGCGCCGAGGATTTCACCCGCGGCGACGCGCAGTGGGACGTGGTGATGGACTGCGTGGGCGAGACCGACTACGCCCGCTGCCGCCGCGTGCTCGCGCCGGGCGGGAGGCTCCTCCGCGTGGCGTGCGGCCTCGGCGGGCAGCTCGCCGCGCCCTTCCAGGGGAGGCTCTCGGGGCACCGGGTGATCGCGGGCGTGTCGGCCGAGCGCCCCGAGGACGTCCGCGCGCTCGCGGCCCTGGCGGAGGATGGGGCGTACCGGGCGGTGGTCGACGCAGTGCTCCCGCTCGCCCGCGCGGCGGAGGCGCACGCCCGCGTCGACGGCGGCCACAAGCGGGGGAGCCTGGTGCTCACGGTGGCGGCGTAGGCGCTTGCGCTCGCCGTCCCCGCGCGGCGACACTGCGGCACCCTGCAAGGAGCCGCATCCATGGGAGTCATCCAGCTTCGAACCGAGATCCCCGGGCCCGAGAGCCGCGCCCTCATCGCCCGCCGCGAGGCCGCGACGCCGCCGGGCGCCGCGAAGCTCACGCCGATCGCGGTCGCCTCCGCCCACGGCGCGGCGGTGACGGACGTCGACGGCAACCGCTTCATCGACCTCGCCGGCGGCATCGGGACGCTCGCCGTCGGGCACACGCCCGAGGCCGTGGTGAAGGCCATCCGAGAGCAGGCCGAGCGGCTCATCCACATGTGCGCGATCGTCGCGACGTACGAGCCCGCGGTGGCGCTCTGCGAGCGGCTCAACGCGATCGCCCCCGGCGGCCTCCCGCGCCGCACCGTCCTCATGAACAGCGGCGCCGAGGCGCTGGAGACCTCCGTCCACATCGCGCGCTCGTTCACGAAGCGGCAGGGCGTGGTGGTGTTCGACGGCGCGTACCACGGGCGGACCAACCTCACGATGGCGATGACGTCGAAGTTCAACCTCTTCAAGAAGGGCTTCGGGCCCTTCGCGCCGGAGGTGTACCGGCTCCCCTTCCCCAACCTCTACCGCCGCCCGCACGGGCTCACGGCCGACCAGTGGGTCGACTGGCACGTCGCCCAGCTCGACCACGGCTTCACCGCCGTCGTCGACCCGTCGCACGTCGCCTGCGTGGTGGTCGAGCCGGTGTTGGGTGAGGGCGGCTTCCTCCCGGCGCCCGCCGCGTGGCTGCGACGTCTCCGCGAACTCTGCGACAAGCACGGGATGCTGCTCGTCGCGGACGAAGTTCAGTCGGGCATGGGCCGCACCGGGAAGCTCTGGGCCATCGACCACGCGGGCGTCGTCCCCGACCTCGTCGCCACCGCGAAGTCCCTCGCCGCGGGCATGCCCCTCTCCGCGGTGATCGGGCGCTCGGACGTGATGGAGGCCCCGCACCCCGGCGGCCTCGGCGGGACGTACTCCGGCAACCCCCTCGCGTGCGTCGCCGCGCTCGCCGCGCTCGACACGATCACCGACCCGGCCTTCCTCGCCCGCGCGGAGGAGCTCGGCGCGAGGCTCCGCGCGCGGCTCGAAGCGATTCAAGCGCGCCACCCGCGGCTGGTGGGCGACGTGCGCGGCCTCGGCCCGATGCTCGCGATGGAGCTCGTGCGCGACCCCGACACCCGCGAGCCCTGGCTGGAGGCCACGCAGGGCGTCAACGCCGCCACGCTCGAGCGCGGCGTGATCACCATCCGGGCGGGGCTCTTCTCCAACTGCGTGCGCTTCCTCCCGCCGCTCACGCTCGACGACGCGACGCTCGACGAGGCGATGGACGTGGTCGACGCCGCCGTCGACGCCACCGCGAAGAAGCTCGGGGGCGCCGCGTGATCGACCGCATGTACGTCGACGGCAACTTCACCGGCGCCGTGAGCGGCGACGTCCGCCCGCTGGTCGACCCGGGCAACGAGCGGGTGCTCGCCGAGCTCCCCTACGGCGGCGCGGAGGACGCGAGGCTCGCGCTCGACGCGGCCGCGAAGGCCCTGCCCGCGTGGTCGGCGAAGACGGCCTACGAGCGCGCCGCGGTGCTGGAGAAGGCCGCGGAGATCATCGCGTCGCGCGCGGCGGAGTACGCGCCCCGCACCGCGGAGGAGTCGGGCAAGCCCCTGGCGCAGGCCCGCGGGGAGTGGGCCGGCGCGCCGGGGTACCTCCGGGTCGCGGCCGAGCAGGCGCGCGCGCTCGGCGGCCGCAGCATCCCCTCGCGCCTCGGGCCGCGGCGCATCGACGTGACGCACCGCCCGGTCGGCGTCGTCGGCGTCATCACCGCGTGGAACTTCCCCGTCTACAACCCCAACCGCGCGGTGAGCTCGGCGCTCGCCGCGGGGTGCACGGCGGTGCTGCGGCCGTCGGAGTTCACGCCGCGCTCGGCCTTCGACTACGCGCGGGCCTTCGCCGACGCGGGGCTGCCGCCGGGCGTGCTCAACGTGGTGCACGGCGAGCCCCACGCGGTGGGCCAGGCGCTGCTCGACGACCCGCGCTGCCGCAAGCTGGCCTTCACCGGCTCGACGCGGGTGGGCAAGCTGCTGATGGACGGCGCCTCGCGCACGGTGAAGCGCCTCTCGCTCGAACTCGGGGGCAACGCGCCCGTCATCGTGATGCCCGACGTCGACGTCGCCGCGGTGGCGAAGGGCGCGGTGACGGCGAAGCTCCGCAATGCCGGCCAGGTGTGCATCGCGCCGCAGCGCTTCTACGTCCACGCCTCGATCGTCGACGACTTCGTGGCGGCCGCCCACGCCGCGATGGAGCGCGAGGTGCTCGGCCACGCGCTCGACGCGAAGACCACGCTCGGCCCGCTGATCAACGAGGCCCAGCGCGACCGCGTCGCCCGCATCGTCGACGGCTCGGTGGCGGCGGGCGCGCGGGTGGTGACTGGCGGCGCGAGGGCGGAGGGACCCGGGTATTTCTACCGCCCGACGCTGCTCACCGACCTGCCCGCTGACGCGCCGGCGTTGCGCGAGGAGGTGTTCGGGCCGGTGATGGCGGTGGTCCCCTTCGAGCACCCCGACGAGGCGCTGGAGAGGGCCAACGACACGGAGTACGGGCTCGCGTCGTTCGTGTGGACGCGCGACCTGCGGACGGCCACGCGGCTCAGCGAGGCGCTGGAGTTCGGCATGGTGGGCGTCAACGACTGGTACCCCGTCACCCCGGAGGCTCCGTTCGGCGGCGTGAAGCAGTCGGGCATGGGCCGCGAGTCGGGGATGGAGGGCGTGCTCGAGTACCTGGAAGTGAAGACCCGCTACGTCGGGCTCTCCTGACGCGGCGCCCACGGCGCGAGGGCCTCGGCCACGCCCGTGTCGAGCTTCAACGTCGCGTGCGGGTCGCCGCGGGTGACACCGCGGTTCACGATCGCGACGGGTACGCCCCGCTCGGCCGCGCGCAGCACGAAGCGGTAGCCCGAGAACACCGTCAGCGACGAGCCGAGCACCACCAGGGCGTCGGCCTCGTCGAGCATCCCGAAGGCGGCGTCGACGACGTGGCGCGGGACGTTCTCGCCGAAGAAGACCACGTCGGGCTTGAGGACGCCGCCGCACGCGAGGCACGGGGCCACTTCGAAGCGGGTTTCGGCCGCGGCGTCGAGCTCCGCGTCGCCGTCGGGCGCGGCCCGCGCGTCGGCCCCCGCGAGCCACGGGTTGAGCGCGAGGAGCCGCGTCTGCAACGCGTCGCGCGCTTCGTACGCGTGGCAGTCGAGGCAGCGCGTGCGGGCGAGCGCGCCGTGGAGTTCGACCACGCGGCGGCTGCCCGCGGCGTGGTGGAGGCGGTCGACGTTCTGGGTGATGAGCCCGACGACGGACCCGCCGGCCTCCAGTGAACTCAACGCCCGGTGCGCGGTGTTGGGGGCGGCCGACGCGAAGCGCGTGAAGCCCGCGACGCTCCGGGCCCAGTAGCGGCGTCGCCTCGCCTCGCTCTTCACGAACTCCTGGTACTGCACGGGCGCCCGCGCGCGCTGCACGCCGTCGGGCCCGCGGTAGTCGGGGATGCCCGAGTCGGTGCTCACCCCGGCCCCCGTCAGCGCCACCACCCGGCGCCCCGCGAGAAACGCCCACAGCGCCTCCGCGGCCTCGCTCATCCCACGGCGCGGCGCGGGGCGACGGGGCCCGCGCGGTGCTCGCCCGACTCGGGGTGCTCGCCCGACTCGACCATCACCTCACAGCTCTCCCGGTCGCCCGGTCGCCGCGCGTCGAGGCGGATCCCTTCGAGCACGGCCTCGATCGCGTCGGGGTGGTAGAGCATCCCGTGGTGGCCGACGCCGTCGATGTACACCACGCGCGAGCGCTCGAGCACGGCGCTGCGGTGGCCGACCAGCGCGTCTTGCACCGCGACGATGGAGGTGAGCCGCGTGCCTTCGAGCCGGCCGCGCGTCTCGTCGAGCGTGCGGAGGAGCCTGCTGCCGGGCGAGAGTTCGCGCGTCAGGCGCATCGGCCAGGGGCGCGCGAGGTCGGTGCCGTGGTGCGGCGTGCCGAGGGTCACCAGCGCGTCCATGCGCTGCCCGAGCACCTGCGCGGCGTAGCGGGAGATGAGCCCGCCGAGCGAGTGGGCCACGACGCACACGGGGCCCTCGGGGTGCGCCCGCTCGATGTGCTCGACGAGGCGCTCGGCGTGGCCCGCGACGCTGCCCGTCGGGAGGTAGGTGAAGTGGAGCTGCCGGGGGCCCGCGCCCCGCGCCGCGATGCGCTCGGCCATCGGGCCGAACACCCCGGCGGAGGCGAAGTACCCGTGCACGAACACCACGAGGTGCTCGGCCTCCCCGTGCTCACGAAGCGAGCGGCCCGGCTGCGGGATGAGCCAGCCCTGGCGGGCGACCGCGACGAGCTCCTTCAACGCGTCGCGGCGGCGTCGGAACGGTGGATTCGTCACGAGAACGACACGTAGCACGCCGGCGGGGATTGTTGAAATCTCCCGCAAATGCCCGCGAATTCTGCGCGCCCCCGTGCGTCGTCAGGGTGGCGGTTGCGCAGGGTCGTTCGCGCCCGGCTCGTCGAGGTTGCTCACCTCGACCCAGCGGGCGAGGGTGCGGGCGGCGGCGCCCGAGTCGATGGCGGTGGTGGCCATCTGCGCGGCCTCGCGGAGGTCGGCGGTGATCTCGGAGACCACGAGGGCGGCCGCGGCGTTGAGCACCACGGCCGTCCGCCGCGGGGAGCGCTCGCCGTCCAGCACCGCGCGGGTGATGTCCGCGTTGGTGCGGGGGTCGCCGCCGCGCAGGGCCTCGAGGTCGGTGTTCGGCTCGACGCCGAAATCCGCGGGCGACACGGTGCTCTCGACGAGCACCCCCTGGCGCACGCTCACCACCTGGGTGTCGCCGGCCGGCGAGACCTCGTCGATGCCCCCGTGGCCGTGGATGACCCAGGCGCGCCGCACGCCCAGCCGCCCGAGCACTTCGGCGATGGGCCGGAGGTAGCGCGGCGAGTGGACCCCGAGGAGCTGGTGGGTGGCCCCGGCCGGGTTGGCCAGCGGGCCGAGGAGGTCGAAGACGGTGCGGAAGCCCAGCTCCTGGCGCACCGCGCCGACGTTGGCGAGCGCGACGTGGTAGGCGGGCGCGTAGAGGAAGCCGATCCCCACCTCGCGGAGGCAGCGCTGGACGACCTCGCGCGGCGCGTCGATGCGGACGCCGAGGGCCTCGACCACGTCCGCGCTGCCGGTGCGGGAGGTGACGGCGCGCAGGCCGTGCTTGGCCACCGGGACGCCGCAGGCCGCGGCCACAATGGCGGCCACGGTGCTGACGTTGAAGGTGCGGAGGGGCCCGCCGCCCGTCCCGCAGGTGTCGAGCACGACGCCGGGCAGCGCCTCGACCCACTCGCAGCGGCGGCGCAGGCAGCGCGCGGCGGCGGTGATCTCGGTGACCGTCTCTCCCTTCATTCTCAGGGCGGTGGCGAGGGAGGCGATCTGCGCGGGCGAGGCCGCGCCCGACAGGACTGCCTCGACGGCGTCGCTGGCCTTCGCCTCGTCGAGGTCGCGGCCCTCGATGAGGGCCCGTAGCGCGTCCTGGATCATCGACGGGTCGGAGCGTACCGCGGACCGCGCCCGCACCGCGAGCTTGAGATGATGGATGGAGGGGGGGTATCCTCCGCGGCTGGCGCTCCGGTGATGCAACCCCCGCAACGACAGCCCCCCCTGCGCGTGCTCGCCGTGCTCCGCCCCGCGGACCAGGCCCTCCTCGGCGGCCTCGCCACCAACCAGTGCGTGGTGGTGGGCACTGGCGTCGAGACGCTCGACCGCGCGGTGGGCCTCGAGCGCGCCAACGCGATCGTGGTCGACGCCGACGTGCAGGGCGTCTTCGAAGCGGTGCAGCGGCTGCGCAAGGGCGGCGGGCTCGCGGCGACGGTGCCGGTGGCCTTCGTCGGCGGGCCCGAGGTGGCGCTGGTGGTGGGGGATTTCCTCGCGCGGCACGGGCCCGGGGTGTTCGCCCAGCGCCCGGTGGCGGCGGCCGACCTCGCGGCGCGGCTGCGGGTGCTGCACGACACGGGGACGCAGCAGCACCGGGCGAGCGTGATGGGGTCGGGCTCGGTGCCGGCGCCGCGCAACTCGCCGGCTTCGGGCGTCGCGCGGGTGCCGCAGGCGACGGGGCCCCGCCGGCCGACGCCGCAGCCCTTCGCGCCGCCGCCCTCGGCTGCGTCGTCCGTCTCCCCGCTGCGCGCGCCGACGCCCGCGCCGGGCTCGCTCTTCCGCGCGCCGACGCCCATCCCGACGTCGGGGAGCCCGCCCGCGGTGCCGACCGCGATCGCGCCCGCCGCGGTGGCGCTCGCGGGCGCCGTGGTCGGCTCGCAGGCGCTCGCCGAGAGCCCCCTCGCGCAGGCCGCTTCGCCCGCGCTCCGCCCCGGCGCCGTCTCCGCCTCGGTGTGGAACCCGCCGTCCCTCGCGGCCCCGCTCACCACGCTCCTGCGCACGGCGCTGACGGAGGCGGGTGGCGCGCCCGAGTCGTTCGAACTCCCGCCGCCGGGCGGCGACGACCTGGACGACCTCGTGCCGCCGGAGCTCCTCGAGCCGCTCGACGCTCCCTTCGAAGCGCTCGCGGAGGAGTCGTCGGAGCCCTCGCGCTTCACCGCGCCGCCCACCACGTCGCCGGGCGTGCAGGTGCGGCGCGGTCAGGGCGCGCGCGGGGGCCAGGGCGCGGCCAACGTCACGCCGCTCCCGATCGACGGCGACCTGCGGCTGGCCGGCTCGCTCGGGCGCTTCGGCGTCGCGACGCTGCTCGCGGCGGCGGGGCGCGCGCGGGCGACGGGGGTGGTGTTCGTCCAGGCGCGGCAGGCGCAGTGGCAGGTGTGTTTGCACGCCGGGCACGTCCTGGCGGTGCGCGGCTCGCGCCCCGAAGACCTCATCGGCCCCGCGCTCGTGCGCCTCGGGTACATCCCGCAGGAGGCCGCGCGCTTCGCCGAGGTGTCGCTCGACCTCGGGGTGCGCGGCGCGGCGCTGCTCGCGGCGCGCGGCTACCTCTCGCCCGACGGCGTGGCGCCGGTGCTCGCGCGGGCCGCGCAGGAGATGCTCTTCGACCTGCTCGGCCTCGACGCCTGCGACTGGGAGATCCGCGCGCTCGAGAGCTCGGTGGGGATCCCGATGCACACCCGCGCGCCCGACGCGCTGCTGGTACTCGGGGCGCGCGCGCGCGTCGAGCCCGTCGTGGCCTACGGCGCGCTCGGCGGCGACGGCACCACCGTGACGCTGCGCGCGGAGCCCTCGGCCATCGCGTCGCTCCCGCTGACGGCGACCGAGCGCGCGGCGGCGCTGGCGGCGCGCGACGTGGGGCTCGCCTCGCTCGTTCGAACGCACGGCGAGCCGGTGCTCCCTGCGCTGCTCGCGCTGCACTGGCTCCAGCACCTGCGGGTGGAGGGCCCGGCGCATGACGGCTCGCAGGCCGCGCCGGGGCCCGAGCGCACGCGCCTCCGTGCACTCCACGAGGCCGCGCGCCGGAAGGACCTTCTCGCCGTCCTCGGGGTGAGCCCCTTCGCGACGCGGAGCGCGGGGCTCCTCGCGCTCGACGCGCGGCGCGCCGAGGTCGACGCGATCCGCGCGCGCAACCCGAGCGCCGAGGCGCTCTCGCTGGTGGGCGGCGCCCTCGACGAGCTCGCGCGCCTCCTCCAGGACACCGCGTCGTGGGAGCGCTACACGTCGGCGCTGCGCGCGTCGTCGCTGCGCGAGGAGTAGCGCGGGCGCGACGGCCGCATTGCACCCGGCGTGCACTCCGTGTAGTGAACGTGCGATCACCATGGACTCGAGGAAGAGCGGCGACACGGGGGCCGACCCGGCGGCGGCGATCGACGACGAGGCGCGCTGGGCGCTGACGACGGCGCGCGCGCTCCAGTCGGGCGGCGACATCGCGGGGGCGGTGTCGTGGTACCGGCGCGCGGTCGACCACCTGATGGAGAGCGGCAACGACGAGGCCGCGCTCGAGGTGGCGCGCATGGCGGCGGGGCTCTCGTCGCCGCCGCCGCCCGCGCGGGTCACCACGTCGTCGTCGGCCGCGGCGCAGTCGTCGAAGCCCGCGGCGACCCAGTCGGCGCCGCCCGCGGCGGCTGTCGCGTCGTCGCCGCCGGCGGCGGTCGCGCAGCCGGGCCCGCCGCAGCGGGTGATCACGCGGCCGAGCCAGGTGCCGACCACCATCGCGCTGGTGCAGGGCGGGGGCGAGCGGGTGTCGCCCGAGCCGCTCGACGCCTCGATGAGCGGCGAGGTGAGCGCGCAGGAGTCGATGGACCTCCTCCGCGCGCTGCGCGCCGCGGTGAGCTTCCAGCCCGCGCGCGGGGGGCAGGCGGAGCCGCTCGCGGCGCGGCTCGCGGGCATCCCGCTCTTCGCCGAGCTGCCGCCGGAGACGGTGCGGGCGGTGGCGCGGCAGGTGACGCTGGTGGAGTTCGAGCCCGGGGAGCTGCTGCTCACGCCGGGGCACGCGGGGCCCGAGCCGCCGCTCTACGTGCTGCTGGAGGGCCGCGGGCTCCTGCGCGCGACGGGCGACGAGGGCCCGGGCACGCCGCTCGGGGCGGGGGATTTCATCGGCGAGATCCCGGCGCTCTACGGCGGCCGCTGCGTGATGAGCGCGTCGGCGCGCGAGCTGATCACGGCGGCGGCGCTGCCGCGCGCGCTGGTGAGCTGGCTGGCGCGGGAGTTTCCGAGCGTGCGGGTGGTGCTGGAGGACGCGGCGTGGGAGCGCGCCTTCGGCTCGCTGGGGCGCGCGTCGCCCTTCCTCCGCCGGCTGTCGCCCGACCAGCGCGGCGTCGCGTACGCGCGCTTCGAGCCCGTGCTCTTGAACCCCGGCGACCTCCTGCTCGGCGAGGGCGCGCCCCCGCTGGCCTTCTGGCTCATCGCCGCGGGCGAGGTCGAGGTGTACGGCGGCGGCATCTCGGGCCGCCTCCCGCTGCGCGCCCACGCGGGCGACGCCATCGGGCTCCGCGCGATCCTCGACGCCGAGCCGAGCGGCGTCTCCGCGCGCACGCTCGGCCCCGTGCTCGCCGCGAAGGCCGGCATCAGCACCTTCCGCGCGCTCGCCGAGCGCTACGCCGCGCTCGCCGAGGCCGCCGACGACGTCGGCATCCCGGGCCGCGCCATCGTCTGCTGAGCCGCGCGCCCTGTGGGGCTTGCGGTCGCCGCGGACGTGCGATCGAATGGGCCGCATGACGTGGATCAAGACCCGCAAGCCCGGCCCCGACCACCCCGAGCTCGCCCGCGCGTTCGCCGAGGGGATGGCGGGCTACCCCCCGGAGTACGGGAGCCCCCGGGCCGGCGGGTACGTGCTGCCGCCCGGCGTCGCGCGGGACAGCATCGTCGGCGCCCACTCGCTCGCGCCCGAGGTGCTGCGGCACCTGTTCGCGGGCTACCGCGCGATGCTCGACCCGTCGCTCCCGCTCTCGCGGCGCGACCACGAGCTCATCGCCACCACCGTCTCCTCCATCAACGACTGCTTCTATTGAACGGAGTCGCATGCAGCGTTCCTGCATGCCGTGACCCTGGACGGGTCACTCGTGGAGGCGATCAAGAAGGACTGGCGCACCGCCCCGCTCGACGCGCGCGAGCGGGCGATGCTCGGCTTCGTCGACGCGCTCACCCGCGCGCCCGGGTCCGTCACGCACGAGGCCCACGCGGCCCTGCGCGCCGCGGGCTTCGACGACCTCGGCATCCTCCAGGTCACCATGATCGCGTCGATGTTCAACTACTTCAACCGCGTCGCCGACGGCGTGGGGGTCGGGCACGACCCGACCCCGTAGCGGCTACGCCAGCGCCTCGACGCGCGCCGGGACGTGCTTGTGCCAGGGCGTCCCCGCGATCGGGTCGCGGTCGGCGCCCGAGGTGAGCTCGTTGGGCGCGACGCCGTGCGCGGCGCCGTCGCCCGAGAGCCCGAGGCCGTTGGGCAGGCTCACGTGGCCCGGCCGCATGGTGTCGCTCACCTCCACCACGGCCACCGCGCTGCCGCGGCGGGTGGTCACGCGGACGCTGCCTCCGTCGCGCGCGCCGATGCGGCCGGCGTCGTCGGGGTGGATGCGGAGCGCGCCCGCGACGTCCTTCCGGCGCCACGCGGGGTCGCGGAAGATGGTGTTGGCGGTGGAGGTGCGCCGCTCGCCCGCGGAGAGCACGAAGGGGTAGTCGGGGTCGCGCGCGGGCCCGTCGGGCGGCAGCGCGCGGAGCTCGTCGAGCAGCTCGGGGATCGCGAGGCGCACGCGCCCGTCGGGCGTGTCGAGCCGCGCCCACGTCTCCTCGTAGGGGTCGACGGTGAAGGTCACGCCCTCGGGGTGCGCGAGGATCGCTTCGAAGAGCGCGTCGCCGCTCTCGTACCCGGCACGCTGCACGGACTCCGGGTACGAGAGGAAACACGCCTGCGCGAGCCCCCACACCGCGGCCGTCGCCTCGCGCCCCGCGCCGAGCGTCGGGCCGAGCGTCTCCAGCAGGAGGAGCGCGGCGAGGGCGTTCCATTGCGGACGCTCGGCGAGCGCAGAGAGGAAGGCCATCGCGAAGACCTCGCGGCCCTGCGCGGCGGCCTCGCGGAGCGGGGCGAGGTCGTCGTCGGTGTAGCCGCCGAGCGCGCGGACGAGGCGCCGGTGGATTTCGGGCTCGGGCAGCGTCCCCGGGAGCGGCTCGAGCAGCGGCGGGCGGAGCTGGAAGACGTTGCGGGGAAACTCCAGCGTGAAGAAGGCCGCCTCCCACTTCTCGTACTGCGAGGCCGCGGGGAGCACGTAGTGGGCGAGGCGCGCGGTCTCGGTGAGGGCGACGTCGATCACCACGAGGCACTCGAGCGCGGCGAGGGCCTCGCGCATCCGTGGGGAGTCGGGCAGCGAGTGGGCGGGGTTGGCGCTCTCCACCACCATCGCGCGGAAGCGCCTCGGGTGGTCGGTGAGGATCTCCTCGGGGATCGCGGCCGCGGGGATGAGCCCGGTGATGATCCGCTGGCCGGTGACGGGCGTGACGCGCTCGGCGCGCCCCGAGCCGCCGCCGCTCAGGCGCGCGAAGCGGGTGTGGATGTTCATCCCGCCCTCCTTCGCGAAGCTGCCGACGAGGAGGTAGACGAGCTTCTCCAGGTACGAGTCGAGCGTGCTGTGGGGCGCCTGCTGGATGCCGAGGTCTTCGAAGATCGACACGCTCGACGCGGCGGCGATTCGGCGGGCCACCGCGCGCACGTCGGCCTCCGCCACGCCCGCGGCCGCGCAGTAGCGGGCGACGTCGACGTCCGCGAGGTGCGCCGCGACGCGGTCGAAATCGCGGGTGTGCGCGTCGACCCAGGCGCGGTCGACGAGGTCCTCTTCGAGGAGCACCGCGAGGAGCGCCGCGAGGCACCAGGCGTCGCCGCCGGGGCGCACCTGGAGGTGGAAGTCGGCCATCGCGGCGGTCTCGGTGCGGCGCGGGTCGATCACGACGAGCGCGCGCTTCGGGTCGGCCGCGATCTCCTTGAGCACGACGCGGGCGCGCGGGAAGCCGTGGCTGTGCCAGGGGTTCTTGCCGACGAAGACTGCGACCTCGGCGTGTTCGAAGTCGCCCGTGGTGTGGCACCGTGGCCGACCGAAGAGCTGCCCGTCGACCCAGAACTCCCCGGTCTTCTCCTGCGCGAGCGCGTTGGACGCGAACACCGACCCGAGCGCCGCGCGGAGCCCCGCGCCGTAGCCCCCGCCGAGGTGGTTCGCCTGCCCGCCGCCCCCGTAATAGAAGATGGTCTCGCCGCCGTGGGTGTCGCGGACGAGCGCGAGCTTCGCGGCGACCTCGGCGATCGCGGTGTCCCAGTCGATCGCTTCGAAGGTGCCGTCGTCGCGCCGGCGCAGCGGCGTGGTGAGGCGGTGTGGGCCGCGCTGGTAGTGGTCGAGCCGGTGGGCCTTCTCGCAGGTGTAGCCCTGGGAGCCCGGGTGCCGACGATCCCCGCGGATCTTCACGAGCCCGCCGTCGGCGACGCGCGCCTCGAGGCCGCAGTTGATGCTGCACAGGACGCAGGCGGTCGGGCGCCACGGGAGCTCGTCGACGGGGTCGTTCATGGCGCCGCACGGTACTACCGAACGGGTGACGACGAGAGGGGCGACGCGCTCGCTACGTCTTCAGCGGGTGGAAGCGGTAGGCGTGTGTCACCAGCACGCGCCCGAAGCAGCGCTGCTCGTGGGTCGCCACGAAGCTCCCTGGCGAGCCGTCGTCGGCTTCGAAGCGCAGCGTCTCCTCCAGCGGTGTGCGCAGCGATGCCCACGGCGTCACCCACCACACGCCGGTGCGACCTTCGCCGTCGCCGGGCCGCGAGGTGAGCGTCACCGTCGCGCCCTCCACCCGCACCCGCAGGAGCCCCGCGAGGTGCCCGCCCGGCAGCGGGATCGCGACGCTCATCAGCCCCGCCGTCACCCCGTACGCGAACACCTGAAACACCCCGCCGTCGTCCACCCGCGTCCGCACGATCCCGCGCGCGTCGGCGCGGCCCTCCTTCGCGCCGTCGAGCGCCACCATCCGCGCGTGGACCACCGCGTGACGCCGCGGCAGGCGGAGCTGCCCGACCGCGTCCATCACCCGCGACGCCGCGCGCCAGAGGAGCCCCGCGAGCGGGCTCCACACCGAGGTGATCTCCAACTCCAGCGACGCCGGGTCTTCGAAGAACGCCCGCACCGCCGGCGGAACCTCCGACGCGCTCACGCCTGGCGGCATCAGGTCGTCGAGGCTGTCGCAGAGCCCGCGCGGCGCGGGTCCCTCGCGCGCGAGGCCCGACCGCTCGAACCAGTCGGCCCCGATGCGGAGCGAGCCGACGACGCGGCTGAATCGGTGGAGCGGCGCGTCGCGCGACGTCACGACGCGGCCGCGGTTCAGGCGCAGCGGCCGAGCGCGCAGCGCAGGCCGACGTTGCAGGTGTTGCCCGCGCAGCAGGGCGATCCGCGCGTGCCGCAGGCCTGGCACGACGACATCCCGCTCGCCGTCACGCAGGCCGTCCCGATGTTGCAAGTGCCGCCAGCGCAGCAGGCCTGGCCCATCGACCCGCAGGCGCCGCAGCGGCCGCCCGCGCACGTGAGGGTCGCGCCCGCGCAGGTGTTGGCCGCGCAGCAGGGCTGGCCCGACATCCCGCAGGCGGCGCACATGCCGCCCGAGCACACCGACGTGGGGCTGTCGCAGCGCGCGCCGCCGCAGCACGGCTGACCGACGCCGCCGCAGGTGGTCATCACGCAGGTCTCGAGGCGGCATGAGAGGCCCGTCGAGCACATCGAACCCGTGCAGCATGCCTGGCCGGCGCCGCCGCAGGGGTTGCAGGTGCCGAGGACGCCACCGCACACGAAGCCCGCGCCGCACATGCGCGACGCGCAGCAGGGCTGGCCCGCGCCGCCGCACGCGGTACACACGTTGCGCGCGTTGCAGGTGTTGCCCGCGCCGCACGTCGCGCCGGGGCAGCAGGGGCGCCCCGCCGTCCCGCAGGTGGCGCAGGTGCCGGCCTCGCAGTAGTTGCCCGTCGCGCAGGTCGGCGCGCTGCGGAGGCAGCATGCCTGGCCGGTGCCGCCGCAGCCGGCGCACATCATCGTGCGGAGGTTGCACTCGGCCCCCGACGAGCACGTGAGCAGCGGGCGACAGCACGACTGCCCCGGCGCGCCGCAGGTGCTCGCGTCGGCGGCGCGGTCGGGGGCGACGTCGACGCCGGTCGGGCGGTCCATCCCCACGGGTGCGTCCATCCCGATGGGGACGTCCATTCCCACGGGCGCGTCGGGGAGGTCGGCGTCGGGCGGTGGCGGGGGCGCGTCGGGCAGGTCGGCGTCGGGCGGTGGTGGGGGCGCGTCGTCCGGCGGCGGGGGCGCGTCGGGGAGGTCCGCATCGGGCGTCTTCGGCGCGTCGGGCGCCTCGACATCGGGCGCGGCTTGATCCTTCGGGGCCGAACCATCGCCCGCCGCGTCGGCGCCGGCCTCCACGAGGGCGGCGTCGGGGACGATCACCTCGCCGTTGTCGTCGCCGCATCCGACGGCGGCTGCGGCCAGCACGAGAGCCCAGGCGCCGCGGCGCCACGCGCGTGAAAAACCCATGGAGGAGACGCTACCGCAGCCCCGCGCCCGACCGGAAGTCCCCGGCGCGCCGCGCAGAACCTTGCGCATCGCTTCGGTCAACTGCGGGCCCCGAGGGCGGCAGGGAATTGCGTTCGACCGCGTCTCTGGTGCAACGTGGGGCCGTCTTACGCCGTGACGAGGACGGTCCATGGCCCAGATCATCGTGCGCCTCAAAGAACGTGAGTTGAAGACCGTGCCGGTGACGTGCGTCGCCACCCGCATCGGCCGCGACGTCAGCAACGACGTGGTGATCGACAACGACGGGGTCTCGCGGCACCACGCGACCCTGCGCTACGAGGCCTCGGTCGGCGCCTTCCTCATCTACGACCAGAGCAGCAGCAACGGGATGTTCTTCCGCGGCGCGCCGTCGAAGGCCGCGCGGCTCGACGACGGCGACGAGGTGCAGATCGGGAAGTTCACGCTGGTGTTCCAGGAGGCAGGCGGGGCGCCGGTCGACGCGCTCACCCCGGAGCCGCCGCGCCAGCCCGACGCGACGCCCCTGCCGGTGGTGAACAACCCGCTGCCCACGATGGCGCTGCCCGCCGCGAAGCTCAAGCCGAAGCCCCGCGCCGCGCCCGCCATCTCGCCGAGCACCCCGCCGCCCGCACCCGCGCCCACGTCTGCGCGCAGCGCCGCCCCGAGCGACGCGCCGCCCGCCGCGACCCCCGCCCCCGCGGGCGCGCCAACCGGCGAGATCGTCGCCCAGACCCGCACGCTCCGCCTCATGATGTGGCTCCTCGTCGTGCTGGTGGTGCTGCTCGTCGCGCTCCTCGGGATGCTCGTCATGCAGCGCTGACCGCGCCGCGCGGGTGTAGGCTCCCGCGCCGTGAGCGCCACCACCCTCGTCAAGACGGCCTGCAACCGCGACTGCCCCGACGCCTGCGGCATCGTCGCGCACGTCACCGACGGCCGCGTCACGCGCCTCCAAGGCGACCCAGAGCACCCGGTCACCCGCGGCTTCCTCTGCTACCGGACCGACCAGTTTCTCCACCGGCAGTACAGCCCCGAGCGCCTCACCGCGCCGCTCGTTCGGCGGGGCGGCGAGCTCGTGCCGAGCACCTGGGACGAGGCCCTCGACCTGTGTGCTCGGGAGCTCCTGCGCGTGCGCGCGGAGAGCGGGCCCGCGGCCGTCTTCCACTACCGCTCGGGCGGATCGCTCGGGCTGATGAAGCACGTCACCGACCATTTCTTCAGCCGCTTCGGGCCCGTCACCTCGAAGCGCGGAGACATCTGCGGCGGCGCCGGCGACGCGGCCCAGCTCGCCGACTTCGGCGACGAGGACGCCAACGACCTCCACGACCTCCTCCACGCGAAGGCCGTCGTCCTCTGGGGCAAGAACCCCCACACCTCCTCGCCCCACCTCCTCCCCCTGCTGCAAGAGCTCCGTCGCAAGGGAGCGCCCATCGCCCTCGTCGACCCCGTCGCGCACCGCGGCGTGAAGCTCGCCGACCGCTTCGTCCAGCCGCGGCCCGGCGGCGACGTCGCCCTCGCGCTCGGCGTCGCCCGCTGCCTCTTCCAACGCAATCTCACGCACCCCGACGCCGCCCGCTGGTGCGAAGGTCTCGACGGCTTCGAAGCCCTCGCGATGAGCCGCTCCCTCGACGCGTGGGCGCGCGAAGCCGACGTCCCCGTCGCCGACGTCGAGGCCCTCGCCGAACTCTACGGAACCAACTCTCCCGCGGCCATCCTCGTGGGCTGGGGGATGCAGCGCCGGACCAACGGGAGCGCCATCGTCCGGTGCCTCGACGCGCTCGGGCTCGTCACGGGCAACGTCGGCGTGTCGGGGGGCGGCGTGTCGTACTACTTCCGCCGCCGCGGGGCCTTCGACACGAGCTTCGTCCACGTCGCCCCACCGCCGCGCGAGCTCTGCGAGCCGCTCTTCGGCGAGGAGATCCTCACCGCGCGCGACCCTGAGGTACGCTCCGTGTGGATCACCGCGGGCAACCCCGTCGCGATGCTCCCCGACTCGCACGCGACGGTGAAGGCGCTCGCGTCGCGGGAGTTCGTGGTGGTGGTCGACAGCACGCTCACCGACACGGCGCGGCTCGCGACGGTGGTGCTGCCCTGCGCGACGATGCTCGAAGACGACGACGTCGTGGGCGCGTACGGGAACCACCACCTCAATGTCGTTCGCCCGGTGGTTCGCACCGAGGGGGCGTGGACGGACTACGAGATCGTCCAGGCCCTCGCCGCCCGCACGGGGCTCGCGGAGCACTTCACCGGCGACGCCCGGAGCTGGAAGCGCCGCATGCTCCGCGCGATGCCGCTCGACGAGCTCGAGCGCGGCCCAGCGCGCAATCCCCTCGCGCCGAAGGTGGCCTTCGAAGGGCGCGTGTTCCCCACGGCGAGCGGGAAGGCGCGGCTCGTCACGGAGCTCCCGGTGGAGGCCGCGCGGCCCGGCGGGGAGTTTCCGCTGCTGCTCCACGCGCTGTCGACGCCGGAGTCGCAGTCGTCGCAGTGGTCGCCGGCCGAGCCCGACGCGCTCGCCGAGGCGCGCGTTCATCCGGCGGTGGCGGGCGGCATCGCGAGCGGCCAACGCGCGAGGCTCCGCAGCGCGCTCGGGGCGATGGAGGTGACCGTGGTGCACGACGCGACGATGCGCCGCGACGTGGTGCTGGTGCCGAAGGGCGGGAGCCTCGCGCGTGGCCGCTGCGCCAACGCGATCACGCGCGCGCGCCTCACCGACGCGGGCGAGGGCGCGGCGCTCTACGAGGAGCCCGTGCGCCTCGAAGCGATCGGGGCGGGCTGAAGGCGACGCCATGAGTCGCCTGCCGCCCTGGTACGATCGCTCCCCGAGGTGTCGAAGATGATCCGCGCGGTCGAACCGAAGTTGTCTCCCGAAGAGTTCGCCGAAGTCATCGCCGCGGTCAAAGACTCGCAGATCGGCAAGATCCTCTTCGAGCGCGGTCGCAACGAGGGCCTCCGGGTGCTGGAGCGCGTGTTCGCCCGCCGCGTGGGCCGCCCGATCACCGCGGCGGAGCACGCGGAGCTGCTGCGCCGGCTCGACACGCTGGGCCCCGACCGCATCGGCGAAGTCGTCTTCGACCTCGCCCCCGAGGCCCTCGCCGCCTGGCTGGCCGATCCCGACGCGCGCTGACGCTCGACGTCTCCACCACACACTTTCGCTGATGCCCGTCAGGGTATGTCACCCGCGCAACGCACGTCGTTGACGTCGCGGACGGGTGCGACTACGCCGACGCCATGAGCGACCTGGACCACTGGCTCAAGGGGGTGCTGGCGGACGAGACGCCGACGATCACCCACTATGCCGTGGTGTTCGAGGTGCCCCCGGAGATCCGCACAACCGAGCTGCGCCCCGACGGGCTGCTGCGTACGTCGACGCCCGCGTCGCTGGGGACACTCCCGGCGCCGTGGTCGCTGCTCCGTCACGAGGCGGTGTTCGAGGGGAAGATGCCGGGCGACAAGCTCGGGCCCGACGTGCTCCAGCGCACCTGCTTCCGCCGCGAGGCGCGGCAGGCGCAGCGCTTCGCCGAGGCCGCGAAGGACAAGCGCGAGCTCGACCCCGACCCCAACGACTGCGCCGCGTGGATGCTCGCACCGCACGTCGCCCAGTGGCTCCGCGCGTGGGAGCAGGCGGGGCGGCTCACGCTCGCGCCCGCGGGCGACGGGTGCTGGTGGGTGCGGCCCGCGATGTTCCCCGTGCTGTGGATCGCCGCCAACGAGCTGCCGCTCCGCGAGGAGCTCATCCCCTTCCTCACCGCGCGCACGGGCAGGAAGCTGGAGGAGTTCGTCGCCTGGGTGGTTTCGCGCCGCAGCCCCGCGTGGATCGCCACGATGGTACAGTCCCTCCCCGAGGTGTCGAAGATGATCCGCGCTGTCGAACCGAAGATGTCGCCCGAAGAGTTCGCCGAAGTCATCGCCGCGTTCGAAGGCTCGCAGATCGGCAAGACCCTCATCGGCCGCGGCCGCACCGAGGGGCATAGCGAAGGACGCAGCGAGGGACGCACCGAAGGACGCGCCGAAGCACTCCGCACGGTGGAGCGCCAGTTCGCGCGCCGCCTGGGCCGCCAGATCACCACCGCGGAGCACGCGGAGCTGCTGCGCCGCCTCGACACGCTGGGCCCCGACCGCATCGGCGACGTGGTGCTCGACCTCGCGCCCGACGCCCTCGCCGCCTGGCTCGCCGACCCCGACGCGCGGT